>NZ_JBVJHR010000002.1:0-101284 GCF_055586705.1 Sphaerisporangium sp. NPDC049457 | reverse complement strand
ACAGGACAGCATAGCGGACGGCCTCTAGCCCTACCCCTGCCCCGTCTCTTTTCCCCCCCCCCCCCCCCCCCGCCCCCCCCCCTCCCCCCCCCCCCCCCCCCCCCCCCCCCCCCCCCCCCCGCCTTGTCTTCCGCCGCCGTCAGGCGCGCGGCTTCTCCCGCATCTCGAACGTCTCGATGACGTCGTCGATCTTGATGTCGCTGTAGCCGACACCGATGCCGCACTCGAAGCCCTCGCGGACCTCGGTCGCGTCGTCCTTGAAGCGGCGCAGCGACGAGACGGTGAGGTTGTCGGCCACCACGACGCCGTCGCGGATGATCCGGGCCTTGCTGTTGCGGGTGATCGTGCCCGAACGGACCAGACAGCCCGCCACGTTGCCGATCTTCGGGACCTTGAAGACCTCGCGGACTTCGGCGGTGCCCGTCTGGGCCTCCTCGAACTCCGGCTTCAGCATGCCCTTCAGGGCCGCCTCGATCTCCTCGATCGCCTGGTAGATGACCGAGTAGTAGCGGATGTCGACGCCCTCGCGCTCGGCCAGGTCGCGCGCCCGCACCTCGGGCCGCACGTTGAAGCCGATGATGACGGCGTTGTCGTCCGCGATCGCCAGGTTGACGTCGTACTCGGTGATGGCGCCGACCGCGCGGTGGAGCACCCGGAGGCGCACCTCGTCGCCGACGTCGATCTTGAGCAGCGCGTCCTCCAGGGCCTCCACGGAACCGGAGACGTCACCCTTGATGATGAGCTTGAGCTCGTCGACCTTGCCCTTCTCCAGGTCGCTGAACAGCTCTTCGAGCGTACGGCGGCGGCTGCTCCTCGCCATGTCGGCGATGCGCTGCCGGGCCGCCCGCTGCTGGGCGATCTGGCGGGCCATGCGGTCGTCGGAGACGACGATGAAGTTGTCGCCGGCGCCCGGGACGGCCGTCAGACCCAGCACCAGGACCGGACGCGACGGGTCGGCCTCGGTGACCTGCTCGCCGTTGTCGTCCAGCATCGCCCGGACGCGGCCGAAGGCCTCGCCACAGACGATGGAGTCGCCGACCCGCAGGGTGCCGCGCTGCACGAGCACGGTCGCCACGGGGCCGCGGCCCTTGTCCAGGTGGGCCTCGATCGCGATGCCCTGGGCGTCCATCGTCGGGTTCGCCCGCAGGTCGAGCTCGGCGTCCGCCGTCAGCAGGATCGCCTCGAGCAGATCGTCGATGCCGAGCCCCTGCTTCGCGGAGATGTCGACGAACATCGTCGAACCGCCGTACTCCTCGGCGACCAGACCGTACTCGGTGAGCTGCGCCCGGACCTTCATCGGGTCCGCGCCCTCCTTGTCGATCTTGTTCACCGCGACCACGACCGGGACCTCGGCCGCGTGGGCGTGGTTGAGGGCCTCGATCGTCTGCGGCTTGACGCCGTCGTCGGCGGCGACCACCAGCACGGCGATGTCGGTCGCCTGCGCACCACGGGCACGCATGGCGGTGAACGCCTCGTGACCCGGGGTGTCGATGAAGGTGATCTTGCGGTCCTGGCCCTCGTGCTCGGTCGCGACCTGGTAGGCACCGATGTGCTGGGTGATGCCACCGGCCTCGCGCGCCACCACGTTGGTGTTGCGGATGGCGTCGAGAAGCTTGGTCTTACCGTGGTCGACGTGACCCATGACCGTCACGACCGGCGGTCGCGGCGCGAGGTCGCTCTCGTCGCCCTCGTCCTCGCCGAACTCGATGTCGAAGGCCTCGAGAAGCTCGCGGTCCTCCTCCTCCGGGCTGACGACCTGGATGACGTAGTTGAGCTCGGCGCCCAGCAGCTGCAGGGTCTCTTCGTTCACCGACTGGGTGGCGGTCACCATCTCGCCGAGGTGCAGCATGATCTGCACCAGCGAGGCGGGGTTCGCACCGATCTTGTCGGCGAAGTCGGACAGCGAGGCTCCGCGCGGCAGGCGCAGGGTCTGGCCGGTGCCGCGAGGGACCTGCACGCCGCCGATCGAGGGGGCCTGCATGTTGTCGAACTCTTGACGCCTCTGGCGCTTGGACTTGCGGCCACGGGTCGGACGGCCGCCGGGACGCCCGAAGGCTCCCGCCGTGCCACCACGGCCACGACCGCCGCCGCCACCGGGACGACCGGCGAAACCACCGCCGCCACCGGCGCCCGCGCCGGCGCCACCGCCGGGACGGCCACCGGTGCCCGTGCGGGGACCGCTGAAGCCGCCGCCACCGGGACGACCGGCGCCACCGCCGCCGCCACCCGGACGGCCACCGCCGCCACCGGGACGACCGCCGCCACCGCCGGGACGGCCACCGCCGCCACCGCCGCCGCCCTGGCCGGGGCCGGACGGGCGAGAAGGCATCATCATCGGGTTCGGACGCGGGCCACCGGGACGGGGACCGCCCGCACCGGGACCGGGACGCGGTCCGCCGGGGCCGGGACCCGGACGCGGACCGGCCGCTCCGGGCGGGCCGGAACGCGCGCCCGGAGGACGCGGCATCGCGCCGTCGCGGGGACCCTCGCGGCGCGGCTCGCGCGGACCGGCGCCGTCACGGCGCGGCTCGCGGGGACCGGCGTCACGGGGGGCGCCGTCGCGACCGGGAGGGCCACCGCCCTCACGGCCCGGACGCGGCGGGCGCTGGCCCATGCCGCTGGCGTTCGAGGAGAACGGGTTGTTACCGGGACGCGGGCCGCGCGGACCCGGCTTGGGACCGCCGGAACGGGGAGCGCCGGGCGCCGGGGCGCCGGAACGCGGACCCGCCGGGGCGCCAGGGGCGCCCGGAGCGGCGGGAGCGCCGCCGCCGGACGCGGAGGGCGCGCCGGTGCGCGGGGCGGGACCCGGACGGGGGCCCGGCTTGGGACCGGGACCGGGGCGCGTGCCCGGAGCGGCCGGACGGCCCGCGTCGGAACGCGGGGCCTCGAACCTCGGGGCCTCGGAACGCGGCGCATCGGGACGCGGCGTCGCGGGGCGGGGAGCCTCCGGACGAGCGGCCTCAGCGCGGGCGGCCTCGGGACGCGGCGCCGCCGGACGGGTGGCCTCCTGCGGAGGCTGGTTGACATGGGGCATCGGCACGGGCGGGCGCGGTGCGACGTTCGCCGGACCTTGACCCTGCCCCTGGCCTGGGCGCGGGCCCGGACCTGGACGTGGGCCGGGACCCGGCCGCGGAACCGTCTGACCCGGCGTCGCCGCGCCGTTTCCGGCCTGGCTGGGAGCCGGCCGGGGGGACGCCTTGGGCGCCCTGGACGACCTGTCGCCGCCCCTGGAATCGGAGGACCCCTTGAGGGCCTCCGTAAGCTTGCGGACCACCGGCGCCTCTATCGTAGAAGACGCCGATCGCACGAACTCGCCCATTTCTTGGAGCTTGGCCATCACGACCTTGCTCTCTACTCCGAACTCCTTGGCGAGCTCGTAGACTCGGACCTTCGCCACTGCACTCCCTAACTCGGCCCGGGAGGCTGTGCCGCCGGACCGTCTCTACCTGGACGTACTCATCGCCGCATGCTCATCAGGCGCTCATCGCTATCTGACCCGCCCATCGACTCGGCGTCCTACATGACAGTTGGTAACCATTCACCCGGTCCTACTCGGCGTCAAGCCCCACCAGATGAGCTCGCAGACACGCCACGTCGAGCGCTCCCGCGACTCGGAACGAACGCGGAAACGCTCGGCGACGTTCGGCGAGCTCCAGGCAGCTCAGTGCCCGGTGCAGATATGCACCACGGCCCTGCAGCCGTCCTCGCTGGTCAGGAATGATCTCATCCCCGACCACCACCAGGCGGAGCAGCTCGGACTTTACCGCGCGAACCCGGCAGCCCACACACGTTCTCAGCGGGGCCGCCCGGCCACCGTACTCAAGCTTACCTTGTGGAGGCATCGGCGGGACCGACCGCATCCCCCGCAGCGGCGGCCTGAGTATCGGGCCGGATGTCAATGCGCCATCCGGTGAGGCGAGCGGCTAGACGGGCGTTCTGCCCCTCTTTGCCGATCGCGAGCGAGAGCTGGTAGTCGGGAACGGTCACCCGGGCGACGCGACCTTCGAGATCGATCACCTCTACATGGGAAACCCGCGCGGGCGACAGGGCATTCCCGACGAAGTCGGCGGGATCGTCCGACCAGTCGATGATGTCGATCTTCTCGCCGTGCAGCTCGGTCATGACGTTGCGCACCCGCGACCCCATGGGGCCGATGCAGGCGCCCTTGGCGTTGACCCCGCCCCTGCGCGAACGGACCGCGATCTTGGTGCGGTGGCCGGCCTCGCGGGCGATGGCGGCGATCTCGACCGTGCCGTCGGCGATCTCGGGGACCTCCAGCGCGAAGAGCTTCTTCACCAGGTTCGGGTGCGTGCGCGACAGCGTGACCGAGGGGCCCTTGTGGCCCTTCTTCACCTGCACGACGTAGCAGCGCAGCCGCTCACCGTGGATGTACTCCTCGCCGGGCACCTGCTCGTTGTGCGGCAGGATGGCCTCGATCTTGCCGAGGTCGACCAGCACCACCCGGGGGTCCTTGCCCTGCTGGATGACCCCGGCGACCAGCTCGCCCTCGCGGCTGGCGAACTCACCGAAGTTGATCTCGTCCTCGGCGTCCCTGAGCTGCTGCAGGATGACCTGCTTCGCCGTGGTCGCGGCGATGCGGCTGAAGTTGCCGGGGGTGTCGTCGTACTCCCTGGCCACCCGGCCCTCGTCGTCGAGCTCCGCAGCCCAGATGGTCACGTGGCCGGAGCCGCGGTCGAGCTCGGCGCGGGCCTTGGGCGCCGCGCCCTCGGTGCGGAAGTAGGCGATGAGCAATGCGTCCTCGATCGCCTTGACGACCAGGTCGAAGGAGATGTCCTTCTCCCGCTCCAGGCTGCGCAGGACGCTCATGTCAATGTCCACAAGGCTCCCCCCTAGCCCTCGTCGCCGTCGTCGTCGCCGGCGTCGTCTTCATCGTCCAACACGTCATCGTCGAGCCGGCGGAACTCCACCTGCACCCGTCCTTTGACCAGCTCGTCCCACAGCAGCGGGCGCGAGGCCTCCCCCGCCGAGATCTCGACGCCGGTGTCGCCGACGGCCATGACACGGCCCTCCAGCGAGCCGCCGTCGCGCAGATCGGCCTTCACCAGCCTGCCCTTGGCGCGGCGCCAGTGGCGCGGCTCGGTCAGCGGGCGGTCGACCCCGGGCGAGGAGACCTCCAGCACGTACGGGCTGCCGCCCATCACGTCGCTGTCGTCGAGCGCCTGCGACACCATCTGGCTGATGTCGGCGACCTTGTCCAGGCTCACGCCCTCGTCGCCGTCAACGATGACACGCAGGAGCCGCCGCTTGCCGGCCGGGGTGATCGTGACATCCTCAAGATCGAGGCCCTCGGCGGCCGCGACGGGTTCAAGAAGCTTGATCAGGCGGTCACGTCGAGCGTCTGAGCCCATGCTGACCTCCCAGTTGTTTTAACGGTCGTCTCAAATGACGGCCGAATGCGTACCTCGCCCAACGGTTCACCAGCCTATCGACACCGGGGCACGGAAAGAGCGTCACTCGGTCACCCACCGGGCGACGCGCCGTACGATGCTATGTGCCAAGCCAGGAAAAGCCGTCATTCACAGGAGGCCGCACCGTGCGTCAGCGTGCCCTGACTCGGCGCGCGGTGCTGCGCGGCGCCGCGGCCGCGGCCGTCGCCGCGTCCGCCACCGGCTGCGCCGGGCCCGAGTCCGCGCCCCGCTCCGCGCCCACGCCGCGGCCGCCCGATCCCGACACCGTGCTGCTCACCAGCGTCATCGCCGACAAGGAGCAGACGGTGGCGCTCTACCGGCAGGCCGCGCGCTCGGGCGCCAAGGTCGCCGCCACGCTGCGCCCGTTCCAGCAGCGCCACGAGGCCCACCTGGCCGAGCTGCGCCGCCGCCTGCCCGCGCCTGTGACGCCCGCGACGACCTCGCCCACGCCGTCGGCCTCCGCGGGGGCCTCCGCCTCGGGGGCGGCGGTCTCGATCGGCACGCTGCGCGACAGAGAGCGCAAGGCCGCGGCCGCGCGTCCCCGGCAGATCGGCAAGGTCTCTCCCTCTCTCGCGCAGTTGCTCGCCTCCATCGGCGCGTGCGAGGCCGCCCACGCGGCGGCGCTGGCGAGGTCGTCGTGACCGACGCCGTGGGCGAGCTCAACAAGGTGCTGGCCGCCGAGCACGCGGCGGTGTACGCCTACGGCGTCGTCGGCGCCCGGACCTCCGGCGGCAGGCGCTCGTCGGCGACGGCGGGCTACAACGCCCACCGGGCCAGGCGCGACCAGATCCGCGGGCTGATCACGGCCAGGGGCGGCACCCCGTCCGAGGCCGGGACGGCCTACGAACTGCCGTTCCCGGTGACCGCGGCGCGCGACGCCGCCCGTCTCGCCGCGCTGGTCGAAGACCGCGTGACGGCGGCCTACCTCGAACTGGCCGCCGTGGACGACCCTTCGCTGCGGCGGCTGGCCGCGCTGGCCATGCAAGAGTGCACCGTGCGTGGGTACGGCTGGCAGCCGGTGATCGCGGCGCTGCCGGGCCATCCGGCGCCCGCGCCGGCCGCCTCGCCGAGCGGCCGGGCGACCACTTCCCCGCCCGTTTCCCTCGACCAGTAAGGCACTTTCTCCCATACGTCCACGTTTGCGAACGGTGTTCGGGGTAGTTGCTCGTCCATCGGAACACACGGAGGGCAGCAAAGATGGGCTGGAGTTACCGTAAGTCGATCAAGATGGGGCCGTTCAGGCTCAACCTGTCGCGGAGCGGTGTCGGGCACAGCTATGGCGCACGAGGCTTCCGTGTCACCAAGACCGCCGACGGGCGGCGCACCATAACCGTGAACCTTCCGGGCGGCTTCCACTGGCGCAAAACCCTCGGCGGCACCCGCAGCTAATCCAGTGACCGGCGCACCCCCTCGGGTGCGCCATCCCTCGTCCACCCGATGGAGCACTCCCACCGTCGGCGGGACGGTGACCGGCCCACCCCCCGCCGGGTGCGCCATCCCCCATCCACCCGACGGAGTACTCCCACCGGCGCCGCGTCGGCGGGATGGTGGACGGCGAAGGCCGGCGCCGCCCTACGGCGCGGAGCCAGCGCACCTCACCGGTCATCCACTGGACAGGTCGCCGGGGCCGGGCTCCGGCGTCATGAGCCGCGTGCCGTGCAGTTCGACTCTGACGTGGCACGCGTGAGGGGCTCGCCGCCTCAGGCCGAGAGGCGGCGGGCCCTTGGCCATGCCGGCTCGCCATGTGCCGGCTTGCCGTGCCGGCCGGCGCGTCAGGCGCCCTGGGCGGGCGCCGGCTCGGCGGCGGCGGCCAGTACGCGGGAGGCGGCCTCGGCGAGGGGGATCTCCTCCTTGACGCCGGTGACGCGGTCGCGCAGCTCCACGACCCCCTGGGCGAGCCCGCGGCCGATGATCAGGATGGTGGGGACGCCCAGCAGCTCGGCGTCCTTGAACTTCACACCGGGCGAGACCGAGGCGCGGTCGTCGACGAGCACGCGCAGCCCCTTGGCCTCCAGCTCCTCGGCGAGCGCGAGCGCCACCTCGACCTGGTTGTCCTTGCCGGTGCCGACGATGTGGACGTCGGTGGGCGCGACCTCGCGGGGCCAGACCAGTCCCAGCTCGTCGTGCAGCTGCTCGGCGAGCACGGCGACGGCGCGCGAGACGCCCACCCCGTAGGAGCCCATGGTGATGCGGATGGGCTTGCCGTCGGGGCCGAGGGCGTCCAGGCCGGCGGCGTCGGCGTACTTGCGGCCGAGCTGGAAGATGTGGCCGATCTCGATGCCGCGGTCGATGGACAGCGGGTGGGCGCACCGGGGGCAGGAGTCGCCGGCGCGCACCTCGGCGGCCTCGATGGTGCCGTCGGGCTCGAAGTCGCGGCCCGCCACGACGTGCGCCGCGTGCCGGCCCTGCTCGTTGGCGCCGGTCACCCAGGACGAACCCGCCACGACCCGGGGGTCGACCAGGTAACGGATGCCGAGCTCCTTGAGCACCTGCGGGCCGATGTACCCGCGCACGAGACCGGGGTGCTTGGCGAAGTCGGCGGCCTCGAAGATCTCGGGAACGCCGGGCGACAGCGAGGCCTCCAGCCGCTTGAAGTCGACCTCGCGGTCGCCGGGCACCCCGATGACGAGCGTCTCGACCTCGTCGGAGCCGGGGGTGCGCACCTTGACCACGACGTTCTTGAGGGTGTCGGCGGCGCTCACCCCGAGGCCGTAGCGCTCGTTGACGAACGAGACCAGCGACTCGATGGTCGGGGTGTCGGGGGTGTCGAGCACCTGCGCGTCCGGGTGGACGGCGGTCACGGCCGGGGGCGCGGGGGTGACGACGGCCTCGGCGTTCGCGGCGTACCCGCAGTTGTGGCAGGCGACGAAGGTGTCCTCGCCGGTGGGGGTGGGGGCCAGGAACTCCTCGGAGGCCGAGCCGCCCATCGCGCCGGACATCGCGAAGCAGATCTTGTAGTGGATGCCGAGCCGGTCGAACATCTTGATGTAGGCCTCGCGGTGCAGCTCATAGGAGCGCTTGAGGCCGTCGTCGTCCAGGTCGAAGGAGTAGGAGTCCTTCATGACGAACTCGCGCCCGCGCAGGATGCCGGCCCGGGGGCGCGCCTCGTCGCGGTACTTCGTCTGCACTTGGTAGAGGATGACCGGATAGTCCTTGTAGGAGGAGTACTCCCCCTTCACCATGTCGGTGAACATCTCTTCGTGCGTGGGGCCGAGCAGGTAGTCGGCGCCCTTGCGGTCCTTCAGGCGGAACAGGGTGTCGCCGTACTCGGTCCAGCGGCCGGTCTGCTCGTAGTACTCGCGGGGCAGCAGCGCGGGGAACAGGACCTCCTGGCCGCCGATGGCGTTCATCTCGTCGCGGACGACGCGGGCGACGTTCTCCATGACGATCTTGCCGAGGGGCAGCCACGAGTAGATGCCCGGGGCGACGCGGCGGACATAGCCGGCGCGGACGAGCAGCTTGTGGCTCGGCACTTCCGCGTCCGCCGGATCCTCACGCAGGGTGCGCAGGAACAGGGTGGACATACGCAGCAGCACGGCTACTCCTCGGTCGCGGTGGTTGACAGGTATACAGGCTATCGACTCCCACGGGGCCGCCGGCCGATTTATGCGGCCCGGGAGGCGCTCAGGGGCGGGGTGGCCTAACCGGATTATTGCGATGGCCTCCGGCGTGCGAGTCTGGTCGGGAGGACCCGCCTGGGCGAGAATCGGCGCAAGACGTCGTGGGGCCGGCAGGTCCCGCTAAGGAGGCCGCATGTCGCTGCGCGTGGCGATCGTGGGATCGGGTCCCGCCGGGATCTACACGGCCGAGGCCCTGACCAAGCAGGCGGGCGAGCCCGTCGAGATCGACGTCCTGGACCGCCTGCCCACGCCGTACGGGCTGGTGAGGTACGGCGTCGCCCCCGACCACACCTCGATCAAGTCGATCGCCGGCTACCTGCGCAAGGTGCTGGAGCTGCCGTCGGTGCGCTTCCTCGGCGGCGTCGAGCTGGGGTCGGACGTCACGGTCGACGACCTCGCCGCCTGCTATGACGCGGTGGTCTACTGCACGGGCGCCATGGTCGACCGGCACCTCGGCATCCCCGGCGAGGACCTCCCAGGCAGCGTGGCCGCCACCGACTTCGTCAACTGGTACTGCGGCCACCCCGACATGCCGCCCGAAGCGTTCTCCCTCGACAGCGCCGAGGTGGCGGTGATCGGGGTCGGCAACGTGGCGGTCGACGTGGTGCGCATCCTGGCCAAGACCGCTGACGAGCTGCGGTCCACCGACGTGCCGCAGGAGGTCCTCGACCGGCTGGCCAAGAGCCAGGTGACGACCATCCACATGATCGGCAGGCGCGGTCCCGAGCACGCCAAGTTCACCCTCAAGGAACTCCGCGAGCTGGGCGAGCTGGCCAACTGCGACGTGCTCGTCCGCCCTGAGGAGGCCGGGTCCGGCGAGCTGGGCGAGCTGTCGCGGCAGATCCGGGGCAACGTGGAGGTCCTCCGGTCCTGGTCGCTGCGGGCCCCGTCGGGCCGGCCGCGCCGCCTGGACGTGCGGTTCTGGCTGCGTCCGGTGGAGATCCTCGGCGCGGGCAAGGTCGAGGCGCTGCGGCTGGAGCGCACGCGTCTCGCCGACGGGCGGGTGGTGGGCACCGGCGAGTACGAGACCATCCCGGCCGGCATGGTGCTGCGCTCGGTCGGCTACCAGAGCGTCCCGCTGGCCGGAGTGCCGTTCGACACCGCGACGATGACCGTGCCGAACAGCGCCGGGCGGGTCGGCGAGGGGCAGTACGTCGCCGGCTGGCTCAAGCGCGGGCCGACCGGCGTCATCGGCACCAACAAGTCCGACGCCGCCGAGACGGTGCGCACCCTGCTGGCCGACCTCGCCACGCGGCCCGAACGGCGCGAGCCGGGCGCCCGGCTGGACGACGTGCTGGCCGCGCGCGGGGTGCGGCCGGTGACCTACGGCGACTGGCTCGCCATCGAGGCCGCCGAGGCGGCCCTGGCCCTGTCCCTGGGCCGCGGCGAACACGTCAAACTGGTGGGCCGCCCCGCCATGCTCGCCGCCTTCACCCCCACCACCCCCGATCCCTGACCCACCCGTCACCTTCCCGATCGTCCCATTGAAGATCGAAAGCCAGGCCACCCAGCCGGCCATAACTGATCACCCCTGCCCTCGACTTGATCCGGAGATGTTCTCACCGCGCCCGAAACCCCCATTCACGCCGGCCTCGGAGCCCCGTACCACCCCGCCACCTGGCGCCTCGGTACCTCCGCCCCCGCTGGGCCGATTGTCCGGCGCCGGGACGGCGGGACGGTGTACGGCGAATCCGGCGCCGCCATACGGCGGGCGACGCGTCCACCTGGACCCTCGTCAGTGGGCCGTTTCGGTGGGGGTGTGCAGGGCCTGGTCGGCGCGGTGGAGGGCTGCGGCGAGGGTTTTGACGGTCGCGGGCTCGTCCATCACGCCGCCGCCGGCGTCGCGCCGTTCCTCCCACGCGCGGACGCGCCCGGCGTAGGCGTCCCGGGTCGCCAGATGGAAGGCGTACACGGTGGCATACCGGGACACCAGGTGCGAGGGATGCATGTCCCAGCCCTGGTAGAACCCGTGGCGCAGCGAGTGGCGCACCATACCGGCGTGCGCCCGCCACAGCGCGCGCACGTCCTCGGTGGAGCCGGAGGCGGGTGAGGCGGCCAGCGAGCCGTCCGACAGCTCGACCCCGGTGCCGGCGAGCGCGACGCGCATCACCTCGCGGGCGTGGTCGCAGACCGGATGGTCCAGGCGCTGCTCGGCGGGCGGAAGCCCGCAGGCGGCGGTGTAGTCGAACACTCCGAAGTGCGCGGCCGCGAGGCGTCCGCGCAGCGAGGGCACGAGGTCGGGCGAGCGGGCGAGGAACAGCACGGTCTGCGGCGCCTCCACCTGCATCTCGAAGCGCAGCGTCCCGGCCGCGAGCCCCATGCCCTCCTCCAGGGAGGCCAGGCACGCCGCGAACCGGCCGAGGTAGGCCTCCATGAGGACCTTGGGGAAGGTGACGGTGAACCCGGGCGGCAGCCCGCCGGCCCGGGCGGCGACCTCGGACAGGAGGCCGTCGAGGGTGCGCAGGCTGCGGGCCGGATCACCGTCGGCGAACGACTTGACCCGGAGCCCCCAGCGGCGCGGCAGCGTCCCTGCGGCGTGCATGGCGGCGACCGCCTCGGCGGCCCGGACGGCGTGCTCGTCCTCCTCGGCGTCCGGACGCGTCCCGTACCCGTCCTCGAAGTCGATCCGCAGGTCTTCGACGGGCTCGCGGGCGAGCTTGCGCGCCACCCGGCCGCGGACGTCATCGGCCACCTCGGGCGTGGCGGGGCCGAAGAGCGACGCCAGGACGGCGCCGTCGGGCAGGTGGCGGTCCAGGAGGTTCAGGGCCTTCTCGCCCCAGGTGCGCACGGTCTCGGCGTCGAAGCGGTCGGCGGGCACGTACACGGTGTGCACCGGCTGCCAGGCGGCGCCGGGCCCCGGGTAGCGCCGCGCCTGCTCGGCCAGCGCGGCGTCCACGCCCGGCACGTCATGGTCGCCGAGGGTCAGGCGCACCTCAGATCGTGTCCACCAGCTCGCGCCAGCGCCGGACGCGCTCGACGTCGACCGGGTCCGACCACGACGACCGTACGCCGCCGCCGACGTGGAAGGCGCGCACGCCGTAGTCCAGCAGCGGGGGGACCAGATGCGGCTTGAGCCCGCCGCCGGCCAGGATGATCGGCGCGTCCCCCGCCTCGGCGCGCGACCGCAGTACGGGCAGTCCCGCCGCGATGCCCGAGGGGTCACCGGAGGTCAGCACGGTGGCCAGGTTGGGCAGCAGCCGCACGGCGCGCCAGCTCGCCTGCACGTCCTCGGCGTTGTCCACGGCGCGGTGGAACGTCCATGGCAGCGGCGTTACGGCGTGGATGAGCGCCTCGGTGGCCGCCAGGTCGACCTTGCCCTCCTCGTCGAGGAAGCCGAAGACGAACCCGGCCGCGCCGGCGTCGGCCAAGATGCGCGCGTCGCGCTCCAGCCCCTCCAGCTCCTGCGGGGTCACGCCGAACCCCGCGTTGGAGCGGAGCATCACCATTTGCGGCAGCGCGGACTTCTTGGCGATCGCCGCCACGGTCTCCGGGGCGGGTGTCAGCCCGCCGACGGACATGTCGGCCACGATCTCCAGGCGGTCCGCGCCGCCGTCTTCTGCGGCCACGGCGTCGCGCACGTCCAGTGCGATCACCTCGAGCAGCGATCCGGTCATGGGTCCTGAGGTTATCGGACCCTCTTGTCCGAAGATGGACCGCTACCACCCGCAAGCCGGCCAATGATCCAAGATCGGCCGGCTACATCATGATCCGCCCCGGCGCACTGGGCGACGCCGGGGCGGCCCTCAGCGGGTTCCCACGTGCGCCGACCTGCGGCGCCGCGCGTGCGGAAGGGCCGGAGAGGTCAGGTCGACGGGCCGCTGGAACAGCGCGCCGGAGGCGCGGTGCGGGAGGTCCACCGTCCTGAGATGCCGGAAGCCGAGCTTGCGGTAGTACCCCTGCAGGCCGGGGTTGTTCTTGGAGCAGTCGAGCCGCAGCCACCGGCGGCCGGTCGCGGCCACCCTCAGCGCCGCCCAGTCGAGCAGCGTCTCGCCCAGGCCGTGCCCGGCGAAGTCCCGCTTGACGGCCAGCTTGTGGACGTACAGGCCGGTCTCCGGGTGGTCGGCGCGCCTCCAGAACTCCGGGTCGGCGTGGTCGTCCAGGGCCATGGTGGCGGCGGGGACGTGAATCCGCCCGCCCTCCCCGTCGGCGGTGGCGTCCACGGCGTCCGCGGCGTTCTTGTCGTCCAGCACGTACATGGTGCCCTCGGCGATCAGCGGCTCGATGCGCGCGGCCGGGAAACCGTCGGCCGGCCACTGGCGGATGCCCCGCTCGTTCAGCCAGCCCGCCGTCTCCGCCAGGAGCGCGAGGACCCCGGGAAGGTCGTCGGGAGTGGCATTACGCAGGGTGAGCGAACCGGCCTGGTGGAGGGTGTGGGAGTACATCGATCGTCCTTTCGTCGCCGTGTGTAGCGCCTCGAACACCTAAAGTGCTCGACCGGGGGCGCGCGGCCCTATCAGTGAAGGCCGGTGTAAAGGCGTTCGCCGCCGGGCCTGCGGGCGTCAGGGGCCGCGGAGACGGCCCCGGCCCGTGCCGGCGGCAGGACGGCGCGGCCGCGTCACGAAGCGAGACGGCGCGCGCGAGGTCAGCTCAGTGCGAGCTCGTACCTGATCAGATGCTTGTCGGCGGGCAGAACGGACAAGGCGACCCGGACCGGGGTGTCCTCACGGTCATAGCCAACTCGGACATATACGACAACAGGGGTACCAGGTTCGAGTTGCAGGCGGGCGGATTCCTCAGGAGTCGGCATACGAGCCGAAATGTCGTCCACAACCCGGACCTGGCGATGCCCCAGTTCCTCCAGCACGCGGTTGGCCCCACGCGTGATGTCCGCCGGACGGGCGATCTCGGAATCGCGCACCAGCGCATGCGGGAAGTAGGAGTCGTTGGTGTTGTAGGGCTGGTCGTCGACGTAACGCAGCCGCCGGCGCACCACCGCGAGCGCGTGCTCCTCGAGCTCCAGCCTCGCGGCGATCTCTTCGGGCGGCTCCACGATCGAGACCTCGATCTCCTGACCGGGCTTGCGGCCCTCCTTGGTGACCGCCTCGGCGAACGCCTCCCGGCGCAGCACCCCGGGCGGGGTGTTCAGCTCGGCCTGGGGACGCATGAGCAGCGCGCGGCGGTCGCGGACGAAGCTGCCGCGCCTGCGCATCCGGGTGATCAGACCCTCGTTCTCCAGTTCGGCCAGGGCGAGGCGTACCGTGTTGCGGCTGACCTCATGGCTGTCCATGAGGTCCATCTCCGTCGGAAGCTGAGCGCCCGGCCCAAGCTCGCCGGAGTAAATCGCCCTGCGCAGCTCGCCGGCCACCTGCTGGTACAGCGTCGACCGTGCCAAATCTCACCTACGGTTGCGTCCTTTTGTACCTACGAATTTAGACGATCTCGATCTGACGGCAAACAACCCCTTGACCCAAGCGTCTCCACACCGCATTATCCAAACGTTGGTACAAATCCATCAAAGAGGCGGCGAGGGGTGAGGGCCTGTGCTGGCAGTCCGGGCGGGAACGCCATATCTGCCCTGGCACGACCCCCGCGAGGCAACGCGTCTACTGCGCTACGCGCTGCACCGGGAGGGGTTCACCCACACCTACCAGAGCAGCGCGAACGGCATGTCGGTGCTGTCAGTGACCACCGATCTGACCGTCTGGTGCAGGGGCGGCTCATTCGTCTGGAACGAGGACGGCCTCACGGTCACCCATCCGTCGGATGACCCCGCCGGCGCCGCGCAGCTCGTCAAGCGCCGCCTCCGCCGGCCGGTCGAGGAGGAGCCCGAAGACTCTCGGGCTCACGACTCCGGCGACCGGCCGCCCACCGACTCCGTGCGGTAAACGACGGCCAGGACCCCAACCCTCGCCGGGGTCCTGGAAGTCGCGCCGGGGCGGAACGTGTCCTGGCGGGTCCCCCACGCCCGCCAGGACACGCCTTCCGTTATCACCGTCGGCCGCGGCCTCCACCTCGTCAAGACGTCCCGCTCCGGGCTGGCACCCGTCAAGGCACCCCGTCAAGACGTCCCGCTCCGGGCCAGCGCCCCGTCAAGGCGGCCCGATTCGCGTCGGGCACGCTGTCAGGGCATCCCCCGATCCGCGTCGAGCGTCCGGCTCCGCGTCCAGGTGTCCCTCCGCCGGTGCTCCGGCCCGCCCCTGCGGACGTGTCCGTCGTCACAGAATCCGGCCTTGACCTGAACCATGGTTGAAGTTGCATGCTGAGACTTGACGATCTCGCCGGGCGGACCGACCGCCCGGCCGCGCGTGGGGCATGTCCAGGAGGGACCGAGCGTGACGTACAGGCCGAGCGCTCCACCTTCCCTTCCGCCCCTGCCCTACGTGCGGGCCACCGGCTCCCCGGACCCGGACCCCTGGTCGAACCGGAACAAACCGTTCACCCCCGAGGACGAGCGCCACACACCTCCGGGAAACGGACACGTCCCCGCCCCAGAAAACGGACACGTTCCCGCGCCGGGAAACGGACACCGCGCCGCACCCGAAAACGGACACCTTCCCGCACCGGGTAACGGGCACCGCGTCGCCCTGGGGAACGGGCACCGGGAAGCGGGGAACGGCCGCTTCGCGGTGCGCGGCGACGCGACGGACTCCGACCACTTCAGGAACGTACTGGGCCGGCTGGCCACCGGCGTGGTCGCCGTCACCGCGATCGACCCCGCCGACGGCGCACCCCGAGGACTGGCGGTGAACTCCTTCACCTCGGTATCGCTGGACCCACCGCTCGTGGCCTTCTGCGTGGCGAACACCAGCACGACCTGGCGGCACCTGAAGGCGGCGCCGCGCATCTGCGTGAACATCCTGTCCGAACGGCAGGAGCACATCAGCAGGCGGCTCGCGGCCAAAGGGGGCGACAAGTTCTCCGGCCTGTCCTGGAGCCTGTCGCCCGGCGGCGGCCCGCTGATCGACGGCACGCTCGCCTGGATCGACTGCTCGATCGAGTCCGAGCACGCGGCGGGCGACCACACCATCGTCGTGGCCCGCGTCCTGGCGCTGGACGCGCACGCCGACCACGGTCCCCTGGTGTTCTTCCGCGGCGACTACGGCCGCTTCGACGCCTGAACCCAAGCCCCCCCATCACCGCGCCGGCGCTTCGGCCCTTGTGCGACCCGCCGGACCGTCCGTACTCGGCATGCGAGCCCAGCGCCACCACCCCTGAGCCACGCGGACCGACCGGTCGGTATGGACGGCCGGAGGCGAGTGCGGCATCATCGGGGGGCATGACTCTGTTCTCGGTTGAAGGCAAGACCGTCGTCGTCACGGGCGGCTCGCGGGGCATCGGGAAGATGATCGCCGCCGGCTTCGCGGCGGCGGGCGCGACCGTCTACATCTCTTCGCGCAAGGCCGCCGAGGTGGAGAAGGCGGGCGCCGAACTCGGCTGCGTCGCCGTGCCCGCCGACCTGTCGACGCCGCAGGGCATCGAGACGCTGGTCGCGGCCGTCTCAGAGCGTGAGGACCGCCTGGACGTGCTGGTGAACAACGCCGGCGCCACCTGGGGCGCGCCGCTGGAGGAGTACCCCGAGCACGCCTTCGACAAGCTCTGGGGCATCAACGTCAAGGGCGTGTTCTACCTGACCCAGCGCTTCCTGCCGCTGCTGCGCGCCTCCGCGACTGCCGACGACCCGGCCCGCGTGATCAACATCGGCTCCGTGGACGGCCTGCGCGCGCCGGAGGTCGAGAACTACGCCTACTCGGCGGCCAAGGCCGGCGTCCACATGCTGACCCGGCACCTGGCGCACAAGCTCGCGGCCGAGCCGATCACCGTGAACGCCATCGCCCCCGGGCCGTTCGAGTCCAAGATGATGGCCTTCGCGCTGGACGATCCGCAGCTGCGCGCCGCCATCGAGAAGCAGGTCCCGCTGGGGCGCATCGGACGCCCGGACGACATGGCCGGAGCGGCGATCTTCCTCGCCTCCCGCGCGGGGTCGTACCTCACCGGCGCCGTCATCCCGGTCGACGGAGGGATCTCCACCATCTGAGCCAAGGGATCCCCACCATCTGAGCGCAGGGATCCCCAGGTCAGCGGCACCGCATCGGCCTGCCGGCATCGGCGTTCACGTCTCTTCGACGCGCTCCTCCCCCGGTCCAGTGGTCCGGAACCGCACCGCGAACCAGACGACCCGCCCCGCGCCGTCCCGGTACATCCCCCACCGCTCCGAGATGGCGTCCACCAGGAAGAGCCCTCGCCCCCCTTCCGCGTGAAGGTCACTACGCACCTGCGGCTCCGCCTCCGATCCCGCGTCGACCACCTCGACGTGGACCGCGCCGTCACACTCGCTCACGGCGAGCGTCACACGGCCGCCGCCACGCGAATCCGAGTGGGTGACGCTGTTGGTGACCAGCTCGGAGACGAGCAGAACGACCTCGTCCAGGACCGGATGAGCGCGCCCCAGCGCCTCCCGGACGAAGGCACGGGCCTGGCCGGCCGACTCGGGAACGCCGACGAGGTCGATCACCCCCCTGAGGGTGCCCGCAGGGCCGTCCGCCCGCGATGACGCGATCCGGTCAGGACCGCTCATCGATTTGCGAGGTTGTTGCGAGGTCGACATGCCTTCCCACCTCACCGTTCCTACGGATAGTAAAGAGACGGCTTCATACAGTGGCCGACGTCGGAGTGCCCGCGACAGCGGATTCACCTCTCAATGACGCCTCACTCGCGGAGCGACGAAGGAGAGGTTCGGAAGGCGGGCCATGCACGCGAAGGAGGGCTAAAGGTGACGAAACCCGTAGAAGTCAACCCGGAGGAGTCCCCCCGAGCGCTGTTCGCCTATGAGCTACGGCGATATCGCCTCGAAGCGGGGCTGACACAGGCGGAACTGGCGCAGCGGATCGGCTATACGACGAGCGTCGTCGGCATGGTGGAAACCGCCCGGCGATCGCCGGGAAAGCGCCTCGCCCAACTCTGCGACGAGACCCTTGGTCTCGACGGCGTCCTCACCCGCCTCTGCGCCATAGCCAGATGGGAAACCGTCCCGGAGCACTTCCGGGATTGGATGGACGTAGAACAGCAGGCTACGGCGCTTCGAAGTTGGGATCCCCTTCTGATTCCCGGACTTTTCCAGGTTGAGGAGTACGCCCGCAAAGTCATCGACGGTGAGCCCGGACTCACCTCGGACCAGCGTGATCAACACGTCGAAAGCCGACTACGCAGGAAGTCCATCTTCGCCAAGGACGATCCCCCGGTCGTCTGGAGCGTCATGGACGAGAGCGTGCTGCACCGGCCGCTTGGTGGATCGACGGTGATGCGCAGGCAACTGGAGTACCTCCTGGAAATCGCCCAACACCCGAAAGTCACCATCCAGGTGGTTCCTTACATCGCGGAGTCGACGACTGGAATGCTGAGCGCATTCACGCTTGCGGAACTCGAAGGGGCACCCCATATCGTGTATGTGGAGTCCTCCGCGCGAGGGCAGGTGATCGAAGATCGCACGACGATTCTCAAGATCGCCGCCCGGTACGACGCCATACGAGCAGAGGCCCACGCGAAGTACCTCTCACTGCAGCTCATCAAGGACGTGATCCAGCGATGGACCTGAATGAAGCGAAGTGGCGTAAGTCATCCCGATCAGGCCCGGACGGCGGACAGTGTGTCGAAGTGGCCACCAATCTTTCCGGGATCGTCGCCGTGCGCGACTCCAAGGACCCTGGTGGCTGCGCCCTCGTGTGCACCGGCGCGGAGTGGCATGCGTTCATCACGAACCTGAAGGCACACCCTGTCCCCTGATTCATGGACGGCGCCTATCAGTCCGCCGGCCTTCCGTGCTTCACCGTCGAGCTATAGGCACGGGCCGATCGCCCGATGCGTCGCGCCTCCCGTTTCACAGGCGGGTCAGGAGGGCCGTGGTGAGGCGGTCGGCGGCGCCGGGGGTGGTGCCGAGGAACAGGTAGGGCTCGGTGAGCTCCAGTTCGATCAGGGCCGGGGTGCCGTCCGGGAGGCGCACCAGGTCGACGCGCGCGTACAGCAGGTCCTCGCCCACCTCGGCGAGGACCTGTTCCGCCAGGGCGAACTGGTCCGGTTCCGGGTCGCGGGCGGGGATCGCCCGGTGGTCGGCGGGGACGACGTCCGCGAGCATGGCGTTGCGGCGCCGGGCGTGGCTGAACCGGCCGCCGATGTAGATCAGGGAGGTCTCGCCCTCGGTCTCGACCATGTCCAGGTACGGCTGGACCATCGCGACGCGGCCCGCCGCGACGAGGCTCCGCGCGTGGGCTTCGGCGGCGGCGCGATCGGCGGTGCGGACGGTGTCGCGGGCGCCGGCCGAGATCGCCGGCTTGACCACATATTCGGCGTAGTCGGCGTGGGCGGGAAGCGTCACCTCCTCCCCCGGGTGGATCCAGTGGGTCGGGACGGTCGGGACGGACAGGTCGCGCAGGTAGGTCTTGTCGGTGTTCCGTTCGAGCACCGACGCCGGATTGAACAGCCGGGTCCCGCTCTCCACCTTGTACGCCCACTCGACGAACGCGTCCCGGCGAAGGATGTAGTCCCAGGGTGAGCGCACCACGGCGGCGTCGAACGACGTCCAGTCGGCCTCCGGGTCGTCCCAGCGCACGGCGGTCCCTTCCGCGCCCGCCCGCTCCCAGGCGGCCATCAGAACCTCGCAGTCGTCATCCGGCCCGTCATAGGTGACATAAGCGAACTTCAACACGTGTCATCCCATATCTCGTCGAACGCGGCAACTTGCGCATCCTACGGACATGTCCACTATTTACGGCCTGGGAGGTGTGCGCTGAGCCGGTCTTTGTCGACGTCCGACGAGGATGTTCGTGGAGGCTTCTGTGTCGTTCGCGTACACCAGGCGAGAGGACGAGCGGCTGCTCACCGGACACGGCCGCTATGTCGCCGACATCGACGTGCCCGGATGCCTGGAGGCGGTCTTCGTCAGGAGCCCGGTCGCGCACGGCAGGCTCCGCTCCGTGGACTGCTCCCCTGCCAGGTCGGTGCCGGGCGTCGTCGGCGCCTGGTCGGCGGCCCACCTGACCGGCCTGCCCGCGTGCGCCCAGTCCGCCGCCGACCTGCCCGACCTGCCGCCCATCCCGCCCGCGCTGCTTGCCAGCCTGTCCACCCATGAGGCCGTCGCCGGACGCGACTGGCCGGCCTTGGCCACCGACCGGGTGCGCTACCCCGGTGAGGCGATCGCCGTGGTCGTCGCCGAGGACCGCTACCGGGCCGAGGACGGGGCCGCGGCGGTCGGCGTCGCGATCGACCCGCTGCCGGCCGCCGTCACCGCGGCCGCCGCGCTGGACGGGACGGTCACCTTGTTCGAGGGCCTGAGCAACGTCGCATGCGCGTTCGAGGCCGGCCACCCCATCGACGAGGAGGTGTGGCGGAGCGCGGCCGTGGTCGTCGAGGCCCGCTACCGCCAGCAGGTGCTGCTGCCGTCGCCGATGGAGTGCAGGGCCTTCCTCGCCGTGCCCCGGGGGGACGGGCTGACCGTGTGGTGCTCGCACCAGATGCCGCACCGGCTGCGCCGGGAGCTGGCGGAGGTCCTCGGGTGGCCCCCCGGCCGCATCCGCGTCATCGTCCCCGACAGCGGCGGCGCGTTCGGCTCAAAGAGCGCCATCTTCCCCGAGTACGTCGTGACCGCCACGCTCGCCATGGCGCTCGGCCGGCCCGTCCGGTGGGTCGAGGACCGCATGGAGTCGCTGCTGGCCGCCACCCGGGGCCGCGGGCAGGACCAGCGGGTGCGGCTGGCCGCCGACGCCGACGGGCGCCTGCTGGCGTACGAGCTGGCCATCGACGCCGACGTCGGGGCCTACCCGCACCTCGGCGCGGCGCTGCCGATGCAGACGGCACGGATGGCGACGGGCCCCTACCTGACGCCCCGGGTGCACGCCACCGTCCGCTCGGTCCTCACCAACACGATGATGACCTACCCCTACCGCGGCGCCGGGCGCCCGGAGGCGGCCTCCGCGCTGGAGCGGACCATGGACGAGCTGGCCCGCCGCCTCGGCATGGACCCCGCCGAGCTGCGGCGGCGCAATCTCATCCCGCCCGAACGCTTCCCGTACGACACCCCGACCGGCCGGCGCTACGACAGCGGGAACTACGCCGCCGCCCTGGACCTCGCGCTGGAGACGCTCGGCTACGACCGGTGGCGGCGGGAGCGTGACCGGCGCCGGGCCGACCCGGCCGCACTCCCGCTGGGCATCGGGCTCGCCTGCTACGTCGAGCGCTCCGGCGGCGAACCCGGCGGCCTGCACGAGTTCGGCGGCGTCGAGGCGTGCCCGGACGGCACGGTCGTCGCCCGGAGCGGGGCCGCCGCGAGCGGGCAGAGCCACGAGACGACCTTCTCCGCGCTGGTCGCCGACACCCTGGGCCTGGACCCGGCGCGCGTCCGGCTGATCGAGGGCGACACCGGCGAGGTGCCCGAGGGCGTCGGCTCGTTCGCCAGCCGGTCGGCCCAGATCGCCGGCGCGGCCCTCCAGCGGGCCGCCAGGACGCTCATCGACCAGGCACGGCAGCGGGCCGCGGCTCTGTGGGAGCTGCCGGTGCACATGGTGACCTGGTCAGGCGGCGTCCTGCGGGCCGCGGGCGACCCCGCGGCCGTCACCGACCTCGGCGAGCTGGTGAGGGCCACCGGGCCGCTCCGCGTGGACGACCGGTTCGACGCGGGCATGGCCTTCCCGTTCGGCGCCCACGCGGCCGTGGTCGAGGTCGACGCGGACCTCGGCGTCGTACGCGTGCTGCGGCTGGTCGCCGTGGACGACTGCGGGGTGGCGATCAACCCGGTCGCGGTCCACGGGCAGGCGCTCGGCTCGGCCGTCCAGGGCATCGGGCAGGCCCTGTACGAAGGGGTGCCCTACGACGACGCCGGGGTGCCGGTGCTGCCGAACGGGCTGCTGGACTACCTGCTGCCCACCTTCGCCGAGGTGCCGCCCATCGACATCGCGGCCACCACCACCCCGACCCCGGTCACGCCGCTGGGCGCCAAGGGGGCGGGCGAGTCGGGATGCATCGGCACGCCGCCCGCCATCGTCAACGCCGTCGCCGACGCCCTGCGTCTCGCCGACCCCGACCTGCTCCAGATGCCGCTCACCCCCGACGCCGTCTGGCGCGCCGCCCGCGCCCCGAAGACCGGCCACGACCGGGAAACGGATCGCGCCCGAAAGACGTACTCCAGCCGGGAAGCGGACCACGACCGGGAGACAGACCGCGACGGGGAAACGGGTCGCGGGACAGAGTACAGCCGGGAGACGGGGCGGGGGCGATGAAGCTTCCATCCTTCGACTACCTCGCGCCGGGCACGGTCGCCGAGGCCGTGAACGCGCTGGCCGTCCCCGGCAGGCGAGCCCAGGTGCTGGCGGGCGGGCAGAGTTTGATCCTCGACATGCGCCTGCGCCGGACCAGTCCTGACGTCGTGGTCGACATCAACGGCCTCGACGAACTCGCCGACGTGCGGGTGGAGGACGGCGCGCTGCTGGCCGGGGCCCTGGCCCGGCACCGTGACTTCGAGTCCCCGCTGGTCGCGCCCGGCCCGCTCGGACGCCTGCTCTCGCGCGCCGTCGTCAACATCGCCCACCCGCCCATCCGCGCCCGCGGCACCATGGCCGGCAGCCTGGCCTGGGCGCATCCCGCCTCGGAGTGGTGCGCGGTCGCCCTCGCGCTGGACGCCGGCGTTGAGATGCGCGGCCCGGCCGGCGCGCGGGTGGTCGCGGCCCGGGACTACTTCCTCGGCCGGCACCTGACCGCCCGCGCCCCCGAGGAACTGATCACCTCCGTACGGCTCCCGCTGCCGGCCGGCGGCACGGGGGTCGCCTTCGCCGAGCACCGGCGTACACAGTTCTGCTTCGCCCAGGTGGCGGTCGCGGTGGCGCTCACCGTGCGCGACGGCGTGGTGGCCGAGGCCAGGATCGCCCTCGCCAACTGCGCCGACCGGCCGCTGCGCGCGCACACCGCCGAACTCTCCCTCATCGGCGCCGAAGCCCTCCCGCCCGGCGCCTTCCCACCTGAAGTCCCTCCGCCCGGCGCCGTACCTCCGTCACCCGCGCACGGCCCGTTCGTCCGCGCGGCGCGCATCGCCGCCGAGGACGACGCCGACCCCGTTCCCGAGCCGTACGCCGATGTCGAGTACCGCCGGCACGTCATCGCCGTCCTGGTGAACCGCGCCCTGCACGAGGCGTCGTCGGACGCGCGGGCGCACCCCACCGACGACCGGCCCGCCACCGACCCGCCCAGCGCCAACCTGCCGCCCACCGCCGACCGGCCCGCCGATCACCCGCCCGGAGGCGACGCGCGATGAGGATCACGCTGGTGGTGAACGGCCGGGATCACCCGCTGGACGTCGAGCCGCGACGCGTCCTCGCCGACGTCCTGCGGGAGGACTGCCATCTGACCGGGACGCATCTCGGCTGCGAGCTGGGCGTGTGCGGGGCCTGCACGGTCCTCGTGGACGGCGAGGCCGTCAGGTCGTGCCTGCTGCTGGCCGTCCAGTGCGACGGACGGCGGATTCGCACCGTCGAAGGGCTGGCGTCCCCGGACGGCCGTCCGCACCCGCTCCAGGAGGCGTTCTCCGCCGAACACGCCCTCCAGTGCGGCTTCTGCACCCCAGGGTGGCTGATGCTGGCCGCCGGGGCGCTGGAGTCCGACCCGGCGTTCGCGGACGACCCTGAACGGCTGGCGGCCCTGCTCGGCTCCAACCTCTGCCGGTGCACCGGCTACACCCCCATCCACCGCGCCGTCCTGCGGGCCGCCCGGCGACCGGACGCCGAACCGCCGGCCTGACCATTCAGGGCCGGAAGGCGGTGTCGAACTCCTCGCCCGCGTTGAGGCGGTCGATCAAGGACAGGACGGCGCGAGGGCCTCCGTTCGCGGTGACCCATCGGCTCACGCGGCACGCCGCCCTGGCGTACAGGTTCCCGTCACCGCCGGCCGCGTCCAGCCACCGCGCGAGGTCCGCGGGAAGCGGGCCGTCCGAGGCCACCAGGCAGCGGTCCGGCGACCCGACGGGGGCCAGGTAACGGGCGTCCCCGGAGACCAGGACGGCGAGCCCCTCGTTGAACCACTGCGGCACCTCGCCTCCGTCCAGCCGGGCGCGCAGTTCGACGTGCGACAACTCGTGGGAGGCGATGACCGCGTTCAGGCCGCGCGGGGAGAGCATGACCGCCCGGTTCAGCACCGCGACGCCCCGCTCCCCTCCCCCGCCGATGCGGCGGTAGCAGCCGTCGGTCAGGCACGCCAGAACGCGGGGGTCGCTCGTCCGCTCCCCGTAGAACTCCGCGACCCGCCGCTCCGCCTCCCTGACGACTCCGAGCAGTTGCCGCTCGCGGTCCTGCGGCGTCCCCGGCTCGGCGTACACGCCGTCCCCGAGATCCTGCAGGCCGTAGCACCCTGGACAGGCGGTCGCCGCCACCGACGGGAACGCCGCCGCCACCCCGAGGACCCCCGCGACGACCAGCACGACCGCCCCGCCCAGAACCCATCTCCACCGCCGACGCACCCGCACACCTCCAAGCCGGATGGCCCACCGCCACCACCGCGCGTCGCCCAGCCTCCCCCACCTACCCCCCTCAGGGCATCAGCCCGGAGACTGTAATCGCCACGAAGACGACCGACCCCCGGAAGAGCACAGCCCCGATCTGAAGGCGGGGCCCACCTCCCGCCGCGTCCCGGCACTACTGGTCAGGTGCGCCGCTTCCGCGCGGCAGGTGCCGGATAGGGCTGTGGGCCCCGCCGGGTCAGGCGCCAGACTCCCGACCCGCGCTGACTTGTACCCGAGACCGGACAGCAGCTTTCGCACGCTTCGGCTCACGCAGTTCTCGTCCAGGTAGAACTCAGGCGGCGTGGCCCAGGAGGATGCGGGTGGCGGTGCGGACATCGTCGAGGGTGACTCCGAGCTCATCGGCGATCACCTCTGGCGACTCGCCGGCCTTCATCATCGCCGCGACCTCGGCCACCCGCCTCCCTTCGTCGCCGTGCTCGCTCTCATCATCGCCGATCGACCTATCGCCGGACAGGGCGCCTCGCTGAGGACGGGCGTGGCTCGACCCGCCGTCGCGGGCACACGAACGCGTCGAGGCTCGCGCCGGCGAAAGGTTGATGATCCACACGGATGGGCCGTCCTCACGAAACGTGTCCTCATCATCGCATTCGGTCACCCGCATGTCAGGTGATCGGCCTCAGTGGGCGGGGATAGGGCGCTACGGCCCCCGACCCGGCATTCGGGTGGAGCGGGGGGCGGGATGAGGGCCATAACGCTTTTCTGTGAATGTGCGGGGGTGGTTCGTCGCCTTTGGGGGGTTTGTGGAACGCTCTTGGGGAGACGGAACGGTGAGGATCGGGTGGTCAGGTGTCAGCGGATGGCGGGCGATCGACAGAGCGGCGACCCGGGCGGGCGCTCGCCTCGGCCGTGCTGGTCGTGACGGCGCTGGTCCTGGCGGCCTGCTCCTCGGGGGAGGCCGCGCCGCCGGAGGCCTCCGTCACGCGCCAGTCGGCCGCCGGGTCTCCCGGAACGGCCGGGTCGCCCGGTAGTACGGGGTCGCCCGGTGCGACCGGCGCCGCCGTGGGCAAGCCTCCGCCGGTGGATCCCGCCTGGCCGCGCTGGGGGTTCACCCACACAGGGGTCAGCGCCAACAACGTCACCGAGCGGTTCGAGCAGGACGCGAGCCGGGCGCTCGCCAGGACCCCGATGCCGCAGAACCAGCACATCATGGGGTTCGGGGCGCTCAACCCCGAACCGCGTCCCGGCGAGTTCTTCTGGGAGGACCTCGACAGCCGGACGACCTTCATGGAGCGGTCGGGCGGCGCCCCGGTCATCACCCTCTGCTGTGCCCCTGACTGGATGAAGGGCGGTCCGGAGGGCCCGACCGAGGAGTCCGCGTGGGCCGAGCATCTGGAGGACGCTCCCTACCCCGAGCACTTCGACGACTTCGCCGAGCTGGCGGCGGCCGTCGCCAAGAGGTACACCGACGTCAAGTACTTCATGGTGTGGAACGAGCTCAAGGGCTTCTGGCCCGACCACTCCAAGCCGGCCGACATCAAGGGCTACACCGAGATGTACAACAAGGTCTACGACGCGGTGAAGGCGGTGCGCCCCGACGCCCAGATCGGCGGGCCCTACATCGGCTTCGACAGCAACAAGACCGGTGAGTCCCCGCTGCGCGGGCCGTGGGGCGTCGTCAACCGGAACGCGCTGGACGCCTTCACGTACTGGTTCGAGCACAAGAAGGGCGCCGACTTCATCGTGGTGGACGGCGCCTCCCTGACCGACGCCCACGAGATGCTGCCCGACGCGTTCGGAGCGCTGAGCAAGTTCGGCGCGGTCACCCGCTGGCTGCGCGACAAGACCGGCGACCTGCCGGTCTGGTGGTCCGAGTGGTACTTCGTCCCCGAGGACGGCACCACGTGGGCCGAGCCGATGCGGCTGGCCGTCCAGGCCGCCTCGATGATCGAGTTCGCCGAGAGCGGCGCCGCCACGGCGCTGTACTGGAACCCGCAGGTCAAGAAGGGCGCCTGCCAGGGGTGCATGTGGGACCCGCGGACCGGCGCACTGCTGCCGACCGGCCGCCTGATCGGCGACTTCGCCCGATGGTTCCCCGCGGGCGCGGAGCTGGAGCACCTCACCTCCTCCGACCCCGCGGTGCGGGTGCTGGCGCAGCCACGGCAGATGGTGATGGTCAACACCACCGGTGCGCGGATCGCCACGACCGTGGACGGGAAGGACTTCACCTTGGGGCCCTACGAGATCAAGTGGAGCGCCCGCTAGCCGTCTCGACCCCCATGCCCGTTATGGGCACTTCGGCACTGTGAGTACGGACCTCCTTCCCTGTCCGGCGCGTGCGATCCGCACGAAGCTTGGGTCGTCATCTCCGGGAAGGGGACACGATGAACGTCTTGGAAATGATCGATCAGGCCCAGGACACCGCATCGGTCGGCAGGGTATTCGGCGATCCCATCACCCAGGACGGCGTGACGGTCATCCCCGTCGCCCGCGTCGCCGGCGGCGGAGGTGGCGGTGAGGGCAAACAGGAAGGCGAGCGACCGTCCGAGGGGACCGGCGGAGGCTTCGGCCTCGGCGTCACCCCCGAGGGACTGTTCGTCATCAAGGACGCCAAGGTCCGCTGGCTGCCCGTCGTCAACGTCAATCGCGTCATCCTCGGCGGCCAGATCGTCGGCGTGGTCGCGCTGCTGACCGTACGCGCCATCGCCCGGCTGCGTGCCCGTAAGTAGCGCTTCCGGCCTCCACCGAGGAGACGCTGGCCGCCCCTCCTCCCGGGGAGGGGCGGCCGGCCCTCTCGGAAGCGGGCCGTCCCCCCTGAAAGGAAGTGGGCTTCACATGTACGCGCTGGTGGTCTACGAGTCCATGTTCGGCAACACGCGGCAGATCGCGAAGGCGGTGGCCGAGGGGCTCTCCTCGATCATGCGTGTGGACGTCGTCGAGGTCGGCTCGGCGCCCACGACCATCGGCGAGGACGTCGACCTTCTCGTGGTCGGCGGCCCGACGCACGCCTTCGGGATGAGCAGGCCGGGGACCCGCAGGTCCGCCGCCGAACAGGCCGCCGAGCCGGTGATCTCGCAGCGCATCGGGCTGCGCGAATGGCTGGACACCGCGAAGGTCGACGCTTCCGCGCTGACAGCGGCGGCCTTCGACACGCATATCAGAAGCCACCTCGTCCCCGGCTCGGCCGCGCGCGGCGCCGAGAAGCGGCTGCGCCGCCTCGGGGTCAGGTTCGCCTCCCCGGCGACGAGCTTCTACGTCACGGGAAGTCCCGGACCGCTGGCGGAGGGCGAGCCGGCCCGGGCCCGCCAGTGGGGCGAGCGGCTCGCCGCCGCCTTCGCCGCCCAGGCTTCCTGACCACGACTTGCCGGGGCCGGCGTCGTCCGCTCTGCCCCCGAAGCGGCGGCGTCCGGCCCCGGCATCACGCGTGGCACGGGCCCGCGTCACGCGTCGCGCGCCCGTTTCCCGGCGTCGCGCGCCCGTGTCACGCGCCCGGCCGCGGCGCCACGGGTCGGCGTGCCCGCCGCACGTGTCCGCGTCCAATCGACCGGATCATTCTTCGAGAGGCGATACTGCGGGTAAGAACCTCATGACTGGGGGGAGTCATGAGAAATATGACCACGGCCGTCGTGCTCGTCACGACGACGATGTTCGGCACCGTCGCGGCCGGGGGGCCGCCTGACCAGGATGGCAGGCAGTCGGTCAGTGCAGACCAATATCGAATCCTGACCCGCCAATGCCGCTATGCCAACACGGCGCAACTCCAGAACGAGTGCCGCGCGGAAGTCCAGCGCACGTACCGCGTCGGCGAACAGGCAGCCGATCTCGACTGCCGCACCTACTCCGGCGTCACCGTGTGCGGCACGCTCAGGCTCAGCACGCGCGAACGCCGGTGCGTGCGCGACTCCGTCATCAAGGGTCTTTCCTACCGCCGGGCGGAGGTGGAGTGTTACGCCTTCCTGTGACGGCCTGTCGCGGGCCGCTCCCCCATGACGGCGCCTGCCGCGCGGGCGCACCTGAGTGGGGCGCGCGCACGGCCCGCGGCGGCGCCGGTCAGCCCAGGGCGCTTCCGTACACCGGGTCGGGGATGGGGGCGTCCGCGAGCAGCTTGGCGACGGCCTCGCCGATCTCGCCGACGTTCCACCGCCCGCCCTTGTCGACGCCGGGCCCGTGGTGCCAGCCGGTCGCGATGGAGATCATGCCGCCCTCGACCTCGAACACCCGCCCGGTGACCCCGGCCGACTCCGTCGAGCCCAGCCACACGACCAGAGGGGCCACGTTGGCGGGGTCCATGATGTCGAACCCCGACTCGGGCGGCGCCATCATCGCCGAGAAGACGCGCTCGGTCATGCGGGTGCGCGCGGAGGGCGCGATGGCGTTGACGGTCACGCCGTACCGTCCGAGCTCGGTCGCGGCGGTGTGGGTGAGCGCCACGATGCCGGCCTTGGCCGCGGCGTAGTTGGCCTGTCCGACGCTGCCGAGCAGACCCGCGCCCGAGGAGGTGTTGACGACCCGGGCGTCCACGGGGCGGCCGGCCTTGGACTGCTCCCGCCAGTACGCCGCGGCGTGCCGCAGCGGCAGGAAGTGGCCCTTGAGGTGGACCCGGACGACGTCGTCCCACTCTTGCTCGGTCATGGAGACGATCATGCGGTCGCGCAGGAAGCCCGCGTTGTTGACCAGCACGTCGAGCCCGCCGAAGGCGCTGACGGCCGTCTTGACCAGCCGCCCCGCGCCGTCCCAGTCGGCCACGTCGTCGCAGTTGGCGACGGCCTCGCCTCCGAGGTCGCGGATCTCGGCGACGACGGCGTGAGCCGGATCTCCAGAGCGCCCGCCCCCTTGGAGGCCGGTGCCCAGGTCGTTGACCACGACCTTGGCGCCCTGCCGCGCGAACTCGATTGCGTGCTCCCGACCGATGCCTCGCCCGGCACCCGTCACCACGACGACCCGTCCCTCGCAGAGACCGCTCACTTCACCGTTCCCTTTTCTGTTAGACCACCGATCTTTTCCCCAAATCTGCTGATTCATGCCCTTTTGGGGGAGATCGTCATGGTGTGACGCGGCCGCCACGCTCAGTGCCCGGACGGCGCGCGCCGCCGGCCTCGTGCGACGCCGGAGAAGTGACCTTGTCCGACACAATAGCAAGCGCTTGGTCGCGTCCAGAACGTAGGGTGAGCAGGTTACTCATGCCGGTCGTCAGGTGAACAAGCGATTGCATGGAGGCCCATAATGGAGGACGTGAACACGCGTGAGAACCCCGGTGGCGCGCCGTCGGCGGCGGGTGCGACCAGCGGAATCCCCCCGCGAGGCGACGCCACGGCGGCCCGGCGCCAGGGCGCCCCCCGGCGTGCGGCCACGGCCGGTTCCGCCTCCGAGCGCCGCGAGCATCTCGTGAGGCTCGCCGCCGAGCTCTTCGCCCGCAAGGGGTTCCAGGCGACCACGGTGCGTCAGATCGCCGACGAGGCGGGCATCCTCTCCGGCAGCCTGTACCACCATTTCGACTCCAAAGAGACGATCGTCGACGAGGTCCTCTCGACGTTCCTGAAAGACCTTATCGGGCGTTACCGCGAGGTCATGGAGCGAGACGGCGACCCTCGCAGCGTCCTGTCCGAGATGGTGCGCATCGGCTTCGGCACCCTTGAGCCGCACCGCGCCGCCATCACCGTGATGCAGAACGACTGGAACTACCTGCGCTCCCTCCCCGGCGACCGCTTCGACTACCTCATCAAGGCCGAGGACGAGGTCGAGCGCATGTGGATCGGGCAGATCAAGCGCGGGCAGGCCCTGGGCCAGCTCAGGTCCGACGTCGATCCCAAGCTGACCTACCGCATGATCCGCGACAGCATCTGGGTGGCCGTGCGCTGGTTCCGCCCGGGGGGCCGCCTCAATACCACCCACCTCGCCGAGAACTACATCACCGTCCTGTTCGACGGTCTCGCCACGGGCGAGCGCACGAGCCAGAACGCATGACCCCTTTGCACAAGGCCGTCCGCACGGCCCTGGCCGATGCCGCCGATCCGGCCAAGGCGCCCGTCATGCAGGCGTACATGAAGTCCGCGATGCCCTTCCTCGGCGTGCAGGCCGTGCCGCGGCGGGCGGCGCTGCGCAGGGTGCTGGCCGAGCACCGCATCGACGGCGCGCCCGAGTGGCGCAAGACCGTGCTCGCGATGTGGCGCGACGCCGAGTACCGCGAAGAGCGGTACGCCGCGATCGAGCTGTCCGCCTTCCGCTACTACAAGCCGTTCCAGACCCTGTACACCGTGCCGATGTACGAAGAGATGATCGTCACGGGCGCCTGGTGGGACTACGTCGACGACCTGGCGATCAACCGGGTGGGGGCGCTCCTGCGGGCCTTTCCCGACACGATGCGTCAGCTCATGCTCGACTGGGCGCGCGACGGCGACCTGTGGCGGCGCCGCACGGCCATCCTGTGCCAGAACCGCTTCAAGGACCGCACCGACGTGGGGCTGCTGTACGCCTGCATCGAACCGAGCCTCGCCGACACCGACTTCTTCGCCCGCAAGGCCATCGGCTGGGCCCTGCGCGAATACGCCAAGACCGCCCCGCGGGAGGTCGTCCGCTACGTCGAGCACAAGGGTCTGACCGGCCTCAGCCGCCGGGAGGCCCTGAAGAACCTGCCGGCGGGTTGAGCGGGGCTGTGATTTCAGTCTTGTAACCGCACAGCCCCGAACCTGACGAAATGTCGTCACATGATCAATGCTGCCAGCCAATTCGTCTATATTCGAGCCAAGGGTGGTAATCGCGGGCGTTTGATACTGGACGACCGAGCCGAGGGGGCGTAGATGAGCGAGCAGGAGAAGGCGCCGCCGGGGATCGACCCGCTCACACCCAGTGTGGCTCGCATGTACGACTACTACCTCGGCGGCAAGGACAACTTCGCCGCCGACCGCGCGGCCGCCGAACAGATCATCGAACTCCTGCCCAGCGCCAGGCACGTGGCCCGCGAGAACCGCGCCTTCCTCGGCAGGGCCGTCCGCCACCTCGCCGACCTCGGCATCGACCAGTTCATCGACATCGGCGCGGGCCTGCCCACCAGGGAGAACGTCCACCAGGTGGCGCTGGCCCGGTCTCCCCGGTCGCGCGTCGTCTATGTGGACAACGACCCCATCGTGCTGGTGCACGCCCGCGCGCTGCTCGCCGACAACCCCCAGACCATCGTCATCGACGGCGACCTGCGCGACCCCAAGGCGATCGTGGAGCACCCCGAGGTCCGCGCCGCCATCGACTTCGACCGGCCCTTCGCCGTCATCCTGTGCGCGATCGTCCACTTCATCGAGGACGACGAGGAGGCCGCGAGCATCGTGGCGCACCTGCGCGACGCCCTGCCGCCCGGCGGCGCCCTGGTGCTGTCGCACGGGTTCCGCGATCATCCGGACGATCCGACGATCGCCAGAGCCGAGGCCATCTACGCGCGCACCAAGCGAGGACTGCGGGTCCGCGACCGCGAGACGATCCAGCAGTACTTCTCGGGCCTGGAGATCCTGGAGCCCGGCGTGGTCCACGTGGGGGCGTGGCGTCCGGAACACGATCTGATCGAGGACGACGACCCGGACTCCGGCTGCATCGGCGGCGTGGGCCTGGTCCCGGCGCGCTGACCTGAACGCCGCAGACCCGAACGCCGTTGCCCCAAAACGCCGCTGACCTGAACACCGCGGACTGGAACGCCGCGGGCCGGACATCTCCTCCGGCGCGCCGCTGATGACACCCCGCCCGACCTGTTGGATAGCCCTGCTATCTGGTGCAGGTACGATGCCCGCATGCGGATCTCCCAGCTCAGTGCCGCCTCCGGGGTGCCGATTCCCACGATCAAGTACTACCTGCGCGAGGGTCTGCTCCCGCAGGGCGAGCAGACGGGCGCGACCCGCGCCGAGTACGGCGAGGCGCATCTGCGCAGGCTGCGGCTGATCCGCGCCCTGCTGGAGGTCGGCCGCGTGCCGGTCGCCTCGATCGGCAAGATCGTGGCGGCGGTCGAGGACGAAAGCGTCCCCGTCCACCGGATGCTCGGCACGGCGCACTACGCCCTGGCATCCCCGGTCGAGAACGACCCGGACGACCCGGACGACGCCGAGCGGCGCGCCGCCCGCGAGCGCGTCGACCGGCTGATCGGCGACCTCGGCTGGCAGATCACCCCCGAGGCCCCCACGCGGGACGAACTGGCGCAGGTGCTGGTGCGGCTCGCGCAGCTCGGCAAACCCGCGAGCGCGGACGACCTGCGCCACTACGCCGACGTGATCATGCGCCTGGTCACGGAGCGCGAGATGGGCAAGATCCCGGTGGACGGCCCTCGCGAGGCGGCCGTCGAGTCGCTGGTGATCGGCACGGTGCTGTACGGAAGGATCTTCGACATCCTCAGGAGGCTCGCCCACGAATCCGAGTCCGCCCGCCTCCTCGGCGCCTGACCCGTCCGTCCGGGGCCGCTCAGTCCTGCGGCGGGTCGCCGAGGAGCCAGCGGGCGGCGCGGCGGAGGAGGGTGCGGTGCACGGGGTTCTCGTAGGACCGGACGTCGTGGCCGAGGGCGTCGTACACGAGCCGTCCGCCGCGCGCCTGACGGGCCCACACCAGCGGATGGCCCAGGGAGGACGCCAGCGGCCGCACCTCGGGCGAGACGTCCAGATCGCTGTAGACCTCGTCGATCAGCTCGAAGTCGCCCAGCCCATCGACGATCGGGTGCCCGCCATGGACCTTGACCTCCGCGGGTCCGAGCGGCGGGTGGTAGGAGGTGTCCCAGACCCAGGCCGCGCCGAGGAGCCGCCGCCAAGCGGGCCAGTCGTCGAAGCAGATCGACGCCGCGTGCACGGCGAGCACTCCCCCTCCCCGGTCGAGGTGGGCGAGCAGCGCCGCGCGGGCGGCGCCGGGCAGCGCGAACGGGACCGCGCCCTGGCTCCGCGACCAGCCGCCGTCGTCGTGGCAGCGCAGCGCGTTCACGGTGACCAGATCGGTGCGAGGGCCGGCGGAGAGCGCGCCCGCGATGTCGTCGGTGATCCGGGACTCCACCCCGGCCTCGGCGAGGACCTCCGCCAGCGCCGCGGACGTCGCGGGGAAGTCATGCGCCAGACCGCCGGAGAGGATCACGTTCGTCGCCACGCGCCCACCCCATCACGGAAGCCGCCGCCCGCGCCACCGCGGGCCGCCGCGCCCGGCGAGCCGCACGAAGGGGTTGCCTCCGGGTGGCGGGACGCCAGTAGGTTGGGGGACGCCAGACCGAGCGTCGTTCTGGTGAGACGCCGCCGGACGCGGCGACCGGACGCGCCGACGCCACCGGAGGTCTTGATGGGTGCTCACGGCCACTGCGACCCGCGGTTCGCCCGCGTGCGCGAGGTCTTCGAGGGCCACTTCGCCCGCGGCGAGGAGCTCGGCGCGGCGTTCGCCGTCCACCTCGACGGCGAACCGGTGGTCGACCTGTGGGACGGTGTCGCCGACCGGCACACCGGACGTCCATGGGAGCGCGACACTCCCGCCCTGGCCTACTCCTGCACCAAGGCCGTCACCGCCGCCGTCCTGCTGACGCTCGCCGAACGGGGTTTGGTCGACCTGCGCGCCCCGGTGGCGGAGGTGTGGCCGGAGTTCGCCGCCTCGGGCAAGGAGGCGGTGACCGTCGAGCACCTGCTCACCCACCAGGCCGGGCTCGCGGTCGTCGAGGGCGACGTGCCCGTCGAGGAGTTCGAGGACCAGCCCGCGATCGCCGCGCGGCTGGCCGGGCAGGCCCCGTTGTGGGAGCCGGGCACCGCCCACGGCTACCACGCGCTCACGTACGGGTTCCTGGTCGGCGAGGTGGTGCGCCGGGTCACCGGCAAGAGCGTGGGCGAGATCGTCGCCGCCGAGATCGCCGGCCCGCGCGGGCTGGACATGTGGCTGGGCGCTCCCCCCGACGTGATCAGCCGGGCCGCCCGCCTTTCCGCGGGCGAGCGCACGGCTCCGGCGGGCGGCGGACGGCGCGAGGCCGGGGGGACGCGGACGATGGCCGGGCCGCCGGGAGGCGGGCCCGGCGATCCGGTGTGGGAGCTGGCGCGGGCCTCGGCCGACAAGGACAGCCTGATGAACCGCGCGCTGTCCAACCCCAGCCCCGCCAAGCTGAAGGGCGGGGCGAACAACCCGGTGATCATGCGGGCGGGATGGCCGGCCATGGGGCTGATCACGACGGCGCGCGGCCTGGCCGGGTTCTACCGCGACCTGATCGCCGGCGAGATCATCGGGGCCGCCGCCCTGGAGGACGCGCTGCGGCCGAGGGTGAACGGCCCCGACCGGGTGATGTTCCTGGACAGCTCGTTCGGGCTGGGCTTCATGCGTCCCTCGACGCTCTTCCTCACCCCGCCCAAGGGCGCCGCCACGGCGTTCGGCCATACCGGGCTGGGCGGCTTCGTCGGCCTCGGCGACCCGCGGTACGGGCTGGCCGTGGCGTACACCATGAACAAGATGGCGAACGCGATGTCGGGGAGCCTGCGCGGCTACCGGCTGGTCGAGGCCGTGTACGACTCCCTGCCCTGACCGGCCGCGCCCGTCTCATCCCTCGGGCCCGCTTCGCCGTCCGGTGCCGGAAGACGCCGGGACGGCGAGCGTAGGCCGATTTGACGGAAAATCTGGTACGACCTGGTCTTATGCTGAACAGGCATACCTTCCGTAATCGAATCGTCACCGTGATGATCTACCAATTCCGTGACAACAGGCGTATCGGATGAGACCTTCGTCTGGGGAGCTAGGAGCATCATCACGCCGAGGGGACAAGATGGACGCCTGGTCCGTTCCGGGATACCGCGAAGAACGCGTGCTCGGCTCCGGTGGCAGCGGCCGGGTGGTCCTGGCCGTCTACAGCGGCACCGGCGCCCACGTGGCGATCAAATACCTCAGCGACGAGCTGAGATCCGACCCGCGTTTCCTGGCCGCCTTCCGCGAGGAAGCGCGCACGATGGTCGAGATCGGCGACTCCAACATCGTCCGCTTCTACGAGTACGTCGAGAGCCCGCTGGGCGCGGCCATCGTCATGGAGCTGGTGAACGGGGTCTCGCTCCGCAAGATCCTGCACGAGCACGGCACGACCAGCCCCGAGGCCGCGCTGGTCGTGCTGAAGGGCTCGCTCCTCGGCCTGTCGGCCGCGCACTCCGCCGGCATCGTGCACCGTGACTACAAGCCCGAGAACGTCCTGGTGCAGGCCGACGGGTTCAGCAAGCTGGCCGACTTCGGCATCGCGACCCCGTCCGGGCAGCCCGGCCTGCCGTCGGGCACCCCGCCCTACATGGCCCCCGAGCAGTGGAACGGCTCGCCCGCCGGCCCCGCCACCGACGTCTACGCCGCCACGTGCGTCTTCTTCGAATGCCTGACCGGGCGCAAGCCCTATCGCGCCGACCATCCGGCCGCGCTGAAGCACCAGCACCAGACGGCGCCGATCCCCGCGGACGCGGTGCCCGGCTCGGTCCGCGCGCTGGTGGTGCGCGGCCTGGCCAAGAACCCGGCCGACCGCCCCTCAACGGCGCGGGCGTTCGTCGGTGAACTGGAGTCGGCGGCGGTCGCCGCCTACGGGCCCGAGTGGGAAGATCGCGGGCGCCGCCACCTGGCCGAGCTGGCCGCGCTCCTGGCGTTCGGGTTCCCGCTGCCGCGACCGCGGGCGCAGGCCAGCACCAGCCTGGCCCAGACCGTGCTGCGCGGGCCGCTGCGCCCGCTGGGCCGGGTGCGCCACCCGGCGCGGGTGCTGGTCGGCGCCGGCATCGTGGCGGTGGGCCTGGTGATCGCGGTGCTGGCGGCCAACCGCGGCGGCACGCCGGTGCGGGACGTCGCGCTGGCCACGTCCCCGACCGCGCGGGCCGTCGTGGAGGTCCCGACGGGCGAGCCGTCGAAGGCGCCGGCGAAGGCGCCGTTCACCTCGGCTCCCGAGGAGACCGCCGGCCCGGCGGAGTCATCGCCGTCGCAGGCGGCCCCCACGTCTCCGGCGCCCGCGCGAAGCAGCCCGCGGAGCACTCCCGTGAGCTCCCCGGCGACGACGCACAAAGCGACCCCGAAGCCCACGCCCACCCGGACGCACACCCGGACGCCGACCCCGACGCCCACGCCCACCCGGACGCCGACTCCCACACCGACTCCGACGCCCACCCCGACCCCGACGCCCACCCCGACGCCCACGCCGACCCCGACGCCGACGCCGACGCCGACGCCGACGCCGACGCCGACTCTGACGCGCTTATCGGTGCGCGAGCTGTCCATCGTGGAGTTCGACGGGCGCGGTGCCACCGTGCGCGTGCGGACCTCGACGCCGCAGACCGTCACGCTGAGCGTCCGGTTCGCCGAGGGCTCATCTCCCTCCGACCTGTCCGCCGTGGCCACGCACACCTTCCCGCTCGCGGGGTCCACCCTCTACACCCGGCAGGCCGCCTACACCCCGCAGGCCACGACCGGATTCGCCCGTAAGGACGCCTCCGCGACCGCCGCCCCGGCCTGCGGCAAGACCGTCTACCGGCAGGTCACCGTGTCCACCTCGCCCGGCGCCCAGGGCGGTTCCCGCAGCCGGACGGTCGCGGTCAAGGGCGACCCCTGCCCGCCGCCCGCGGTCGGCGAGGTGTCCATCGTCCGCTGGAGCGGCGGCACCGCGCGCGTCAGCGTCCGCACCAACGGGCCGGGTGAGGTGCGGCTGGCCGCCGAGTTCACCCGCAGGCAGGGCGAGGGCTCGGCCAAGGTCGTCGACCGGGCGAGCCGCCCCCTGTCCGGCGACACCTCCTATTCGCTCTCGCTGTCCGGCGACCTCGGCAAGGTTCCGTGCGGCGAGACCGCGTACTTCGGCGTGCGGGTGACCACCCAGCCCGCCGCCGGGAACGGCACGCAGTCCAAGGAGGTCAGGGTCGACGGGCCCAAGTGCGCGCCGCCGAAGGTCGCGATCACCTCGTGGGACGGCGGCACGCTGAGGGTGCGAGTGAGGAGCTCCAGCCCGGACGCGGTGAAGCTGTCCGCGGCCTTCCAGCAGACCGTCACGGCCGGCGAACGCACGGTGACCCGCACCGCCGCCCGCCGGGCGAGCCTGTCCGGCGGCTCGGTGTACGACAGGGTGTTCACGGTGCGGTTCTCCAGCCCCCGATGCGGTTACGTGGACCTCAGGAAGGTCACGGTGACGGTCACCTCCGCCCTCGGGACGGCGAGCGACTCGGCCCAGCGCACCCGCAGAGGCCGTCCCTGCGCCGAGCCGACCCCGGAGCCCACCAAGTCCGACCCGCCGACGGACGAGCCGCCGGACAAGGACCCGCCGGCCGAGCCGTCGCCCTCCCCGTCGCAGGAGCCCAGGGACGAGCCCTCCGGCGATTCCGGCGACGGCCCCGTCCTCACCTGAGCGAGCGAGGGCCGGGCCTCACCTGAGCGGCGGCCCGGCCCCGCCTGGGCCGACGGCCCACCCCTGACCGTGGGCGACGGCCGTGGCGCGATCTCGGCCGCGGCCCCGCCGGCGGCGGGCGGCGCGGGAGTGCGCACGTGACCGGGTGCGCGGCGGCCGCCGTCCGAGAGAGTCTCGATGGAGACGATCTACCCGGTGGAGGCCCCGTGAGCGCGCGCGTTCAGAAGCTCGGCAACGTCCTGATCCCCGTCGACGACCTCGGCAAGGCCCTGACGTTCTACGCGGAGGTCCTCGGCCTGACGGTGAAGTTCAGGGACGGCGACCGGTTCGCGGCCCTGGACGCGGGCGGCGCGACGATCGCGCTCGCGGCTCCGGCGGAGCAGGTCGCCGGCGCCGTCACCGCGCCGTCCTACAAGGTCGCCGACCTCGCCGAGACGGTGGGCGAGCTGACGGCGGCCGGCGCCGAGCTGGTCAGCGGCCCGCAGGCCGGCCCGCACGAGACCAGGGCCGTGCTGCGCGACCCGTCGGGCAACGTCCTGGTGCTCTACTCCCCGCTCTGACCTGGCGGCACCGCCCGTCCCCTCACTCGCCGCTCGCGGCGGGCTCGGGGAGGTTCGGCTGACCTGGGAGGTGACGGAGCGGGGCGGCGGACGGACGGCGGGCGCGGGTGAACCAGATCGTCTTGCCGACGCCGGCCGGGAGCGGCTCGACCCCCCACGCGTCGGTGAGCGCGGCGACGATGCGCAGCCCGCGGCCGTGTTCGGACTCGGCGCGGGCCGGGCACAGGCGCGGCCATCCGGCGCCCCGGTCGGTGACCGAGCCGGTCACGGTGCCCGGGGTCGTCCCCAGCGCGATGTGCACGGGGGGGCCGCCGTGGACCAGGGCGTTGGCGAGCAGTTCGGTGACGACGACCAGGATGTCGTCTATCAGGTCGTGCAGGTCCCATTCGGCGAGCGTGACGCGGACCACCGCGCGGCACTCGGCCGTGACGCCCGGTTCGGCGCGCAGTTCCCAGCGAACCTCACGGGGACAGGACGGGATGCTGATCATGCTGATCCCTGGCCTTTCGCTCGGGGTGCATCGGCCGCGTGACGGCGCCCGCACCGGATCCCCCGATCCGGGCAACGGGGCGGACCTTTACCTTCCGGCGGGCGGCGTGGCCACCAACAGGCGTCGCCGCGGGGTGTGTCTGTAGGCCTGAACCCCTTATTTCGCGTGCGGGCGACCGGTCGTCGCAGAATCCGGCGGTCCGGTCGCCGATTACCGGCAACCCTGAGTAGTCAGGTGATTACTTTGGCTACTCTCGGTGTCGGCGATACGCATCCACGGGGGTCGGAGGGTACGCGATGCCACGTAAACCACGCAGCCTGAAAGAGGAGATGGACCGCCTCACCGCCGAGCTTCGCGAGCGGGGGTCGACGTGGACCGAGATAGCGCGGGAATTCCAGCGCCGCTACCGGCTCAACTCCCGCCAGGCGTTCCGCGAGGCGCACCGCTACACGCAAGAGCGCGTGGTCGACGAGTGGAAGGCGCTGTGGCCGTCCGAACCGTTCAGCGTCCGCAAGCTCGGCTCATGGGAGGCCTGGCCGGGGGCCAGCGGCAACGAGCCTCCGATGGCGGGGCTCAACCGACTGGCGCGCGTCTACGGGTGCCGCGCGTGCGATCTGATCGACGGAGAGGATCACACGGCGTCCGACCAGAACGCGAATGTCGCCCGCACGCGGGATATCCCGGCCACACCGAGTCCGGTTACCGTCACATTCAGTGACATAAGGGGCATTCTCTCGCTGCAACCGCCCCCCGGGCCGATCTCTCCAGAAGAACTGCGTGAACGAGAGTACGAGCAGCTCGTCCGCGCCTTCACCGATTGGGCAACACAGATGAACCGACGTGACGCTCTCGCCCTGATCGGCGCGGCCGCGACCTCGGCGTACGCCTCGCCGCGCCTCGACCGGGCGAGCGCCGACGAGTCGCAGCGACTGGCGATGGCCGGAGCCGATCCGAACAGGGTGGACGAGGCGACGCTCGGCCACATCCAGGCCGTGCTGCACCATTCCATGCGCCAGGACGACGTGCTCGGCCCGCACGCCGCGCTGGCCACGGTGCTCGCCCAGCAGCAGCTCGTCGTCTCGTTGCTCTCGGCGGGGGTGCCCGAGCGGATGCGCGGCAAGACGCTCTCCCTGCTCGCCGACATCCGCCGCTGCACCGCCTGGATGCTGTTCAACCTCAACGACTTCCGCGGCGCCGACTACCACTACGCGCGGGCGCGCGACGCGGCCCACCAGGCCGACGACGACGCCATGTGCAGCATGGTGCTGGCCAACTGGAGCCAGCTCGCCACCTGGCGCGGCGACCCGCGGCTGGGCGTCGAGCACGCGCTCGGGGCGCTCGCCTGGGGGCAGCGGGCGGGCAGCAGGTTACTGTCGGCCTACGCCTGCGACGTCGGCGCCCGCGCCTACGCCGCGGTGGTGCGCCGCTCGGCCCGCGGAGAACGGCGCAAGGACCACACGCGTTGCTTCCGGTCGGTCGACCAGGCGCAGCGCGAGTTGCACGGAGCCGCCGACGACGACCCCGGCGCCCGGCTCGTCCCGTTCTATGGGCAAGGCCAGTACCTTTCCACGAAAGCCGGCTGCCTGCTCGACACCGGTGATCCGGCGCAGGCGCTCCAGGTGGCCGCCACCGCGGCGGCCGGCATCGACCCGGCGTTCGTCCGCAACGCCGCCTATCTGCGCCTGAAGACCGCCCAGGCCCACCTGGAGCTGCGCGAGATCGACCAGGCGTGCGAGCACCTCGGCGAGGCCGCCCGCCTGGCGGGGCACAACACCTCCCCCCGCCTGGTGCGGTCGGTGGTCGAGACGCGCGAGAAGCTCGGCCCCTGGCATCGCACGCGCAGCGTGGCCGCGCTGGACGAACGGCTGCACGCCGCCCGGCTCATCGCCTGACCGTCCGCCGCCCCGCCCACCCGGCGGGACGAAACCCGCCCGTCAGCGCCGGCGCCGCGCGGCGGCAGGACGGGGATGCGACCCGCCACTTTCGTCGCGCAAATCCGGCGCAACGCGGCAAGTCACACACTACATGTGCGTATAGCTATTAATGGATATAAGCGGGATGAAGTGCAGATATGGCGCGACCACTGCCATGATCAGCACAATCTCGGAACCTGTCGTAACCACGCGCCACGCATATCTCAAAATCATCACAGCGAGCGGAATGCCGAGGCGGAGAATCGCCGATCCTTCGCCTCCCCTCCGGAACGACGGAAGCGAAGGGAACCGCCCTCCCCAACGGCCATGCCCGTCCTTCCTTCCGGCACCCGGCGAATGCCGATATAGCGGTTAACTTCCGCACTCGTCACCTTTTATGGAGACACCGGCAGCGGCCCCTCCGCAGGAGTGGAGTCCGACGGGCTGGAACCGGAACCGGGGCGGCGGCCCCGGAAGAGCACGGCCAGGCGCCCCGCGGACAGGAACGCCTCGGCCTTGAGCGCCGAGACGCCGATGCGGGGCAGGTCGCGCGCCGTCGGATACACCAGGAACCTCGGCTCCCAGAAAGGCCCGAACTTGGCGTTGAACCTGTACAACGACTCGATCTGGAACCAGCGCGACAGGAAGACCAGGATGCCCCGCCAGGCGCGCAGCACCGGCCCGGCGCCGAGCCGCTCGCCCCGGGCGAGCGCCGAGCGGAACATGGCGAAGTTGAGCGAGACCCGGGTGACGCCGAGCGCGGGCGCGGCCTGCAGGGTCTTGACGATCAGCAACTCGTTGAGGCCGGGGTCGGCGTCGCGGTCGCGGCGCATCAGGTCGAGCGAGATGCCGGCGCGGCCCCAGGGCACGAAATGCAGCACGGCGCAAATGTCGCCCCCGGGCGAGGCCTTGCCGTCGTCGGCGGGCTTGTGCGCGGTGACCACGACACAGGCGTCGTCGGCCGGGTCGCCGAACCGTCCCAGGGCCATGGAGAAGCCGCGCTCGGTGTCGGTGCCGCGCCAGGACCGGGCCGCCGCGCGGATCTGTTCCCTCTCTTGCTCGGTGAGCTCCGCCACCCGCCTGACCAGGCATTTGTAGCCGGCCCGTTCGGTGCGGTTGACCATCTGGCGGACGTTGCGCATCGCACGCCCCTGCAGGCTGAACCCGGCGACGTCCACGACGGCCTCGTCGCCGATCTCCAGTGCCGACAGGCCCGCCTCGCGCGTCCAGATCTGGCCGCCGGTCTCGCTGCAGCCGATGACGGCGGGCACCCAGGCGTGCCGCCGGACCTCCTCCATGAAGCGCCGGATCGCCCCGGGCCAGGCCTCAGGGTCGCCGATGGGGTCGCCGCTGGCCAGCATCACCCCGGCGACCACGCGATAGGCGATCACGGCCTTGCCCGAGGGCGAGAAGACCACGCTCTTGTCGCGCCGCAGCGCGAAATAGCCCAGCGAGTCGAACTCGCCGTGCCGGTCGAGCAGCGCGCGCACCCGCCCCTCGTCGTCGCCGCTCAGCGCGGCCACCGGCCGTTCGGGGCGCAGGGCCAGGTAGAGCGTGGTGATGGCGGTGAGCGCGCCCAGCCCGGCCAGCGAGTAGTACACCAGGTCGGCGGTACGGTCGAGGGAGTACTCGACCGGGCCCTGCATGCCGACCAGGCCCAGGAGCACGTGCTGGATGCGCTCGCCCGCGGACGGGGCGCCGACGATGGTCGCCGGGTGCACGCTCACGATCACCCAGCCGATGCCCAGGTCGAGGACGCCGAGCGCGAGGAAGTTCCACAGCGCTCGCCAGCGTGAGCGCGGATCGGACAGGGCATGGAACTCACCTCGGTTGACCAGGAGCACGACGAACAGCACGAGGCCGATGGCGGCGGTGACGGAGTGCCGCCAGCGCAGCGCCTCCACCACGGCGCCCAGGGGAAGGAGCACGACCACCGCGCGCCAGGCCCGGACCTTCCGGCGGCGCAGCGCGTGGGCGAGCATGACGAGCAGCACGCCCACGAGCAGCGAGGCCGCCGCCGCCAGCGTGGTGACCGTTCCGGGAAGCACGTCGGCGATGAGGCTGACGCGGCTCTGCCGGAAATGGGGGACGACCCCGCGGACGATATCGAGTATTCCGACGACAAGAGCGGCATATCCCGCAGCGGCCGGAACCCACGACCGCGAGGCGAGCATTCGCGCAAGTCGCGTCCGTTCATTCACGTCAGGACACACTAGAGGGTGAGGTCCGTGCTTCGGGTGTCTGAGAGGTGATACATCCTTACCTCGGCCTTATTTCGGTTGGATAACTTTCACTTGGGCACCACCTTAAAAGAGATGGGCTGCGGGACCAAGACCGGGGGAGACATAGATTGGGCCTCACAGCGCTGAAGCTGGAGCTTCTGATGTGCGCGCTCGCCGTCGCGGGCCTGGTCGCGTCGGTTTGGTGGATATGGCCGCGTCTGAGCGTCCGCACCTGGCCGGCGATTCTCGGGCGCGTCGCGGTGCTCCTGGGAAACCAATTCCTCCTGCTCGTGGCGCTCGCGCTCGCGGCGAACAATTACTTCGGCTTCTACGGCAGCTGGAGCGATCTGCTCGGCACCGACGACGGCGTCGCCGCGCCCATCGTGAACGACGCGGGCGCCGCCGGGCCGGCGGCGGGCCAGGGCGGGGGCGTCCAGGTCGTGCGCAGCTCGCGGGTGCCGCCCGCGGGGAAGAAGGGCCGTCCAGGCGGGCGGCTGCAGCAGGTCGTCATCTCGGGCGGCGCCTCCGGCCTGAGCGCCCCCGCGTACGTCTACCTGCCGCCGCAGTACTTCGACAAGAAGTACGCCCACACGCGCTTCCCGGCGATCGTGGCCCTCACCGGCTACCCCGGGGACGCCCGCAACCTGATCACCCGCATGAACATGCCCGCCGTCGCGGCGAAGGCCATCGAGGCGCACAAGATGGCGCCCACGGTGCTGGTGCTCATGCGGCCGACCGTCGTGCCGCCCCGCGACACCGAGTGCATGGACGTGCCCGGCGGCCCGAAGGTCGAGACGTACTTCACCAAGGACGTGCCCGCCTCGATGGCGGGCGCCTTCCGCGTGGGGGTCGACGCCGCGAGCTGGGGCATCATGGGCGCCTCCACCGGCGGATACTGCGCCTTGAAGATGAGCATGCGCCACCCTGAGGCGTACTCGGCGGTGGTGTCCCTCTCGGGCTATTACAAGGCGCCGATCGACGCCACGACGGGCGACCTGTTCGGCGGCGACGGGAGGCTGCGCAACGAGAACGACCTGATGTGGCGCCTGGCCCACCTGCCGCCCCCACCGATCTCGGCCCTGGTGACCAGCAGCGAGCGGGGCGAGTCCAACTACCGGACGACGCTGGAATTCCTCTCGGCGGTGAGGTCCCCGATGCGGGCGTCGTCGCTGATCCTGCCGAGCGGCGGGCACAACTTCAACACCTGGAGCCGCGAGCTGCCGCAGACGCTCCCCTGGCTGGCGCAGCAGCTTCACCTGCCGATGGCGGGGACGCCCGCCGTTCCCGGCGTCCCGCCGTCACCGGGCTCCTGAGCCGGTCGCCCTGGCGCAGGGCCGTAGCCGCTCAGCCGTCGGCGCGGACGCCCACCCACTGGGCGGGGGTGATGAACAGGCCGGTGGCCTCCACCAGCACGGTGCCGTCCGGCAGGCGGATCACGCCCTCGGCCCACGTCTTGCGGCCCTCGCTGCGCGAGACGGCCGCCGCCCCGAGCAGCGGCTCGCCGTAGGGGACGGGCCGGCGGTACTTGATGCTGAGGGTGCCCGTCATGGCCGCCTTGCCGGCCGCGGCGACGGCCTCCCCCAGCAGGTGGTCGAGGATCATCGCGCTCACGCCGCCGTGCACGAACCCGGGCGGCCCCTCGTGGGAGGGACGGAAGGCCAGGTCGGCCCGGACGCCGCCCTCGGCGGCCCGTTCGACGACGAGCGGGAGCGCGTGCGGATTGCAGTCGCCGACGACGGCGTTGCCGAGGTGGCGGAACCGGCCGCCGGGCCCGAACTCGGGCCCCAGCGGAGCGTCCCGCCGTTCCGCGCCCAGCCGTTCGGTCAGCGCGACGAGTCGGGCGGTCACGGCCGTCAGCTCGGCCTCCGGCACGTCCGTGACCGTGACCGCGTCGACGAGGTCGCGCGCCTGCTGGGCGAGCACGGCGAGGGCCGCGAGGCGAGCCTCGCGACCGGACTCCTGGGGCGTGGCGAGCTCGGTCATCATGCGCCGATTATAGGGCGGATAGTGGAACGATGTTCGGTTCTGACCGTTTTGGTCAAGTTTGCGGAAAGAAATCCCGTTCGAGGAATGCCGGTCGTCGATCTCTCAGGTGCCGCGAACCCCTGTGCGCACGGCGTTCCGGGCCCGCCGACCCCACGGCGGACCGCCTGCCCGGCCCGCCTTGACCCCCTTTTGACCTGGGCTTTTCCTGACTAACGTCCTGCCACACGGACGGACCGGCGCCTCCCCCGCGCCGGGTTCGTCCCGCGATGACGGCCGGCGCGCCCCACGGCGTCGGCCGCGTCACGCACCGATGAGCCGGCGCGCCCCACGCGCCGGTGAAGCCACATGGTGACGGCGGGCGTACCCCAGCGCCGGCCGCACGAAAGCGGAAGGGCCCTCACTTCCATGTCCATGTCACCTGAACTGCAGAAGCTCATCGACCTGCTCCAGACCCAGATCGGCTACAGCGAACAAGCGGGCGGCCGCACCAAGTTCGGCACCTGGTACGGCGAGAACGTGGAGTTCGACTCCGACTACTCGGCACAGCCCTGGTGCGACATGTTCCTGTCGTGGGCGGCCTACCGGCTCGGCTACCAGAAGTGGTTCGGGCAGTTCGCCTACACCCCGGCCCACGCGCAGTGGTTCGCCGACCAGGGCGCCTGGGGAACCACCCCGAGACCCGGCGCCGTGGTGTTCTACGACTGGGGCGGCTCGCACGTCATCGACAACATCGACCACGTCGGCATCGTGACCTCCGTCGACGGCGACACCATCCACACCATCGAGGGCAACGTCGACGGCCAGTACGCCAAGGCGAAGGTCAGGGACCAGTCCTCCGTCGTCGGATACGGCTACCCGGACAAGATCAAGGCCGAACAGGAGGCCAAGGCGCTCGCCGACAAGGCCGCCCCGGCGGCCACGCCCGCGCTGAAGCCGGTGGCGGCGGAGTTCCCGCTGCCCGCCGCCATGGTCGCCGTTCCCGCCGCGCACGACTGGGCCGCGCACGGCATCGCCGGCCGGCAGCCCACCGGCCCGGCGGCGCTGGTGATCCCCGTGCTGATCGCCATCCTGGTCGTGATCGCCTGCCTGAAGGTGCGGCACTCCACCGCCCGCACCGCCGCCGCCCGCACGGGTGCGCGCCGGCCGCCCGCCACACGGCGGTCAACGGGACGGTAGGCACTCCGGGCCGGCGCGCGAGACCGACGCGGCGCGTTCCCCGCGACACGCGCCATGGCGGACGGGCACTCGGCCACGAAGTGCGCCGATCTTACTACCATCAGTGATGATCACCGCCTTCCAGCGTTCTGACCTGCGGTGATGGCGCTCCGCGAGAGCGCGCGTCACCCCGGCCGACCGCCGGGCATCGCACCACTGAAGGAGAAGCATGTTCGCCAAGATCTTCACGGTCGCCGCGCTGTCCGCGGCGCTGACGTCCGGCACCGCCCTGGTGACGGACGCCGGCGCGTACGCCGAGCAGACGCCGCCCAAGCCACAGGCGGCCGCCGAGGCGGTGCCGGCCGCGAAGTCGGGGGTGCGCATCGGCGCCGGCCGCACCGCACCCGGCCAGGGCTGGGCCCCCTACGGCCCGAACGGCCTCTCCCTGGATGTGAACACCGCCTCCGGCCACTTCGTCGGCACGCCCGTCTACACCTACTCGATCGGCGGGACGGAGGACCACTGGGCGCTGACCGGCGTCAACGCCGTCTACATCCCCACAGCGCTGGGCTTTCGGGTCTATGTCCGGTGGTGGGACAGCCACCCGCTCACACCCGCGGACGCCCAGGAGAAGGGCTGGTACGTGAACTGGATCGGCGTCGAGACGAACGAGTGAGCGTGCCCTCGCGAGGCCGTGCGGGCGAAGGCCGCCCGCACGGCGGCTCCTGGCCCGCCCCGCCTCGCGAGGCGCGCCGGCGCGCGCGGCCGGCGCCCCCGAGCGTCAGGTCAGCCGGCCGACGTACGCGAGCGCCTGCTTGACCAGCACGCCGTGCCCGCCGGACATCTCCTGCTGCACCATCGGCGAGGCGGCCTCCTCCGGGGTGAACCAGACCAGGTCCAGGGCGTCCTGGCGTGGACGGCAGTCGCCCGCGACCGGGACGATGTAGGCCAGCGACACCGCGTGCTGGCGAGGGTCGTGGTACGGCGTGACACCCGGCGTCGGGAAGTACTCGGCGATGGTGAACGGCTGCGGCGAGGCCGGGATGCGCGGCAGCGCGACCGGGCCGAGGTCCTTCTCCAGGTGGCGCAGCAGGGCGTCGCGCACGCGCTCGTGGTGCAGGACGCGCCCGGAAACCAGGGCCCGGCTGACCGCCCCGTCCGGGCCGATGCGCAACAGCAGGCCCACGCGGGTCACCGCGCCGGTGTCGTCCACCCGCACGGGAACGGCGTCGACGTACAGGATCGGCATCCGCCCCCGCACCGACTCAAGCTCGTCGGGAGCCAGCCATCCAGGTGCGGTTTCGGTCTTTTCGGTCATCTCTTGATCGTACTTCCCAGGCGGGACGACGGGTGTGCGGGTCCTCGCGACACGCCCCGCATCGTTACCCGCCCGTCGCGCCGAGGCCGGCCGGCGCGGACGCCGACCGCCGCCGAGTCGCCGGTGTTCATTCGGGCTTCTCCCCGGTGAGGGCGCCGGGCGATCCGTACAGCGACCGGAGCCGGGCCTTGATCACCTTGCCCGCGCCGTTGCGCGGCAGGACGGACACGAACTCGACGTACTTGGGGATCTTGTAGCCGGCCAGCCGTCCCGACAGGTGGGCCAGCAGGTCGCCCGCCTCGGCGGCGGCGCCGGGCCGCAGGACGGCCAGGACCTTGCCCACCTCCCCCCACCTGTCGTCGGGGACGCCGATGACCGCGCACTCGGCGACGGCGGGATGTTCGTACAGCAGGCTCTCGACCTCGGCCGGGTAGATGTTCTCGCCACCGGAAATGATCATGTCCTTGACGCGGTCGACGATGCGGACGTAGCCGTCGTCGTCGGCGACGGCGATGTCGCCCGAGTGGAACCACCCGTCCCGCGACAGCACCGCTTCGGTCTCCTCCGCGCGCCCCCAGTACCCGGTCATGACGTTCGGCCCCTGCACGATCACCTCGCCCGGCTCGCCGGGCGCGGCCTCGCCGCCGTCGGCCCTCACCAGCCGGACGTCGGAGAAGAAGCACGGCACGCCCGCCGTGCCGGCCTTGCGCACCGACTGCTCCGCCGCCAGGAACAGCGCGCCCGGCGAGGTCTCGGTCATGCCGTACCCCTGCAGGAAGGTCAGCCCGCGCTGCTGGTAGGTCCGGATCAGCGGCTCGGGCACCGGCGCGCCGCCGCACAGCAGGTTGCGCAGGCTGGACAGGTCGGCGCCGTCCCACCGGGGCGACTGGGAGAGGAAGGCGAACATCGCCGGGACGCCGAACATGAGCGTCACCCGCTCGCGCTCCACCAGGTCGAACGTCTGGTCGGCGTCGAACGAGGACACCAGGATCGCCGTGCCGCCCTTGAGCACTGTCGGCACCAGCGTCTGGGCGAGCGCGCCGATGTGGAACAGCGGCGCGCTGATCAGCGTGACCTCGTCGTGCGCCAGCTCGACGTCCACGAGCAGGTTGAAGGTGTTCCAGGCCAGGTTGCCATGGCTCAGCGTCGCGCCCTTGGGCCGCCCGGTCGTGCCCGAGGTGTACATGATCAGGCACGGCTCGTCCAGGCCGACCGGCTCGTCGGCCGGCTCGGGATCGGCGGCGGCCAGCAGCTCCTCGTACTCCTCCGCGACCCGCACCCGGTGCGGGACGGGCAACGCGTCGCCCGTGTCCTCGTACCCGGGCCCGCAGACCAGCACGGCCGCGCCGGCGTCCGCCACGATGTACGACAGCTCCGGCACGGTGAGGCGCGTGTTCAGCGGGACGAAGACGGCTCCGGCGGCGCCGGCGGCGAAGAGCGTCTCGACCAGCGCGGGATGGTTGGCCCCGAGGTAGGCGACGCGGTCGCCGTGCCGCACGCCCAGCCCTCTCAGCGCGCTTGCCAGCCGGTCGACGCGTTCGCGCAGCTCGCCGTAGCTGTACACGCGCCCTTCGTGGCGCAGCGCCACTCGCCCGGGCGTCATGCGCGCCCGCCGCGCCGGCCACGACCCCAACCCCTGATTTCGCATGGCACCGCTCCCTGACGGTCAGGTGATCCGGCATCAACTTAAGCCAGCGGGTCAGCGGGTGTCACGATCACCTCCGGCTCCCGGCGCGAGGAGGCGCGGCGACCGCGCGTGTCCAGCGAAGGTCCTGTGAATGTCGGCGTTGTGTTGACAATCGACAAAAAAAGTGCCTAGATTCAGGCGATCGGGGATTTGATCTATCGTTCCTCCTGCGCGCTGGAGTTCCGGGGCGCGGCGGAGGCGCGTTGCAAGAGCCGTCGCCGCGACATGACCCCCAGGAGACGCACGTGCGCAAGCTCGTCCCGACGATCACCTGTCTCGTCCTGGCCGTGGCCGCGTGCGGCGGGCAGGGCGGCGGCGCCTCCGGCGGCGCGTCCTCAGGCGGGTCGGCCGACCCCATCCGCGTCGGCCTCATCGTGTCCCTGACCGGCAACTACACCCCGCTCGGCAGCGAGGACAAAAAGGCCGTCGAGCTCGCCGTCGAGCAGGTGAACGCCCAGGGCGGGCTGCTCGGGCGCAAGGTCGAGCTCGTCCAGCGAGACGACAAGACCGCCCCCGACCAGGGCATCGTGGCGTTCAACCAGATCAAGGGCCAGATCGACGCGCTGATCGGCCCGGTCTTCTCCAACTCGGCGCTCGCCATCGAGCCGCTCGCCGAGCGCGCGAAGATCCCCCAGCTGTCGCTGGCACCCGCCCAGGAGCAGGTGGAGCCGATCAAGTCGTACATCTTCGTCACCCCCGCCCTGTCGAACATGTACGCCGAGCGCTATCTGCAGTACATGCAGGCCGAGAAGATCACCAAGATCGCGGTGGCGCACGACACCAAGAGCGCCTACTCCGTCGCCGGGCACAAGGCCATGGCGTCCCTGGCCGCCAAGTACGGGGTGAGCATCGTCGCCGACGAGCCGTACGAGACCACCAACTCCGACTTCAGCGCGATCTTCACGCACGTCAAGGACTCCGACGCGCAGGCCCTGGTGTTCTGGGGGTCGGGCGCCCCCGGGGTCACGGCGGCCAAGCAGTACGCCGCCTCGGGACTGAAGGTGCCGCTGTTCCTCACCGCCTCGCAGGCCAGCAAGCTGTGGCTGGAGCCGATGGGCGCGGCCGCCGAGGGCATGACCGTGCAGAGCGCCATCGGCGTCATCGGCGACCACCTGCCCGACAGCAAGCAGAAGCAGGTCATCGACCAGATGGCCGCGCCGTTCAAGCAGAAGCACGGCTACCCGCCGCCGCAGTTCGCCCAGGACGGCTACAGCGCCTGCCTGCTGCTGTTCGAGGCGATCAAGAAGGCCGGCAGCACCGACAAGGAGAAGATCCGTCAGGCGCTGGAGACCATGGACCTGTGGACGCCGAACGGCCGCTTCCGCTACTCCCCGACCGACCACTCCGGGCTGCGGCCGGACTTCATCTCCGTCAACACGGTGAAGAACGGGCAGTTCGTTCCCACCAAGTGGGCCGCGGAGCAGTTGTCCAAGACCGTCACCGCCGAGTAGGGGCGACGTGCCGGGCATGCTCACCGTCGACGGCGTCTCCCGCTCGTTCGGAGGGGTCTACGCCGTCCGCGACGTCAGCCTCGACATCGCCGACGGCGAGGTGCGGGGCATCATCGGCCCCAACGGCGCCGGCAAGTCCACCCTGTTCAACCTCATCACCGGCCACCTGCCCGCCGACCACGGCACGATCACGATGCGGTCCGCCCCGCTCGACCGGCTCGCCCCGCACCGGCGCGCCCGGCTCGGGATGTCCATCGTCTTCCAGGGCGCCCGCGTGTTCCGCGGCATGACCGTGCGGGAGAACGTCATGGTCGGCGCGCACACCCGCGGGCGCACCGGGTTCGCGGCCGCCGCCCTGCGGCTGCCGCGGCACCGCCGCGACGAGCGCGAGATCGCCCGGCGCGCCGACGAGGCCCTGGCCCGGGTCGGCCTGAGCGCGTGGGCCGGGCACGAGGCGGCCCTGCTGCCCCTGGGGCAGCAGCGGTCCATGCAGGTCGCCCGCGCCCTGTGCGCGCAGCCCAGCCTGCTGCTGCTGGACGAGCCCGCCTCGGGGCTGCGGGCCGGCGAACGCGAGGCGCTGGCCGTGCTCATCGAAGAGTTGAAGGCGAGCGGCCTGACGATCATGCTGATCGAGCACGACGTCGCGTTCGTCACGCGGCTCGCCGACCGCGTCACCGTGCTCGACCTCGGCCGGGTCATCGCCGAGGGCACACCCGGCGAGGTCCGCGCCGATCCCCAGGTCGTCTCCGCCTACCTGGGGGACGCCTCGTGAACCGGCCCCGGCACCCGCTCGCGGACAACACCGGCGCCCCGCCCGCGTACCGGACGAGCGCCCCGCCCGCGTCCCGGAAGGGCGCCTCACCCTCGTACGAGGCGGGCGCGCCGCCCGTGGACCGTCCTGGAGCGGCGACGTGATCGAGATCAGCGACCTGGTCGTCACCTACGGCTCGGCCACCGCGCTCGACCACGTCCGGCTCTCGGTGCGGCGCGGCGAGATGGTCGCCCTGCTCGGCCCGAACGGCGCCGGCAAGTCGACCCTGGCCGACACGCTGTCGGGCATCGTCCCGCCCGCCTCGGGGACCGTCGAGGTGGCCGGCCGGCTCGCGCACATCCCCGAGGGCCGCCAGCTCTTCCCCGACCTCACCGTGGAGGACAACCTCCTGCTCGGCGGCTGGCGCGCGGGCACGCGCGACCCCGCTCCGGTCTTCGAGGTCCTCCCCCGGCTGGCCGACCTGCGCCGGCGCCGCGCGGGCGTGCTGTCGGGCGGCGAGCAGCAGATGGTGGCCTTCGGCAGGGCCCTGATGTCCCGCCCCGAGGTGCTGGTCGTGGACGAGCTGTCGCTCGGGCTCGCCCCCATCGCCACCCGTGACCTGGCCGCCCACCTGGTGGAGCTCAACAGGGACCAAGGGCTCACCGTGCTGCTCATCGAGCAGAACGCCCGGCTGGCCTTCGGCGTCTGCGAGCGGGCCTACGTGCTGGAGGCGGGGCGCATCGTGGCGGAGGGCCCGTGCGCCGAGCTCGCCGAGGATCCCCGGGTCGCCCAGGCCTACCTCGGCGGCTCCGTCGAGGAGACTCAGCGATGACGGGCGTGCCGGCGCGGTGCTCCGCACCCGGCCCGCGGGAGCGCCGCCGGAGGCGTCCGGCGACGGCGGCCCGGCCGGGAGGGGCATGACGTGAGAGAGTTCCTGACCTACCTGGTCAACGGCCTGGCCGTGGGCTGCGGGTTCGCGCTGATCGCGAGCGGCCTGGTCGCGGTCCACCGGGTGACCGGCGTGGTGAACTTCGCCCAGGGCATGTTCGCCGTCGTCGCGGGGCTGAGCGGCTCGTGGCTGCTCGGCACCGGGCTGCCGCACGGGCTCAGCGAGGCCGCCGCCATCGTGATCGCGACCGCGGCCGGCCTGCTGACCGGCCTCCTCGCGATCGGCAGGCGCGGCACCACCCCCCAGTCGTCGCTGATCATCACGCTGGGCGTCGGCGTGCTCGCCTACGCCGTCGAGATCGTGATCTGGGGCGACCAGACGCGGTCGTTCCCCGGGCTGCCGGGCTCGGTGACGCTGGCCGGGGTCGGCGTCCAGCGCCAGCACCTGCTCGTCATCGCGGCCACCGCCGTGACGATCGTCGCGCTCGCCGCGTTCTTCGGCCGCACCTACCTCGGCAAGGCGCTGAGCGCGTGCGCGTCCAACCCGTACGCGGCCCGGGTCGTCGGCATCGACGTCCGCAAGATGGGCCTGGTGGCCTTCGCGCTCGGCGGGCTGCTCGGCGGGATCGCCGGGGTGCTGGTGACGCCGCTGCGGCCCATCTCCTTCGACACCGACGTCACGCTGATCGTCAACGGGTTCGCCGCCGCGGTGTTCGGCGCGCTGACCCGTCCCGGGCTCGCGCTGGTGGGCGCGCTGCTGCTGGGCGTCGCCGAGTCGCTGGCCGCGGGGTACGGGTACGGCGCCTACCAGACGGAGATCGCCCTCGGCCTGATGCTCGTGATCATGGTGCTGCAGTCGGCGCGGCGCCCCACCGTTCTCGGGGAGACCGCATGACCCGTCCCGCAGACGAGCCCGCGACGCGCGCGGAGGAGCCGTCCCCGGACGACGCCGAGGCGAACGGCGCCCCCGGCGCCGAGGGCGTGCCCGAGCACCGTCCCACCCGCTCACCGGACGAGCAGGCCGGTCCCTCCGCCGGATCACCGGGCGGGCCGGGCCGGCGGCGCGTGTGGCGGCTGGTGCCAGGCCTCGCCGTGGCCGCCGTCACGCTGGCGCTGCCGGCGGTCCTGGACGACAGCGCCCTGCCGGTGTACATCTTCCTCGGCCTGGCCGCGATGGTCACGGTCGGCGTCTCGCTGCTGATGGGCTACGCCGGCCAGGTGTCGCTCGGCCAGGGCGCGTTCTACGCGGTGGGCGGCTACACGGCCGGCATCCTGGCGGTGCGCGGCGGCCCTCCGCTGGCCGGGCTGCTGGCCGCACCGCTCGTCGCGGCGGCGTTCGCCGTCGTGGTCGGCCTGCCGCTGCTGCGGTTGCGCGGGCACCATCTGGCCTTCGCGACCCTGGCCATGCAGCTGATCCTGCTGTCGCTGGCGGGACGGCTGGCGTTCACCGGCGGGGACATCGGCTTGCAGGGCATCCCGCAGCTCGGCGCCGGGCCGTTCGAGCTGGGGGACGCCGGCCAGTACGCCTACATCGTCTGGGCCGGGGTCGCCCTGGTGATGCTGGTGACGCGCAACGTCATCGAGTCGCGGCCGGGCCGCGCGCTTCGCGCCCTGGCCACGAGCGAGACGGCGGCGGCGTCCTCCGGCGTCCCCGTCGTCCGCTACAAACTGGTGGTCTTCGCCCTGTCGGCCGCGTTCGCCGGGCTGGCCGGCGGCATCTACGCCTTCTACACCGGCTACGTGGCGCCCTCGTCGTTCCCGGTGCTGCTGTCCATCGAGTACATCGTCATGGCGGTGGTCGGGGGGCTCGGCACGATATGGGGCGCCGTGGTGGGCGCGGCGGCGATCACGCTGCTCGTACAGGCGCTGAACGTGGTGGGGACGGCGCCCGGGATGCCGGACTACGCTCCGAGCGTGCTCTCCTACGCGGTGTACGCGCTCCTGCTCATCGTGGTCGTGCTCTTCCTGCCGCACGGGCTGCTTCCCGCGGTCACCGGCCTGCGCGAGCGGTGGCGGCGGCGGCGCGAGGAGCGGCGCGCCCCCGCCCGGTCCTGACCGCCCCCGCCCCTGCTCTTGTCCGGGCCACCTCGGCCTTTGTCCGGGGCGCCCCGGCTCGGGGCAGCCCGGCTCTTGTCCGGAGCAGCCCGGTTCGGGGCGGCCCGGCTCTTGTCCAGGGCGTCCCGGCTCAGTTGCGGGCGGCGGGGACCAGCCGCTTCTCCGGCTCCGCGGTCACCGGCGGCTCGTCGTCGTCCTCACCGTGCCCGGCGATCGACAGATCCGGCAGGACGCGGTCGAGCCAGGCGGGGCACCACCAGTTGAGCCGGCCCAGCAGCACCATCGTGGCCGGCACGAGCAGGCCGCGGATGACCGTGGCGTCCACGGCGATGGCGACCGCGAGCCCGACGCCGAACACCTTGACCAGCGGATCGGGGTAGGCGATGAAGGCGACGAACACCACCACCATGATCAGCGCCGCCGAGGTGATGACCCTGCCGGTGGCGCCCAGCCCTTCCGCGACCGCCCGGCGGTTGTCACCGAAGCGCTGGTACGCCTGGCGCACCGAGGTCAGCAGGAAGACCTCGTAGTCCATGGACAGCCCGAACAGCACCGCGAACAGCATCAGCGGCACGTAGGAGTCGATGGGCACGGTGAAGAACAACGTCGACAGGTAGGAGCTATCGGTGGAGACCGGCGGGTCCAGGCCGACCAGGCGGCTGCCGAGGCCGTAGGAGAACACGATCGCGAGCGCGCCGAACGCCGCGCCCAGCGAGATGAGGTTCATCAGCGCCGCCTTGACGGCCACCAGCGGCGCGCGGAAGGCCAGCAGCAGGAGCAGGGCGCTGAGCAGCACGACGACGGAGATGACGGTGGGGGTGCGCTCGGCGATGCGGTCGCTCGCGTCGGCCATGCCCGCGACCTCGCCGCCCACGTGCAGCCGCGCCCCGGGAAGGTGCAGGCCGCGCACGGCGCGCACGACCTCGCCGGCCCGCGGGTCGCTCGGCGCGTAGTCCGTGACCACTTGGAACAGGACCGACCTGCCCGAGGTGTTGATCCTCGGCGGCGACACGTACGCGACGCCGGCGACATCGGCGAGGCGGTCGCCGACGCGCGTCACGGCCGGCGCGGGTGGGTCGCTGACGGCGACGGCGGCGTCCAGCTCGCCGACCACGATCAGCGGGCCGTTGCTTCCCGGCCCGAACCCGGCCTCCATCAGCTCGTACGCCCGCCGGCCGTCCTGCCCTCTGTCGGCGTAGCCGTCGTCGAGGGGGCCGAGCCTCAACGCCAGGGCGGGCGCGGCGAGGGCGCCGAGCACGGCCACGGCCACCACGAGCACCCGCCACGGGCGGCCGGCGACCCAGGTGCCAAGGCCCGCCCAGCCGCTCGCCGCCGAATGCGCGGCGTCCCGCCGCGGGCCGACGAACGGGACGCGCAGTGCGTTGATCCGGTGGCCGAGGATGCCGAGCAGCGCGGGCACCAGCGTGAGCGAGGTGAGCACGGCGCACACGACGGAGATGCCGGTGATCCAGCCGAGCGTCCGCAGCATCGGGAACCCGCCGAGCATGAGCGCGCTGAGCGCGATGACGACCGTGCCGCCGGCGAAGAAGACCGCGCCGCCCGCGCCCTGCGCCGTCCGGCGGACCGACTCCAGCACCGGCACTCCGTCGGCCAGCAGCTTGCGGTGCCTCGACAGCAGGAACAGCGCGTAGTCGATGCCCACGCCGAGGCCGATCATGGACGCCATGACCGAAGCCTGCTTGGGCACGTCGACCAGGTGGCCGAGCAGCCCGATCACGCCGAGGCCGACGCCCAGGCTGACCAGGGCGGTGAAGATCGGCACCAGCGCGGCGACCAGCGTGCCGAACGCCAGCAGCAGCACCAGCAGGGCGCAGGCGACGCCGATGATCTCGCTGCTGCCGGTCTTGATCTCCTTGTCGGCGGGGGTGCCGTTGTCGGCGATCACGGCCTCGACGCCGGCGGCGCGCACCGGCTCCACCGCGGCCGACATCCGCCGCGAGGTCTCGGCGAGGCCGCCGGAGTCCTGTCCGGACAGCCGGACGGTGATGACGCCGATCACCAGGTTCCTGGAGAGGCCGCCCACGCGGTAGGGGGTGTCCACCTGCACCACGTGGGGCACCTCGCGGATCTCCGCCATCGCCCGTTCGACCGCGCGCTTGCGCTCGCCGTCGATGAGCGGCCCGCTCTTGCCGTACAGGACGACCTGGAAGGTGCCGCCGGCGTCGTACCCGGGCCCGAAGCCTTCGCGCATGAGGTCGTGCGCGCGCTGGGCGTCGGTGCCGGGGATGGAGGCGTCGTTGCTGACCGGCCGGCCGAACACCAGCGTGCCTGCCGTCAGCGCCCCGGCGAGGATGACCCAGGCGGCCAGCACCACGCGGCCGTGTCTCGCGCACCAACCGCCCAATCGACCGAGCAATCTAGCCATCGGTGACCGTCCCAGACACTATTGATGAATTGGAAACGCCGCGGAAACATCGTTCTGTACGACCGTGCAGGACGTACGTCTAAGAGCTTAGGCGGGAATATCGTTGGACGCCGAACCACACTGAGAAGTGAGACGATGACCACAATGGACCGTGGCGGTGACACGCGCACCCGCATCCTCGCCGCCGCACGCCAGCTGTTCGCCGAGCAGGGCTACGCCGCCACCTCACTGTCCGACATCGCCGCGCGCGTCGGGCTGACCAAGACCGCCGTGGCCTATCATTTCCACCCCAAGGACCGGCTGGCGACCGAGCTCATCGCACCCGCCGCCGACGACCTGGTCACGCTGCTCGACGGCGACCACGGCGGCGACCCGCGCGCGTTCATCGAACCGCTGACCGACTTCGTCGTGCGGCACCGCGCCATCATCGGCCTGTTGATGGAGGACATCGGCGGCGCCGACCAGGCGACCCCCGGCTCGCCCCGCGAGGCCATCCGCGCGTTCCGCGACGAGATCCACGCAAGGCTCGCCGGCCCGCGGCCCGGCGACGCCGCCCGCGTACGCGCGTGGGCGGTCATGGGGTCGCTGCAGTTCGCCGTGGTCAAGACCATGGACCTCCCCCAGGAGACCGTGCGCGAGCTGGTCCTCACCGCCGCCCTCGCCGTCCACGACGCGTCCTTATCCCCCCACCGGGCCCGGTGACGAGTGACAGGCGACCTGGAGGACGATCCCCTGCCGGCCGTCGCGGACTTCCCTGACGGCACGAACGCGACCGTCGCGAGCGACCGGCCCGCCGACCGGCCGACCATCCTCCGGGGGTTCGAGTCGGTCCTGCTCCGCCCGCCGCTGACCGTGCTGCTCCTCGGCGAGGCCGGCATCGGCAAGTCGCACCTGCTGACCGAGATCGAGTCGCTGGCCAAGACACTGGGCTACCGCGTGCTGCACGGCCAGGCGCGCGACTTCGGCAGCGGCCTCGCCTACGCCTCCCTCGCCGACGCCCTCGGGGCGCTGCACGCCGAACCCTCCGCGCGCGAACCGCTCAAGGAGCTGCTGGACGCCATCGACCAGGCCGCGCTCGGCGCCACCGGGGCCGCTCCCGCCGTGCGCACCGCCAACCTGCTGGAGACGCTGCCCGGCCGCACCCTGCTGGCCGTCGACGACCTCCACCTCGCCGACGCCGACACCGTCAAGGCGCTGTGCTACCTGCCCCGCCGGGTGCGCGGCCTGGTGGTGCTCGGCACCGCCCGGCGGCCGCCCGCGATGGACGCCGACCTGCTGGTGCGGCTCAGCCCGCTGTCGCTGGAGGAGATCGCCGCGCTGGCGACCGGCCTGCTCGGCCGCGTTCCCAGTGAGGCCACCGTGCGCCGGGTCCACGCCGAGAGCCGGGGCAACCCCTGGTTCGCCCGCGAGACCGTGCTCACCCTGGTGCAGGGCGGCGCGGTGCAGTCGGCCTTCCCCGGGGCCCGCCGGGGCGCCATCCTCAGCCGGCTGTTCCAGCGCGACCAGGGCGGCCGGAGCCTGGCCCGGGTGCTGGCCGCGCTGCGCCGCACCCGCCCGGCCGCCATGTCCGACCTGCCGGCGCTGGCGGAGGTCGCCGGGCTGGACGCGGCCGACGCCGAGCGCGCGTTCGACGGGCTGGTGCGGGACGGGCTGGTCGAGTACACCGGCGACGGCGCCTACGAGTTCACCCACCCGCTGGTCGCCGACGCCCTGTACGCCGACCTCGGGCCCGCCGAGCGGCGGCGCGTACACGCCCGCATCGCCGAACTGCTCCACCGCCAAGGTCTGAGCGGCACCCGCCGGGTGCTCGAGTGGGCGACCCACGTCGCCGAGGGCGGCACCAGCGCCGAGGCGCTGACGGCCATGCTGCGCGCCGCCGAGCTGACCCGCTGGACGGCGCCGCTGTCGGCCGCCCACTGGTACGGCAGGGCCGCCGAACTGGCCCCCGCAGAGGAACGGGGCGTGCTGCTGTCCCGGCAGGCGCTGTCGTACTGGAAGGGCTCACGGCCGGCCGACGCGCTGGGCGCCGGGCAGGCCGCCCTGGCCGTGCTCGCGCCCGGACGCCGTCACACCCGCACCGCCCAGACGATGGTCAACGCCGCGCACGCGATGGGCCGCTACGAGGTCGCGGTGTCGATCGCGGCCGAGCAGCTCCCACACGCCGACGATCCGACCGCCCTGCTCGCCCAGCAGGCGGTGGTCAGCACCCAGCTCGGGCTCCCTTCGGCGAAGACGGCCGAGGCGGCCTGGAACGCGCTGCCCGGATGCCCGCAGCAGGACCTGGTGATCGCGCTCAGCGCCCTGGCCGGCGACGCGATCATCAAGGCGCGGTGGGAGGAGACCGAACGCGCGCTCGACGCCCTGCTGTCGGCCTCCGCGGCGCTGCCGCCCGCCGGCCGGCTCGCCTCCCTTGAGTCGGCCGCGCACATCCTGGCCAGCGCGGGCGCGCGCACGCGTGCGCTGGACCTGCTGTCGCAGGCCGAGCAGATCTACCGGGGGCTCGGCTGGCACAACATCGCCGGGCAGCACGCGCGCACCATGGCCGTGGTACGCCGGCTCGGCGGCGAATGGGAGCACGCCCTGCGCGAGATCCGCTCCGACGCCGTCACCCTCACCGAGGCCGGCCTGTGGGAGAACGTCGCGCTGCTGCGCAACATCGAGGTGGACATCCTCCTCGACCAGGGACGCTACGAGGAGGCCGGGCGGCTGCTCGCCGACCCGCCGCCCAACTGCGTGCTCCAGCTCTCGCTGCGGGCCATGTTCAAGGCCCGGCGAGCGCTCGCGCTCGGCGACCGGGCCACGGCCGCCGGCCTGCTCGACCAGGCCGCCGCCGGACCGCCGGACGTCCGGCACCGCGAGCTCGCCGTGCGCGTCAACATGCACGCCACCGCCGGGGAGCTGGACGCGGCCCGCGCCGCGGCCACCGCCCTGGCCGAGACCGCCCGCACCGGCTCCCCGCGGGCGCGGATGAGCGCCGAACTGGCGTCCGCCATGGTCTTCAGGGACGTCGCCAGGGCCGAGGCGGCGCTGGAGACCGCCAGAGCGGACGGCCTGCGCTTCGAGGAGGGCAAGGCCCGCCTCGTCCTCGGCGCGCTCTCCGACGGCTCCCACCTGGTGCGGGCGCACGCCATCTTCACCGATCTCGGCGCCGCCCCCTGGCGCGACCGCACGGCCCGCGCCCTGAGGGAGGCCGGGCTCGCCCCGTCCCCGTCCACCGGCCTCACCCCCGTCGAACGCCGCGTGGTCGAACTGGTCGCCGAAGGCATGTCCAACCCGCAGATCGCCGACGAGCTCCACTACAGCCGCAAGACCGTCGAGGTCTACCTGTCCCGGGTGTACGCCAAGACCGGCCTGCACTCCCGCGTGGAACTGGCCCTCGCCCACGAACGCGGCGAGGTCTGACGCCGGCCCGCACGGCCGCCGCCGCGGCGTGGAATCCCGTCCGGATCCCACGACGCGGCGGCGGGCGCGGCGTCCACGGAACGCGGCGTGACCGGTCCCGGGCGTCGTGCTGTCGTGGGCGGCGACGCGGGACGAGAGTGCGGCCCGCGTCGCCGGCCCTGCCCGTTCGTCAGGAGCAGGAGTGGACCCACTTGTGGGAGTCGTAGTCGTTGTCGTTCATCGCGACGTCGACGGTCTCCCCAGGGAGAACGCAGATGGACTCGAATATGTAGTTGGGGTCGTAGTAGACCCAGACGTTGTCGGGCACCGTGGTGCTCGACCGCGCGTTGTTGAACAGGGATTCGGCGTTGTCGTGCATGCCGTCGTTCCCCCAGCTCGCGTCGTTGCCGTACCAGTACGCCATATGGCCCTTGTAGTTGTCGTCCGCCCACGCGCAGAAGGCGGTCCGGGGACAGTCGCCCAGGTCTGCGCTGGCGCTGGTCGGGGCCACCAGCAGGGCCGCCGCCGCGATGGGCAGGCCGATGGCCAGGGCCTTGAGAGTCTTGATCATGAGATTGTCCTTTCGGTCGTCTTTCGATGGACGATGTCTTCAGGTGGGATGGAGTGTCAGGCGCCGGCCAGGGCCTGCCTGGCCCGGGGAACGGCCGCCCGCTCGAAGGTCTCCAGGGCGTCGTGCTCACGCGCGAACCTCTTCTCGATCTCCGGCCGGTACCTCCGCTCCAGGGCGTCGGCGGTCCGGGAGAGCCCGGAGGAGACGGCGCACTCGGCCTCGGTCTCGGCCGCGGCGATCTCTCGCGTCCCGGCCCGCGCGGGGAGAGGCTCCGGCGCCTTGGCCGTGACGAGTTCGCGCAACTCGTGCGGGGAGGACACGGCGTATCCCCGCTCGCGCGCGCACGTGGCCCAGTCCGCGAGCCGGGCCCGGTACTCGGAGTCTCTGGCCACCCGCCCGGCGGTGTAGGCGCCGAAGTGGTCGACGATCCGCCGCACGCGGTACCAGCCGGCGAGGTCCCCGTAGAGGGTGCGTCGCGCTTCGGCGGTGCAGCCGTTGTCGGGCGCGGAGACCCGTCCCAGGCCGGGAAGGTCTACGACGAGCCGGCGTCCGGACCCAAGAAGCGTGCGCTGCCAGGCGCGCCGCCGCTCAGGCGTCAGCTTCTCCAGGTTGCCGGTGTTGGCATCCCGGTCCCATGCGCCGGGTCTGCCCAGCAGCGTTCCGTACCCGTGCTCGCGCGCCCACCCGGCGTCGTCGAGCACGTAGCGGAAGTCCGGCTCCGCCGACGAGGGCGGCGGCTGCTCGGCGTACGCGAAGCCGTGCCGGGCCATGCAACGGGCGATCAGCCGCTCCGACGCCCGGTGGAGCAGCTCGCCGTCGGCGGCCGCCGCCGGCCGGCCGCCGGAGGCCGGCGCGTCCCCGGCCACCGGCCGGCCGCCCGATGCCGGTGCGTCCTCGGCGGCGCCTGTTCCGCCGCCGGCGACCGCCCATCCGGTGATGACGCCGACGGCGATGACGGCGGCGACCGTCAGGCCACGCCCCCGCTTGCCACCGGCGCGGGCGCCGGTCGCGCGGCCTGAAAGCCCCGCATCGTGCTCAGGCTGTCGAGTCATCCGGGTGCTCCTGAACTTCCGCGTGTCTTGAACGCCTCCGAGAACACATCCTTGGCAGGCGGTTTCACGCCGACAACGACGAAGGCGGCGCATGTCCCGAAACTTGGGATGCGTGGCCGAATCCATGCCGCGAGCCCGGCGGCGCACCCTCGCCGGCGGGCGGAGCGGCGCGGTGGTCCGAGAGTGACGTTCCTGCTCCGCGAACGGCCTCTCCCGCGTACAGCCCCTTCCGCGTACGGCCCTTCTGCGTACAGCCCATTCCGCGTGCGGCGCTTTCCGCGCGTACGGACTCTCCCGCGTGCGGCGAGCGGGCCGCCGGCGTACTTGCCTTGCCCTATATCTTGTCCGCCAATATATGATTGCCGTCATGAGTTCTCGGACGATGACGGAACCCGCGTTCCTGGTCCTCACGGCGCTGGTCGACGAGCCGCGGCACGGCTACGGCATCGTCCAGGAGGTCGAGAGGCTGTCGGGCGGGCGCATGAAGCTCAAGGTCGGCAGCCTGTACGGAGTGCTCGACCGGTTGGCGGGCGACGAGCTCGTCGCGCTCGACCGCGAAGAGGTGCAGCAGGGGCGGTTGCGCCGCTACTACCGGCTCACCGATTCCGGGGCGCGCGCGCTGGAGGAGGAGGCCGCGCGGCTGGCCGAGACCGTCGAGCACGCGCGCGACCGGCTGCGCGCCCGGCACGCGGGAGGTCTGGCGTGAGCCTGCTGGAGAAGCGCTACCGGCACGTGCTGCGGCTGCTGCCCGCCTCCTATCGGGCCGAGCGCGAGGACGAGATGGTCGCCACCTTCCTGGAGGGCGCGGGCGAGGCCACCGACGCCGACGGCCCGCGGCCGCGCTGGTCGGAGGTCGCGAGCGTGGCGGCCCTGTCGGTGCGCGTGCGCCTGGGCGGGGCCGAGGCGGGCCCGAGGTTCTTCGCCTGGGGCGAGACCGTCCGCCTGGTGGCCGTGCTGGGGCTGGCCTTCCACGCGACGATGAGCTGCGTCCTGTTCGGACAGTTCCTGGCCGCCTACGCGTTCTCCGGCCCGCCGTTCGGCGGCCACGAGGCCGCCCTCCCTCCGCCCGGCTCGGCGGGCCGGTTGTGGGACATCGCCCAGGGCTTCGCCACCCTGCTGTGGATCGCCGCCTTCGCCGCGCTCGTCCGGGGCCGCCCGCGGGCCGCCAAGGCGTCGGCGCTGCTCGCCGTCGCGTCGTCCTGCGCCGCCCTCCTCGGCCTGTGGAGCGTCGACACCGAGCAGGCCGTGACGGCCGTCGCCGCGAACGGCGTGATGTACGCCGTCCCGGTGCTCGCCCTGCTCGCCGGGTTCCACCGCGACGCGTCGGCGGTCCGCCGCCCCGCGTGGGCGGCCGCGCTGCCCGCCGCCGCCGGAGTCCTGCTCTACGCGGTCCTGGGCCTGGCCGGCACCTGGTCCATGCAGCCGTCCATCAGCCTGGACGCCCTGCCGTGGATCTGGCCCTGGCTCGACATGTCCGGGCTGGCCTGCCTCGCGCTGCTGGTCGCCGGCGTGGCGCGCGCCGGCGTCCACCTGCTCGTCCCGGCCCGGCGCTCACCCGCTCCGGCGGCGGCTCTGGCCGTTCTCGTCGTCCCGGTGGTGCTCAGCCGCCTGGTCCGGCTCGACCTCCGGGGCATCGACCCGGTGACGCGGACGATGGCGGCCGTCGGCATCGCCCAGATCGCCGCTCTCCTGCTGTGCGGCGTCACCCTCGCCGTCCTCGCCGCGCGCGCCATGCCGCCCGCCCCGCGCCGGCGGCCCGAGCCCCCGCCCGTCCCGTGACCGCGTCCCCCTGACCGCGCCTCGCCCACTGACCGGCGACCGCCTGACCGCGGGCCCGCCGCTCGGCGGCGGCACCCTGACGGCGCGTCACCGGGCCCGTCGCAGGGCGGGCCGAACCGTGAGGGTGGCGGCGCCGACCGCGAGGGTCAGGCACACGGCCACCACGCCGAGCAGCAGCGGCCACGGCACGACGAGCGCGATCGGGGTCGCCATGGCCTCCTCCAGCCCCGCGCGCATCCCGAGCAGCGTGGGCAGCGCCACCGCCAGGCCGAGGGCCGTCCCGAGGACGACCACGAGCGCCGACTCGGCGGCGACCGTCCCGAGCACCTGCCGCGTCGTCGCGCCGGACAGGCGCAGCACCCTCAGGTCGCGGATCCGGCCGGCGGCGGCCATCATCAGCGTGTTCGCGATCGCTACGGCCGTGTAGCCCGCCGACACGACGACCAGGAAGACCGTGAAGATCCACACCAGCCGGTCGTCCTCGCTGTCGGCCGAAGCCCGGTAGGTCGCCAGGTCGACCACCCGGGCGCCGAGCCCGGACGGCGGCGGCGCCGCGCCCTCGCGGATGACGAACGCCTCCTCGGCGAGCGCCGACCGGTCATGCGCCCTGACCAGGTCGCGCGGCGCAAGCACGCTGCCCGGCCCGCCGTCGACCACCGCGATCACCCGCAGCGGCACGTCGATGCCGTCGTCGAAGGCCGCCCGCACCGTGCGACCGGGCGTCCAGCCCCACTGCTCCGCCACCCAGGACGCGACGGCGATGCCGTCCTCGCGCTCGCCGAAGCCGTCGAGCGACCCGGCAAGGACGCGGAGCCTTCCCCTGCCCGCCGCGACCAGCTCGGGGTCGGCGCCCACGGCGGGCGCGGCGTCGCCGTTCCGCCCGTACAAGGCCGTGGACAGCATGGACGCCGCGCCGGCCGCGGAGACCGCCGCGTCGGACAGGCCTGGCGTGCCGTCCGGGACGACCATCGCCTCCACCGGCACGGCGGCGGTCCGCGCGGACACGAACGCGCCCGCCGTCGTCTGCACCATGCCGGTGATCAGCGCGGCGAACCCCACCGTGACGAGCACGGGCGTCGCCGTCGAGGCGGTACGCCTGACCGCGGCCAGCGCGCTCTCCCGCACCAGCATTCCCGTCGCGCCGCGCAGCCGCCCGAGCGGCCAGGTGAGCGCCCGCGCCACCAGCGGGACGACGGCCGGGCCGAGCAGGGCGACGCCGACGATCAGCGCCATCGCGGTGAAGAGGCCGGAGGTCACCAGACCGTTCCCGCCGGCGCTCGCGGTGACCACGGCGCCGGCCAGACCGGCGGCGCAGAACAGCAGGCCGGCGATCCACCGGCTGCGCGGCATCGGCCGCTCGTCCACCGCCGCTTCGCGGAGCGCCTCCAGCGGGCGCACCCGCGCGGCACGCCGCGCGGCCGATCCGACGCCGAGCAGGGCGACGAGCACACCGGCCGCGAACGAGCCGGCGAGCGGCGCCGGCCGCGGTTCCACCGCGAACCCTCGCGGCTCGAACCCGGCGGCCACCAGCCGGTCTCCGAGGACGGGGGTGAGCAGGGCGCCGAGCGCCACGCCCGCCGCCGCGGCGGCGACCCCGACCACCAGCGCCTCGCCGTACACCATCGCGCGGACCTGGCGCGGTGTCGCCCCGACGGCCCGCAGCAGCCCGAACTCGTGCCGGCGCTGCGCCACGCCGAACGCGAACGTCGAAGCCACCACGAAGATCGATACGAACGCCCCCATGGCGGCCATGGCGGTCAGCACCTGCGAGCCGATCCAGCGGATCCGCGCGTCGTCCAAGGGTTCCAGCGCGGCACGCGCCTCGCCGGCGAACACCCGGCCGCCGCCGCCCACGACGGCCCGCGCGGCGGCCTCGACCGCGGCGACGTCCGCGCCCGGCGCGGTGACCAGCCCGATCGTCCGCACCCCGCCCGCGAGGGTCCGCGCTTCGGCGTCGCTCAGGTACACGCCCGGCGCGTCGACGGTGCCGGAGACCGTGTAGGCCGCGGGACCTCTCGCGGTCAGCACGGTGACCCGGGCCCCCGGGGCGAGGCCGAGCGCCCGGTCGAGCACGGCCTGTCCCCTGCCCTGCGGCGCCGTGCCGGACGCCAGAGGGTATGGCGCCAGCGCCGCGGCCGACCAGGCGTACCCCTGGTGGGCCTCGACCGGCTCCCCCGCGATCACGACCTGCGCGTAGAACGATTCGTCGGGTATGGCCCGCGCCACGCCCGGGATGCCGCCGAGCCGCCCGACGAGCGCCGCGGCCGTCTCCGGCGACCAGGGCCGGTCGGGCGTGAAGTTCCCGTCCTGCCGCTCGACCGTGGGCACTCCCACCAGGACGGCGGCGCCCGCGAGCCGGTCCGGCACCCGGGGCGCCGCCGAGAAGAAGGCCTGGGACGTCACCGACATGATCGCCACCGCCAGCAGGAGCGTCACGAACGTGCCGGCGAACGTGGTCCACCGCTCGCGCACCCCGGCGACCCCCAGCCACGCACCGCCACCCGCCCGCCTTGACCCGGGGCCGTCCATGAGTGTGTTCAGCATGCCGACCGCTCCAGTCCCGCCATGCGGGCGGCGACCGACTCTGCGTCGACGTTCCCGGCGAACTCCTCCACCAGCCGGCCGTCCGCCAGGAACAGCACCCTGTCGGCGTGGGCCGCCGCGACCGGATCGTGCGTCACCATGACCACCGTCTGCCCCTGGTCGTCGACCATGCCGCGCAGCCGGCGAAGGACCTCGCGCGACGCCCTGATGTCCAGCGCGCCGGTCGGCTCGTCGGCGAACACCACGGCCGGCCGGGTGATCAGAGCGCGCGCGATGGCCACCCGCTGCTGCTCACCGCCGGACAGCCGGCTCGGCCGGTGGCCGGCCCGCTCCGCCATCCCGACCTGCGCCAGCGCCGCGCGGACCTCGGCGGGCGCGACCGCCCGGCCCGCCAGGCGCAGCGGAAGCGAGACGTTCTGCTCGGCGGTCAGCGCGGAGACCAGGTTGAACGCCTGGAAGACGAACCCCACCCGCTCGCGGCGCAGCGCGGTGAGGCCGGTCTCGCCGAGCGTGGCGAGGTCCGTGCCGTCGACGACGACCTTCCCGGCCGTCGGCCGGTCGAGCCCGGCCGCGCACTGCAGCAGAGTGGACTTCCCCGACCCCGAAGGGCCCATGACGGCCGTGAACGTACCGGCGTGGAAGCCGGTCGTCACCCCGTCGAGCGCGGTCACCTCGTGGGCGGCGGTGCGGTACGTCTTGCGCACCGACCACAGTTGGACGATCTCCGTTGTCTCCATGAGGCAAGCCAAGCGGCCGGCGCGTCACGGCACATTGGCGCTGCGGCGAGGACCGGAGGTAGAGACAGCACTACTGCGTGCCCTCCCGGGGCTCCGATAGCGTCGAAGCGTGCACCCCCGGACCGCCCTGGAGGCCCTCACCCGCAGACCGTCGGTGTTCCTGCGGTCGCGGTGGCCGTGGCGGTCGTTCGTGTATCTGCTGTCCAGCGCGTACCTCGCCTCGGCCGCCGCCGTGTTGATCTATCTGGCCTACCTGTTCGGAGTCGCCGTCGCCTGCGCCGCCCTGCTGCTGGTCGTCGTGGTGTGCGGGCTTCCCGCCGCGAGGCTCGAACGGGCGCGGCTCCGCCTGATCGACCTGCGCCCGGTCGCCGATCCGCACCGGCCGCCCGAGCGTCCGGGTCCGCGCGCCTGGCTGGCCACGCGGCTGCGCGAGCAGGCCACCTGGCGCGAGCAGGCCCTCCTGCTGGTCGCGCTGGCGATCTGGTGCGTCGACCTCGGCGTGGTGTTCCAGGCCGTCTGGCTGCCCCTGCTCATGCTCTCGGCCCCGTTGCAGCCGACCCTCGGCTTCTGGGCCGGCCTCCCCGTGGCCGCCGGGGCGCTCGTCGTGATCCCGCTGGCCGCCTATTTCGTCACGGCCTGGGCGGGCACCCGTGCGACGATCGTCCGCGCGGTCCTCGCGCCGCACGACGCCGAGATCATCCGATCGCGCGCCCGGCTCGTCGACGCGTTCGAGAGCGAACGGCGGCGCATCGAGCGCGACCTGCACGACGGAGCCCAGCAGCGGCTGGTCGCGCTCACCATGCGGCTCGGGCTCGCCCAGCTCGACCTGCCCGCGGGCTCGCCCGCCGCCGCCCACGTCGACCAGGCGCATCAAGAGGCCAAGAAGGCGCTGGCCGAGCTGCGCGAGCTGATCCGCGGCATCCACCCGCAGGTGCTCACCGACCGCGGGCTGCCCGCCGCCGTACGAGATGTGGCGGGCAGGTCGCCGGTCCCGGCCGAGGTGGACATCGCCCTGCCCACGCGGCTGCCCGGCCCCGTCGAGCTGACCGCCTACTACGTCACCTCCGAGGCGTTGACCAACGTGGCCAGGCACAGCGAGGCGAGCCGCTGCCTGATCCGCGGCAGGCTGGTGGACGGCACGCTCGTCCTCCAGGTGGAGGACGACGGCGTCGGCGGCGCCGACCCCGCCGCAGGGTCGGGGCTGGCCGGGCTCGCCGACCGGGTCGCGGTGGTGGACGGCGTCATGACGCTGTACAGCCCGGCCGGCGGCCCGACGACCCTCCGCGTGGAGATCCCGTGCCCGGGCTCCGCGTAGCAATCGCCGAGGACGTCGTCCTGCTGCGCGAAGGACTGGCGGGCCTGCTCGAACGGTTCGGCCACCAGGTCGTCGCGTCCGTCGGGGACGCCGTCGCGCTGCTGGCCGCCGTCGAGGAGCACGAGCCCGACATCGTGGTCATGGACGTCCGGATGCCGCCCGACTTCACCGACGAGGGCGTGCGCGCCGCCCTCACGCTGCGGGCCGACCGTCCCGGGCTGGCCGTGCTGGTGCTCAGCCAGTACGTCGAGCAGACCTACGCGGCCGAACTCCTCGACGCGGGCGCGGGCGTCGGCATCGGCTACCTGCTCAAGGACCGCATCGGCGACGTGCGGGAGTTCGTCGACGCGCTGGAACGGGTCGCGTCCGGCAGCACGGTCGTCGACCCCGAGGTGGTCAGGCAACTGCTCGGCCGCCGCCGCGCCCCGCTGGCCCGCCTGACGCCCCGCGAGCGTGAGGTCCTCGGGCTCATCGCCGAAGGCCGCTCCAACGCCGCGATCGCCCGGCGGCTCGTGGTCACCGAGGCGGCGGTGTCCAAGCACATCGCCGCCATCCTGAGCAAGCTCGACCTTCCCCCCGCCGAAGACGACCACCGCCGCGTCCTCGCCGTCCTCACCTACCTGAGAGGCTGACACCTCTCCCACGCACGACCAGAGCGCACGGGTAGCCGGCTCGCTCCGTGTTGTCATATTCCGGTCGGCGCGGAGAGGAGTCGAGGCAGCGCGTCACCGCAAGGGGCAGGCGAGACAGGCATTGAGGGAGCAGGGAATCAGCACGGTAAGTCTTGGAGTCCGCTGGTGCTTTTCTGGACCTTCTACGTAATCATGTAATTATGGAGACCCTTTTCGAGCACGCCGGTGGGCAGGAAGGACTGCGCCACTTCATCGATGTCTTCTACCGCAGCGTCCTGGCCGACCCCCTGCTCCAGCCCCTCTTCGGACGCGGCCGCCCCGACCATGTCACCCACCTGACCGCCTTCACCGCGGAGACCTTCGGCGGGCCCACCACCTTCACCACCGATATGGGGGGATTCGCCCATATCATCGCCGTACACCGCGGCCTCAAGATCACCGAGGAGCAGCGGCAGCGGTTCGTCGAGCTCTACATGGCCGCCGCCGACGCCGTGGGCCTGCCCGCCGACCCGCCCTTCCGCGAGGCCCTCCGCTCCCACGTGGAATTCGGCTCCCAGGTCGCCCTCCAGAACTCGCACGCGGAGACCGACGACCAGCTTCACCCGATCCGCGAAGTGCCCCTCTGGACCTGGCCCGAATAGCGCCTGACCCCCCGCGGTGGGGCGAGCGTCCGGCGAGGGCCCGGCACCTGGCCTGCCTCACGCTCCCGCGCCGCCAGGCCAGGTGTAGGGATCTCCCTACTGCCGCGCCGGGACCGGTCCAGGACATGCTTGGCGCATGACATCGCCGATCCTCCAGCACGCGGACAATGTCTGGCGCGGGTCGGTGCCCCCGCAGGAGGTGCCGCTGCGGGACCTGCGCTCGAGGGGGGTGCAGGAGGTGGCCGAGGGCGTGGTCATGTGGCCCGCCTTCGGCAACGTCTACGGCATCAGGGGGGACGGCGGCCTGGCTCTGTTCGACTCCGGCAACAGCGTGGACGCGCGCGCGATGCACGCGGCCATGCGCGCCTGGTCGGACGAGCCGGTCCGTTACGCGATCTTCTCGCACGGCCATTTCGACCATGTCGCCGGCATGGAGCCCTTCGACGCGGAGGACGGCGCCCGGCCGCAGGTGATCGCGCACGAGAACGTCGCCGCCCGGTTCGTCCGCTACGCCAGGACGGCCGGGTACAACACGGTGATCAACCAGCGCCAGTTCGGCTTCACCCGGATGGTGTGGCCCACGAGCTTCCGCCGCCCGGACCTGACCTACCGCGACCGGATGTGCCTGTCGCTCGGGGACGTCTCCCTGGAGTTGCGGCACGCCCGAGGGGAGACCGACGACGCGACCTGGGCGTTCCTGCCCGAGCGGGGCGTGCTGCTCACCGGCGACCTGTTCATCTGGGTCACCCCCAACGCGGGCAACCCGCAGAAGGCGCAGCGGTATCCCGACGAGTGGGCCGTCGCGCTGCGCGCGATGTCCGCCCTGTCGGCCGAGGTGCTGCTTCCCGGGCACGGGCTGCCGATCGTCGGCGCGGCGCGGGTGCGCCAGGCGCTGACCGACACGGCGGACTACCTGGACAGCCTGGTCGAGCAGACGCTGGACCTGATGAACGCCGGCGCCCGCCTCGACGAGATCATCCACACCGTCCGCCCGCCGGAGGCACTGGCCGACCGGCCCTACCTGCGGCCGCACTACGACGAGCCGGAGTTCGTCGTGCGCAACATCTGGCGGCTGTACGGCGGCTGGCACGACGGCAACCCGGCGCGCCTCAAGCCCCCGCCCGACGACGTCCTCGCCCGCGCGCTGGCCGGCCTCTCCGGAGGCGCGGCGGCCCTGGCCACGCGCGCCGCCACGGCGGCCGCCGAAGGAGACCTGCGGCTGGCCTGCCAGCTCGCCGAGATGGCCACGCAGGCCGACCCAGCGGACCCCAAGGTGCACGAGATCAGAGCCCGCGTCTACACGCTGCGGGTGCGGCAGGAGAGCTCGGCCATGTCGCGCGGGGTCTACACCTGGGCCGCGGCCGAGTCGCGCAGCGTGACGACCGGCGACGACCTGCTGGACGTGTACCACGAGATCGCCGGCGGCCAGATGTGGTGGGCGCCCTCCGCGGCGAAGCACGACGGAGACCCACCTGGGTGATGCGCCCGACCCCGGCGCGCGCCGAGGTCCGGCGCCCGCCGCGCCGAGCGTCCCGAGCGCTCCGGCACCCTTTGAGCTCCCGTCCCGTGCCCGGCTTTCCCCCGTAGCCGAGCACGGGACGGGTCCGTCGCCCGCTCCGCGCGGGCGCGGCGGTCCTCGTCGCCGCCGGGCTGCTAGCGCGCGGAGGGGCCCTTTCTGACCAGCCGGTCGAGCAGGCATTCGAGCTCGGCGCCCGGGTCACCGGTGAGCCCGGCGTGGACCGGGCCGGTCTGCACGATCGTGCTGCGCGGGGCGGTGAGCCAGCGGAACCGGCTGCCGAGCGACTCGCCGCGCAGCGGCCCGGCGTCGGCCGAGCACGCCGCCTCGTAGGCCCCGAGCGCCTTGCCGACGCCCTCGACGTCCACGGTCTCGTCGAGCGCGCGCAGCCTGGCCACGTCCAGCTCGGTGCGGGCGCACAGGTAGTCGTGCGGCTGGGAGTAGAGGATCACCCCCGCGTTGAGGAACTCGCCGCGCACCACGCACGGCACGACGCGGATCACCGCGTACTCGTAGACGGCCGACGCCTCGCCGGTCCGGCGGCGCTCGCGGGGCTCGGCGGGCTCGCCGGCGCGGTGCTCGGGCGGGAGCGCGGTGTTCATCGGGCGGTCTCCGGAAGCCAGGCGCGCGGGCCGTGGGCGCGTGCGAGCAGGTGATCGACGTACGCCCGGCGCACGGCCTCGGCGTCGGGGAAGCCGGGCTCGCCGTCGAGCCACTCGTCGGGCACCAGGGCGACGACCGCGCGGAGCAGGTCTTCGGTGATCAGCGCGGGCAGCTCGGCGTCGGCCTCCTTGAGCCGCTTGGCGAAGGGCGCGAGCACGTGGTCACCGGCGTCGAAGGGCCGCTGCGGGTTGGCGGTGGGCCAGTTGTGGTGGAACCACAGCGCGGCTCCATGGTCGATCAGCCAGATGTCGCCGTGCCAGACCAGCAGGTTGGGGTTGCGCCAGCTGCGGTCGACGTTGTGGATCAGCGCGTCGAACCACAGGACGCGGGAGGCGAGGCCGGCGTCGGGCGTCCAGGCCAGCGGGTCGAAGCCGAGCGCCCCGGGCAGGAAGTCGACGCCGAGGTTGTGTCCCTCGCTGGCCTTGAGCAGCTCCTGGATCTCCTGGTCGGGCTCGCGCGCGCCGATGCGCGGGTCGAGATCCATGATCTTCAGGTCGGGAGTGCGCAGGCCGAGCCGCCGTGCCAGCTCCGCGCAGATGATCTCGGCGACGAGCACCCGCCGCCCCTGCCCCGCGCCGCGAAATTTCATGACATAAGTGCCAAGGTCATCTGCTTCGACGACACCCGGCAGCGAACCGCCCTCCCTCAGGGGAGTCACGTAACGCGTCGCGGTCACCAGTTCGAGCACCCGCCAAGGGTACCGACCTCGGCGACCCCGCTCCCCGGGCGCCCGGCGGCCCGCCCACGAACGCCCGGAACCCCGTTCACGAGCGCCCGGCGCCCCGTTCACGAACGCGCGCCGGCCGCCCGGACGGCGCGAAGGCGGGAAAGGCGGGGAGGAGACGGACAGGCTGGGAGGGGACGGACAGGCGGGAAGCGTCAGAACAGGACGGACATGAAGGTGTCGACCTCTTTGAAGCCGGCCCGGCGGTAGGCCGCCCGGGCCGCGACGTTGAAGTCGTTGACGTACAGCGACACAACGGGGGCGAAGTGCCGCAGGGTCAGACCGACGATGGCCGCCATGCCCGAGACGGCGTGCCCGCGGCCGCGCCGGTCGGGATGCACCCACACGCCCTGGATCTGGCAGACCTGCGGCGTCACCGCCCCGACCTCGGCCTTGAAGACGACCTGGCCGTCCTCGATGCGGGCGAACGACCGGCCGATGCGGATGAGCTCGGCGACCCGCGACCGGTAGAGCGCGCCGCCGTCGCCGAGGTCGGGCGAGATGCCGACCTCCTCGGTGAACATCGCCACGCATGCGGGAAGCAGCGTGGCGAATTCCTCCGGGCGTACCTGCCGGACGAGTGGATCGGCCGGCACGGGCGACGGCGAGGAGGTGGCCATGACCGGCTGTGCCCAGCGGATGGCCCGCGCGGGCCCCCAGTAGGGCTCCAGCCGTTCCCACAGCTTCTCGACGGCGTCGGCCGGGCCGACGATCGACGAGCAGCGCCGTCCCTGCCTGCGGGCACGGTCGGCGAACGCCTGTACGGCCTCGGGCCCGGCGTTCACCGGGACCAGGTTGGCGCCGGCGTAGCACAGCGAGGTCAGCCCACCGCGCGGGCCGAACCCCCACATCTGTCCGCCGAGCCGGGCCGGGCTCAGCCCGACCGACCGGACCCGGGAGGCGACGAAGACGTTGGCGACGGGGTCCGCGTCGAGGAGCGTGAGCACCTCGTCGCGGTCCTGCTCGTCGAGCACGCGCGACGCCGATGTTCGCAGCATCACGGGGCTTAGCCTACGCGACCGCCCCGATTTTGGAACGAACCGACCCTACTGCCCGAGAATGGCCCTGGCGGGTTTGGTGTGCGCCGGGGTCGGCGCCGGCTGCGGCTGCGGCCGCGGCTCGGCCACGGTGGCGCAGACGGCGTCCGGCCGGTGCCCGGCGCGCTGCTCAGCGCCGCTCCCCGGGAGGCTGCCGTCGCGCAGGTAGGCGGCCAGGTGCCGGTCGACGCAGGCGTTGCCCCCGAGCGCCACCCCGTGGTTGCCGCCGGCCTCCACCAGCAGCCGCGCGGTCGGGAACCGCTCGCGCACCCGCAGCGCGCCGGCGTACGGCGTGGCGGCGTCATGCCTGGACTGGACGAGCAGGATGGGCGGCAGGTGCGCGACGTCGCCGACGCGGACCGGCGTGCCGCCCTTCTCCGGCCAGAAGGCGCACGGCGCGTTGTACCAGGCGTTGGACCACGCCATGAACGGCGCCTTGGCGTTCACCTTGACGGTGTCCGCCTGCCAGCGCGCCCAGTCGCGCGGCCATTCGGCGTCGCGGCACTGCACCGCCAGGTACACGGCGTAGTTGTTCTCGGCGGCGGCGTCGTGGTCCACGTGGCGCCGGTAGGCGGCGACCAGGCCGTCCGGCTGCCCCTTCTTGGCGTAGGCGGAGAAGGCGGCGGCGAACTGCGGCCAGACGGCGTTGGTGTACCCGCCGACGGTGAAGATGTCGTCCAGCTCGCTCGCGCCGACCAGGCCGCCGGCGGGCCGGGCGGCGAGCCGGTGGCGCAGCGCGTACCACGCCGCGGTCACCTTGGTCTCGGTGTCACCCAGGCGGTACACGTCGTCGTGCCGGGCGACCCAGGCCAGGAACTGGCGGTGCCGCCGGTCGAAGGCGTAGTCCTGGGCGATGTTGGCGTCGTACCACACCCCGTCGGGGTCGACCACGCTGTCGAGCGCCATGCGCCTGACCCGGTTGGGGAACAGCGTCGCGTACACCGAGCCCAGGTAGGTGCCGTAGGAGTACCCGAGGTAGCTGATCTTGTCTTCGCCGAGCGCCTCGCGGATGGCGTCGATGTCACGGGCGGAGTTCTCCGTGGTCATGTGCGGCAGCAGCCACGACCAGCGCGCGCCGCACGCCTTGGCGTAGCCCTTGGCTCGGGCGAGCAGCGCCGCCTCGGCCGCGTCGTTGCCCGGCACCTGGTCAAGGCGCGGCGCGGCGAAGTGCTTCTTGGGGTCGACGCAGTGCAGCGCCGGCTCGCTGGCCCCGACGCCGCGGGGGTCGAAGCCGATGATGTCGTACCGGGCGGCGACGTCCTTGGGCAGGGCCGCGGCGACGTACCGGGCCAGGTTCACGCCGGGCGCGCCGGGGCCGCCGGGGTTGACCAGCAGCACGCCGAGCCCGCGGCGGCGGTCGTGGGACTCCGCGCCCTTGACGCGGCTGAGCGCGAGGGCGATCGTGCGCCCGTCGGGCCGGGCCGCGTCCAGCGGCACGTCAAGGGACGCGCACTCGGCCGCGACGATCATCTTCGGCCCTGGACACGCCGCCCACGCCGGGCCGTCATGGGGCGCCGCGGCCGCCCCTCCCGTCAGCCCGGTGACCAGCAAGGTCACACCCGCCATGACACTGAGAACACGCTTCACCCGTTGACTCCCTCTGCTGCGGTGGCAGAGGCGATGCTTCCGGACGGAGCCGTGCGGGGACGGCCGACCCGGCCCAACGTTTATCGATCTGTAGTCATTCGATTGCCTACCGTAATACCGGCCGGCGCCGCGATGCACATCGCGTCACGGGCTCTCAGTCGGGCAGGCGCTGGATCGCCACCATGGCGGCGTCGTCGCCGAGCCGCCCGCCGGCATAGGTGAGCAGGTCGGCGCGGACGTGCTCGACCAGCGTCTCGGGCCCGTCGCCCTCCCAGCTCAGCAACCGCCCGGCCAGCGGATAGAAGCGGCCGCCACGGTCGCGGGCCTCGATGACGCCGTCGGTGTAGAGCAGCAGCGTGTCACCGGCCTTGAAGTCGAACGTCTCCACCTCGTAGGCGGCGTCGCCCAGCTCGCCGAGGCCCAGCGGGGGCGCGGGCTTGGCGGCCTCCAGGGTCATGACGTGGTGGTCGCGCAGCAGTAGCGGCGGCGGGTGCCCGCAGTTGATCACGTCGACCACCGCCCGGTCGTGCGGGATCTCCAGCACGGCGGCGGTGATGAAGCTCTCGACGGCCTGCGCGCAGTCGCAGGCCTGCTCGGCCAGGTCGGTCCGCACGCTTTCGTCCAGATATCTGGCCACGTCCGGCAGGGTCGCGTGCAGGCGGGCGGCCTCGCGGAAGGCGCCGACGAGCAGGGCGGCGTCGGAGACCGAGGGAAGCCCCTTCCCGCGGACGTCACCGATGACGATGCGCGTCCGCGCGTCGGTGCGCGCCGCGGCGTACAGGTCGCCGCCGATCTGGGCCTCCTCCTCGGCGGCGAGGTAGGCGGAGGCGAGCCGCAGCGGCCCGAGCCTCGGGGGAAGCGGCCGCAGCAGCGCCCGCTGCGCGACCTCCGAGACCGACCGCACGCGCGTGAGGACCCGCTGGTGCCGCGCGCGCAGATAGGAGAACAGCACCAGGAACGTGGTCACCACGACGGCCGCGACGAACTGCGCCTGCACGGGACGCGCCCCGAGCAGGCCGTCGTAGAAGTCGAGGAAGAGCTGGGCGAGGACGGCCAGCCCCCCGATCGTCGCCGTCACCCACGGCCCGGCGAACGAGGCGGTCACCGCGGGAGCGGTGATGAGCAGAGGGCTGAGCACGATCTGGCGGGGAGTCAGCAGGTCGGCGATGGTGATCAGCACGATCAGCGCGAGCGGGAGCGCCACCAGCGCGTGACCAGGACGCCACGGCCGGCGCGGACGAGAAGCCGGGCGTCCGTGCCGCATTCTTCATGCATACACCAGCGCGACCTCACACTGGAAACCCGCCACCGCTCTCACCAGGCCCGATGGCCCCTCCACACCCCGTGCCCGGCGCCGGCGCGAGCCCTAGCCGACGACGACCTGCGGGCCGGACGTGTCGTCGTCGAGGTCGACGTCCACGCCCATCTCCTCGGCCAGGCGCAGAGCCTCCTCGATGAGAGTCTCGACGATCTGCGACTCGGGGACGGTCTTGACGACCTCGCCCTTGACGAAGATCTGGCCCTTGCCGTTGCCCGAGGCGACGCCCAGGTCGGCCTCGCGGGCCTCGCCAGGGCCGTTCACCACACAACCCATCACGGCCACCCGCAGCGGGACCTTCAGCCCGTCGAGCCCGGCGTGCACCTGCTCGGCCAGGGTGTACACATCGACCTGGGCACGCCCGCAGGAGGGGCAGGAGACGATCTCAAGCCCGCGCTCGCGGAGGTTCAGCGACTCGAGGATGCCGATGCCGACCTTGACCTCCTCGACCGGAGGCGCCGACAGCGAGACGCGGATCGTGTCGCCGATGCCCTCGGCGAGCAGCGCGCCGAAGGCCACCGCCGACTTGATCGTGCCCTGGAACGCCGGGCCGGCCTCGGTCACGCCGAGGTGCAGCGGATAGTCGCACCGCGCCGCGAGCAGGCGGTACGCCTGGATCATGACGACGGGGTCGTGGTGCTTCACCGAGATCTTGATGTCGCGGAAGCCGTGCTCCTCGAACAGCGAGCACTCCCACAGCGCCGACTCCACCAGCGCCTCGGGAGTGGCCTTGCCGTACTTGGCCAGCAGGCGCGGGTCGAGCGAACCGGCGTTGACGCCGATGCGGATGGGGACGCCAGCCGCGGCGGCGGCCCTGGCGATCTCGCCGACCTTGTCGTCGAACTTCTTGATGTTGCCGGGATTCACCCGGACGGCCGCGCACCCGGCGTCGATGGCGGCGAAGACGTACTTCGGCTGGAAGTGGATGTCGGCGATCACCGGGATCTGCGACTTGCGCGCGATCATCGGCAGCGCGTCGGCGTCGTCCTGCGAGGGCACGGCCACGCGGACGATCTGGCAGCCGGACGCCGTCAACTCGGCGATCTGCTGGAGCGTGGAGTTCACGTCGGCGGTCAGCGTGGTGGTCATGGACTGCACCGTGACCGGCGCACCGCCGCCCACCGGCACCGACCCCACCATGATCTGCCGCGAAACCCGCCGCTCGGCGATCGGCTTGCTCCGTACCGAGGGAATTCCCAGATCAACAGATGTCATCTTTTTCCAGCACCTTGGTAGTGGCGACGCGCTCAGACGTCCTCCAGTCTAGGGACCCGCGCGGACCGCTGGGCTCGGGACCACCGATGAACCAGGAGTTCCCGGCCACCTGTGACTCCCACCACCCCGGTCCGCGCCGCTACCCCGCCGCCTGACCGGCGACCAGTTCGCGGGCGCGGGCGCGCGCCCAGGCGTCGGCGTCCAGGACCTCCTCCACCGAGTCCGCGGGCGTCACGGCGTGCTCGCCGACCACGGCCGCGACGGTGTCGACGATGCCGAGGAACGGCAGCCGCCCGTCCAGGAACGCCTCCAGGCACATCTCGTTGGCCGCGTTGTAGACGGCCGGCGCCGTGCCGCCCTGGGTGCCCACGTGCCGGGCCAGCGCCACCGACGGGAACGCCTCGTCGTCCAGCGGCTCGAACGTCCAGGTGTGGGCCTTGGTCCAGTCGACGGCGCGGGCCGCCCCCGGCACGCGCGACGGCCAGCCCAGCGTCAGCGAGATCGGCAGCCGCATGTCGGGCGGGCTGGCCTGCGCGATGGTGGACCCGTCGACGAACTCCACCATCGAGTGGACGACCGACTGCGGGTGGACGACCACGGCGATGCGGTCGAAGGGGATGTCGAACAGCAGGTTGGCCTCGATGACCTCCAGGCCCTTGTTGACCAGCGTCGCGGAGTTCAGCGTGATGACCGTCCCCATGTCCCAGGTGGGGTGCTTCAGCGCCTGCTCGGGCGTCACGCCGGTCAGCTCCGCGCGCGTGCGGCCGCGGAACGGGCCGCCGCTCGCCGTGACCACGAGCCGCCGCACCTGCGCCGGGTCGTACCCCGAGGGCCCGGACGCCCACAGGCACTGGGCCAGGGCGGAGTGCTCGGAGTCGACCGGCAGGATGCAGCCCGGACCGGCCAGCCGCTTGACCAGCGGGCCGCCGATGATGAGCGACTCTTTGTTGGCGAGGGCCAGAACCCGTCCGGCGGAGAGCGCCGCGAGCGTGGAGGTCAGCCCGACGGCCCCGGTGATGCCGTTCAGCACGATGTCGCAGGGCCAGGCCGCCACCTGCGCCACCCCCTCGGTGCCCGCCACGATCGGCACCGGCCCGATCGCCGCGCGCAGCGCCGGGACGGCCCGCTCGTCGGCCACCGCGACGATCTCAGGACGAAAGCGCCTGACCTGGGCGGCCAGCACGTCGACCTGCCCGCCGCCCGCGACGAGCCCGGCGACCCGGAAGCTCGCGGGATCGCGCTCGATGACCTCCAGAGCCTGGGTGCCCACCGAGCCGGTGGAGCCGAGCACGACGATCGAGCGCGGCTCGGCGGGGCGGGGCGGATCCACGGGGCCGGGCCGATCGGCGGGACGCGTGCGGGAGGCGCCCGCGGACACGGAGCCCGGGGACGCGGAACCCGCCGGCGCGTCGCCCGCGGGAGCCGCCGGTGCGGCGAGAGGGGTCTGCATGCCCCCCATTATCGCGGCCGCTCCCACCGGCCCACCGGCCGCCGTTATGCGTCACCAGTGCGACGGGTGGGAAAGCAGCAGTTCAATGCCCGAAACCCGCCATACCTGTCTCGGTGAATAGCGAGAAATGCCGCATTCGGCGGCACTAACTTCCCGCGTCAGAGCACGGCACCCGATCACGCGGGGGCCGGGCACGCGTCCAGTGCCCCGCGCCGGCCCGAACACCGGCGCGCGTACGCCGGCGCGCCCGCCCGGCTCCCGCGACCACCGCATGGAGGACCCCGCATGCACCGCACGGCACGACGTCTCATCCCCATCCTCGCGATCACACCCGTGGCGGCGGCGGGATTCCTGCTGAACGCTCCGACCGCCGAGGCGGCCAAGCCGTCCGCCGCGCCCAGGCCCAGCGTCCACGAGGCGGCCGACACCACCAAGGAGCAGCGGGTGGTCAAACAGTTCTGGACCCCCGCCAAGATGGCCGCGGCCAAGCCGCTGGTCCTGGTGAGGTCGCGTGGCGGGCGCACCACCGCCGCCCCGGGCGGCGGCAAGGCGATCATCCTGGCCGCACCCGGCTCGCACGCCGTGAAACGCGCCGACACCCCGGCCGAGCCGACGGCCTCCGCCTCGCCCACCCAGGCCGCGCCCACCGCGCCGGCCACGCCCGAGCCGTCGGCGGCGGCCGAGTCGCCCACCCCCACGCCCTCCCCCTCCGCGACCTCAGCGGCCTCCACGCTGGCCGCCCGCTCGTCGGGCGCGCCGTGGACGGCGGGCGGCGCGATCACCCGCACCGAGGGGCGGGTGTTCTTCACCTACCAGGGCCGCAACGCCTCCTGCTCGGGCACCGCGGTCACCAGCGCCAACAAGAGCGTCGTCATCACCGCCGGGCACTGCGTGAAGCTCGGCGGCGCCTTCCACACCAACTGGGTGTTCGTCCCCGGCTACAACGCCGGAAGCCGCCCGTACGGCACCTGGGTCGCCACCAGCCTGCTCACCACCCCCCAGTGGAACGCGAGCGAGGACATGAACCACGACATGGCCGCCGCCGTCGTCGCCCCGCTGAACGGGCAGCGCCTGGTCGACGTCGTCGGCGGCCAGGGCGTGGCCTTCAACCAGCCGCGCGGGCGGCAGATGTACGCCTTCGGCTACCCGGCCGCGAGCCCGTACAACGGTTCGAGGCTGATCTACTGCGGCGGCAGGGTGTTCGACGACTTCCTGATCTCGACCGACCAGGGCCTGACCTGCGACATGACCGGCGGCTCCAGCGGCGGCGGCTGGTTCGTCAACTTCAGCGAGACGACCGGTGCGGGCACGCTTAACTCGGTCAACAGCTTCAAGTACAACTTCGCCTCGTACTGGATGTTCGGCCCGTACTTCGGGACGGAGGCGGAGGCGGTCTACACGGCGGCGCAGAAGCAGGACGCCACCTGATTTACCGAAAGTATCCGCAAGGCGACCTTGGGTAGTCCACACTCGGGATCCATGACCCCGATCCTCCCCCTGATCGCCGCCGCGTCGCTCGTCATGGGGCCGGCCGGCGCCGCGTCCGCCGACCCCTTCCGGGTCCTGCCGCCGCCGGTCGCCGGCCCGTCGGCCGCGCTCTCCTCGCCGGCCTTCCCGGCCGCGCGGGCGGGCGTGTTCGCGGGGGTGGTCAGGCAGGTGAGCGCGCCGGTGGCCGGGCAGGTGGTCGGGCAGGTGACGTCGGCGGCGGGGGTGGTCGAGCACGTGGCCGCCCTCACCGGGGCCGAGCAGCGACGGGTCGTGGCCTACTGGACGCCGCGGCGCATGGCGCGGGCGCTGCCCGCCGGGCTGCTCGGCTCGGTCGCCAAGATCGGCCGGTTGGGTTCCGGCGCGCTGCCCCTGCGCATCGCCGCGCCCCGGCCCCCGGCGCACCGCAGGCCTCCGGCCTCGTCGCCCGCCCCCGCACGCCCGGCCGCTCCGCCCCGCGAGAGGCCGGCCGGCCGCGACCTTCCCGCCCGCGGCGGCCCGCCGGCCCTCGGGGGGCCGGCGGGCGCGCAGGCGGCGTCCGGCGCGTCAGGGGCGCCGGGGTCTCCGGCGACGGCCGCGCGCACCCCGGTCGTGAACACCAGCGCCGCGCGGTGGTCGGCCGGAGGCGCGGTGACGCGCACCACCGGCCGGGTGTTCCTCACCGTGCGCGGCGTCGACTACGTCTGCTCGGCGGGCGCGGTGCGCAGCCGCAACATGGACGTCGTCGTCACCGCCGGCCACTGCGTCAAGGACGGCGCGGGCGCCTGGGCCGAGAACTGGACGTTCGTGCCGGGCTACGAGTCGGGCAGCAGGCCCTACGGGGTGTTCACCGCCCGGCGCATGCTCGTGCCCGAGCCGTGGTCGCGCAAGGGCGACGACAGCCACGACCTGGGCATGGTGGCGGTGAACCCGATGGGCGACCGCCATCTCGGCCAGATCGTCGGAGGCCAGGAGATCGGGTTCGACGTGCCGCGCGGCGGGCGGGCGTTCGGGTTCGGCTTCCCCGCCGACCCGCCCTACGACGGCGAGCACCTGATCTACTGCTCCGGTCCCATGCACGCCGATCCGCACGGCCAGACCAAAGACCAGGGCATGCGCTGCGATCTGACCGCCGGGTCGAGCGGCGGCCCATGGCTGAGCTCCTTCGACCCGGCGTCCGGGCAGGGCGTGGTGACCTCGGTGAGCAGTTTCAAATACAGCGACGATCCGGGCACGATGTACGGACCGTACTTCGGCGACCAGGCCCGCCGGCTGTTCGAGGCGGCGCAGCGAGCCTGACGTGGCGGCGAACCTGGCACCGAAGGACGCGGCCGGCTCACAGAGTCAGGCCGGTGAGCACCATGACCTTCTCGTAGGTGTAGTCCTCCATCGCCGAGCGCAGGCCCTCACGGCCGATGCCCGACTCCTTGACGCCGCCGTAGGGCATCTGGTCGGCGCGGTAGGACGGCACGTCGCCGATGATCACACCGCCGACCTCCAGTTCCTTCCCGGCGCGGAAGGCCGCCTCCAGGCTGCGGGTGAAGACGCCCGCCTGCAGACCGTACTTGGAGTCGTTGACCGCGGCGAACGCCTCGTCGACCGAGTCGACCCGCTGGATCACCAGCACCGGGCCGAAGACCTCCTCGCGGACGACCTTGGCGTCGCCCGGCACGTCCGCCAGCACGGTGGGGGCGATGGTGGCGCCCTCCCTGCCGCCTCCGGTGAGCATCCTGGCGCCCGCGGCGACCGCCTCGGCCACCCACTGCTCCACCCGTTCGGCGGCCTCGACCGACACCAGCGGCCCCACCTGCGTCTTGTCGTCGGCCGGGTCGCCGACGACCAGGCTCTCGACGGCGGCGACGAGCTTGGCGGCGAACGCCTCGGCCACCGGCCGCTCGACGATCACCCGCTGCACGGCGATGCAGCTCTGCCCGGCCTGGTAGTTGGAGAACAGCGCGATGCGGGTGGCCGCCCAGTCGAGGTCGGCGTCGGCGAGCACCACCGCGGCGGCGTTCCCGCCGAGTTCCAGCGTCACGTGCTTGCGCGGCACGCGCTCCTTGATGGCGAAACCGACCGGCCCCGAGCCGGTGAAGGACACCACCGGCAGGCGCGGGTCGTCGACCAGCGCGCCGGCGCGGTCGTTGGGCACCGGCAGCACCGAGAACATGCCCGCCGGCAGGCCGGTCTCGGCGAGGATCTCGCCGAGCAGCAGCGCCGACAGCGGGGTCGCCGGGGCCGGCTTGACGATCACCGGCGCGCCGACCGCTATGGCGGGCGCCACCTTGTGGGCCACCAGGTTGAGCGGGAAGTTGAACGGCGTGACGGCCAGCACCGGCCCGTACGGCTGGCGCGAGACGTAGGCCAGCCGGCCGTTCGCGGCCGGCTCGGTGTCCAGCCGCTGGACGTCGCCGCTGAAGCGCCGGGTCTCCTCGGCGGCGAAGCGGAAGGTCGAGACCGCGCGGCCGACCTCGCCGCGCGCCCAGAAGATCGGCTTGCCGTTCTCGGCGCTGATCAGCCGGGCGATCTCCTCCGAGCGCTCCGCCAGGCGGCGCGAGACATGGGCCAGCGCCTCGGCGCGCACGTGGATCGGCAGCGCCGCGGCCTCTTTGCGGACGGCGTGCGCGGCCGCCACCGCCTCCTCTACCTGGTTTTGGGTCGGCACCGAGCCGACGCCGACGACGCGGCCGTCGTGGGGATTGGTCACCGTGAGCTCGTCATCGCCCGTCGCGGGCGAGCCGGCGAGCCAGAAGGGGCGTACGTCCATATTCCGACGCTATGCCTTCCCGTGGTCCCGGGCGCTACTCCAGTACGGACAAGTGCCTGCTCAGACCGCTACATTCCGCATAAGGTACGTTCTTTCCCCGTTCTGTAGCGAGCATGCCGCATTTTCGGAATGTTTTCTGTTGCAGGACGGTTTGAAGGTCGCGACACATGGTTAAGTCAACATGCGGGTCCGCGCGGGATCCGCACGGAGAAGGGGCTGAGTCGCTCATGGGTTCGCCTGCGCCGCTCGGCCTCCAAGGCGCTTATGAACCGGCCAACCAGACCTCGCAGGATGAACTGCGCGCCCGTCTGATCACGGTGGCCGGCGAGTTGCTGGTCACCCGGGGCGCCGACAGCCTGACGGTGCGGCGCATCGCCGCCGAGGCGGGGTGCTCGGTCACCGTGGTGTACACCATGTTCGGCAACAAGGAAGGGCTCGCCGAGGCGCTCTACCTTGAGGGCTTCGAGCGGTTCCGCCGCAGGCTCTCGGAGGTCCCACACCACTCGGACCCTCTGGAGTACCTCACCTCTCTTGGTCCGGCCTACCGCGAGGCGTGCCTGGCCGAACCGGGGTACTACAGCGTGATGTTCGAGAAGGCGATCCCGGGCTTCGAGCCGAGCGAGCGGGCGCGCACGCTGGCCAGGGCCGCGGTGAACATCCTCGACCGGGCCATCGCCGACTGCATCGCGGCCGGCTATCTGGTGCCCACCCAGCCTCGCAAGATCGCCGACTGTCTCTGGGCGGCGGCGCAGGGCGCGGTGAGCCTCGAACGCGCCGGGCACCTGCGCGACGATCACGTCTACACGGCGGTCACGCTCGCCGCGATCAGCCGTTATCTGGTCCGCAAGGACACCTTGCCCCCCGCCCCCTACTGAACGCTCCCCGTCCGAACCGGCGTGCGTACCTCACCCAGCCGACGTCGATTCGCCGCCGAACCGGGCTCCGGACCCGGGCGTGCGGGCCCCACCCGGCCGGCGTCGCCTCGCCGCCGAGCGGGGCGTGGCGGCCGCCCTACCGAAGCCGCTCCCGTTCGACGCCGGGGGTGGGGGCGGCGAGCGCCACCCACAGCTCCGCGCGCACGGCGGGGTCGTCCAGATCGCGGCCGAGCAGCTCGGCGACCCGCCGCATCCGATAGCGCAGCGTGTGCCGGTGGACGCCGAGCCGCTGGGCCGCCGCGTCCCAGTGGCCGTTGCACGCGAGGTAGGCGCGCAGCGAGTCCACCAGGTCGGCGCGCGAGCCGTACTCGCGGAGCGGGGCCAGCAGCGAGGCGGCGAACCCCGACAGCAGCCCGGGGTCGACCAGCGACAGCAGTCCCTGCCCGGCGAGGTCGGCGAAGCGCATGACCGGGTCGGCCGTGGCGAGGGCGCGCTGCGCCTGCTCCAGGCCCGCGGCCAGGAAGGACGGCTCCACCGGCTCGCTCACCCCGACGCGGCCGCCCAGCGCCGCCGCGGCGATCACGGGCTCGGCCGCCGCCTCGGCGACCAGGGCGATCACGAGCCGGCCCCACGGCGCGGTGAACCCTGGAAGAGCGTCCTGGAGTTCGTCCGCGTCGCCGGGCTCGCAGGCCAGTACCACGATGGGGCCGCCTTCCAGGAACGCCGCGTCGCCCTGACCGCCGGGGAGCGCCGCGAGCGTCTCGGCGGCGGCCCGCCGTTCGCCGGCCAGCAGCAGGCGCAGCACGGCGGCGCGGACGCGGCGCACCGCGGCGAGGCGGTCGCGGCGCTGCTCAAGGGAGAGGGCGAGCAGCGAGCCCGCGGTGTTGACGACGGTGTGCCCGACCGGCGAGAAGGGCCGCCGCGCGCCGACCGCGAAGAAGCCGCTGACGCGCCGCTGGTCGCCGAGCGGCTGGACGATCACGTGCTCGTGCGGTCCGGACAGCGCGAGGGTGGCGGGCGCGCCGCCGGGGGCGCGCAGCCGGTCGAGCTCGCCGCGCACCAGGGCGGCGCCCTTGTCCACGTCGTCACCCGCGGCGTGCAGGATGTCTCCCGTCTCGTCGAACAGCACGGCCCAGCCGTGGATCTCGCGGGCCAGCCGCCGGACCACCGCGGCCATGCCGCCCGCCCGCAGCGCGGCGCGGGTCAGCCGTCCTTGGGCGGCGAAGGCGTCGCCGAGCTCCTCGTACCGCTCGGCGGCGAGCATCTCGCTGACGGCCTTGCCGACGGAGATGAACGGCGTCTCCCTCGGCACCTCGACCAGGGGCAGCCCGGCGCGGGCGGCGGCCTCGACCAGCTCCGGCGGCACGCTCTCGTGGCCGAGCCCCACGCCGAACCCGAGACCGGCCACCCCGCGGCCGACCAGCCGCGAGACGTAGGATCGGGCGTCGTCGGGGCGCAGCCGCATGCCGGTGGTGAGGACCAGCTCGTCGCCTTCCAGGAACGGGGTCGGGTCCTCCAGCTCGCTCACCGCGACCCAGCGCACCGGCCGTTCTAGCGCGCCCTCGCCCGCGCGCACCCGCAGCCGCAGCGGCGCGAGCGCCACCACCCGCCGCAGGGTCGGAGCCATGGCACCCCTCAGGTGACCGGAGTTGTACAAGTTGGACAAGCCAGACGGACATATTGTGACATGTCGCCAAGTCGGCACGTGGACGCGGCGGCCGTAACGTCACAGGCATGAGCATCGAGCGTGAGGTAAACCAGCAGCCGGGCGTGGCACCCGACCAGCCCATCACGCAAGGCGGCCCGTCCCTGCCGCAGGAACGGCGCCTGGTCACCGAGGTGCCCGGCCCGAGGTCGCGCGAGATGTTCGCGCGCAAGCGGTCGGCCGTGCCGCCGGGCATCGGGACCACGCTGCCGGTGTTCGTCACCCACGCGGGCGGCGGGGTGCTCGTGGACGCCGACGGCAACTCCCTCATCGACTTCGGCTCGGGCATCGCGGTGACCACGGTCGGCAACGCCGCGCCGCGCGTGGTGGAGCGCGTGCGCAAGCAGGTCGCCGACTTCACGCACACGTGCTTCATGGTGACGCCGTACGAGTCGTACGTGGAGGTCTGCGAGCGGCTCAACGCCCTCACTCCCGGCGACCACGAGAAGCGCTCGTTCCTGGTCAACTCCGGCGCCGAGGCCGTGGAGAACGCCGTGAAGGTGGCCCGGCACGCCACCGGCCGCCAGGCGGTCGTCGTGTTCGACCACGGCTACCACGGCCGCACGCTGCTCACCATGACACTCACCGCGAAGAACATGCCCTACAAGCACGGGTTCGGCCCGTACGCCCCCGAGGTGTACCGGATGCCGATGGCCTATCCCTTCCGGTGGCCGACCGGCCCGGAGAACTGCGCCGAGGAGGCCGCGGCACAGGCCATCGACGCGATCGACAAGCAGATCGGCGCGCGGAACGTCGCCGCCATCGTGATCGAGCCGATCCAGGGCGAGGGCGGCTTCATCGAGCCCGCCCGGGGCTTCCTGCCCGCCCTGCTGGAGTACGCGAGGGCCAACGGCATCGTGTTCATCGCCGACGAGGTGCAGACCGGCTTCGCCCGCACCGGGCACCTGTTCGCCTGCGAGGACGAGGGCATCGTGCCGGACGTCATCTGCACCGCCAAGGGCATCGCGGGCGGCCTGCCGCTGGCCGCCGTCACCGGCAGGGCCGAGATCCTCGACGCCGTGCACGTCGGCGGCCTCGGCGGCACCTACGGCGGCAACCCGCTGGCCTGCGAGGCCGCGCTGGCCGTGCTCGACACCATCGAGGCCGACGGCCTGGTCGAGCGCGCCCGGCGGATCGGCGCCGTCATGCTGCCCCGGCTGGAGGCTTTGGCCGAGCGGTTCGACGTGATCGGGGACGTGCGCGGCCGCGGCGCGATGATCGCCATCGAGCTGGTCGTCCCGGGGACCAAGCAGCCCGACCCGGCGATCACCGGCGAGATCGCCAGGCGCTGCCACGCCGAGGGCCTGGTCGTGCTCACGGCCGGCACCTACGGCAACGTGCTGCGCTTCCTGCCGCCGCTCTCCATGCCCGACCACCTGCTGGAGGAAGGCCTGTCCATTCTGGAGAAGGCCATCGCCTCCGTTTAGGTCCACCGCGAAAGGGGCACCCGGCTTTCACCCGAGGTGTCCCTTTTGTCATTGAACGGGCGGGGCGAGGGACGCGATTTAACCGGTCCTTGACATCGCCCTAGTCGATCACTGTGGGTAATGAGGTTATAACGGTTCGGGTAGGAGCCATTCGATCCACGGGAGCGTGATGAGCTGGGAACCGACCGGAGCGGCACGGCTCAACCTGACGTTCGACCCGCACGACCTGACCGGCCCGCAGCGCGAAGGGGACGCGTGCGTGGTCTGCCACAAGAAGTGGCCAAGGCCCCGGGTCCGCGTCGGCCGGCTCCCCGACGACGCCCCCGTCATGGCCTGCGAGGACTGCGCGGAAGCCCTGCTCCCCGCCTCCCCCGCGCCACGCAAGAACCCCACCCACCGCAAAGCCGCCCTACCCTGACCCCACCCTTCACAAAGCCACCACCCGTCCGACCACAGCACCGCACAACCGCCCTGCCAGAGCCCGGGCACCACACCTCCACCCCCAACGGACATCCCCGAACCGGCCCCCCGGCGGCACCACGGTGATACCGGCGCCCCCACCCCGACCGGCATCCACGGACCGGCCGCCCCGGCCACGCACGACAGACTCCCCGCTACCAGACGTGGAAATGGCGCCGCGACGGCGGGATGGGGCTACGGTGATGCCGGCGCCCTGGTACGGCGGGCGGCCGGCGCGTGGTCACTGCTCGCGCATGCCCCACGGGGAGCCGTACTCGTTGAGCAGGTCCAGGAACGGCACGGGGTCGAACGCCTCGGGGCCGAGGACGCCGCGCCCCTTCCAGGTGCCGCGCGCGAGCAGTTCGAGCGCCACGACCGGGTGGACCGCGGTCTGCCACACCACCGCCTGCGCGCCGTACTCGCGCATCGACCACTCGTTGTCCACGACGTGGTAGAGGTAGACCTCGCGCGGCCGGCCGTCCTTGCCGGTGCCCTTGATCCAGGTGCCGGCGCAGGTCTTGCCGCGCATCCGGTCGCCCAGGGTCGCCGGGTCGGGCAAGGACGCGGCCACGACGTCGCGCGGGGACACCTCCACGCCCTTGATCCGCACCGGCTCGGTGGAGTCCAGGCCGAGCTTGTGCAGCGTCCGCAGCACCTCGATGAACTCTGCGCCGAGGCCGTACTTGAACGTCACCCGGCGGGCCTTCACCCAGCGTGGGACCAGCAGCACCTCCTCGTGCTCGACGTTCACGCACTCGACCGGGCCGATGCCCTCGGGGAAGTCGAACACCTCGGGCTCGCTGAACGGCTCGGTGGTGTGCCAGCCGCCGTCCTCCCACACCACGGGCGGGTTCAGGCACTCCTCGATGGTGGTCCAGATGGAGAAGGTGGGCGCGAAGGCCTCCTCCCCGTCGGGCCCCTGGACGACCAGGTTCGCGCCGTCCCGGATGCCGATCTCGTCGATGCTCTCGAAGAGGTGGTCGGCCGCGTACCTGGCGAAGACGTCGGCCAGGCCCGGCTCGACGCCCATGCCGAGAAGGGCCAGCCTCCCCTCGGCCTCCCAGCGCGGCGACATGGCGAACTGCTCGTCGCCGAGCTTGACGCCGGGCAGTTCGTACGGCCGCGAGGCGTGCGGCCGGGACAGCGACATGGCCATGTCGAGGTAGTCGGCCCCCGCGGCCAGGGCTGCGCGGAACAGCGGCATGTCGAACCGGGGGTCGACGGCGTTGAAGAGCACGTCGCACCGGTGCTCGCGCAGGGCCGCCTCCACCGCCGCCTCGTCGGAGGCGTCCAGCGCGATCGCGCTGAACCGGTCAGCCGCCCGTGCGCCACCTCCCGGGGCGGCCACCTGTTTGGAGACGACGGCCTCGGCGCGTGAGCGGTCATAGTCGGCGACGACGATGTGGTCGAAGAAGTCACGGCGGGCGGCGATCGGGACCACGGCGGACCCCACGCCTCCCGCACCCACGAGAAGGATGCGCATGCGGCGACGCTACCAACTGACTGGTCGACCAATCAACATGTCGCCCGTCACGAGCCCCCGGTTTCACCACGTATTCCGTGGCCGCCCAGCCGGATCCGTGACCAGAAGGACGGCTGTCAGCCGCCGAATCGACCGATCCAGTATTCGGACCTGGATGTCCACGAGGCGGGAACGCGCCAGGGAGGGGGGACGGGACACGGAAGGCCGCTCCGATGTCAGAGGGAGCATCGAGGCTGCCGGGAGGAAGCATCCGAGTTTCGGCGCCCGGCGCCCGGCGAGCGGCGAGCGGCGAGCGGCGAGCGGCGAGCGGCGAGCGGCGAGCGGCGAGCGGCGAGCGGCGAGCGGCGAGCGGCGAGCGGCGGGCGCCGCCCGTGTCCCTTCTCACCTTCCGGTGAACGGCGCCCCGTTCAGTCCACGAGCGAGCGCCATCTGGCCGCCCACTCGGCGTAGTCGGTGCAGTCGCCGCCCCGATCTTCGCAGTCGCTTCCGGGAAGGACGGCGAAGTCGACCTTCTCCCCCCAGGAATCGTCGGTGACCCGGAACGCCGCGCAGACGCGCTTCTCCAGCCTGGCCTGGCTCGCCGCCGCGTGTCCCTCGTCGCTGAAGGCGCACGCCTTGGGGTTGGCCGGCGCCAGCATGTTCCACACCGACGCCCGTTGCTGCGCCTTGTCGGAGGACGCCCAGTTGATCCAGCGGTAGGCGCAGTTGGGCGACGCGGCCCGCGCCGAGATCATCCAGGAGTCCACCCAGCCGGTCGCAGGCTCGCCCTTCGCGTTCTTCACGGCCTTCACCGGATGGCCGGACCTACGCAGGGTGTCCAGTTGGGAGGGCAGGGCGCGTCCGGCGACGACCGTGCCGGCGGCGAGCTTCCGCAGCGCCTGGACCGGCCTCTTCCAGTAAAAGCGGTCGGCGCCGTCCCGCCGGCCGACCAGCGTCAACGCCGCGTCGAGCTGGGCCCGCGTGAGGTTGAACGGGTCGTCGATGCCGAGCTTCGGCCGCTCGCGCTTGAGCGCGAGGGCGGCGTCGGCGATGGTCATCGGGCTGTCCTTGAGCGTGACCGGCCCGCCGCCGGTGTACAGCGCGGTCCCCGCCGGCGGACGCGTCTTGCCGCTGTCGTACAGCGTCGCGTACCACCCCCACAGGAACGGCACGCCGTACACCCGCGAGCCCACCGTGAGCGCCCGCTGTGTGCGCAGCCACTCGGGGATCTCGTCGTAGTGCGACAGCAGCGAGGTGGCGATCGGGACGACCTTCCGCTCGGCGATCAACCGCCCGCCGACCTGCGGGGGGACCGACGCCACGTCGAACGCGGTGCCGGCCAGCGTCTTGTCCAGCTGGTCGTCGGACGGCGGGAAGCGCAGATTGACCCGGCAGCCGGTGGCGGTCTCGAACGGCCCCACCCAGTTGTAGTCCGGTTGGGTCCCGCCGTACTCGGCGTACCCCCGGTAGGCGAGCACCGTGACCGACCCCTCCCCCGGCCCGAGCGCCTTGGGCGACGGTGACGGCGACGGCGAGGCCGTCTGGGTGGGCGAGGCGGACGGCGGGAGCGACCCGGCCGGAGAAACGGAACCGGAACCGGAACTGGAGGCGGAGGCGCTGGGCGTCGGCCCCGTGGCCACGGTCGCCACCGGAGCCTGCCGCCCGGTGCCGCCGCACCCGGTGAGGGCGACGGCGGCCGAGGCGAGCAGCGCCGCCGCCGACCGGCGACGACTTCTCCGCGTGGTCACGCCGGCCGCCCCCTCGTCCGCTCCGACTTCTGCGAGGCAGCCTACCGGCCGGAGGCCTTCGCTACTTGTTGGTGGGGAACCCGAGGTTGACGCCGCCGTGGCTCGGGTCGAGCCAGCGTGAGGTGACGACCTTGCCCCGGGTGTAGAAGTGGACCCCCTCGGTGCCGTGGACGTGCGTGTCGCCGAACAGCGAGGCCTTCCAGCCACCGAAGCTGTAGAAGGCCATCGGCACGGGGATCGGCACGTTGATGCCCACCATGCCGACCTCCACCTCGTTCTGGAAGCGCCGCGCCGCGCCCCCGTCGTTGGTGAAGACGGCCGTGCCGTTGCCGTACTCGGTGCCGTTGATGATGCGCAGGCCCTCCTCGTAGGAGGAGACCCTGATCACCGACAGGACCGGGCCGAAGATCTCGTCGCGGTGCACGGCGGACCCCGGCCTGACGTGGTCGATCAGCGTCGGGCCGAGCCAGAAGCCGGGCGTCTCGGCGGCGGTGGCGCCGCCCTTGATCGGCGTCTCCCGCCCGTCGACGACCAGCTTGGCCCCTTCGGACAGCGCGGTGTCCAGATAGGAGGCCACCTTGTCGCGGTGGACGGCGGTGACCAGCGGGCCCATGTCGGCGTCCGGGTCGTCGCCCGCGCCGATGGTGAGCCCGCTCACCCGCTCGGCGATCTTGGCGACCAGCTCGTCGCCCACCGGGTCCACCGCGAGCACCACCGAGATCGCCATGCAGCGCTCGCCCGCCGAGCCGAAGCCGGCGTTCACCGCGGCGTCGGCGACCAGGTCGAGGTCGGCGTCGGGCAGCACCAGCATGTGGTTCTTGGCGCCGCCGAGCGCCTGCACCCGCTTGCCGTGCCGGGTGCCCGTCTCGTAGACGTACCGGGCGATCGGGGTGGACCCGACGAAGGACACCGCCCGCACGTCCGGGTGCTCGAGCAGCCGGTCGACCGCCGCCTTGTCGCCCTGGACGACGTTGAACACCCCGTCGGGCAGGCCGGCCCGCTTCCACAGCGAGGCCATCAGCAGCGACGCAGACGGGTCGCGCTCGGAGGGCTTGAGCACGAAGGTGTTGCCGCAGGCGATGGCGACGGGGTACATCCACAGGGGGACCATCGCCGGGAAGTTGAACGGGGTGATGCCCGCGACGACGCCGAGCGGCTGCCTGATCGAGAACGAGTCCACGTTCGTCGAGACGTTCTCCGAGAAGCCGCCCTTGAGCAGGTGCGGGATGCCGCACGCGAACTCCACGACCTCAAGGCCCCTGGACACCTCGCCGAGCGCGTCGGAGCGCACCTTGCCGTGCTCGGCGCTGATCAGCGCGGCCAGCTCGTCGCGGTGGCCGTACATCAGCTCGCGGAACCGGAACAGCACCTGCGCCCGCTTCATCAGCGAGGCGTCCCGCCAGGCGGGGAAGGCCGCCGCGGCCGCGGCCACCGCCGCGTCGACGTCCTCGGGGCCGGCCAGGTCGACCTGGGCGCTCACCTGGCCGGTGGCCGGGTTGTAGACGTCGCCCCGCCTCCCGGAGCCGCCGGACGCGGGCGCGCCGCCGATCCAGTGCGTGACCCGTTTCACCGCCCCGCCCTGCCCGGCCTCGTCATCGTGCGCTTGCTGGTCGAGCGGTCCCCGAACCGGCCCGTCGTTCACTTGCCCGTCTCCCCGTTGATCGTTTCCAGCGCGGTGAGGATGATGCCCAGCCCCTCGCGCGCCTCGTCCTCGCTGAGCGTCAGCGGCGGCGCCATGCGCAGCACGTTGCCGTACAGGCCGCCCTTGCCGGCCAGCAGGCCGAGCTTCTTGGTCTCCTCCATGAAGCGGGCGGCCAGGGCGGGCGCGGGCGCGCCCGTGCCCGGGTCGACCAGCTCAAGGGCGAACATCAGCCCCTTGCCCCGCACGTCGCCGACGATCGGCAGCCGGCCCTTGGCGGCGCGCAGCCCGTCGATGAGGATGGCGCCGGTGGTGGCGGCACGCGTCTGCAGGTCGTGGTCGAGGACGTAGTCGAGGGTGGCGTTGGCCGCCGCCATGGAGATCGGGTTGCCGCCGAAAGTGGCCAGGCCGATGGCGTGCGGCGCGTCCATCAGGTCGCCTCGCGCGACCACGCCGCCGACTGCGAAGCCGTTGCCGAGCCCCTTGGCGAAGGTCATCATGTCCGGAGTGACGCCGTGGTTCTGGATGCCGAAGAAGGCCGAGCCCGTACGACCCCACCCGGTCTGCACCTCGTCGGAGATGAAGAGGATGCCCTCCTCGTCCAGCACCTCCTTGTACGCCTTGAACAGCCCGTCGGGCGCCATGGTGAAACCGCCGACGCCCTGGATCGGCTCGGCGATGAGCGCCGCGACGTCGTTGGACACCGCGGTGGCGAGCACGTGCCGCAGGTCGTCGACGCAGGCGGCGATGTAGTCGGCGTCGGACAGGCCGCGGAACTGCGCCAGGTGACGGTCGGCACCGTGCAGGAAGTGGACGTTCAGCGGCGACAGCGAGTTGTTCTTCCAGCTGCGGTTGCTGGTGACCGAGATGGCGCCGAAGCTGCGGCCGTGGTAGCTCTGCCGCATGGCGAACACCTGGTCGGACCTACGGGCGTAGGTCGCGAGCAGCAGAGCCGTCTCGTTGGCCTCGGTGCCGGAGTTGGTGAAGAACACCTTGGCGTTCTCGATGCCCGACAGCCTGGCGATCTTCTCGGCCAGCTCGACCTGGGCGCGCAGCAGGTAGACGGTGCTGGTGTGCACGACCCCCGTGGCGAGCTGGCGCTCGACCGCGTCACGGACCTCCGGGACGTCGTACCCGATCATGTTGGTCAGGATGCCGGCGAAGAAGTCGAGGTAGGTGTGGCCTTCGGCGTCGACGACGCGGTTGCCCTTCCCCCGGACGATCTCGATGGGCTCGTCGTAGTAGAGGGACAGCCAGTTGGGCATGACCGCACGGTGGCGTGGCAGCAGGTCGGACATAGACCGATTATGTCTACTCATCGCCATCGCTCCCACCTTCAAGGTGTCGGCGTACCCGGAAATCACCTTACATGCTGCTAGGGTCAGGCTAAAATGTCATGTTTCCCGGTGAACTTAATGTCCAGACATAATGCTATAGCTCCGTGGACGCGAGCGGCCCCCACACCGGCTCTCCGCCGTGGGGGCCGACGTCCGCGCTCTCAGGCGACCTTCTCCGGGTCCAGGTCCGGGTCCGGCTGGGCCACGGGCGCGGGCCGACGTGGCCGCAGGACGGCGAAGGCCAGCGCGGCGGCCGCCAGGGTGAACGCGACCCCGACCCACGAGCCGAACGACATCGCCGACACGAACGCCTCCTTGGCGGTGCTCGCCAGGCCCGCGTCCCCCATCTGCAGGGCCACGCCGATCGAGTCGCGGGCCGCGGCGGGCGCGGTGGCGGGCATGTTCACGGTGTAGACCCCGGCCAGCACGCTGCCGAGAATCGCCACGCTGAGCGCCATGCCGACCTGCTGGACGGTGTCGTTCAGCGCCGAGCCGACCCCCGCGTGCTCCTGCGGCACCGCGCCCATCAGCGTCGCGTACGCCGCCGGGCCGGCCAGGCCGCCGCCGACGCCCATGACCAGCAGGCCGGCGATCAGCTTGCCGTACCCGTCGGCCGGGCCGACCGTCCCGAGCACCGCGAAACCGCCCGCCAGCACGGCCAGTCCTCCGGCGATCAGCACGCGGTTGCTCACCCGCTGCCCCAGCCCGGCGCCCACCCCGTTGAAGATCGCCGCGGCCACCGCGTACGGCAGCAGGGCCAGGCCGGCCTTCATCGGCCCGTAGCCGAGGACGAACTGCAGGTACTGGGTGAGCATGAGCAGGAGCGCGCCGGTGCCGAACGACATCAGCACGATGGAGAACGACGATCCGCTGAAGTCACGGTCGCGGAACAGCGTCAGGGGCAACATCGGGTGCTCCGTCCTGCGCTCCCAGACCACGAAGGCGGTGAGCGCCAGCACGGCGACCGCCATCGCCGCCACGGACCCGGCCGAACTCCAGCCGTCGCGGGGCGCGGCGATCACGACGTACACCAGCGCCGCCATGCCGGCCGTAGACAGCAGCGCGCCCACCGGATCCGTGGGGCGGGCCGGCGCGCGGGACTCCGGCATCAGCACCACCGCGGCGATGACGGCGACGGCGGCGATGGGCACGTTCAGCAGGAACACCGAACCCCACCAGTAGTGCTCCAGCAGGAAACCGCCGAGCGTCGGACCGGCGATGACACCCACCATGGCGACGGCGCTCCAGGCCGCGAACGCCTTGCGGCGCTCGGAGTCGTCGAAGACCGTGACCAAGATGGACAGCGTGCTGGGCATCAGGAACGACCCGCCCACCCCCATCAGCGCGCGGGCGCCGATGAGCTGCCACGGCTCCTGCGCGAGGGTCGCGACCAGCGAGGCCGCCCCGAACGCCACCAGACCGATGATCAGGAACCGCCGGCGGCCGTACCGGTCGGACAGGCTGCCGGCGGTCAGCAGCAGGCCGGCGAAGGCCAGGACGTATGCGTCGATGATCCACTGAACGTGGGCGGGGCTCGCGCCGAGGTCGCGGATCAACGACGGGATGGCCAGGTTGAGCACCGTGTTGTCGACCACGAGCACCAGCAGGCTCACGCACAGCACGCCGAGGATCCACCAGCGGCGCGGATGCTTGGCCGGGGCCTGCCCGACCTCTTCTCGTACACTGTTCGAGTTCACTCGCACAGCGTACGATACGGCTCGCACAGTGTGCGACAGATTTATCCTGGAGCGAACGAAGGAGCCCGCGCACGTGCCGCCCAAACAACGCTTCACCTCGGTCTGGTCCCGCCAGAGCGCCCAGAAACCCGCGCCCGTCCGCGAGCAGCCGGCGCTGAGCCGCGACCACATCGTCAAGGCGGCGATCGAACTGCTCGACGCCGAGGGCCTCGACGCCCTCAGCATGCGCAAGCTCGGCTCACGCCTCGGCTCCGGGGCCACCAGCATCTACTGGCACGTCTCGAACAAAGAGCAGCTACTGGAGCTGGCGCTGGACGAGGTGTACGGCGAGATGCACCTGCCCGACGACGAGGCGGTCGGCTGGCACGACACCGCGGCCGCGTTCGCCTATGGGCTGCGCCACGCGATGCTTCAGCATCCGTGGTCTATCACGCTCATCGGCTCCATGCCGAGCATCGGGCCGAACGCGCTCAAGGTGGTCGCCACCTTGACAACCGCCTTGGAGTCCGGCGGCTTCACCGGCGTCACCCTCGACTTCGCCGTCGCCTCGGTCATCGCCTACACCCTGGGCGCCACCACACCAGAGGCGAGCTGGATCAACATGGTCGGCCGCGCCGACACCGACCAGGCCGAGTCCATGCGGCACATTCGCGACCAGCTCCACATCGCCGGCGCCGGGCATCCCGAGCTGCTCGCCCGCTATGACGCCATGCACGACCTGGACATCACCCAGCTGCGCCGCCTCAGCTTCGACTACGGCCTTTCCGCCCTCCTCGACGGCCTAGCGCTCCGCCTCCACCAAACCTGACCACCCCACCAGGCCCACCGGACCCGCCCGCCCAACCCGACCGACCTGCTCGACCCGGCCGACCCGGCCGACCCGGCCGACCCGGCCGATCCACTCGACCGGTCAACAGATACGACCTGACGGGAGCAGGTGGTGGGACGATCAGCCGCCAACTGGAACGAGTGCCACATAACGGGCGGACACTATGTCACACAGGGGCCGGTCGTTCTTACAGCGTGATCGGCTAGGCTCGTAAATATGCTACCGACCTTGGCCGACGTCCTTGCTCTGGACACCGTCCGCCGAGGCAACCCACGTGTGGTCGCGGGCTCCGACCGGCTGGACACGCGCGTGCGCTGGGTGCACGTCGGCGAGGTCAGCGACATCGCCCATCTGCTGCGCGGCGGCGAGCTCATCCTCACCACAGGCGTCGCCCTGCCCGAAGAGGCGGACAAACTCGCCGACTACATCGCCGACCTGGCGAGCGTGGGCGCCTCCGGCCTGATCGTGGAGCTCGGCCGCAGGTTCATCCGCGAGCTGCCGCGCGCCGTCGTGGAGGCCGCTGAGACCCACGGGCTGCCGCTGGTCACTCTCGCCCGCGAGACGCCCTTCGTGCAGATCACCGAGTCGGTGCACGCCCGCATCATCGACATCCAGCTCGAAGAGCTGCGCGCCTCCGAGCAACTGCACGAGGTGTTCACCGAGCTGTCGGTCGAAGGCGCCTCCCCGGCCGAGGTGCTGGCCCAGGTCTCCCGCCTCTCGGCCCGGCCGGCGTTGCTGGAGAACCTCGCCCACCAGGTGCTCGCCTGCGAGTCCGCCGGACGTGACACCGGCATCCTGCTCGCCAACTGGGAAGCCCGGTCACGCGCCGTGGCACCTCGCGAGCGCACGGCCTACGACCCCTCGTCGGGCTGGCTGGTGACGATGGTCGGCGCCCGCGGCCACGACTGGGGACGGCTCATCCTGCTCTGCGAGTCGGCGCCGAGCCCGCGCGACATCGTCCTGGCCGAACGGGCCGCGACCACGCTCGCCCTCGGACGGCTGCTGGAGCGCCACCAAGAAAGCCTCGAACGCCAGGCGCACGGCACGATCATCGCCGGCATCCTGACCCACGCGTACGCCGACCCTGAAGAGGTCGCGGCACGCGCCCGCGCGGTCGGCGTCCCGCTCACCGGGCGCAAGCTCATCAGCGTCGTGCTCCGCCTCGCCGAGCCGCCGGCCGAGACCGTGCTCAACCTGCAGGCCAAGCTGAGCGAGCTGGCCGAGGCCACGGCGGCCGCCTGCCGGGACGCCAAGCTGCCCGCCCTCGTCGGCGCGCTCGACCAGAACCGCGTCGGCGTCCTGCTGCCCCTGCCACCGCGCGTCCTCGCCGAAGGCGCGCTCACCACCCTGGCCGAACGGCTCCGCACCACCTTCACCACCCCGTTCGTCCTGGCCGCCGGCTCGGTGGTCGAGTCGATCAAAGAGGTGCGGCGCAGCTTCCTGGAGGCCGAGCAGGTCGCCGAGGCCGCCGCGCGCCAGCCCGACCGCCGCCCTTTCTACCGCCTGCCCGACCTGCGCCTTCGCGGCCTTCTCCACCTGCTGCGCGACGACGCGCGGCTGCAGACCTTCGCCGAACGCGAGCTCGGCCCGCTGCTCGCCCACGACGCGCACCGGGGCGGCGACCTGACCGGCATCCTGCGCATCTACCTGGACGCCGGGCGCAACAAGGCGGTCGCGGCACAGCGGGCCCACCTGTCCAGGCCCGCGTTCTACGACCGGCTCCGCCGCCTCGAACGCGTCCTGGACACCGACCTGGACGACGTCGACTCTTGCCTGTCGCTGCATGTGGCGCTCCTGGCGCTGGAGTCGTTCCGCAGAGAGATCCGTTGAAGGCCGCGCCTCACGGGTCGGGAACGGCGTCCGCGCGCGTCGCGTGAGCCGTATGAGCCGCGTCGTCGGCGCAGACGTAAGCGTCCCACCGGCGCGGCCGAGCCATGATCACTCCGAGGATGAAACCAAGGCTCATGCTTGCCAGGATTATCACGAAAAGAACGTTGAGCCCCATGACGGGTGCCTCTCGAGGAAGGTGTGCCGCCTGCTCGGTGATTGCGGCCTGACGAACCGTAACGCCGGAATGCGAGCCCGGACAGCGGATCGCGGCCGACTGATCCGGAATGACCACGGCATTGACCAGATTTACGTAGCCCCTTACGGCCACTCCGCCGCCCTCATCCCAAAAGGGGCTTCCACCTGCACCGGCCGTCCTCTGACACCGCGGAATACCACGACGCCGAAATACCGATCATCACGCGCACGACCGCCCCCGAAGCCCGACGCCAAACCGAAGCCCCCGCGCCCCGCCACCAACCACCCGGCAACCGCCACCCGCCACCCGCCACCCGCCACCCGGCGCCCGGCGCCCGGCGCCCGGCGAACCCAACCCTGCCGCCCCACGCTTACTGGTACCGGGCTGGGCATTTCACCGGCTTCAACACCAATCCCCACACGGCCTTCAACACCCAACACCGCACGACCGCGAAGCCCGTCACCACGAGTCCCATCACCACACCAGTGGACCGACTCCACACGAATGGACCGACTCCACGACGCGGACCTCCGGACGCCCGCGCCATCCGCGCCATCCCCGCCGACGACTTTCCCCACACGGCCCGGCACCGCCCCAACCCCCGGCACGAGGGCCAATTACATTCCGGGTTACATTCTCGTAGACGTTGGCGTGTTTACCGGCGCTTGACGTTCCACAGCCAAGACGATGGTGACCGAGGAACAGATCACCCACGGGAGCCCCTTGATGCCACGTCGTCTCGTCGCCGGACTTGCCGCTCTATCCCTCGCCGCCGTCGCCGCTCCGGCACCTGCGATGGCGAAATCGACGGGCGCCGCACACTCGGCGAAGGCGGCGCAGTCGACGGAAACGACGGCGGCCCGGGTCCGTTCGGGCCTCCCGACGTCGAACTTCCCACTGGGACAGCCAGGAAAGCCGGCTCGGAAGCAGAAAGCGGTCGCCAAGGGCATCGACCTGTTCACCTTCGTCCATGGGGAGCCGACCGACGGATACACGGTGTCGGCGCTCATGAACGGCAAGGATTACGGCACCCGGGAGCAAGCCGACGCCGCCGCCCAGGCGGTCCAGGCGGCTGGCCTGCCGGCCGGCATCCAGGAGTTCACCCGCCCGGCCGTCGCCGATTTCCCCGCGGGCCTGAGCTACATGGTGCGCGTCGGCATGTGGAAACTCGACGAGCGCGCCGAGGCCGAGAAGATCGTCAAGCAGCTCGGAGAGTCGGGCGTCAAGGCGAAGGTCGACTTCCTCGGCGACGACGGGCTGCAGACCACCGGCCCCTGGGACATGCGCGTCCTGACCGTCGACCCCCGCGCCTTCACCGGCTCCTACCACGCCAGCCTCGGGGCGACGGTCGCCAAGCGCGAGACCACCTCCTCGATGGCCAAGAAGGCCGGCGCGGTCGCCGCGGTCAACGGCGGCTTCTTCAACATCCACACCGAAAAGAACCTCCGAGGCGAACCCGTCGGCATCTCCGTCGTGAACGGCCGCCTGCTGAGCGAGGCCGTCCTCGGACGCAGCGCCCTCATTCTGAAGGGCCGCACCGCGCGCATCTCCGAGGTGGCGACCGCCATCACGGCCACGTCCGCCGACGGCGAGAAGACGATCATCAACGGCGTCAACCGCGTCCCCGCGTCAGACGAGCTGGTGCTCTACACCGAGGAGTACGGCGCGAAGACTCCTGCCGACGATGGCGCCGAAGCCGTCCTGGACGCCAAGGGCCAGGTGCTCGAACTGCGCCCGGCGGGCGGCAAGGTGGCGGCCGGCACCAGCGTCCTGCACGGCACCGGCATCATGGCCGACTGGATCTGGTCGCACGCTTGGGAGAGCTGGAGCCTGAAGATCACCAGCAAGGTCACCGACCTGCGCACCCGGAAGGCCATCCCGCTCACCCCCGAGACGAGCATCATCGGCGGCGGCGTCGGCCTCGTCCGCGACGGCCACGAGCACGTCACCGCCAAGGCCGACGGCCAGGCGAACATCAACATGATCCTGCGCCGTCATCCCCGCACGATGGCGGGCGTCACCAAGTCGGGCCGACTCATCCTCGCCGTGGTCGACGGCCGCAAGCCGGGCGTCACCGTCGGGGCCTCGATGATCGAAGCCGCTCATCTGATGCTCTGGCTCGGCGCCCGCCAGGCCATCAACCTCGACGGCGGCGGCTCGAGCGCGATGATCGTCAAGGGCAAGGTCGTCAACCACCCCTCCGACGGCTCCGAACGCACCGTAGGCGACGCCCTCCTCCTCGTCCCCTAACCTCCCACACCGCCCAAGGCACCCAGCCCCACGCCCTCACTGGGACCCCTTCCCCACCCCAGTGTGTGCCCGATACGGTCAGCGCCGGCCGGCGAGAATCAGCACGGCGGCGACCCCGGCACCACCACCGACACCCGCCCACCGGGCACCCCGCCCCACCCCAGCATGTGCTGGACATGACCGGCGCCGGGTCGGCGAGAAGTGGTACGGCGATGCCGGCGCCGTCGTACGGTGCCCGACCCGGCACCTGTCCATGGCCAGCACACCAGTTCCCCATTCCGTGGACGCCATGAGAAATAGCCGATGACCGGGGGCAGGCGGTTCCCACCGGGAAGGGTGCTGCGCCGTAGGACGACGCCGGATTCACCGACCAGCATCCCGCCGCGTCGGCGCCATGGAGGAGCAGCTCGTCACCGGGGGAAGGGTGATCCCCGGCCGGGGGAAGAGTGATCGCCGGCGGTGGCCTATCCCACAGGCCCAGAGAAGAAAAAGGGCCGAGAGGGAAGGGCTCCGGAACAGAAGGGGGGACTGAGGAGAAAAGGAGGGCCCAGAGGGAAAGGGCGCCGGGCCGGGACAGAAGAGGGGACCGCGGGGATAAGGGTCCTGAAACGCAGGAAAGCCACCCGGATACCGGATGGCTTCCCTGCAACCACACAACACGACACTACCGCCCGTGTTGCGTATATGAAATTTTGTCCGGCGGTGTCCTACTCTCCCACACCGTCCCCGGTGCAGTACCATCGGCGCTGGAAGGCTTAACTTCCGGGTTCGGAATGTA
>NZ_JBVJHR010000001.1:380277-822054 GCF_055586705.1 Sphaerisporangium sp. NPDC049457 | reverse complement strand
CGGGCTCCCGCACCCAGTGACCAAGGTCCCGAGTGACCGGGTCTTACGGTCGCGGCGGACGCCGGGCGGCTGCACGGCGTCCGCCAGGCGCCGCCGTTCTTCCAGGAGATCGAGTTCCACCCGCCCGTGCGATGGGCGGGCCGGGTCAACGAGGTCGAGCTCACCTTCGTCGCCGACCCGCACGGGCTCGTGGTGGTGCTGGAGGCCGACAAGCGCGCCCGGCTGTTCCAGCCGGGCCACGACGCCATCGGCCGGTTCCGGGTCACCCACGAGCAGGCGGCCCGCATCGACTGGGCCGCCGGGATCGGGCGCCGGCTGGACGGAGTGGCCGGCCGCGGCCGCGGCTGGTGAGCCCGCACGGCGCGCACCGCGGAACCTTCCCTGGGGACGTCTCCGCGCGGGTCTGAAGGTCAGCGCACCGGCTCGGCGGCGCCCCGCTCGTCGAACTGCGTGCGGTAGAGCTCTTCGTACCGCCCTCCGGCGGCGAGCAGCTCGTCGTGGGTGCCGCGCTGCACGACCCGCCCGTCCTCGATCACGAGGATGAGGTCGGCGGCCCTGACGGTGGACAGCCGGTGGGCGATGACCACGGCCGTCCGCCCGGCCAGCGCCTCCCCGAGCGCCTCCTGCACCGCCGCCTCCGAGGTGGAGTCCAGGTGCGCGGTGGCCTCGTCCAGGATCACCACTCTGGGGCGGGCGAGCAGCAGGCGGGCGATGGTCAGCCGCTGGCGCTCACCGCCGGACAGCCGGTAGCCGCGCTCCCCCACGATGGTGTCCAGCCCGTCGGGGAGCCCGGCGACCAGGTCCTCCAGCCGGGCGCGGCGCAGCACCTCCCACAGGTCCTCCTCGGAGGCCTCCGGGCGGGCGAGCAGCAGGTTCGCCCGCACGGACTCGTGGAACAGGTGACCGTCCTGGGTGACCATGCCGAGCGTCTCGCGGATCGACTGGGCCGTCAGGTCTCGCACGTCCACTCCCGACAGGCGCACGGCGCCCTCGTCGACGTCGTAGAGGCGCGTGATGAGCTGGGCGATGGTGGACTTGCCCGCGCCCGACGAGCCGACCAGCGCCACCATGCGGCCCGGCTCGGCGCGGAACGACACGTCGTGCAGCACCTCGACGCCGCCCCGGGTGTCCAGGACGGCGACCTCCTCCAGAGAGGCGAGCGACACCTTGTCGGCCGAGGGGTAGGCGAACCGGACGCCGTCCAGTTCCACCGACACCGGCCCGTCCGGCACGCTGCGCGCGCCCGGCCGCTCGGCGATCAGCGGCTTGAGGTCGAGCACCTCGAAGACCCGCTCGAAGCTGACCAGCGCGCTCATCACCTCGACGCGGGCGCTGGCCAGGGCGGTGAGCGGCGCGTACAGGCGGGTGAGCAGCAGCGCGAGGGCGACGACGCTGCCCGCGTCGAGCTGGCCGCGCAGGGAGTAGAAGCCGCCGAGGCCGTAGACGACGGCCAGCGCGAGCGCGGAGACGAGCGTCAGCGCCGTGACGAACACCGACTGCACCATGGCCGTGCGCACGCCGATGTCGCGGACCCGCCGGGCGCGGCTCGCGAACTCGGCGGACTCGCTCGCGGGCCGGCCGAACAGCTTGATCAGCGTCGCGCCCGGCGCGGAGAAGCGCTCGGTCATCTGGGTGCTCATCTGCGAGTTGTGGTTGGCCGCCTCACGTTCCAGGCGGGCCAGCCGCGAGCCCATGCGCCGCGCCGGGACGACGAACAGCGGCAGCAGCACCAGTGCGAGCAGCGTGATCTGCCAGGACAGGCTGATCATGACGACGAGCGTCAGGATGAGCGTCACGATGTTGCTCACCACACCCGACAGGGTGTTGCTGAAGGCCCGCTGGGCGCCGATAACGTCGTTGTTCAGGCGGCTGACCAGCGCGCCGGTGCGGGTGCGGGTGAAGAAGGCGACCGGCATGCGCTGGACGTGGTCGAACACGGCGGTGCGCAGGTCGAGGATCAGGCCTTCGCCGATGTTGGCCGACAGCCAGCGGGTGAGCAGGCCGAGCGCGGCGTCCAGCACCGCGATGAGGGCGATGAGCGCGGCCATGGCGAGGACGCTCTCGAAGGGCGCGCGGTGCACGATCGCGTCGACGACCCGCCCCGCGAGCACGGGCGAGGCGACGGCGAGCACCGCCGAGGCCACGCTGAGCAGCAGGAACAACGCCAGGATGCGGCGGTGCGGCCGGGCGAAGCGGCCGATGCGGCGCAGCGTCGCCTTGGAGAACGGCCGCCGGTCCTGCTGGGCGTGCATCGCGTTGTACAGCGAATGCCACGCCGTCACTTCCATGTCCATCAGGTACCCCCGTGTGTTTCGCGCCGAGCGGCGGTGAGAGTCCACCGGGCGTTCCCGTCTCACGATCATCCGGCCGGTGACACCCGTGAGCCTAGAACTTCAACTTAAGTTCACGTCAAGCGATTAACGCGCCGGGCGGACGGCCGGGCGAAGGCGGCGCGGGTTTCCGCGCCCGACGGCCGGGCATGGTCGCATCGTGCGGGATGATACCGGCGAACCGGACATGGCGCGCTCGGGAGCGAGCCGCCCGCACGAGCACGACGGTGCCCCCGCGACCGCGGAGCCGGTCACCGTGACGGCCTGCGAGGACGGGCCGCTGCTGGTGCGCGGCCCGTTCACGCTCCTCACCCAGGACGGGCGCGCCATCGACCCCGGACGGGCCACCGTGGCGCTGTGCCGCTGCGGCCGTTCGGCGGTCAAGCCGTTCTGCGACGGGTCGCACAAGGCGGTGCGCTTCCGCACCGGGACCGAGCCGCAGCGTCCGCTCTGAGCCGGCGCACGGAGTGCGCGGCGAGGTGGATGCGCCGCCCCCAGTACGGGATCCCCCTGCCGGTCAGCCGGGCGCCGAGCGCGAGCCAGCTGCACACGGCGCGCTCCAGCACCCAGCCGGGGGCCAGCAGCGCGCTGCTGAACGGGTAGACGCGCCGCCCGCCGCCGCGCCGCCGGCCGGTCTCGGCCAGCACGACCACCAGGGCCGCGCCCGTGAGGACCGCGCGGCCCCTGCCGCGGCGGAGCGCGACGGCGAGCGCCGGCAGGACGGCGAGGAACAGCGCCATGCGGGCGGGCTGGGCGAGGTCGTCGTAGGCCTGCCAGACCCGCTGTGACCAGAACCGGTCCACGCCCGGGGGCACGCGCCGGACGAACAGGTCCTGCGGGCGGCACTCGCGGCCGCCGTGCGCGCGAACCGTGCGGATCAGCTCCAGGTTCTCGAACAGCACGTCGCCGTCGTATCCCCCCATGGCCAGGAAGGCCGACCGGCGCACGCCGAAGGTGCCGGGATAGTCGACGCCGAACGCGCGGTTGAGCAGCGTGCGGGCGGTGTCCCACCGGGCGTGCCAGGGCAGCGGCTCGAAGTAGTTGTGCGGGCGCACGAGGTCGGCCCCGCCGAGCAGGGCGGACACCCGGGCGAGCGCGTGCTCGTCGTAACGCACGTCGTCGTCGGCGATCACGACGTGCTCGGAGCGCGCCCGGCGCAGCCCGGTGGTGACCCCGTCGACCTTGCCGTTGAGGAACCGCAGGCCGGGGTCCGGCCGAACGTGGACCGCCACGATGTCCCGCCACGCCTCGGCGTGGCGCTCGAACAGCTCGGGCGGCGAGCCGTCCACGACGACCACCCTCGCGTGCGCGCCGATCAGGCGCAGGTAGCCGGTCAGCTCGCCGAGCCGGTCGTCGCGGGACCACCGCAGGGGCAGCACGTAGTCCACATCCCTCACGCGGGCTCCCCGCCGAGGCCCCCGCCGCGCAGCGAGGTGGCGCCGTCCTCCCAGCGGCCGAGCAGGTGGAGGCCGAACAGCCGGTCGAGCGTCAGGCAGCAGGCGGCGCCGAACAGCACGTCCCCCGCGAGGGCGGGGTGCGCCGCGGCGAACGCGCCGCACATGTCGTGCGCGGCGATCTGCTCGTGGACGGCGTCGGCCTGCACGTGCTCGTCGTAGAAGCGGGCCGTGGCGGCGTCCGCGCCGAGGCGCCACAGCCCTCGCGCGTACTTGGCGTTGGGCTGGGAGGAGTTCATCTCCAGGGCCGCCAGGTGGCCGAGCAGCGCGCCGCGGTGCCTGCGGTGCAGCCCGAACAGCGACATCGTGTTGCCGGCCGCCAGGGTGACGGCGGGGACGCGGTCGAGGTAGTGCCCGTAGGCGTCGGACAGGCCGAGTCCCCGCATGAGGACCCGGTACAGCTCGGCGTGCATGCGCTCGCGGCGCCCGCCGCCGTACTCGTCGGCCTGGATCTCGACGAGCGCCGCCTTGGCGCGGCCGCGCAGGCGCGGGATGGCCCAGGTGTGCGGGTCGGCCTCCTTGAGGTGGTAGATCGACCGGTGGACGACGAACTCGCGGAACTGCTCGGGCCCGGCGTCGTGCAGGAGGAACTCGGCGAGCTCGGAACGCCCGGCGTTCCCCGAGGCGGACGGTTCGCCGCCGCCGGCCGGGCGGGCCAGGACGGACGCCGCCGCGCCGGCGCCGACCGTGTCGGGCGCCACCGCGTCGGCGCCGGACGCCGCGGCGTCGCAGGCCAGCCGGTTCAGCGCCGCGGGTATCTCGCGCGCCGGCACCGGCGCCGGACGGCGCACGGCCTGGGCCAGGCCCTCCTCCAGCCGCCCTTCCAGCCGCCGGCGCAGGCTCAGCAGCGGCGGATGCCACTCCCATCGTTCGTCGACGCCGTCGAAACCCTGGTAGTGCAGCTCGTAGCAGACGTGCAGGGCGATCTGGAGGTCCTCGTCGAACACGGCGGGCTCGCCGGAGTCGACGGCGACCTCCTCCAGGTCGTGCGGCGCGCGGGCCAGCCGTCCGAACAGGAACGCGCTGAGCGGTCCGCGGGCCTCGGGCAGCGGCGGCGGTGGCTGCGCGGCCGCCTCGTCGTCCTCGGTGGTCCCGCCGTCCGGCCCGAAGGCCTTCGCCGCGTTCAGGGATGTGCGCGTGGCGCGCTTCAAGGGCTGCATGGCCGCGTGGGCTCCTCACTGCGATGTGCCGGCGTCGTGCGGCTCCCGCCGCCGGGCGACGGCGGGCCGCTGTCCGGCACGTGCCCGCGTTCGCGCAGGTTAAGCGGCAGATGACCGCTCGCACGGCGTGTCGCGGCACCGCGTGCGCGCGCGTCCGGCTTTGCCCGAACCCATGCTGCGGATTTGCCTGCACTCGGGTGACCTGTCCGAGATGTCATGGTTATCTGAGAGCTGTACCGCGCCGTACTGGCGTCTCCCGGGAACCCATCGCGACGCTCCGCAGACCGAGGGCACGCACCTCAAGGGTCACAGAATCTGGTTACGGAGTGATTCTCATGCTCAGACGACTCATCGCCACCGGTGTCCTGCTGACGGCGGCCCTGCTCGCCGCGGCGGCTCCCGGCCTCACCCGGGGCGGCGACTACGACGACGATGACGACTGGGACGACGAGGACGACGACTACGACTACTAGGAGCGGCCGGCGTCACCGGCCCGGAGACCGCGCCCGCGGTCCGGGCCGGGCCCGCCGGATCGGGCGGGCCCCGAGACGCACAGGCGCCGCCTCGCGAGATGGCTCTCGCGGGGCGGCGCCTGGCATGTGCGCGGGAAGGTGACGGAAGCGTGGGTCAGCCGCAGCGCCTGCCGGCGTTGATGCAGTTGACCGCCTGCTTCATCAGCGCCTCCGACATCACGTTGATGAAGTCGCCGTGGTCGGTGATCGGCTTGTGCAGCTGCTCAGGGAAGCTGTCGACGGCGAAGCCGGGACCGGGCGGCACGTTGTAGGTGATGCGCTGCTCCAGGGCCGGGATGGCCTGGAAACCGTTCGGGCACGACCCGTCCTCCGCGGCGAAGGCGACGTGGGTGCGGTGGTTGGCGCTGTCGATGTTCTTGCCGTCCCAGCAGCTCTGGAACTTGAAGGTCCGCACCACCTGGCTGCCGCGCGGGCAGATCGGGTACTTGTCCTTCAGCTGCCGGTTCTCGAACCCGGTGCACGACCAGCTCGCGTTGGCGTTGGTCGGGCCGTTGGTGAACGACTTGGCGTCGCCGGTGATGATACGCAGGAAGATCGGCATGGCGACGACCTTGCTGGTGGGGTTGCCGCGGAAGGTGATCGACACCGACGCCGGGCGGACGATGCGGCCGATGTTGCCGTCCAGGCCGCCGCCGGCCTTGTCGGCGTCGTTGCCCCGCTGGTTCTGCAGGCGCACCACCGGCCAGTAGTGGGTCGACTTGTCGCCGTTGCTGCACGTGGTGCCGGCCGCCTGCAGGCTCTCGTTGGTGGAGAAGCCGCTGGCGTCCAGGTTGCCCACGTAGTCGTGCACGTGGTGCGCGCCGTTGGTCACGCCGGGCGCGACGATGACGTTGTCGGAGTTGAAGTGGCCGTTGCCGTTGGTGCCGCACCGCGAGGAGAAGGTGCCCCTGGAGGCGTTACGCCCGTCGGCGGGGCGGTTCACGTTGGGCCGCACGCGGCGGATGTCGACGAAGTCGTCCGGTGAGGGGCCGGACGCGCCGCCGGTCGGCGAGGCGCTGGGCGACGCGGAGCCCGTGGGGCTCGCCGAGGGGTCGGCGCCGCCGCTGGGCGACGGGGACGCCGAGGGGTCGCCGGACGGTTCGGGCGAAGGCGTCTGCCCGCCGCCCGCGCCGTTCTGCACGGTGCAGGTGGTCAGGCCTCTCAGGCCGTCGGCCTGGACGCCGGCCCGCCGCAGCGCGTTGGCGATGCGGTTGAGGACGATCGAACGGGCGGCCCGCAGCGGGTTCAGCACCGCGCCGCGCACCACGTTGCCGTTGTTCGCGCGCGAGCCGAGGCGGGACAGGATCTGGTTCGCCTGGGCGATCTGACGGTCGAGAATGGCCAGGTTCCGATCGACCTCACGCCGGGCGGCGGACGGCACCTCGGGCAGCTTGTCGGCCACCGTCGGGCAGTTGACCGTGCGCCTGGCCGCGTTGCCGGTGCGGGCGTTCGCGGAGTCGCTCGGGGCGTCCTGGCCGGAAGGCTCGGCCGAGGCGGACGGCTCGGCGGCGTCCTGGTCCTGGTCCTGGCCCTGGCCCTGGTCCGACTGCTGGCCGGAGGCGGAGGGCTCGGGGGTCGCGGCGCCCTGGCCCGCGCTCGCGGAGCCGGTGCGCACGGCACAGGCGGCCAGGTCCTCAAGTCCCTCGGGACGCTCGGCCACCCGGCCGATCGCTCCGGCGATGCGCTCCACGGTGGCCAGCCGCTTCGACTTCAGCGGGCCGAGGATGCTGTTGCGCACGAAGTCGCGGCCACCTTGGCCCTCGGTGGCGGCGAGCCGCCTGTCGGCCTCGGCGATCTGCGAGTCGAGCAGCGTGAGGTTGCGTCTCACCTCGGCCGCCACGGCCGCGGGGACGTCGGGAAGCTGGTCCGCGACCGACGGGCAGTTCACCGTCGGGGCGGCGGCGGTGCCGGCGAGGCGTGAGGCGGCGCTGACGGCGACGGCCGAAAGCGGCGCGTCCCGGCCTGGCACCTGCCCAGCCGGGGACAGGCTCGCCATGACGAGGCCGACCCCCGCCCCACCCAGGGCAAGGAAACTCAGGACGGGCCTGAACCGCCGTCTGTGCTGAAATCCGATCACTAGAACTCCTCCCGGAGTACGTGCTCATGGCGGCATTGGTTGGTGCCCCATCGGCACGAGGTACGCGGGAGGACCCGGAAGAGTTCGACGTCCGGCGAGAAACTTTCGCGGAACTCGCGAAGCCGCCGGTCCGCGACGAGACGAATGAACCGGAGGGCCCCGCTCCGCGTACCCGGTGACGGTGACTTTCGCACGGCACAGTGGATGGGAGATCTGCCATGGGACGCCCAAGCCTAGGCACGCAGGTGACGACGCGAGCGACCGCCGTTCTCGGGTGCGTTCTCGCGCTCGGGCTCGCCACGGGATGCGGCGGCGCGGCCTCCGGCGGCGGCACGGCCCCGGCGGCGGCCGCCGCCCCCGCGGCCGACTCGGGGCCGCCGGCCACGCTCAAGCAGCTCGCCACCAGGACCGGCTGCAAGAAGCCGCAGGTCCAGACCGACGCCGAGGAGCTGCGCCAGGGAGTGTGCAAGACCGACAAGGGCCAGTACACCGTGACGACGTTCGCGACCGACAAGGGCAAGACCGAGTGGCTGGAGGAGGCCAAGAAGTGGGGCGGCAACTACCTGGTGGGCACCCGATGGGTGATCGCGGGCAACGACCCGGGGATGTTGCAGACCTTCAGCGAGAAGGTGGGCGGGAACATCGAGGCGGCCGCGCCGTGACGGCGGGGCCGGCGGCCGCGCGCGGTGGGCGCCGCGCGCGGCCCGCCCGGTGGGCGGCGCTGGCCGGCGCGGCCGTCACGCTGTGCGCGCTCGGCGGGTGCGGCGGGGCCAGGGCCGCCGCCGGGGCGCCCGCCACCGTGGAGCAGATCGCCGCCAGGACGGGGTGCACCGCCCCGCAGATGCAGGTGGACGCCCAGGAACTGCGGCAGGGCATGTGCAAGACGGCGAGGGGCCAGTACTCCGTCACGACGTTCGCCTCGGAGAAGGGCAAGCAGGAGTGGCTGGACGACGCGCTGAGCTACGGCGGCGCGTATCTGGTCGGCACCCGCTGGATCGTCCTCGGCAACACCCCCGAGATGCTGGAGCCGTTCCGCGCGACGCTGGGCGGCACCGTGAAGCTGGGCGGCCACTCGATGCCCTCGGGGGCCCCGATGCTCTCCGGCGAGCCGACGCCGCACGGGCACACCATGCCCTCCGAGGAGCCCATGCCCGAGGGGCACACCATGCCGTCCGGCGAGCACGTGATGCCGGCGCCCTGACCTGCTCTGCCCTGACCTGTGCGCCACCGCCACCGCCACTCCGGCGACGGCGGCGCCTGCGGAGATGCCGGACGCCGGACGCCGACCGCCGCCGCGGTGGAGGCCGTGGTGGGCCTGCTGGAGGAGTTCGGCGCGGGCCTGGACGACGACACGGCCGTACTCGCGCTCGGCGTGCCCGGCGCCGCGACCGGATAGGACCGGCGCCCGGCGCCGTGCGTGCCATCAGCGGCCGACGGCACGCCGGGCGGGCGTACGTCAGGCGATCGAGAGCGCCCCGGACGGGCACACCTGCACCGCGCGGCGGGCCGCCGCCTCTTCCTCGGCCGCCGGCTTCTCGGCCAGCAGGAGCACGGTGCCGTCGTCCTCGCTCTGGTCGAAGACCTTGGGCGCGGTGAGCGCGCACATGCCGGCTCCGATGCAGCGCTCGGTATCGGCCTTGATCCGCATGAGCGAAGAACCTCCTACCAGGCCACCGGCAACCGGTGCACGCCATAGATCGCCATGTTGGAGCGCATCGCCACATCGTCGGCCGGTATGGCGAGCCGCAGGTGTGGGAAACGCCGCAGCAGGGCCGGGTATCCGATGCGCATCTCGATGCGGGCGAGCTGCTGACCGAGACACTGGTGGATGCCGTGGCCGAAGGAGAGATGCCCCACGGCCTGCCGTCTGACGTCCAGCTTATCGGGGTCGTCGAAGCGGGCGGGGTCGCGGTTGGCCGCGCCGAGAGAGAGGGTCACCGCCTCGCCCTTCTTGATCATGTGGCCGGCCACCTCCACGTCCTCGAGGGCCGCCCGGACGGGGCCGAGGTGGACGATGGTGAGGTAGCGCAGCAGCTCTTCGACCGCGCCGTCGGCCAGCGAGGGGTCATCGCGCAGCGCGGCGAGCTGCTCGGGGTTGCGCAGCAGCGTGTAGGTGCCGAGCGCGAGCATGTTGGCCGTGGTCTCGTGGCCGGCGATGAGCAGCAGGATCGCCATGCCGGTGATCTCCTCGTCGGTGACCTGCCCGGTCTCGACGAGTCCGGTGATCAGGGCGTCGTCCGGCTCGGAGCGCTTGCGCGCCACCAGTTCGCTCAGGTAGCCGTCCAGGTCGTCGAGCGCCTTCTGCACCCGCTCGGGGGTGGCGTCCAGGTTGAGCAGGGTGGAGGAGTAGCTCTGGAAGCGCTCGTGGTCGTCGTAGGGCACGCCCAGCAGCTCGCAGATCACCAGGGACGGGATGGGCAGCGCGAACGCCTGGACCAGGTCGGCGGGCGGGCCGAGGCGCTCCATCTCGTCGAGCCGGTCGGCGGTGATCTTCTCCACCCGCGGTTCGAGCTGCTTCATGCGGCGGACGGTGAACTGGCCGGTCAGCAGCTTGCGCAGGCGGGTGTGCTCGGGCGGGTCCTCGCGGATGAAGAACCCCGGACGCCGGCGGGCCTGGGACAGCCGCTGGCTGATGGGCGGGTGCAGCAGTTCCAGTCGGGTGCTGAAGTGGGGGTGGGCGAGGATCTCGCGCGCGGCGGAGTACCCGGTCGCCAGCCAGCCCACGTGGCCGTCGGCGTAGAGCATCGGGCGCAGCGGGTCGTCCTCGCGCCACTGCCCGAAGGGGGCGGGAGGGTCGAGCTGGGTCTCGCGGGTCAGCGGGAAGGTCACCGGTTGGGATGCGGCGTTGGCCATGGACGCGCTCCTCGGATTGACAGCCTTTGCAACAGGACGTCGTTCTCGGTGTTCACAGAAAACAGTACCTCCTCCGATATTGCAATGGATGAAATTTCGCGGCCGACGGGGTAAAGTTCCGTTATGGCCGGTGGTCCTGGACTGCGCGAGCGCAAGAAGCTGCGCACCCGCCGCACGCTCATCGAGACGGCGGTGCGCCTTTTCGAGCGCCAGGGGTACGACCAGACGACCCTGGCCGACATCGCGGCCGCCGCCGAGGTCTCGACGCGCACGTTCTTCAGCTACTTCGCCGGCAAGGAGGACGTGGTCTTCTTCGACAGCCGCCGGCGCACCGAGAGCGCGCTCGCCGTCATCGCGACCCGCCTGCCGGGAGAGCCGGTGTCCGAGCTGCTCCTGCGCGTCGCGGCCGAGGCGCTGCGCTTCGACACCGAGGAGGCCGAGCTCGCCCTGGAGCTGCATCCGGCGCGCACGCGGCTCATCATGTCGGTGCCCGCGCTGCGGGCCCGCGCCCTGCACCTGCTGTTCGAGGTGCAGCGCGAGCTGGCCGAGGCGCTGCTGCGGGCCTACCCCGGCGAGCTCGACCCGATCGAGGCCGGCGCGGCCATCGGCGGGTTCGTGGGAGCGGTCAAGCAGGCGGTGATGGCCGGCAGAGACAGGGGCGACCCGCCGCGTCTGATGGAGGCCGCGGCCCAGCGGGGCATCGAGATCGCCCTGTACGGGCTGCGCTCACTCGACGGGCCGCGAAGACCGGCGCCGCCCGCGGATGTTGACCCGACTGCCACAGAAGTGTAACCGACCAGGCCATATCGCGTGGATTATGGGCGGATTACGTATGATCCGCCCGATCGGCCCGCCACCAGCCGATTTTGCGACAGAATCATGGTCCGAGGGCGTCCGCGTGGAGACCCCCTCTACCATGAAGGCCCGGCTCCCGAGGAGTCCCGCGTCAACTTCCCGCCGAAATTGCATTGCGGCGTGGCTGTTCCTGGTGTTCCGTCGCGCTGTGGGGTACATGACATGAACAGTGGTGAGACTCCGCCGTTCGGGGAGGACAGAGACAGGCCGTCTCCCGGCGTTCCCGGTGAGGCTCCGCTCGTCGGCCGGGGGGAGGCCCTGAGGTCCTTCTCCCAGGCGATCGAGGCGACGGTGAGCCGAGGCTTCCAGTTCCTCACGGTCGTCGGCGAGCCGGGAGCCGGCAAGACGCGCCTGCTCGCCGAGCTGGCCGCGCTCGCCACCGGCCGCGGGCTCGCCACACTGTGCGGCAGGGCCGCGCAGTTCGAGCAGATCATGCCGTTCAGCGCGCTGGTCGACGCCCTGGACGACCACCTGGAGGCCTGCCGGGACGATCTGGGCGAGCGGTTAGGGGCGGCGCAGGAGCACAGGCTCGCCGCCGTGTTCCCCGCCCTGGCGGCCAAGATGCCCGACGAGGACGTCGGCGCCGCCGGTGACGACGCCTCCGACCAGAGCGGCATGGTCCGCTACCGGCTCTACCGGGCGCTGCGTCAGCTCATCGACGAGCTGGCCTCCCCCGCCGGACTCGCGCTGATCCTCGACGACGTCCACTGGGCCGACGACAGCTCCGCCGAGTTCCTCGACCACCTGGTCAGGCATCCGCCGCGCGGCAAGGTCCTGGTCGCGGTCGCCTACCGGCCCGCGCAGGCCGGGCCGCGCCTTACAGCCCTCGCCATGGGCGCGGGCGCACGGGGCCGGCAGGTCACCGCCGGCCCGCTCACCCGCGCCGAGGCCGAGGAACTGCTCGGGCCGGACGTCAACCGCACCCGCGGCCTCGCGCTGTACGAGGCCAGCGGCGGCAACCCCCTCTACCTGGAGGCCCTGGCGCGCATGAAGCGGCTGGAGGTCGGCGAGCTGCCGCCCACCGTGCGCGCCGCGCTCCAGGTCGAGCTCGGCGACCTGTCCCCCGGCTCGCTCCTGGTCGCCCAGGCGGCCGCGGTCACCGCCGACGAGTTCGAGCCCGCCCTGGCCGCCGTCACCGCGCAGGTCTCCGAGGCCGCCACCCTGGAGGCGCTGAACGAACTCGGCGCCCGCGACATCGTCCGCCCCGTGGCCGCCGGGCGGTTCCGGTTCCGTCACCCTCTGGTGCGGCAGGCCGCCTACGAGTCCTCGGCCCCGGGGTGGCGGCTCGCCGCGCACGCCCGGCTGGCCGGCCACCTGGCCTCGCTGGGCGCGCCCGCGACCGTCCAGGCCCACCACTTCGAGCGCGCGGGCTCCTTCGGCGACCGGCGGGCGATCGCCACCCTGGTCGAGGCGGCCCGCAAGGTCGCCCCGCAGGCCCCGGTCACCGCCGCCCACTGGTTCCGCAAGGCGCTGGACCTGATGCCCCACGGGCCTGCCACTCTGGAGGACCGGATGGAGCTGCTGATGGAGCTGAGCCGGGCCCAGAGCGTCAGCGGCCGGCTCGCCGAGGGCCGCGACACCGCCCGCGAGCTGCTGCGCCTGCTCCCTTACGACGACTACACGCGCCGGGCCAGGGCCGCGCGCATCTGCGCGCTGATGGAACGCCAGCTCGACCGGCCGCACGAGGCCAGGGCGCTGCTGCTGGACGAGCTGCGCCGCATGCCCGATCCGCGTGCCGCCGCCGCCGTCCCGCTGCGCATGCGGCTGGTCGCCGAGAGCATGATGCGCGGCGACTTCCGCGCCGCGCAGGCCGTGCTCGACCTCATGCCGGACTCCGGCGACGACTGGCAACCCGACCTGGCGATGGCCGTGGCCGCGCTGCGGCCGATGCCCCACTACGCCGCCGGCAACATCCCCGACGCGCTGCGCAGCGCGGACGCGGCCGACGGCCTCATCTCCTCGGCCCTGGACGAGCACCTGGCCGAGTGGCTGGACGCGGTGGCCTGGCTGTGCTGGGCCGAGACCAACATGGGCCGCTACTCGATGGCCCTGCGGCACTTCGAGCGCGCCGCCGCCGTGGCCCGCTCCACCGGGCAGACCTACATCCTGACCAACCTGCTCGCCGGCAAGACCAAGACCCTGGTGCTGCTGGGCAGGCTCCCCGAGGCGCTGGCCACCATCGAGGAGTCCGTCGAGGGCGCCCGGATGCTGGAGTCCGGGCAGCAACTGGTCTTCGCGCTCACGCAGCTGTGCCTGGCCTCCACCTGGTCCGGCGACCATGACGCCGGCCTGCGCGCCGGGGAGGAGGCCGTCCAGGTGGGCGTCGGCACCGGCGAGGCCTGGGGCGACATGGCGCGGCAGGCCCGCGGCGTGGCGCTGGTCGCCGCCGGCCGGCTGGAGGAGGGCGCGGAGGCCATCGTGGACGCCTGCGCCAAGTTCAACGGCTCGCGCCTGGACCGCGGCACGCTCCTGGCCAGCAGCGAGCTGCTCGCCCACGTCGAGGCCACTCGCGGCCGCCCCGCCGGAGCGGTCGAGTGGGCCGACCTCGCCGAGGAGTTCGACCACCCCGAGCTGCCGGCGTTCTCCGGCCTGGCGCTCCTGGCCCGCGCCCACGCGCTGCGGCCCTCCGACCCGGCCGCCGCGGCCGCGCTCGCCGACCAGGCCGCCGCCGCCTTCACCGAGCACGAGCGCAACGTGGACGCCGGGCGGGCGATGCTCGTGGCGGCCATGTCCTACGGCGACACGGGCGAGCGGAACCTGGCCCGCGAACGGCTGCGCGAGGCCGCCGACGTCTTCCTGGCGTGCGGAGCGCGCGGGCTGAGGGCGCAGGTCATGCGCGAGCAGCGCCGCAACGGGGTGCGCGTCGCCACCTCCCCGCGGAGCGCGCCCGGCGCGGCGCCGTACGGGCTGTCGCCCCGCGAGATGCAGATCGCCACGCTGGTCGTCGAGGGCCTGACCAACCAGCAGATCGCCGAGCAGCTGTTCCTCAGCGTCCGCACCGTCGAGACCCACCTGTCGCACGTCTTCGCCAAGCTCGGCGTCGGGTCGCGCGTCGGAGTGGCCACCAGGCTCAACCGCGGCTCCTGAGGGGGCCGGGCGCCCGCCAGGCCCCATTCACCAGGGGCGGTGCCGGCGCCGGCGTACGGGGTTCCCACGGATTTTATGTACGGGGTTTCCACGATGCGGGGGCCCCCGAGGGATTGGCATTGTTGACGCGGGTCACGAACAGGAGGCCGGCCTGATGGAGCACCGCATTCCCCGATACACGCTCGAGGGCGTCTCAGGCGCCGAGGTGTCGGTGCATCCGTTCTCGACCGAGGACGAGCTCGGCCTGACGCTGACGCGGTTCTTCGCCGAGGAGTCCGACGACGTCGTGCTGCTGGTGCACGGCCTGACCTCCTCCAGCGACATGTTCATCATGCCGGAGCACCGCAACCTGGTGAGCTACCTGCTGGACAGCGGCTTCGGCGACGTGTGGACGCTCGACTTCCGCATGAGCAACCGGTTCCCGTACAACATGGAGACCCGGCGGCAGAATCTGGACGACATCGCCGCCTACGACCATCCCGCGGCCATGGCAGAGCTCCGCCGTCACGTTGGGGCACGGCGGATCCATGTCATAGCGCACTGCCTGGGGTCGGTGTCGTTCCAGATGAGCCTGTTCGGCGGGGCGCTCGACGGCGTCACGAGCATGGTGGCCAACAGTGTGGGGCTGACGCCGCGGGTCCACTCCAGGGCCCGCGTCAAGCTCGCCTTCGGACCGGCGCTGCTGGAGTACGCCTTCGGCCTGTGCTACATCGACCCGCGCTTCCACGACGCTCCCCCGCTGACCCGCCGCTGGCTGATGGCACGGGCCGTCTCGCTGTTGCATCCGGAGTGCCGCGAGCCGGCCTGCCACATGCAGAGCTTCATGTGGGGCTACGGCCACCCGGCGATGTACCGCCACGGGAACCTCGCGCCGCAGACCCACGTCCACGAGCGGCTGGCCGACCTCAACGGCGCCGCGGACGTCAACTACTACCGGCACATCAACAAGATGGTGCGAGCGGGGCGAGCGGTGAAGTGCGACCCCGGCAACCCCGCCCACGCCGGGCTGCCGGACGACTATCTGGCCGGGGCGCACCGCGTCCGGACGCCCGTGCTGTTCCTCACCGGCGACCACAACGACGTGTTCACCGACTCCAACATCGTCTGCCACAAGGCCCTGTCCGAGCGGACGCCCGGCCGGCACGAGCTGGCCGTCCTGCCCGGCTACGGCCACATCGACCCGCTCATCGGCAAGAACGCACACCTGGATGTCTTCCCCCGCATCCTCGACTTCCTCAAGCGCCATGCCGGCTGACCGCACCAGCACGGACGTGGTGGTGATCGGATCCGGGTTCGGCGGGGCGGTCGCGGCGTACCGGCTGGCCTCCGCCGGGCTCTCGGTGGTGGTGCTGGAGCGGGGCCGCGCCTTCGCGCCCGGCACGTTCCCGCGCAGCCCCGCCGACATGGGCAAGTCCTTCTGGGATCCCGGCGCGGGCCTGTACGGCATGTACGACGTGTGGAGCTTCGGCGGCTGCGACTCGGTGGTGGCCAGCGGCCTGGGCGGCGGCTCGCTCATCTACGCGAACGTGATGATCCGCAAGGACGAGCACTGGTTCGTGCACGAGGAGCCGATCGCGGCGGGCGGGTACGAGTCGTGGCCGGTGACGCGCGCCGAGCTTGACCCGCACTACGACACGGTCGAGCGGATGCTGGACGTCACGCCCTATCCGCTGGACCACCCGGCCTTCGACGCGCCGAAGACCCGTGCCATGCAGGACGCGGCGGCCGAGCTGGGGCTTGAGTGGCGGCTGCCGCCCCTGGCGGTCAGCTTCGCCCCCGGCCGTGGCGCGGAGCCCGGCATCGGCCTGCCCATCGTCGAGGCACCGTACGGCAACCTGCACGGGGTGCCCCGCAAGACCTGCCGGCTGTGCGGCGAGTGCGACATCGGCTGCAACGACGGGTCCAAGAACAGCCTGGACCACACCTACCTGTCGGCGGCCCGCCACCACGGGGCGGAGCTGCGCACGCTGCACCAGGCGCGGGCGATCCGGCCGCGCGCGGGCGGCGGGTACGAGGTCGACTTCGTCGACCGCCGGGCAGGGCGCACGGCGGGCACCATCGGCTGCGATCGCCTGGTGCTGGCCGCGGGCACCTACGGCACGACGTATCTGCTGCTGAAGAGCCGCCTGGACCTGCCGGGGCTCAGCGGCACGCTCGGCACGCGCTTCTCGGGCAACGGCGACCTGCTGGCGTTCCTGCTGCGGGCCAAGGACCGCAGCAGGACCCGCCCGATCAACGCCAGCCGCGGCACGGTGATCACCAGTGCGATCCGCCTGGCCGACGACGCCGACGGCACCCGCGAGAGCGGCCGGGGCGCCTACATCCAGGACGGCGGATACCCGGCGTTCATCGACTGGCTGGTCGAAGGCGCCGACGTGGGCGGCGAGATCACGCGCGCCGCCCGCTTCATCGCCGAGCGGATGCGCGCGTACGTCACCCGCGACACCAACCTGTCCGCGGAGGTCGCCGCCCTGCTGGGCGACGGCGAGATGTCCTCCAGTTCCCTGCCGCTGCTCGGCATGGGCAGGGACGTCCCCGACGGCGAGCTGCGGCTGCGCGGCGACCGGCTGGACGTCGACTGGGACCAGGAGGCGAGCGAGCGGCATTTCGACCGGTTGCGCGCCACCATGCGGCGCATCGCCGACGTGCTCGGGGCCGAGTACGCGGACATGCCGTCCTGGCTGGGCAAGCGCATCATCTCGGTTCACCCGCTCGGCGGCGCGCCGATGGGGCGCCATCCCGGCGAGGGCGTCTGCGACGCCTACGGCGAGGTGTTCGACCATCCCGGCCTGTTCATCGCCGACGGCGCCGCACTGCCCGGCCCGGTGGGCGCCAACCCGTCGCTGACGATCGCGGCGCTGGCCGACCGCATGAGCACCCGGCTGCTGGAACAACGTCCTGTGGCGACCCGCCGCGGGAGAGAAGGACGGGTTGACATGAGCCTGGGAACGGAACGGACGCCCGCCGTCCCGCACGCGAAGGCGACGCACCTCGCGGCCGGTGACCGGCCCGAGCGCACGTCACTGTCGTTCACCGAGGAGATGACCGGCCACATCGCGCTCGGGGTGGCCGACCCGCGCTCGGGCGACATCGCCGAGCGGTCGCAGGGCGGCCGGTGCACGTTCCGGCTGACCATCTCGATCACGGACGTGGACCGCTTCCTGGCCGAGCCCGAGCATCTGGCGCGGGCCGAGGGATGGGTCGACGCCGACTTCGTGGGGGGCCGGCGCCCGGTCGAGCGGGGATGGTTCAACCTGTTCGCCTCCGGAGGATCCCCCGACCGGCGCGAGATGCGCTACCGGCTGTGGTTCACCGGCGCGGACGGCCTGCCCCGCACGCTGGCCGGCTGGAAGGACGTCCATCACGGGCCGCCCACGCGGCTGTGGCTGGACACATCGACCCTGTTCACGCGAGTGATGTGGGGTCACGTCCCGGAGGGCGAGGACCAGGAGGCCGAGGTGGCCGGCGCTGGGACGCTGCACATCCAGCCCATGGACCTCGCGGCGACGCTCAAGAGCTTCCACACGCAGGGCCCGCACGGCGTCGCCGCGCTGGTCAGGTTCGGGAGGTTCTTCGTCGGCCAGCTCTGGGACGTCTACGGACCGGGGTGAGGCGGAAACCCCGAGGCGGCCGATCGGACTGAGGGGGAGGTGGATCCCCTGCCGATCGGCCGCCGGCTCCGGAGTCCGGCGGGCGCCGGATCGCGGTCGCGCGGTGTTCGAGGCGGCGACCGCTGTCGCCTTCGTCCCCTATTTGGAGGGGTTAGGGGAGGGAGGCGGGGGTGTGGGAAGGGCGGCGAAGTCGACCTTGCCCGTGCTCTCCAGCAGCGACATGTGCTTCATCACCACATCGACCGCGACCTGCGCGAAGCTTCGGATCTCGGAGTTCTTCGTGCCCGCGCGGACCACGGCGACGGTCTGGAACACCTTGCCGTGGGCCGCGCGGAGCCGGTCGGCGAAGACCTTGTCGTACGCGGTGCCGTTCAGGCCGGACAGCTCGGCCATCCATCCCTGCTGGTCGGGGTTGGGCGTGCTGGGCAGGGCGACGTTCAGCTTCGCGGCCAGGGCGCGCACCTGATCGTCGAGCTTGGTGTGGTCGGCCACCAGCTGCAGGCCCACCTCCTTGACCCGGGCGCTTGAGGCCCGGTCCTGCGCCTGCTGCCCGGTCGGGATCTCCCAGAGCCCGGCCTGCCGCACCTTGACGAGGAAGTCCCGGTCGGCGGGTCCGAGCGGGCCCGACTCGGTCTCGGTCCAGTCGCCGGGCGCGTCGCCGCTGGCCGACAGGATGGCGTTGGGCGCGATCGCGAACACCGCGATCGTGGCGATGACCAGGAACGCGAGTGCGGCGAGAACCTCGACGAGCCGCATGGACCTGAGCTGAAGCCGGTTCACCGAATGCTCTCTTCCTTTCGTGTCCCGTGATCCCTCGGGCGCGCTGTCAGGGGGAGGTACGGCGCCGGATGGCCAACGGTTCACAAGATGTGGCGGGATTTTCGGTTTTTTACGGAAGTTGCCAGATTTCCTCACGCGACGGGTGATCCACTGCAACCATGTGGCTGTGCAGCGTCATCGCAGCGTCCGGTCCCGACCGGAGGAAGCGCACGAAGACTCCGAAGAGCAACTGGTCACGACGCTCTACCGCGAGTTCGGCGGCCCCCTCCTCCGCAATGTGCGCAGATTGACTGGAGGCGACCAGCAGTGGGCAGAGGATGTGGTCCAGGAGACGGTCTTCCGCGCGTGGCGGAACGCGGGGAAGCTGAACAGGGAGCCCGGCCTGCTCTGGGCCTGGCTGATGACCGTCGCCCGCAGGATCGTCATCGACGCTCATCGCCAGCGCTCCGTACGCCCGCAGGAGGTCGAACCTGACCGCCTCGACAGCGTGGCCATTCCCGACGGTTCCGAGCCGATGCTGTCGGCGATGGTGGTATCGGAGGCCCTGTACAGCCTCTCGGAGGAACACCGGGAAGCGCTCGTGCAGACCTACCTACACGACCGTACGATCAATGAGGCGGCAGAAGTGCTGGGAGTTCCGCCGGGGACGGTCAAGTCCCGGGTGTACTACGCGCTTCGCGCCCTCCAGAAGACGATGAAGGAGAGGGGGTGACCGGTCTGATGGATTCACCCCCTCACGTCGAGGTGGCCGCCTACATCCTCGGGGTCCTCAACAAGGAGGACTCCGAGGCGTTCGATCGCCACCTGCCCGACTGCCCCAGCTGTCAGCAAGAGCTGCTGGAGATGTTCGAGCTGCCCGACGCGCTGGATGTGATCAAGCGCGGCATGAAGGGGACGGTGGACGGCGCGGCCCGGGGCTCGGTGAACGGCGCTGGTCCCGGCTTCGGCTTCGAGGGCATGCCGCCGTCCGGCCTCGACGACCCTCTGTCCGGCGCCCTGAACGGCGCGATCCCCGGCGGGCCGCGGGTGAACGGCTCCCTGCCGCCCGCGCTCAACGGCGCGACGCCTCCCGGCCTGAACGGCGCGCCGCGCAACGGCGGCGCCCCCTCCCCCGACGGCGTCGTGCAGGACCTGTGGTCACCCGGACGGCGCCGGCGCGCCTCTCCGGGCCGCCGGCACGCCGCGCCCGCCTCTCACATGAAGTCCCGCGAGGAGCTGGCCGAGTCCCGCACGCGGCGCCGCCGCGCCCTGCTGCTCGGCGTCGCGGCCGCGCTGGTGGTCGGCGTCACCGGCGCGACCGCCTCGCACGTGCTGTGGCCCTCGCCGACGGTCGTGGTCGCCGCTCCGAGCGGCTCGGCGTCGTCCCACGAGGTCAAAGAGGGCACCAGCCCCGACACCGGGGTGAGCGGATCGGTGGGCCTGGTCCCCAAGGGCTGGGGCACCGAGGTGGCCTTCCTGCTCAGCGGCGTGCGCGGCCCCGAGCGGTGCAGCCTGATCGCGGTCTCGCGCGACGGCGACACCGACGTGGTGTCCGGCTGGCGCATCCCGCCGGGCCAGGGGTACGGCGTGGCCGGCTTCCCCGAGCCGCTGCGGCTCACGGGCGGCACGGCGCTGGCCAGGAAGGACATCGTCCGCTTCGAGGTGCGCAGGGACGACGGGGTCCGCCTGCTGGAGATCCCCGTCGCCTGAGCGGCGCGCGGGCCACGGGCGACTGGGACGCCGGGAGGCGTACGAGGGGGACGGGGCGGGACGGGGTATCGGCTATCGCCTGCTCTCGGTCGGCGCGGCGTTGAGCCGCAGGGCGAGAGCGGGGCACATCTCGATGGCCCTGCGCGCCTCGCCCTCCAGGTGGGGCGGCACGGACGCCGTGCTCACCACCGGGTATCCGTGCTGGTCGAGGCTGATCAGCTCCGGCACGACATGGGAGCACAGCCCGTGGCCCTCGCAGCGTGACCAGTCGAGGATGAGCTGCGCCTCCGAGGCGCGGGCCGAGGCCTCGGCCGGCAGCGGCAGCACGCCCTTCACCGGCAGCCCGCAGGTGCCGTACGCCGCGTGGGTCATGATGTCCTCGGCGAACACGTCGATCGCCGACAGCACGAACCGCGCGGTGCCGTCGGGGTGCCCGCAGGCGCCCCGGCCCTTCATGGTCGCCGCGGCGCGCTGCACGGCCTCGATGTGGCCGTTGCCGTCCGCCAGCGCGCCGAACGCCTGCGCCAGGTCGGGGAGCCCCATGTAGCAGGGGCCGCACTGCCCGGCGCTCTGGCCGGCCATGTAGCGGGCGACCCTGGCGGTCTCGCCGAGCGGGCAGGACTCCCAGCCGAGCGGCACGACGATGCCGGCGCCCAGGGCCCCGCCGAGGGCCTCGAACCCGGCGCGCGACACCTCGGCGCGCTCGACGGCCTCGGGGCTCATCCACTTGCCGTGGTAGCCGCCGAGCAGCACTCCCTGCCCGATGGTGGCGTCGCACAGGTCCAGGACCTCCCGCAGCCGCACGCCGGTCGGGGTCTCGACCACCGCGGGGCGGCGGGCCGACCCTGTGACGCTGAGCAGCACCGTCCCCGGTTCGGACGCGAGCCCGACCGAGGAGTACATGTCGACGCCGAGCATGGCCATGAGGGCGAGCTGGGAGTAGGTCTCGGCGTTGGACAGCATGGTGGGCATGCCGCCCACGCCGCTGTCGCTGGAGCGCACCTTGCGCCCGGGCGGGATCGGCCGTTCGCCGTTGATGCCCCGCACGAGCGCCCCGCCCTCACCGGAGATGAAGCGGTCGGGCATGCGCACCACCCGGACGGTGTCGGTCATGCCGCGCTCGTGGATGGCGTTGAGCAGCGAGCGCTCGCCAGGACCGCCGTGGGCGACGCCCACGACGATCTCCACCGCCGACAGGGCCCTCGCCACCAGGTCGGCGCCGTCGAGGATCAGGTGCGGTGCCCGGGTGAGCAGCACCTTGTCCTTGTGCGCGGCGGGCTCCCCCTCGGTGGCGTTCACGACCACCGTGATGGGGGCGCCGCGGCGTCCCGCCGAATCGATGACCGCTCTGAGCTTGCGGGCGAACGGGAAGCCCGCCCCGCCCCTGCCCCGCAGGTCGCCGAGTTCGGCGAGCGCGATCAGGTCGTCGATGGGCAGCCGCGGCATGCGGCCGTGCACGCGCCGGTGGGTGTCGTAGTCCAGCCGGGGCGAGCTGTCGAGGCCGGCGGTGAGGCGACCCGGCCCGATCCTGAACACGTCCGGCACTCCGTACGTGGTCATCGCCGTACCTCCTTTCGCAACGTGACCCAGAACTCCTCGTCGAACACGTCGTCGACGCGGATCTGCTCGGCCTTGCGCCCGGCGTTGCCGACGCGCGTGGCCTTCGGGCCGCCTTCCTTGGGCCCGACGGTCACGACCATCCGCACCAGCAGCGCGAGCCCGACCACGGCGAGGGAGACCACGTAGCTCAGGGTCACCCAGTCGGCGGCGGGCCGCCCTGCGGTGAGCCCGTGCACGATCGCGACGGGCCAGCTCAGGTAGGCCGTCACGTGCATGGCCCGCCACAGCCAGGGCCAGCGGATGCCGACGAAGCTGCCGCGGAAGGCGCCGGTGGCGGCGACCAGGATCATCAGGTCGGCGGCGACGGTGCCGAGGCCGACCGCGAAGCCCGACCCGCTGAAGGGCAGGAAGGCGTCCGCGGGGATCACGCGGCCTCTCATTATCTGCAGGATGACGTGCGTTATCAGGAAGCCGACGGCGAAGACGGCGAACGCGCGGTGCAGGTCCTGCATGAAGACGCGGTGGCGTACCGCGAGGATTATCCGATCGGTGGCGGCGAGTCCGACGGCCACCGTTCCAGTCAGTCCAAGGAGAGCGAACACCCCCGAGTAGAAGATGAGAAAAGCCTGTACAGAGGCGAGGACCGACGCTCCGAGGAGAGCGGTGCCCGCCAGCAGCGACGTTGACGTGAGCAGCCCGACCACGATTGGGGCCCGTGATCGAGTCCGTTGCGGGGCTCGTCGATGTCGCGTTTCTTTCATCCCGTCCTCCGCCAGATAACGCGGTACCGGCACAAACCGGACAACGTGGTGCTGGGTGCCTACCGGGATCTATCGGGACATTTGCGCGCGCGATCACACTAGCGCCTCCACAGCCCCGCTGGTACCAGAACGTTACAGAAATTCGGCGTGCTTGAATCCTCAACCATCGGCGGGTCAATACCTTGGACAAACCGGTCAAAGGATGACCAACTTCCATGCATCACCATGAAATTCGGTGGCCGGTGAGGTCGCCCGGCCCTAACGTTTGACCGCGTGGAGACTCTCAGCCGCCGCACGGTGGCCGACGCCGCCGGCCGTCCGGTGCTCAGTTACGTGCCGGGCACCCGCGCCGGGCGCCCGTACGCCGACCTCGTGGAGGTGCTCGGGCCGGGCGCGCCCGACCTCATCCTCCGCGAGATGCCCGGCTGGGTCGTCTCCGGCGACCTGGAGCTCGGCCGGCGGCTGCTCGAAGCGGGCGGCCGGCCGCTGCGGCACGCCCACACCATGTCCCGCGACCTGCGCGCCGACCCGGCGCCGCCCGGCTGGGCCGAGACCGGCCACGGCGTCGTGGCCTGTGACGCCGTGCCGGCCGCCGAGGTGTTCCCCGCCTGGCGCGCGGCCTACCCGCCCGGCCACCCCGACCACCACACCGGCGACGACGGCACCATCCTGCGCGAGGACCTGGCGCCGATGCTCGCCGGGGAGTCCTACGGGCCGATGCTGCCCTGCGGCGGCCTGCTGCTGCGCGGCGAGCGGGTGGTGGCCGGCGTCCTGGTCGGCGAACTGAAGGGAGATCCCCCGATGGGCGGCCCGTGGGTGCTCGATGTCTTCCGCGACCCCCGCCCCGAGTACGCCGGCCTCGGCGCCGTGATGCTGCGCCGGGCGCTGGCGCTCGCGACCCTGCACGGGGTGCCCACCCTCGGCCTGGCCGTGACCGAGGGGAACCCGGCGCGCCGGGTGTACGAGCGCCTCGGCTTCCGCCTGCTGATGTCGTCGCTGACGGTGATCGTTCCCGGCTGAACGGCGGCCCGCGTCCCGCGTCCCGGCGGGCGCCGTCAGGAGCGGAGGTACGCGAGGACGGCGAGCACCCGGCGGTGCTGGTCGACGTCGTCGGCGTACAGGCCGAGCTTGTTGAAGATGCTGCGCACGTGCTTCTCCACCGCGCCGTCGGTGATCACCATGCGGCGCCCGATGGCGGGGTTGGAACTGCCCTCGGCCATCAGGCCCAGCACCTCGCGCTCTCTCGGAGTAAGCGAGGCGAGCGGGTCGTCACGGCGGCGGCGCACCATGAGCTGGGCCACCACCTGCGGGTCGAAGACGGTGCCCCCGGCGGCCACCCGGCGCAGCCCGTCCATGAACTCCTCGACGTCGGCCACGCGGTCCTTCAGCAGGTAGCCGACCGCCCCGCGCGCGTCGGCGAGCAGGTCGTCGGCGTAGGACACCTCGACGTACTGCGACAGGATCATCACCGGCGCCCCCGGCACCCGGCGGCGGGCCTCGACCGCGGCCCGCAGGCCCTCGTCGGTGAAGTCCGGCGGCATCCGCACGTCCACCACCGAGACGTCGGGGCGGTGCGCGGCGATGGCCTGCACCAGGCCGTCGCCGTCGCCCGCCTCCGCCACGACCTCGCAGCCGAACTCCTCGAGCAGCCGTACCAGGCCCGACCGGATCAGGACGGCGTCATCGGCCACGACTACCCGCACGGCACCTCCGCGACGATCAGCGTGGGACCTCCCACCGGGGACTGGACGATCAGCTCGCCGTCCACCGCGCGCAGCCGGTCGGCGAGGCCCGCCAGCCCGTGCCCCTTGGCGACGTGGGCGCCGCCGACTCCATCATCGCCGATCGACAGCAGCAGCGCGTCCCCCGTCCGGCTCAGCGACAGCGTGCACATCTGGGCCCGGCTGTGCTTGGCGATGTTGGTGAGCGCCTCGGCCGCCACGTAGTAGACGGTGTTCTCCACCACGGCGGTGTACCGTTCGACGGTCTGGACGTCCAGCTCCACCGGGACGGTGCAGCGGCCGGCGAGCGCGGCGAGCGCGGGCGACAGGCCGCGGTCGCTCAGGATCGGCGGCGCGATGCCGCGCGACAGCGCCCGCAGCTCGTCCAGCGTCTCCCGGGTCGCCGTGATGGCCTCGGCCAGCGTCGCGTGCGCGGCCTGCGGATCCTTGCGCAACTGGCGCTGCGCCCGCGACAGCTCCATCGCCAGGTGCACCAGGCGCTGCTGCGGCCCGTCGTGGATGTCGCGCTCCAGCCTGCGCAGGGCGCTCGCCTCCGCCGACACCGCCGCGGCCCGCCCCTCGGTGAGGTCGTCGATGCGCTCGTGCAGCTCGGCCACCCCGGTCAGCAGTGCCCTGCCGAGGCCGGCCTGGAGCAGCGCGGCGCCGCGGACGATGCCCGGCAGCGTGAGGACGAACAGCAGGCCGACGGCCAGGTAGAACGCACTGTTGACCAGATACCCCTTGCCCAGGCCGAGCAGTTCGGGAAGCTCGTGGTTGCCGGGGATCCGCACCGTGATCCAGCCGTACAGGGGGTAGAGCAGGCCGCCCGCCGCCACCGCCCACCACGTCACCGTGATGACGAAGGTGACGATCGCCACCGGGAACACCACGATGCCGTGCAGCAGGTCCAGCCACGACTGCCCGGTGGCGAGCGGCTGGAGCATCCTTCGCACCCAGCCGGCGCCCTGCGGAGCGCGGGCGTAACGGGGCCGGGCGACCGGGCGGGCGAGGATCTCGGGCAGCCAGCGCCGCTCCACGTCGGCGAACCCGCGCGCCACGAGCAGCGTCACCGCCAGGATCGGCAGGCCGATCAGAACCGGGATACTGCCGGCGCCGGCGGACAGCCCGGCGATCAGGATGGAGAAGCTCAGGACGGCGAGGGGCAGCCCGAGCAGGGTGTAGCGGGTGTCGGCACCGAGTCGCCTGAGGAGGTATCCCATGGCGGCCACGCTACGAGCCCGCGGCGGCTCGGTGCAGCCCGCCGGCAGGCGTCCCGATGGTAGGGCTGGCCCTACCATCGCCGGTCGCGTTCCGGCCCGCTGACACACCCGCCTCCGTCACTGCGCCCGCCCCCTCCGCCACGGCACGCTGAACCCATCGGATCCGGACCCGCGTCCCCCTGGTCCGGCGATCCCCGCCGGAGCCCCGCCGCCTGAGGGCCGCCGTCGAAGGCCCGTCGAGGGGTGGTGACGGTGGCCGGGTCCGCGTACGGGCCCGGGGCTCATCCGATCGACCCGGTCCCGCCGGACCCGTCCCGGTTCCTCCTGCACAGATACGCCGAGAGAGATGTGAGGTGCGCCGTGCCCGCGCTGCTCGACAGACCACCGGCCGTCCCCGCGGCCGAGGCGACCGGCGGCGGCGCCGTCCGCCCCGCCCCGGCTCCCCCGCGCCACGGCCGGCCCGGCCGGGACGTCTTCATCGACCTGCTGCGCCTGTTCGGCATCGCCATGGTGGTGCTGGAGCACTGGAGCATCCCCGTCCTGTCCTACGACCACGGCCGGATCGCGACGGGCAACGCCTTCTCGGCCACGGGCGCGTTCCTGATCACCTGGATCTCCCAGGTCATGCCGCTGGTGTTCTTCGCCGGCGGAGCCGCCAACGCGATCAGCCACCGCGCGCACCGGGCGCGCGGACTCGGCGACCCGCCGTGGCTCGCGGGCCGGGTGCGCCGCCTGGCCTGGCCGGTGCTCCCGCTGGCGGCCGTGTGGATCCCCCTCCCCCACGTCCTGCTCGCCCTCGGCCTGCCGGCGCAGCCGGTGGAGACGGCCGCGCGCCTCGCGGGCCAGCTGCTCTGGTTCCTCGCCGTCTACCTGGTGGCGGTCGTGCTCACCCCGGTGCTGCTCCGCCTCGGCGACCGGTACGGCGGCCGGGTCCCGCTCGCGCTCGCCGCGGGGGCGGTCGCGGTGGACGTGGTCCGCTTCACCGCGTGGGAGCCCGCCGCGTTCCTCAACGTCGGCCTGGTGTGGCTCGCGGTGCACCAGCTCGGATTCCTGTACGCGAGCGGGCGGCTCGCCGGGTTCCGCCTGATGGCGCTGGGCGGCTTCGCCGCGGCGGCCGCGCTCGTGGCGTTCGGGCCGTACCCGGGGAGCATGATCGGGCTGCCGGGCGCGGGGATGTCGAACATGGCTCCGCCGACCGCCGCGCTGCTCGCCGTGGCCTTCGGTCAGATCGGCCTGGCGATGCTGCTGCGTCCCCGCCTGGTGCGGCTGGCGGCCCGGCCCCTCGTCGCGCGCGCCTTGGCGTGGGCGGGGCCGCGGATGATGACCGTGTACCTGTGGCACATGAGCGCCCTGTTCGTGGTCGCCGGCGTGGCCGTCGTCGGCCTCGGCCTGGCCACCCCCGCGCCGGGCGGCGGCGCGTGGCTCGCCGGTTGGCCGCTCTGGCTCGCCGCGCTGCTGCTCGTCCTGCGCCCGCTGGCCGGCCTGCTCGCCCGGTTCGAGGAGCCGCCACGGGCCGCGCGGGCGGCGGTGGGCCGGACGCGGGCGCTGACCGCGGCGGCGCTGACGGGCGCCGGCCTGCTCACCCTGACGGCCGGGGGCTTCGTCCCGGGGATCGCCCCGATGCTCGCCGCCGCGGCCATCGTCACCGGCCTGGCCCTGATCACCCCCATCGGCCGCCGCGGCGTCCACCCGGCGGGCTTCCCTGCGAAGCACGAGCCTGGGCGGGCGCGCCGGCTCCGAGAGCGCGACGCGGCCGCATCGGCGCCCCGGGGCGGAGGGGACGGTCTCAGGACTCAGGGGTGAGCCAGACGTAGCCGGCGAACCGGCCGGTGAGGTGCTCCCTGCGGTGGGAGTAGAGGTCGGCGGTCTCGATGGTGCAGCGCGCGTCGTGCCGGACGTCGGCCACCCCGGCGCGACGGAGCTGGGCGGTGATCCCGGCGCGCAGGTCGAGCGCGGGAGTGCCCTCGCGGGTCGTCGACCAGGTCTCGGGCAGGACCTCGGCGACCTGCGCGCGGAGCGCCTCTGGCACCTCGTAGCAGGCGCCGCACGCCAGCGGGCCCACAAGGGCGACCAGGTCGCCGGCGCCGCGGGCCCGCATCTCGGCCACCAGCGCCGGCACCACGCCGGCCGCCGTGCCGACCCGCCCGGAATGCGCCCCGCCCACCAGCCCCTTGACCGGGTCGGCCAGCAGGACGGGGGCGCAGTCGGCGACGAGCACGGCGAGGCCCAGCCCCGGCCGGTCGGTGCACACGCCGTCGAGCGCGGGAGGATCGGCCCCGAACGGCTCGGTCACGTAGCCGACGTCGGGACTGTGCACCTGGCGCATGAACACGACCGCGCGCGGGTCGAGGCCGAACTCCTCGGCGGTGAGGGCGCGGTTCTCCGCCACCGCCGCCGGGTCGTCGCCGACCGAGCCGCCGAGGTTCCTGGTGCCGTACGGGTCGGCGCTGACGCCGCCGTGACGGTCGGTGAACGTCATCCTCACCCGGTCGATCGCAAGCACCGCACCAGCCTACCGACCCTTCTCGCCGCACTGTGGCTGAAAGTTTCAGGAAGTGCGCCGAAACTTGTCAGGGGTTAGTTAAGTCGTCAACAATTGAGATGTAAGTAATCCCGCACCGCAAGCACCAAGGAGGCAGCCGTGAGAACGACCTATCGTGCCGCCAGGCTGGCACTCGGCGCGACGGCCGGGCTGGCGCTCGTACTGTCCGGCGCCACATCGGCCTCGGCGGCGACATGGGAACTACGCGACTTCCAGCAGCGCATATGCGTCTCGCCGAGCGGCGGCCACCCAGCCGCGTACTTCCTGGCCGGGGTCGTCGGAGACTGGTCGACGACCGTCCAGATATCCCTGCAGAACCTGCCCCCGGGTTCGACCAGCGCCGGCGGCACGCCGATCCCGCCCGGCTCCAACCATCCCGACCCGAAGACCGGCGCGACCACGATCAACGGCTTCGTGCAGATCTCGATCGCGCCGCTCCCGGCCGGCGTGTACACCCCACTGCTGACGGCCTCGGACGGAACGGAGACCCAGTCCGTCCCCGTCACCATCAACTCATCGGACAACTGCTACTGACCTCGCCGCTCCCGACCGCACTCAGCCTCGGCGTCCCCCATCGCCACTAGCCTCGCCGTCCGCACATGCCCGCTCGGTCGTGGACGCGGCCCCCACGACCGAGCGGAGCCGCCGGCACGTCCGGAACCCTCCGGCCGTCCCCGCCCTCAGCACCACGCACCACGCGGCGCGAACCACGCATCACGCGACACGCGACACACGGCACGCGGCACCCCGGTACACGTACGCGGGTACGCGGGTACGCGGGTACGCGGCAGGGAACCGGAGGCGCTTCGGCGACTTCCACAAAACGTATGACTTCCAGTCGGCAGATGTTGACCAAGATCGGGCAGTGCGCTCTTCTCCGCCGCTTTGGCTCACCCGGCGGACGCCGCTGCCCTACCTTTGCATCTGCCTTCCAGGACCACCGAGAAGATCGGGAGCCGACCGACGTGGACGTCCCCTCACTGCCCATCGCCCTGCTCATCGCCGGCGGCGTACTCCTACTCGTCTGCCTGATGCTCGGCGTCTTCCACCGCTGACCACCCCGCCCACGCCCGGCAAAACCGGGCCCTGCGTCCACTCCAGCCGCTTCAGCACCCGGTTCCGTAGGAACTGGCACGGCCGGGCCGGTGGGGCCGGGGCGGGGTTGGGGGCGGGTTATTTGAGGGACTGGTAAAGGGCTTGGGTGCGGGTGGCGATGGCGGGCCAGGAGAAGTGGTCGACGGCGCGGCGGCGGCCCGCCTGGCCCATGGCGGCCGCGAGGCCGGGGTCGGCCAGCAGCCGGGCGACGCGCTCGGCGATGGCGTCCGCGAAGGCGGCCGGGGCGAGCGGCTCGCCGTCGGTCCCCTGCTCGATGGGGACGAGCAGGCCGGTCGCGCCGTCGGCGACCACCTCGGGGATGCCGCCGGTCGCCGTGGCGACGACGGCCGTCTCGCAGGCCATGGCCTCCAGGTTCACGATGCCCATCGGCTCGTACACCGACGGGCACACGAACACCGTCGCGTGCGTGAGGATCTGGATGACCTGCTTCCTGGGCAGCATCTCGGAGATCCAGACGACGCCCGCCCTGCTCGCCCGCAGCTCTTCGACGAGCCCGGTCACCTCGGCGGCGATCTCCGGCGTGTCGGGAGCGCCGGCGCAGAGCACGAGCTGGGCGTCCGGCGGGAAGGACCGCGCCGCGCGCAGCAGGTGGGCCAGCCCCTTCTGGCGGGTGATGCGCCCGACGAAGACCACGTACGGCCGCGCGGGGTCGATGCCGTGCGCGAGCAGCACGTCGGTGCCGTGGTCGGGAGCGTACTCATCGGTGTCGATGCCGTTGTGGACGACCGTCACCCGTTCGGGCGCGATCTCCGGATAGCAGTCGAGCACGTCGCGCCGCATGCCCTCCGACACGGCGATCACCGCGTCGGCGTTCAGCAGCGCCGTGCGCTCGGCGAAGGACGACAGCGCGTAGCCGCCGCCGAGCTGCTCGGCCTTCCACGGGCGCAGCGGCTCCAGGCTGTGGGTGGTCACCACGTGCGGCACCCCGTACAGCAGTTTGGCGACGTGGCCGGCGAAGTTGGCGTACCAGGTGTGGCTGTGCACGATGTCGGCGCCCTCGCAGGCGGCGGCCATCTCAAGGTCGACGCCGAGGACCTGCAGGGCCGGGTTGGCGGTCTCCAGGCCTCCGGGGACGCGGTAGGCGTCGACGCCGCCCTCGTCTCGGCGCGCGCCGAAGCAGCGCACCCTCACGTCGGCCAGGCTTCGCAGCTCCCGGGCGAGGTACTCGACATGGACTCCGGCGCCGCCGTACACCTCGGGCGGGTACTCACGGCTCAGCAGATCGACGCGCATGCGTAAACCTTAATGGTCGGCGATGTTTCGACGGATTTAGCTGGGTAAAGCCGGGTAACGTCGCTTCTATGACGACGTCCAGAATCCTCGCGATCGTGCTGGCCGGTGGCGAGGGAAAGCGGCTCATGCCGCTCACGGCCGACCGGGCCAAGCCTGCGGTCCCCTTCGGCGGTATCTACCGGCTGGTCGACTTCGTGCTCTCGAACCTGACCAACGGCGGCTACCTCAAGATCGTCGTCCTGACCCAGTACAAGAGCCACAGCCTGGACCGCCACGTCACCCGTACGTGGCGCATGTCCACCATGCTGGGCAACTACGTGACCCCGGTGCCGGCTCAGCAGCGGCTCGGGCCCCGGTGGTTCGCCGGGTCGGCCGACGCCCTGTTCCAGAACCTCAACCTGATCTACGACGAGCTGCCGGAGCACTGCATCGTCTTCGGCGCCGACCACATCTACCGCATGGACCCGCGCCAGATGGTGGAGCAGCACATCGACTCGGGGGCCGACGTGACGGTCGCCGCCATCCGCCAGCCCCTGGCGCTCGCCGACCAGTTCGGGGTGATCGAGACCGACCCCGCCGGGCGCAGGATCGTGGCCTTCCGGGAGAAGCCCACCGACGCCATCGGCCTGCCCGACGCTCCCGACCAGGTCTACGCCTCCATGGGCAACTACGTCTTCAAGACCCAGGCGATGATCGACGCGCTCAGGGAGGACGCCCTGGACCCGAGCAGCAAGCACGACCTGGGCGGCAACATCATCCCGATGTTCGTCAAGTCCGGCGGCGCCGAGGTCTACGACTTCGCCGACAACGTCGTGCCCGGCTCCACCGAGCGCGACCGTGGCTACTGGCGCGACGTGGGGACGCTGGACGCCTACTACGAGGCCCACATGGACCTGGTCTCGGTCCACCCGGTGTTCAACCTGTACAACGACCGCTGGCCGATCTACACCGGTCACGACCCGCTGCCGCCCGCCAAGTTCGTGCACAACGACGGCGACCGGGTGGGCCAGGCCCTGGACTCGCTGGTGTCCCCCGGCGTGATCGTCTCCGGGGCCACCGCCGCGCGCTCGATCCTGTCGCCGGGCGTCGTGCTGCACTCCCACTCCCTGGTGGAGGACTCGGTGCTCATGGGGAGCGTCAAGGTCGGCCGGGGCGCGATCATCCGCAGGGCCATCATCGACAAGAACGTGGTGATCCCGGACGGCGCCCGCATCGGCCTGGACCTGGACTTCGACCGCTCGCGCTTCGCGGTGACGCGGGAGGGCGTGGTCGTGATCGGCAAGAACGAGGTGGTCGAGCGCTAGCCGGCCCACGCACCCGGGCCCGGCCGGGGCCTCCTGCCCGCGGGAGTATCGTGCGTATAGTGATCGACTCGCGGCTCGCAGGAGCGGGTCGTCGACGATATTGGTAGGGCAGAGGCATGACCGGATCACATCGCGGCCCCGACGACATGGGTGACGACGAGCAGCTGACCGAGATCGCAGAGTGGACCGACAACCTGCCCATCGGTCATGAGATCGTGGGCGACGATCCCGGCGAGCGGAACGGCATCTCCCGCCGGGTGTGGCAGGAGGCGCCCGAGCGCGCCCACGTGCCCCGCGAGGACCACCGCCTCGTCGCCCCGGACGAGGGCGCCCACCCCGACGAGGACTCCGAGGAGTACGCCGCCGAGGTCGGCGAGGACGACGGAGACTTCTCCGCCGAGGAACGCGCGATGCACATCGAGCGCGACTGACGGCCGAACGACCTCGCACGGACTCGCACGGACTCGCGTCGGCCTCGCACAACCTTGTACGACGTCGCGTCGACCTCGCATGACCGGACCCTGCGCCTCGGCACGCCCCCGTACCTGCGCACCGGCGCTGCGTCGCTTCGCGGCGATTGCCGCATCTGCCGCGATTCATCGGCTCTGGCGCGCTACAGTCCCCGCGTGTTGAGATCACGATCGCTCTGGCGGCTGACGGCGGCGGAACGCCAGGTGTGGGAGGCCTATCCCTCGGGCGCGTGGGTCGACCTCCGCGTCGGCGACGCCGCCCGCGACGACCCCGCCCAGGGCGGCACATGGGGTCGCGAACGCACCGTGCGGGCCGAGCTGGTGACCGCGCTGCTGCTCGGCGCCCGTCCCGCCAAGCCCGGCCAGGTGGCCGGCCTGCGGCTCGCCGGGGCCCGCATCACCGGGATGCTCGACCTGTCCGACGCGACGATCACCAGCAAGCTGCACCTGGCGAACTGCTTCCTGCCCGGCACGGTGGCCCTGACCGACGCCACCACCAAGGGCATGCGCTTCCGCGGCTGCGACATCCACCGCATCCGCGCGGCCCGCTGCACGGTCGACGGCCTGTTCGAGCTGGACAACTGCACCGTGCACGCCGGGGTGCGGCTGGACAACGCGCACGTCACCGGCCAGCTCAGGCTGGCGCGGGCCCGGCTGATGGCGCCGGACCTGGACGGGCGCGGCCCGCAGAGCCACCGGCCCTCCGAGAGCTACCTGGAGGACTCCCGCCGGCCGTTCGCCGAGGCCGAGAAGCAGGAGCGGGGCTGGGACCAGAACCACTGGGCGCTGTGGGCGGGCGGGCTGACGGTGGACGGCGGCGCGTTCTGCCGCGACATCCGGACGGTGGGCGGCCTGCGGCTGATCGGCGCCCGTTTCAACAGCGGCCTGTACCTCCAGCGCGCCGTGATCAAGGGCACCGGCGCCCACGCCGTCAACGCCGACCACATGCAGGCCACCAGCGTGGAGTTCAGCGCGGGCTTCACCGCCGAGGGCACCGTGCGGCTGCGCGGCGCGCGGGTCACAGGGGTGCTGTCGTTCGACCAGGCCACGGTGAGCGGGGAGGGCCGCGTGCTGCACCTGAGCCACATGCAGGTCGACGAGCTGATCCTGACGCCGGCCTCGGTCAAGGGCGAGGTGAACCTCAACTACTCGCGGGTGGGCGTGCTGCTCGACCACCCCCGCGCCTATCCCGGGCACGTGCACCTGAACGGGTTCGTCTACGAGTCGCTGCGCGGCGCCGCCACCCTGGCCGACCGCCTGTCCTGGGTGAGCCGCGACCCCGGCGGCTACCGGCCGCAGCCCTACGAGCACCTGGCCGCGTGGTACCGCAGGATCGGCCACGAGCAGGAGGCCCGCCGGGTGCTGCTGGCCAAGCAGCGTGCCCGCCGCGCGACGATCGGCCTCACCGGCCGCCTGGCGGGGCTGCTGCTGGATCTGATCGTCGGGTACGGGTACCGGCCGTGGCTGGCCGGGGTGTGGTTCGCCGTCCTGCTCGCCGCCGGCACCGCCGTCTTCGCCACCCACCCGCCCGCGCAGGTGGGCCTGGACGAGCGGCGCGTCTTCCACCCGTTCCCCTACACCCTCGACCTGCTGGTGCCGGTGAGCGTCTTCGAGCTGCGCGGCGCCTGGGAGCCGGTGGGCTGGACGCAGTGGCTGGCCAACATCCTGATCGCCTCGGGCTGGATCCTGGCCACGGCGCTGATCGCCGGCGGCACCCGCGTCCTACGGCCGTCCACTCCCTGACCGCGGCTCGCGCAGCCCGGGCGCGCGCGAGGTCTCGCGCAGGCCGGGCGCCCCGGAGGTCTCGGGCGGGCCGGGCGCGTCCGAGGTCTCGGGCGTCGCGAAGGCCGCCGGCCCGGCGGAGGCCCGCGCCACGCGCTCGCCGCCGGGGACGTCCTCGACGCGCAGGCGCGGCAGGGCGTCCGGGTGGTGCTCGCGGACGTAGGCGACGAGGTGCTCGCGGACGTCGCACTTGAGGTCCCACACGCTCGGGGCGTCGGAGGCGCTCATGAGCGCGCGCAGTTCCACCAGGCCGTTGGGCTGCACGTCGGTGACCTGGAGGGTCCAGTCCTTCTGGTCCCACAGGGGGTGCTGGCGCAGGCATCGGTACAGCTCGGCCCGCAGCTCGTCGACCGGCACCGTCCAGTCGACGTAGAACATGACGTGCCCGACGACGCGGCTCTCGTAGCGGGTCCAGTTCTCGAACGGCGTCGTGGTGAAGTACGACACCGGCAGGATCAGCCGGCGCTCGTCCCACAGGCGCACGACGACGTAGGTCAGGGTGAGCTCCTCGATGCGGCCCCACTCCCCGTCCACGACCACGGCGTCGTCGAGCCTGATCGCGTCGCTGAAGGCGAGTTGCAGCCCGGCGATCAGGTTGCTCAGCGTGGACTGCGCGGCGATGCCGGCCACCACGCCGGCGATGCCCGCCGAGGCCAGTAAACCGGCGCCCAGCGCCCGGACCGCGGGGAAGCTGAACAGCACGGCCCCGGCGGAGACCACGATGATGACGGCCGCCGCCGCCCGGCGCACCAGCGTGATCTGTGTGCGCATGCGGCGGGCCCTGCGGTTGCCCACGCCCTCGACGCCGTTGAGCCGGACCAGCACGACGTCGGTCACCGCGTAGGCGGCCTGGATGACCAGCCACGCCACGCAGGCGATCAGCGACACGGTGACACTCTGCTGAACGACGGACTCGAACGACCTGCCGGACATGCCGGGCACGTACACCGTGTTGAACGCGACCACGCCCGCGGTCGCGAAACCCGGCCACGTGCACCGCTCGACGATCGGCCCCGCCAGCGAGAAGCGGCCGTTCACCCGCCGCGATCTCAGCACGCGGCGCAGCAGCTCGACGGCGACGACGGCCGCCAGCACGACCACCACCAGGACGATCCAGTTGACTGCCGATGACACGGGCGGCATCCCCTCTTCGACTTCCCCCATCTCGCACCGGCCGGACGCCGGCGGGCCGGTCCGGGCGCCCCTCGGCTCTCACCAAGGGCGCCGGACCGCTCCGGCGATCCTTAACCAGACTTTGACGGAAAAACCACCCACTCTGGGGAGATCTACCTCACAGTACTCACCAGACGGGCAGGTCGGGAAGGGACACCGACCAGGTCAGAAGGCCTCGTCCAGGCTCACACTGCCCTCCACCGCCACCTGGTAGGCCGACACCCGGCGCTCGAAGAAGTTGGCCAGCTCCTGCACGTCCTGGAACTCCATGAACGCGAACGGGTTGGCCGTGCCGTACCGCTCCGGCAGGCCCAGCCGCGCCAGCCGGCGGTCGGCGACGTACTCCAGGTAGCGGCGCATCTGGTCGGCGCTCATCCCCGGCAGGCCCTCGCCGCACAGGTCCCGGGCGAAGGCCAGCTCGGCGGCCACCGCCTCCTCCATCATCCGCGTCACCCGGGCGCCGAGTTCGTCGTCGAACAGGCCGGGCTCCTCGGCGCGCACCGTGTCCACCACGGAGAAGGCGAACTCCATGTGCATGGACTCGTCGCGGAACACCCAGTTCGTCCCGGTGGCCAGGCCGCCGAGCAGGCCGCGAGAGCGCAGCCAGTACACGTACGCGAAGGCGCCGTAGAAGAACAGGCCCTCGATGCAGGCGGCGAAGCAGATGAGGTTCAGCAGGAAGGCCCGCCGGTCGTCCCTGGTCGAAAGGCGCCGCAGCGAGTCGATGGAGCCGATCCACCGGAAGCAGAACTCGGCCTTGTCCCGGATGGACGGGATGTGCTCCACGGCGGCGAACGCCTTGGCCCGCTCGTCGTGGTCGGGCAGGTAGGTGTCCAGCAGCGTCAGATAGAACTGGACGTGCACGGCCTCCTCGAACAGCTGCCGCGACAGGTACAGCCGCGCCTCGGGCGCGTTCACGTGCTGGTAGAGGTTGAGCACCAGGTTGTTGGCGACGATCGAGTCGCCGGTCGCGAAGAACGCCACCAGCCGGTTGATCAAATGCCGCTCGCCGTCGCTCAGCTTGGCCAGGTCGGCCAGGTCGGACTGCAGGTCCACCTCCTCGACCGTCCAGGTGTTGCGGATGGCGGCCCGGTAGCGCTCGTAGAACTCCGGGTACCGCATCGGGCGCAGTGTCAGGTCCATTCCGGGGTCGAGCAGCATCACTGGCAGGCCTCGCAGATCTCGGGGTTCTCAAGGGAGCAGGCGACGGCGTCCTGGTCAGGGACGGCCGCGGGCAGGTGAACGGCCCCGGAGGCGGGTAGGGATCCCGGAGCGGGGGCCGGGCCGCCGGTCCGCGGGCCCGGGGCGGGCTCCTGGGCGGCCACGGTGGTCTGCGCGATCCGGGTGGCCGGGCGCGAGCGCAGGTAGTAGGTGGTCTTCAGGCCGGCCCGCCAGGCATAGGCGTACATCGAGGAGAGCTTGCCGATGGTGGGAGCCGCCATGAACAGGTTCAGCGACTGCGACTGGTCGATGTACGGCTGGCGCGCGGCCGCCAGGTCGATCAGTGCCTTCTGCGGCAGCTCCCAGGCCGTGCGGTACAGCTCTCTCAGGTCGCCGGGGATCTCCTCGATGTCCTGCACCGACCCGTCGGCGCGCTTGACGGCGTCCCTCACCTGCGGCGTCCACAGCCCGCGCTGCTGCAGGTCGCGCACCAGATAGCGGTTGACCTGCAAGAACTCTCCCGACAGGGTCTCGCGTTTGAACACGTTGGACACCTGCGGCTCGACGCACTCGTAGCAGCCGGCGATCGAGGCGATGGTCGCGGTGGGGGCGACGGCCAGCAGCAGCGAGTTGCGCAGCCCGGTCTCGGCGATGGTCGCGCGCAGCGCCGCCCATTCGTCCGGGTACGCCGGGGCCGCGTTCGGGAAGTGGTCCGGGTGCAGCACTCCCCCGGCGGCGCGCGTGTCGGCGTACGACGGGTGCGCGCCGGACGCGGCGGCCAGCGCGGCCGAGGCGCCGTAGGCGGCCAGCGCCATCTCCTCGGCGACGCGCGTGGACAGCGCCAGCGCCTCGGGCGAGTCGAACGGCAGCCGCGCCGCGAAGAACACGTCGGCCAGGCCCATCACGCCGAGGCCGATCGGCCGCCAGCGCTTGTTGGCGGCCTCCGCCTCGGGCGTCGGGTAGAAGCCCCGGTCGATGGACCTGTCCAGGAAGCGGACCGCCGTCGCCACCGTCGCCCGCAGCCGCGCCCAGTCGACCTCGCCGTCCACCAGGTGCGCCGCCAGGTTGACCGAGCCGAGGTTGCACACGGCGGTCTCGGCGTCGCTGGTCACCTCCAGGATCTCGGTGCACAGGTTGGACAGGTGGATGACGTTCTCCGGCCGCGCCGTCTGGTTGGAGGCCCGGTTCGCGGCGTCCTTGAACGTCATCCAGCCGTTGCCCGTCTGGGCGAGCGTGCGCATCATCCGGCCGTACAGCGTCCTGGCGGGCAGTCGCCTGACGTACCGGCCGGCGGCCTCGGCCTCCCGGTAGGCGCGGTCGAACTCCTCTCCCCACAGGTCGGCCAGCTCGGGGACCTCCTTGGGGTCGAACAGCGACCATGCCGCGTCCGCCTCGACGCGGCGCATGAACTCGTCGGGGATCCAGTTGGCCAGGTTGAGGTTGTGGGTGCGGCGGGCGTCCTCGCCGGTGTTGTCGCGCAGTTCGAGGAACTCCTCGACGTCGGCGTGCCAGGGCTCCAGGTAGACGCAGGCGGCGCCCTTGCGCCGGCCGCCCTGGTTGACCGCCGCGACGCTCGCGTCCAGCGTCCGCAGCCACGGCACGATGCCGTTGGAGTGGCCGTTCGTGCCCCGGATCAGCGAGCCGCGCGAACGGACGCGGGTCCAGGAGATGCCGATGCCGCCCGCGTACTTGGAGAGCCGCGCCACCTGGCCGTACCGCTCGTAGATGGCCTCCAGCTCGTCGCGCGGCGAGTCGAGCAGGAAGCACGACGACAGCTGCGGGCGGCGCGCGCCGGAGTTGAACAGCGTCGGCGAGCTGGGCAGGTACGACAGCGTCGAGATCAGCCGGTACAGCTCGCCGGCCTCGGCGACGGTGTCGGACAGCCCGCACGCGACGCGCAGGAAGAAGTGCTGCGGCGTCTCCAGCACGCGCCGGGTGACCGGGTGGCGCAGCAGGTAGCGGTCGTAGACGGTGCGCAGCCCGAAGTACTCGAACCGGGCGTCCCCCTCGGGGTCGACGAGCGCGTCCAGCGCGGCGGCGTGGGCGCGGACGAACTCCGCGAGAGCGTCCTGCACCAGCCCCGCCTCGTGCGTGGCGGCGACCGACTCGGAGAACGAGCGCACCCCGTGCGCCGCCGCCTCCTCGGCGATCTCCTCGGCCAGCAGGCCGGCCGCGACCCGGGAGTTGGCCGGATCGGCGATGACCCGCGCGGCCGCCTCCTCAATGGCCAGCCGCCTGTCTCCCGCCGGCCGACCGCCTTCGCCGGCCCGCTCCCCGCTCATCCGTTCCGCACCCGTCCGCGGCGAGTCCGACAAGTCTTGCGAGTCCGGCGAGTGGTGCGGCGGCAAATCGCGTGTCACAGTCACGTGGTCTGTCTCTCCTCGTGCGCTCGAATCCCCGTGCGAGGGCACGCGTCGGAGCACGACCGGAGCGGCAGCGATGTGCGGGCACGCCGGAGGACCCCGTCACGCGGCCCACCCTCGAGGCCTTGGACGACTACAACGTCACCGGCAGGTTTTCGGGCTCGCGGGCGCCTCGCTCGTGCCTACCGGCCGTCGCTTCCCAGGCTGCGCGCCCAGTGCTGACATGACGGCTTTCGTTCCCGCTCACCGCTGCGGGGCAGCCCCGGAATCGCACCGGGTTCCCTCTTACCTCGCCCCGAAGGGCGAACCAGCGACGAGCAGGATCCTACATCTAGTGGCCGCGACCGCAACAACCCCCACAGGTTGTGTCCCAACACCACCCACCCGCCCTCACACGCGCAGGCCCAGTTCGCCGAGGGCGCGGCCGAGGCGGGCGGTCTCGACGCGGAGCCACTGTCCGAAGTCATCCCCCTCCAGGTACAGCGGCGCCCAGCCCTTCCTGGCGCACAGCTCGCTCCACCGCCGCGAGCCCGCGACCTCGCTGCACATGCCGATGAGCGCGGCGCGGTCGTCGTCGGGCAGGTCGCCGGGCCCGAGGAGCCCTCGCCAGTTCGCGCAGTACAGATGCGTGTCGCACTCCAGCAGCGTCGGCGCGTCCAGGCCCGCGATGCGGTCGGGCGAGGAGACGGCCAGCGCGCGCAGCCCGCCCGCGCGCAGAGCCTCGCGCACGCCATTGTGGCCGGCGAGGACCGCCGCCACCTCCCCGCCGGCGAGCGCGGCGACCGCCTCACCGGTGGTGGGGTAGGCGACGTAGCGCAGCAGGCGCGCGTCCACGCCGAGGCTCTGCGCCAGCATGCCGAACAGGACGTGGTCCACCCCGCCTTCGGCCCGGCCGCCCAGCGCGAGCTTGGACGGGTCGCGGCGCATCGTGTCGGCGAACGCGCCGAAGGACCTGAGCCGGGAGCCGCCCGGCACCACCAGCGCCTCCCACTCGCCGCACAGCCGGGCCAGCGGCGTGGTGCCCGCGAACGCCCCCGTCTGCCGCACGGCCCGGACCGTGCCGACCAGTTCGGGCTCGGCCATCAGCACCTGACGCGCGTGCCGCACGCGGCCGAACTCCGTCAGCGCGACGTGCGCCGGCCGGTTCACCAGTCGCAGCTCCCCCACCAGGGCGTCCCGCTCGGCCACCCCTTTGAGGGCCTGGGCGACGCCATCGGCTTCACCACCGTACGGCCCAGGTACCACGACCGGCAGCGTCGCCGAGGCGAGCCTGCGCGATTCGGAAGGGTCGGAGCATCCCGCCGCCAGCGCCACGAGCCCGGCCCCGAGCGCGAGCACCTGCCGACGACGCATACTTCACGCCCTTTCCCCCGATATCCCACTAAATGCCCAGTTCGCGACACACCCACACGAGACAGGGGAGGTGGTCCGGCCGGCTCGCGGCACCCGTACCGCGACGCCGGTGCGAGTGCGCCGGCACCGGATCCCCCGTGCGGGACGCCACGCCTGACGCTGACTTGCTGACACTATGTCGGTAACATGGGCCGACCGCAGGACCAGGAAGGGTGGGACCACCATGGGAACCGGCGACACGGGAACAGGCGGGGACGCTCCGGCGCCGGCTCGGAGCCGCTGGGCGCCGATGCCGTTCATCGCGCTCGGCGTCTCACTGATCATCATGGACGCGACGATCGTCAACGTGGCGGTCCCCACCATCATCCGGGATCTGTCGCTGGACGCCTCGCAGGCCGAGTGGATCAACTCGGTCTACCCGCTGTCCCTGGCCGCTCTGCTGATCCTCTTCGGCCGGATGGGCGACCTGCTCGGCCGGCGAAGACTGTTCATCGCCGGTCTGCTGCTCTTCGGCGCCTCCAGCCTGATCGCCGCCCTGGCGGGGAGCGGCGGCGTGCTCATCGCCGGTCGCCTGCTGCAGGGCGTCGGCGCCGCGATGATCCTTCCCGCGACGCTCGCCACGGTCAACGCCACCTACACCGGGCGCGACCGCGGCGTCGCGTTCGCCATCTGGGGGTCCACCATCGGCGGCATGGCCGCCGTCGGGCCGCTCGCCGGCGGATGGCTCACCACCGAGCTGTCCTGGCGGTGGGCGTTCCTGCTGAACCTGCCGGTGATCCTCGTGGTGATCGCGGGCACCGTCCGATACGTGCCCGAGACCACCGATCCGCACGCCACCAGGGGCGCCGACGTCCCTGGCGCCCTCGCCTCGATGATCGGCCTCGGGGCGCTGGTGTTCGCCCTCATCGAGGGCGAACGGTTCGGATGGTGGCGCACCTCGCCGCGGGCCCGCTTCGGTGACTGGCAGTGGCCGTGGGCCGTGTCACCGACGCCGGTCGCCTTCGCCGTGTCCGCCGTCGCGCTGACCCTGCTCGTCGTCGACGGACGCGCCCGCGCCCGCGCCGGACGGCCCGTGCTGCTCGATCTGTCGCTGTTCCGCATCCGCGGTTTCCGCTATGGGAGCATCGCCGCGCTGGTCGTGGCCCTGGGCGAGTTCGGGCTGCTGTTCGCCCTTCCCCTGTTCCTGCAGGGCGCGCTCGGCTACAGCGCCCTGGAAACCGGCGTCCTGATCCTCGCCCTCGCCATCGGCACGTTCCTGTCGTCCGGGGCCACCGCCCAGTTCACCCGCCGCTACGGGGCCCGCGCCGTCGTACGAGCGGGGCTGGCGATCGAGGCCGTCGCCGTGGCCGGGCTCGGGGTGTGCGTCGGCGCGGAGATGACCTCCTGGACGATCGCCGGATGGCTGTTCCTCTACGGCGCCGGGGTCGGTCTGGCCACCGCGCAGCTCACCAGCGTGATCCTCGACGACGTCCCGGTCGAGAAGAGCGGGCAGGCCTCCGGGATGCAGAGCACCGTGCGGCAGGTCGGCTCCGCGCTCGGCATCGCCTCCCTCGGCACCATGCTCATCGTGCTGCTCGGCACCGGCACCGCCGACCGGCTGACCCGGACGCCGGGCCTGACCGGCCGGCAGCGCGCCGCGGTGAGCACGGCGGTGCGCGAGTCCGCCGGTGCGATCATCCCCACGCTCGCCGCCCGCCCCGGCGGCCAGGCGATCCGCGCCGCCGCCACCGCGGCCATGGTCGACGCCACCCGTCTCGTCCTGTTCGGCGCCGCCGGAGTCCTCGTGCTGGGGCTGCTCGCGACCTTCGCACTACCGCGCGGCGCCGCCGTCAGGCCGGCCGTTGAGGAGGTAGGGAGCGAGGAGCTCACGGGCACGTGACCGCACGTCCTGCTCCGCCGAGCCGGACTCGATCATGCGGGAGGCGGCGTAGACCACCGCGTTGACCATCTCGGCGATCGCCGCGGGGTCGGAAGCGCCCATCTCGCCGAGCGCGTCGACCAGCGGACGCAGCAACCGCTGATGCATGGCCTCGCTGCCGGCGTCCAGTCCCGCGCCGGGGGCGACGGCGGCCAGGGCGCGGGCGATCGTGTGCTCCCCCTCGGCGACCAGGCGCAGATTGGCGTCGACGTAGGCCAGCACCCGCTCGCCGGGCCCGGACGCCTCGGCCATCTCGCCGACGACCCGTTGCGACCAGCGGGGGAAGAGGTCCTGGACGAGCGCGTCGAGCAGGTCCTGGCGTGACCGGAAGTACTGGTAGAACGACGAGCGGGCGAGCCCGGCGCGGGCGGTGACATCGGCCGGGCCGGGCGCCGTGCCGGTGCCCTCGGCGAGGATCGCACGCGCGGCGTCGAGCAGCGCACGCCGCTGCGCGGCCCGATGCTGTGCCACGGTGGGCGCGCTGATCCGCGGCACAGCCCCTCCTCGATGCGTCACCCAAGTGGCCCGGACCCGGGCCGCCTTCACGAACCCGGCCCTCACCAGTCTGCCGTAGGCGGCCGTCAGCCTGTCCCACGTGGGCGGACACTCGTCTCGATGCTCCCAAGGCCCGGCCGTCTCAACGATCAGACACGCTCGGTCCGGCCGAGGTCGCCGAGATGCCCAATGTCCGCCTGGCAGTGAACGATGACCGCGCACCGTGTCCGGGCTTGGCGTACCCCGGATTTCCCGGCTGATCAGGTGGGCGGGCCGTAATGTAGGCCACCATTTCCCGACATAACCTAATGATCCACCTCAAATGCCGAAAATATCTCTAAAGACCGCAAACCTTGACTTCAGCCGAAAATCACTGCCAGATAGGAGGACGAGCAGCCCTTCGCCTTTCCGCAGCGAGCACGATTCACGGACGGGAATGATGAAGGAAAAAACGATCAACTCAGAGGTTGCGGCGTTTGCCAGGAAGCCGTGATCCGCGATCCTCGCTCTTCCCGGCGTCCATGGATGTCGAGGCCGTGCTGGCGTCGGGCTGGCGGCCGGTTCCCTTCAGTCAGTTCATACTGAAGATTCACAGCAGGTGCGACCTGGCCTGCCGGCATTGCTACGTCTACGAGATGGCCGACCAGAGCTGGCGCGACCAGCCGCGCCGGATGTCACCGGCGATCATGGACCACGCGGCGCGCCGCATCGCCGACCACGCGCGGCGCCACGACCTGGCCGAGATCGAGGTGGTCCTGCACGGCGGAGAGCCACTGCTCGCCGGGCCGGAACTCATCTCCCACGCCGTCCGGGCCGTCAGGCGCGCGGCCGATACCGGCACCAACGTGCGCGTCACCGTCCAGACCAACGGGGTCCGGCTGGACGAGGGCTTCCTCAGGCTGTTCGACGACCTCGGGGTCCGGATCGGCGTGAGCCTGGACGGGGACGAACAGGGCCAGGACCGTCATCGCAAATTCGCGAACGGCAGCGGAAGCCACGCGGCGGTGGCCGCCTCCCTCCGGCGGCTGGCGCACGGGCCGTTCCACCACCTGTTCGCCGGCCTGCTGTGCACGATCGACGTGCGCAACGACCCCATCGCCACCTACGAGGCCCTGGTCGAGTTCGACCCGCCGGCGATCGACTTCCTGCTCCCGCACGGCAACTGGTCGACCCCTCCCCCGTTCCGGGATCCCGGCGCCGCCACCACGCCGTACGCCGACTGGCTCATCCCGATCTTCGACCGGTGGTACGGCGCGGCCAGTGATGAGACGGACGTGCGGTTCTTCGGGGAGATCATGCGGTTGATGGCCGGACGGCCCTCGCGCACGGAGGCCGTCGGCCTGTCCCCCGCGCGCATGCTGGTGATCGAGACCGACGGCGGCATCGAGCAGTCCGACATCCTCAAGTCGGCCTACCAGGGTGCCGGCGCCACCGGATTCCACGTGCTCCGCGACAGCCTTGAGGACGCGTTGCTCCATCCGTCCGTCGTCGCAAGGCAGCTCGGCGAACGGGCGCTCGGCCCCGTCTGCGCCGCCTGCGACATCCGTTCCATCTGTGGAGGCGGCATGTACGCCCACCGCTACAGTGACGCCGACGGGTTCTCCGGGGCCTCCGTCTACTGCCCTGACCTGTATCGGCTCATCACACACATCCACGACAGGTTCGCCCGCGACATCGCCCGGCTCAAGGGGGGCCGATGAGACCGGCCGGCGAGCGGATCGGCGACGAGCTGTTCGCCCGCCTCGCAGCCGGGGGCGGCGGGGCCGACGCCGTCCGCCACCTGTGCGCCGTGCAGGAGAGCAGGAACCGCCTGCTGATCCGCGGCATCGTCGCCGAGGCGACGCGAGCCGGCCACGAGCAGGCCGGGCTCGCCGCGGACGCCTACGCGTCGCTCGCGGACGCCGAGGCCGCGGCCCCGGGCGTGGTCCGCCGGGCGCTGCGGTACCCGTCGGTCGGAGCGTGGGCGCTGCGCGACTACGCGGCGCTCGTGGGCGGGGAGCCGGCCGTGTCCGCGCCCGGCCGGCTGGCCGCGGTGGCGCTCGCGGTGGCGGTCCGGTCGGGCACCGCCTGCCGGATCCGCGTCCCGGCCGGCCACGACGGGCTCGTGCTGCCCGGCGTCGGGCGCGTCCTGCTGGATCCCGGCTTCGAAGGGCCGGTGGACGTCACCGTCCGCCCCGCCGGGCGGGGCGCCGTGCTGGCGGTCGGACGGACCCGCGTCGAGGCCGACCCGGCCGGGGACCGGCCCGGATGGCAGGTGCTGCACCGCCTGTCCCCCGCGCCCGGGCTCGACCTCACCATCGACGACCTCGACGGATACCGCTGGCCGGAGATCTCCGCGGCCCGTGGGCGCATGGACGCCGCCGAGCGTGAGCACTGGGCTGCCTGCCTGGACGAGGCGTGGCGCGTCCTGCTCGACCTCCACCCCGTCGTGGCCGAGGAGGTGGCCGGAGCCGTCACCGTGCTGACCCCGCTGGTGTCTCCGGCCCGCGGCCAGAACAGCGGCACGGCCCGGGAGACCTTCGGCACCGTCGCGCTGTCGCGGCCCGTCTCAGGGGTGACGCTGGCCGCGACCTTCGCCCACGAGATCCAGCACGCCAAGCTGACCGCCCTGATGGACGTCGTCCCGCTGACCCGCCAAGGCCGGCGTTTCACCGGGTACGCCCCGTGGCGCGACGACCCCCGGCCCGTCTATGGGCTGCTCCAGGGCGCGTACGCGTTCATGGGGGTGGCCGGGTTCTGGCGCCGCGAGCGCGGCGGCCCGGACGGGGGTGACGCCGACGTCCACTTCGCCCGGTGGAGGGAGGGCGTGTACGCCGTCACGACGACGCTGCTGACCAGCGGCGGGCTCACCGAGCGGGGACGCGACTTCGTCGCCGTCATGCGCGCCACGCTGGAGGAATGGCGCGCCGAGCACGTCCCCGCCGCCGCCCAGGCCAAGGCCCGTCGCGCCGCCGAAGCGCACCGCGCCGCCTGGGAGCACCGGAACGCCCGCCCGGCCTAGATCGGCGACGGATCGAAGGTGAAGTAGACCCGTCGCCCGTCCAGCGCGGTCCTGGCATCCGGGTGACCGAGATCAAGGGCCCTGCGGTACTGGTGCAGGGTCTGCTCACGAAGCCGCTCGCCCTCCTCCACGGCACCGTCGGCGATCATGTCGAGCGCGAGGTTGGACTGGCAGGCCATCGTCATGTAGTGCTCGGCGCCGAACTTCTTGGTCAGACGGTTGAGGCTGTCGTCACCGAGCTTCCTGGCCGCGGCGGCATCCCCCAGGTCCGCCAGGTCGCTCGCGAGATTGACCGCACAGGTGAGGCTGTAGTCGTGGTTGCGGCTGACCGTGGCGGCCAGCCCCTCCAGCGACTTCTCGTCCAGCGCACGCGCCTGCTCCGGGTCGCCGCTCAGGCGGTGCAGCAGGGCGAAGTTCACGTTGCAGCCGTGGACGTAAGGATGGTCTTCACCGAAGACCCGCGGATAGCGCGTCATGACCTCATGGGCCAGGTCGATCGCATCCTCGATGCGATCACACGCGCACAGAGTGTTGGAGAGGTTGACCGCGGCCGCCATCGTGTCAGGGTTGTCCTCGCCGAGGAGCCGCTTGAACCTGCCGTAGGTCTCCTCTGCCAGTTCGAGAGCCTCGTCCAGGTCGCCGCGCCTGCGCCGGGCGATGGACAGATCCTTGGCGGCGAGCAGCGTGGAGGGATGGTCGAGCGACAACTCGTGAATGCCGAAGGCGTAGACCTCCTCTCCCAGGTCGCACGCTTCGGCGAAGTCGCCGCAGAGCCGGGTGACGCGTGCCAGCCCGTTCCACGACACGAGCAGGGACGTCGACGGCACCTCGTCGCCCGCGTCGAGCTGCGCGAGGTAGGTGTCCTGATGCAGGGCCCGCGCCTTCTCGTAGTCGCTGGTGAGGGCGTAATCGAGGGCGAGGCTGTTCTGCACGCGCAGCGTGCCCGGCGTGGCAGGACCGGACAACCTCTGGTGGGTCTCCAGCAACTGTTTGTCAAGCTCGCGCGCGTCGCGGAAGCGTCCCCTCGCGCGCAGGTCGGCGCCGTAGCCGTTCGTGATCGCCAGCGTCGCGTCGTGGTCGGCGCCGAGCTTCTGGATCATCTTCTCGCGGGTGGCGCGGTCGATCTCGTACGCCTCGGCGTAGCGGCCGAGCTGGCGGACGATGTTGCCGAGGTGCCTGTGCGCCAGCAGCACATCGAGGTGATCGGCACCGTCGGCCTTGGTCCACTCGGCTATGCACTTCTCGGCGAGGTCGAGTGCCGAGGTGTAGTTCCCCGTCGTGTAGAGATAGCGGACGACGTTGAGCGCGAAGCGCCGCACGTCGCGATCGCCGCTCTCGGACAGGTGCGAGGGCTCGATGTGCGGGACCAGTTCCTCGAACCGGCGCCAGCTCTCTCTGCGGTCCGGATCGGCGGGGGCGCCTCTGGTGAGGAGCAGATGCACCTCGTGGCCGAACTGTTCCTTGACCTCGTCCGTCAGCTCGTCTCGGAGGAGCACCTGGATCAGCCGGTGCACCTGGATGGTCCGCGTGGCAGAGTCGATCTTGGCGAGGGCATAGCGTGAGAGCTCGCTGATCGCCTTGCTGAGCATGATGGGATCGGTGAGGATCTCGCCCAGCCGCGGCAGTTCGGCGTTCTTGGCGACGCGGAACACATCGCGGGGGATGGGCTCCGGGCCGAAGAACGCGCAGCAGCGCAGGACTTCGACCGCCTGCGGAAGCCGTGCGCCGAGTTTGGACACCGACAGTTTCCAGGCGGCCGTCACCGACAGGGGGTAACCGGGGGCCTTGTTGACGTCGAGCAGCCGGCTCGCCTGCTCGTCGAGCTGCTCGATGTACTCGTCGACCGCCATTCCCGTCTCGTACGCCAGGGCGCCGGCCTGCTCCAGCGCGAGGGGCAGGTCTCCGAGCTTGTCCGCGAGCCGGTCGGCCTCGTCGTGATCGAGGGGCCTGCGAAGGCGCTGCCGCAGAAAGGCGATGCTCTCGTCACGGGTGAAGACGTTGACGGGGAGGGTGTCGGCGTGGTTCTCCCACAGCGGGTTGCGCGAGGTGATCAATACATGCCCGGTGCCGTGCGGAAGGTATCCCTCAAGGTGCTCGGGTTCCTCCGCGTTGTCGAAGACGAGCAGCCAGCGCCGGTAGGGCACACCGCGCTCGAGCGCCCTTCGAACGGCTTCCGCCGCCTCGTCCACGCCGGTGGCCGCCGCCGGCGGCAGCCCCAGGTACGGCGCCATGGCCGCGAGCGAGGACGGCACCAGCACCCTCTGGTCCGCGGAGATCCACCACACGAGGTCGTAGTGCGACTGGTAGCGGTAGGCGTACTCGACGGCGAGCTGGGTCTTCCCGACGCCGCCCAGGCCGTGCAGGGCCCGCGGCTGGGGAACGACCGCGGTGACCGACCGCTTCTCCAGCAGTTCCTGCCGGACCGCCCGGAGAAGATCCTCACGGCCGGTGAAATGCTTGTTGCGGCGCGGTACACGTTCCCAGACCTCGGGCCTGCGGTCGGGCACCGTGTGCGCGGCGTGTGAAGTCTCCGTCATCGGCCGCCTCCGTATGAAGAGATCACGGCTTCGACGTCATTCTAAAGGTTGATTCGCCGGGCCGGGCATAACAGAATTGCACTGGCCGGCATTTGTCTGCAGCACTAAGGACGCACCGCCGTTTCCGGTCGCACGTGTTCACCACGCACAGTTCGATGCGGTGAATCGGACGGCCGAAATTCGCGAGGTCATGATCGGTGGAACTGAATGTCCCGCCGTCGCGTATCGCAGCAGAGGAGCCCGTATGACGTCCTCGAACGGTCTTGTCGACGTCACCCAGATCAGCCTGAAAGATCTCGGGTGCATCGATAATGTTGTCCTGCACAGACTTCTGAGGGACATGATCCTCGATCCCGCCGACGCTCCGCCTACGGCGGGTTTCGACAGTTCCATCTGACCGATCGGCTCGCCGCCGTCGGCCTGGTCCCGCTGAAAGGTGCATGTGACGTTATCCCCCGTCCTGTCCGCAGGCCGGGTGCGGCGACCGCGGCGCCCGGCCTTCGTCCGTGCGGGGAACACCGCGCATGGCAGGAGGCCGGCGATGGACGAGGATGGGTGGAAGCGGCTCATCGGCCAGTTGCGCGACGGCGACTGCACGCCGTTCCTCGGCGCCGGAGCAAGCGTGCGCGCGCTCCCGACCGCCGGGAGCATCGCCGAGAAATGGGCCGACGAGCACGCCTACCCGTTCGACGACGACCGCGACCTGGCACGGGTGACGCAGTTCGCCGTGCTCAAGGCCAACAACGACGCCGTCCACGTCAAAAGGCGGCTCTGCGACGAGTTGCTCGCGCAGTCACGCCGGGTGGGGCCGCCCGACCGCGGCGACCTCTTGGATCCGCACACGCTGCTCGCCGAGTTCCCTTTGCGGGTGTACATCACCACCAACTACGACGACAACATCGTCCAGGCGCTGAGGGCGGCCGGGAAAAGCCCCAACGCCGCGATGTGCCCCTGGCACCCGGACGTCGAATACTCGCGGAAACTCTTCCTCGACGAGGCCGGCTACGATCCGCAGCCGGAGGCCCCTCTCGTCTATCACCTGCACGGCCGGTTGGAGCACCCCGCGTCCATCGTCGTCACCGAGGACGACTACCTCGAGTTCGTCACCAACCTGGTGACCACCCCGGGCAATGACGAGCGCGTCCTTCCGCCCTCGGTGCTGAGGGCACTGACGACCCGGCCGCTGCTCTTCATCGGCTACAGCCTCAGGGACTGGACCTTCCGCGTGCTGTTCAACGGCCTGCTGCGCGCCGTGCCGGGCATCAACCGCCGCAGCCACCTCAGCGTCCAGCTCACCCCCGACGGGCACGGCAGGCGGCGCGACGCCGAGCACAACGCCCGGCTGTACTTGTCCAAGTATCTTGAGAGATGGCAGATCTACATCTTCTGGGGGTCGGCACAGGAGTTCTGCGAGCAGCTACGGCAGCGGATGGAGTGGGAACTGTGACGCCCACCGCCCCGGGAGCGGCGGCGCACGAGCCGTACATCGGGCTCCGCCCCTTCCGCAGACAGAACGACGGGCGCTTCTTCGGGCGCTCACGCGAGTCGCGCCAGGTGTGCGACCTGTGGCAGGCCCGGCGCCTGACGATCCTGCACGGGCCTTCCGGCGTCGGCAAGACCTCCCTCATCCAGGCGGGCATCATGCCCTTGCTGGACGAGACGATCATGCGCGTGCTGCCGACCGGCCGGGTGTCCCGCGTCTCCACCCAACCCACCGCCAAGACTCCTTACCACAACCCGCTCGTCTTCGCGCTGCTGTCATCCTGGTCGCCCGATGAGACCCCGGCCCGGCTGGTCGCCGAGACGATCCCGGCCTTTCTCGGCGCCCTGCCGAAACGCTCCGAACCCTACGGCGACCCGTCCCTCACGATGCTCGCCATCGACCAGGCGGAAGAGCTGTTCGATCAGTTCGCGCACCGCCCGCCCTATCGGGAGTGGTTCTTCGGGCAGCTCGCGCAGGCGCTGAGGGACGATCCTTACCTGCGGCTGCTCATCTCGGTCCGCGACGACCACTTCGACGCGCTGTGGGAGCGCAGGAAGGAGCTGGCGGACACCGACTTCACCAAGTACGCGCTGGACGCGCTGGAACCTGAGGCGGCCGTCCAGGCGGCCGAGGGTCCGCTGCGAGGCACCGGACGGTGGTTCGCCGACGGCGCCGCGCGCGCCCTGGTGGACGACCTGCGCATGGTGCGCGTGGGCCGGGCGGGCGCAGGCCAGGTGGAGGTCGACACGAAGGTCGTGGAGCCCGTCCATCTGCAGGTGGTGTGCTCGGCGATGTGGCAGGCCCTGCCCGCTGATGTCAGCGTGATCACCGGCGACCACGTGCGTCGTTTCGCGAACGCCGACGAATCACTGGCCGCCTTCTGCGACCGGGTGATCGAGGAGGTGGCCCGCGACTACTACGACGGCGACGCCGTGGGGTTGCGCCTGTGGCTCCAGCAGAACTTCACCCCAGAAGCCGATGACCGCAGGACCGCCCGCCGAGGCAGGGGGACGGCCGCCGGGATGGAGAACGTCGTGGTCAGGGCGCTCGTCGACCGGTACCTTCTGCGCGTCGACCATGAAACGACGCCAAGGCGGTGCGTGCTCTCGCACGACCGGCTCATGGATCCCATCAGGCGAGGCGGCCACCGCGTCGTCCCTGAGGACGGCCGCCCCGCCTCCCTGCGCGAAGGCCTGCGCGCCGCGGAGCCGCCGCTGAAGGACGGCGATCTCGGCATGGCGGTGCGACTCGTGGAAGAGGCGCTCAAGCGCGGCGGTGACGCCCGCCTCCAGGGCGAGGCCGAGACCTTCCTCGGCAACGTGGCCGACGAGGACGGAGACCTCGGCCGGGCGGTCGCCCACTACAGGAAGGCGGCGCGGCTGTTCGACACCGTCAACGCCACCGCGGCCGTCGGCCGCCTTCTCGCGGGCATCGGCCGCTTCATGCTCGCGCAGGGACGCGCGACCGAGGCCATGGAGGAGCTGGAGGCCGCGCGCGGCAGGGCGCCCGGCGACACGGGCATTCTGACCGATCTGGCCTGGGCCTGGTGGCACGGCGGCCGGCCGGAGACGGCCTGCGGCCTGCTCGACGAGGTGATCGGCGAGAGCGGCTCAACGGCCGCCCGCCAGGCGCGCGGCGAGATCCTCGCCGGCCTCGGACGGACCGCGGCCGCGCTGCGCGATTTCGCGTACGTGAAGCCATTGCAGTGGCCGTCGGCACGAGCCGCTCGCGCGTACGCCCTGGCGGACGGCGGCGAGGTTCACCAGGCCGTGGCGGAGATCGACGAGGTGCTGTACGAGGCGGCGGGCCACGGACCGATCCTGTTCTACGCCGCCCGGGTCAAGCAGATCGCGGGCGATTCCGCGCAGGCAGCGTCGTTGGCCGCGCGAGCGAAAGAGGCACGAAACCCGAAACTGCCCCCGCACCTCACCGAGATCCTCAGCTGAGGCTCCTGGGCTCGGCGTCCTTGAGCATCACGGTGACGGCGACCACGGCGAGGAGCAGCCGGGCGCGCAGTTCCCTGTACCACCAGATCAGCCCGAGAACCACGGTGGCGGCCACGATGAAGTACCCCAGAGCGCGGACGGCGCCCGCGAACCCGAAGACCACCACCAGCGCGCCGCCGATGGAGCCGGCCGCGCTGACGGCGCAGCGCGCGGCGAATCTCGACACTCCGGCGACCTTGGCGAGGTTGCCGGAGTCGATGTGCTCGGCCTCGAAAGTGCGGACGGCGACGTTCGTGACGGCGCCGGAGAATCCGATCACGAAGGTCGCGAGCCCGAACAACACCGGGTGTCCGACGGAGGCGACGGCCGCCGCGGCCACCAGCACCATCATCTGGTGCCGCAGGGTGAGGCTCTCACGGGCGAGGCGGATGGTGAGGCCGGCCCCGAGCGCCCCGCCCAGCCCGCCGGCGGCGACGACCAGACCGACCTCCCAGTAGGACCTTTCCGAGCCCACCAGGTAGACCATGATGAGAATGTTCGCGACCAGGTTGTTGAGCACGGTCACGACCATGGCGTCCCTCAGAAAGGGATGACGGCCGAGCTCTCGCACGCCGGTGAGCAGTTCGACGACGAACCTCCGCCGCCTCGCTTCGCGCGGAACATCTTCGGGAACTCGCCTGACCATGGCCGAGGACACTCCGAAGCACACCGCGGCGAGGCCGAGGGGAACGGCGGGCCAAGGCGCCAGCAGCGCGCCCCCGAGCGTCCTGCCCAGGATCACCGCCATGTGCGTGCTGGTCTCGGTGCGGGCGTAGGCGCCGTTGAGCTGCCTGCGCTCGACCAGCGAGGGGACGAGCACGGTCTCGGCGCTGCTCTGGAAGACCCAGCAGGCGCCCTCGACCACGGCGGCGACCACGAGGACCCACACGGGGACGGCGCCCACCAGGAGGATCAGGCAGACAACAGCGGCGGTGACAGCGCGGAGCGCCTCGCCGCCGATCATGGTGACGCGGGGTGGCCACCGATCCACGAGGACGCCGGCGGGGATGTACAGCACGACACCCGGGATGGTCCAGGCGAAAGCCACCCATCCGGCAACCCCGGCGGACCCGGTGACCTGCAGCGCCAGTAGCGGGTAGACGACGCCCAGCATGCGGTAGGCCGCCATGGAGAGAGCCGACGCCCGCCAGACCAGGCGGAAGTTCACCATGGTGGATCGACCTGAGTATGAGCCGCGGCAGGGCCCTCGACGACCGGCGCCCGGGCGGCGTCCGGTTCTGGTCCCGATGGCCGTGCGTCCTCCCCCATTTCGAACTGCCGCCTCACAGCCAACGGCATGGGGGTCGATCTGTGTGACGGCACTCGCCGTTGGCAGTCTGAACATTGGGGAAGGGCAGTCTGAACAGTTGGGAAGAGCGGGCGGACAGGAGAAGATCTGGCCACAAAAAACACGAGGCGCGCAGTGATCGCGAGCCTCGTGTGCCTCAGATGTAACTTAAGTCACTCGAACGCCGAAAGAATAGCCGAGTCGCGGACGGCGCGCACCCGAAGGTGACCATGTGATCGGCGTAGTTCGGCGGTCATGACCTTCATCGCGGGCGGATGCTCATCGTCCTCACTGCTGTTCCATGCTGCTCCCCCGCCGGCTCCCGCGCGACGGAGGCACGGGTGAGGACACCTGCTTCCCGGGGTGGCCATGAGATGCCATGGGGGTCGGCGGTGACCGGGTACGAGCCAGGGCCGGGCCCGGCCACAACGACGATGGACCGTACTCCCGGCACTTCGCGTTCCGACGCTGCCCGCTACTTCTCGCGTCAAGCGGGGCGGGCCTCCAGGTAGGAGATGGCGGGCATGGGGAGGTCGAAGGTGACGGTGAGGGTGCCGGCTTGGGGGTGGGCGGGGGTCGGGGGGTGGAGTTCGTCGAGGGTGTTCCGGGTGTGGAGGGTGGGCCACTGGTCGGGGGCCGGCCAGTCGCCGCCGCCCATGGCGGTCCAGGCGGCCTCGATGTTGGAGTGGTCCTCGTCGATGCGGTGGTGGGTCAGCACGTGCGGGACGTCGGCGAGGCCGGTGAGGGTGAGGGTGACCCGGCGGCCGAGGAGGGGGGCGCCGCCGGCCTTGGTGTGGTCGAGGGTGCCGTTCCACAGCAGGACGCCCACCCTGCCGTCGTCGTGCCGGGCCGCCCAAGCCTCCACGCCGGCCACGTCCCCGGTGAAGTCCACGGCGAGCTCGTGGTCGCCCAGCCGCTGGGCGAGGACCAGGGCGAGGTAGCGCGGTTTGCGCAGGTTGCCGATCGTGAGCAGGCCGAACCCGCCGTGGAACAGGCGCGGCGGCCGGCCGAGCTCCTCGAAGTGGTCCGAGGCCACCCAGTGCGACAGCGCCTCGACCCTGCCCGCCACCGAGCGCATCCCGTGCAGGACGAACGCCGCGCCGAACGGGCCGTCTCCGACGCCGTGGAAGTGCGTCGGTGTAGGGCCCCACTCGGTCCACCAGATCGGGGTGCCCTCCTTGCCGTACCTGGCCAGGACCGGCCGCCAGTCCAGGGGCGCGTTGCCGTAGGTGTGGGTGGAGAGGAAGTCGAGCGGCGCGCCCGAGCGGGCGGTGTGGGCGATGAGCTCCTCGACCCAGCCATTCGCGGCGCTGGCGGGGCCGCCGACGCGCAGGCGGGGGTGCACGCTCTTCACCGCCGCCGCGGTGACGTCGTACAGCCGGAGGTACTCCTGTGGGGTGCCGCTCCAGAAGACCTCCAGGTTGGCCTCGTTCCACACCTCGAAGGACCATTCCTCGACCAGCTCGCGCAGGCCGTAGCGGTCAGCCAGATGACGAACCAGGTCGTGCACCAGGTCGCCCCAGCGGTCGTAGTCCTTGGGCGGCGAGATGATCGCCCGGTAGTCGAACACGGTCTTGGCCGGGTCGGCGGCCAGGTCGCGCGGCATGAAGCCGAGCTCGACGACCGGCCGCAGCCCGAGGCCGGTCAGCGTGTCGTAGACCCGGTCCACGCCGGTGAAGTCGTGCACCGGCGCGCCGTCCACCTCCCGGTAGACACCGAGGTCGTCGCCGAGTATGGCGTGCGCGCGCACGGCGCGCACGCCGAGCTCTTCGTGCGCGAGCCGCAGCGCCTCGGCCAGCTCGGGGCCGATAGGACGGCCGCCGGTCTCCTCCGCGCTCAGCAAGTGCGACAGGTGCTCAGAGCCGATCATCTCCCGCCAGGGCCTGGGCAGCGGCCGGGTGACGCGAGCGGCGTCGACCCGGATGGCGACGGCCCGGACAGCGTCGGCCTCGACGGCATCGGCTCGGACAGCGTCGGCGCCGACAGCGTCACCCCGGACAGCGTCGATCTCGACGGCGGCGGCCTGGACGGCGACGACCCGGTCGCGGCCGTTGTGTGGGGTCGCTGGGACGGAGGTGGTGAAGGCGCCGAGGACGTCCGTCGATCCGAGGGCGGCCACGACATAGTGGACGGCCCGGCCGGGCGTCAGGGCCGTGTCGACGTACCGGGCGGCGGGCACGCCGGCGACGTCCACGTGGGGCGGTTTGACGTCGGCGAAGGGTCCACCGGGATCCTCGCCCCGGCGGACGACGTAGCCGATCGCTCCCTCGACCGGCTCCCACTCCAGCGTGACGTGCCCGGCGCCCGCGTAGGCGCGCAGCCCTCGCGGCACGTCCGGCGTCATGGGCGCGACGCCGGCGGCCTCGGCCGCGTCGCCGGAGCTCCGGTAGATGCGCTCTCGCCAGTCGGTGCGGGCGGAGTCGGTCATGTCGTCTTCTCCCCGATCGATGGTGGTTCGCCGGTTCCGTCGTCGCCGGTGGTCACGTTGTTGCCGGTGGCCCGTCGCGTCGGGCGCGGGCGGCGGCCCGGGCGGGACGCGGGCGGCCGGGGACGGGCTGTGGGCGGGGTCAGCGCAGGCGGGAGGCCCACTCCTCCAGGCCGAGGACGGGCTTGAGGCGCCATTCCGCCCCGCCGGGGGTGAAGTAGCGGCGCAGGGCGTCGTCCGCGAGGGCGTTGCCGAGAGCGCCCATGATCATCCCCTGGTCGAGGGCCAGGTACTCCTTGGCGACCCTGCCGCTGCGCACCGCCACCGCGTCGTAGAAGCCGCCGGGGCCGTAGGAGTCGAAGCCGGCCCGCAGCCGCGCGAGGTTGTCCAGCGCCTTGTCCCCCGCGTACCGCAGCGCGAGGAAGGACGCGTGCGGCGTCACCACGCCGTCCCCGTAGTGGTCCGGTTCGGGCTTGGCGGGCCGGCAGTCGCCGAATCCCGGGTCGGTGGAGGTGCGCTCCTCGTCGGAGGTGTAGCCGTCGGTGTCCATGCCGAGGGGGTCCACCCCGTACTCGCGGTAGCCGCCGGCGGGGTCGTCGGACGGCGAGAAGCCCCAGTAGCCGTACTTCGCCTCGTTCAGGCCGTGCTCGATCTGCGCGGCGACGTGGACGGGGTGGTTGCGGCCCCAGTTCCGCGCGCCCCACCTCTCCTCCGGGACCACCAGGTCGGCCATCAGCGCCTCGAACATGCTGCCGCCCCAGGTGGGGACGTACCGCATGCCGCGATAGCCGTAGGTGCCCTCGAAGACCTTGATGCCCTGGTACGTGCGCCAGGCGCCCTGGGGCTTCTGGTCGGCCCAGCCCCAGTCGCAGGTGTCGGGGAAGGTGCGCCACAGGCCGAAGTAGTGGGTGGCGGGCACCTGGCCGAGGGCGATGGCGACGTAGCTGACGATGCGCGTCTCGGACATGGCGCCGTAACGGTGGCAGGTGGAGTACACCGTCGTGCCGGTGCCCGCGTAGTCGGTCTCCTGGGAGCAGCCCTCCGGCCGCTGCGGCCAGTAGCCGCCGGTCATCAGCCCGGTCCCGGCGTCGGCCCGGGCCTGCGGGTCGTAGAAGGCGGTGAAGTCCATGCGCGACAGCAGGCCGCCGGCCTTGGCCGCCTGCTCGGGCACCCCGTTGCGTACCATCGTCAGCGCGGTGGCCAGCCAGGCGTTGTCGACGCTGGACACGAAGGGCCGGACGGGGTCGCCGGTGTCGGGCCAGGTGCGCACCACCTGGAGCGTCGCCGGGTCGTACCAGTTGTAGTACAGCCCGGTGGCGGCGTCGTGGTCGAGCCGGCCGAGCGCGTCCAGCACCCGGCCGACGCGGGCGGCGGCCTGGCGGCGGTCGATCAGCCGCAGGTCCCGGGCGGCGAGCGTGCTCCACAGGTACGTGCCGGCGTTGGTCGGCGAGGTCACCTTGGCGCGGGCCGACAGGTCGCCGGACACCTTGTCGGCCGGCAGCCCCGTGCCGGGGTCGACCATCGCCGTCATGGACCGCCAGGTGTCGGCGGCGTACCGGCGGAGCACCGCCGTGCGCGAGTCCGCCCCGGCGGCGGACGCGGTGCCCGTCCCGGCGGCCAGGGCGAGGACGAGTGTGCAGGTGAGGACTGACTTGCGCATGGGCACCTCAGATCGCTGGACTGATCGGGCGGGGGGTCATCTGAGCCCGGCCGTGGCCACGCCCTGGACGAAGTAGCGCTGGAGGAAGACGAAGAGCAGCAGGACGGGGGCGATGACGACGACGACCCCGGCCAGCAGCAGCCCGTAGTGCACGGTCTCGCGGCCCGACAGGCCGGCCAGCGCGACGGGCAGGGTGTACATCTCCTTTCGCTGGGCGACCACCGCCGGCCAGATGAAGCCGTTCCAGGAGGTCATGAAGGTGATCAGGCCGAGCGTGGCGAGCACCGGCCTGCACAGCGGCATCACGACGCGGAAGAAGATGCGGAACTCCCCCGCGCCGTCGACGCGGGCGGCGTGCACGAGCTCGTCGGGGATCTCGCCCATGAACTGCCGCATCATGAAGACCCCGAGCGGTGTGACCAGCCCGGGGAGCACGATGCCCGCGTAGGTGTCGGCCAGGTTCAGGCTCGCGACCGTCACGAACTGCGGGATGAGCAGCACGATGCCCGGCACCATCATCTGCAGCAGCACCAGGCCGAAGACGACGCGCCCGCCGGAGAAGCGCAGTTTGGTGAGCGCGTAGGCGACCATCGAGCAGAACAGCAGGTTGGCGGTGACGACGACGGCCGCGACGATGACGCTGTTGGCGGTCACCCTGACGACGTCCATCCGCTCGAACAGCGCGGCGTAGTTGTCGCCGATCCACTGGACGGGCAGGAAGGTGGGCGGGTCCCGCCGCAGCTCGGTGTCGGACTTGAACGAGCCGAGCAGGGTCCACAGGAACGGGCCGGCGACGGCGGCCAGCCCGATCGTGAGCGCGGCGTACAGCGCCGCGACGCGTGCTCGCTTCACGGTCACGCTCCTCACCTCCCGGGCCGCAGCCATCGGAACTGGGCGAACGAGAACGCGGCGATGACGGTGAACAGCACGGTCGCCGCCGCCGCGCCGTAGCCGTAGTCGCCGAAGCCGAACTGGTCGAAGATGGCGAGCGAGGCCGACATCGTCGAGTTGAGCGGCCCTCCCCTGGTCATCACCAGCGGCTCCTCCAGGAACTGCATGAACCCGGCGGCGCTGTAGACCCCGCAGAACAGCAGGGCGGGGCGCAGCATCGGCACCGTGATGCGCCGGAACCTCGCCCACGCGCCGGCGCCGTCCACGTCGGCCGCCTCGTACAGCTCCTTCGGCACGCCCTGCAGCGCGGCCAGGAAGACCACCATGTCGAAGCCGAAGTTGCGCCACGCCGTCATGACGACCAGAGCGGGCAGCGCCGTGCGCTCGTCGAGCAGCCAGGCGGGGCCGTCCACGCCCACGGCGCCGAGCAGGTTGTTGACCAGGCCGGCCTGGGGGTCCAGCAGCAGCCGCCAGGCCACGGCGACGCCGATGATGCTGGTGACGTAGGGCAGGTAGTAGCCGAGCCGGAAGAAGGTGCGCAGCCGGGTGATGCCCGAGTTCAGCAGAACGGCCGCGCCCAGGCCCATCGCGATGGTCAGCGGCGTGGTGGTGACCACGAAGAACAGCGTGTTGGCCGCCGCCCTGCGCATGGTCTCGTCCTGGAACAGGCGCTCGAAGTTGCGCAGGCCCACGAAGTTCACCGCGAACGGGTCGCGCACGTCGGTGCTGCGCATGTCGGTGAAGCCCATGACCAGCCCCGCGAGCAGCGGCAGCGCGTACATCAGGGCGAACACCGCGAGGAACGGCGAGGAGAACAGCCACGCCCGGGCGGTCTTCCCCGGCGGGCCGGACGCCGCCGCCCCACGGCCACGGCCGGCGCGCGGGCGGGCGGGCGCGCCGAGGCCCGGGTCCGCGCCGCGCCGCTCGCGGCGGTCGCGCCGGTCGCCGGCCGCCAGGCCGGAGGCGAGGGCGGCCATCACAGGCCGGTGCCGACCGCGTCGGCCTGCGCCTGGACCGCCTTGGCCGCGTCCTTCGGGGCCGACCGGCCGAGGACGACCTTCTCCACCTGCTGGTCGATCACCTTGGAGATCTGGTCCCAGGTCGGGAACGGCGGGGGCGTCTTGGCGTCCTTGAGCTGCTCGCCGAACACGGCGACGCGCTTGTCGGCGGTCAGCTCGGGGCGCTGCCACGCGGCCTGGACGGCGGGCAGGTCCTTGACCGTCTCGAACCAGGCCGCCTGGGTGGCCGGCTCGCTGAGCCACTGGACGAACCGCCAGGCGGCGTCCCTGTTCCCGGACTCCTTGAAGACCACCAGGTCGCTGCCGCCGATGAAGCTGGTGCCGCCCGCGCCGCCCTTGGGGTAGGGGGCGACGTCGAACTTCCCTGCGAAGCCGGGGCCGCCGTCCTTCTCCATGGCGGCGATCATCCACGGGCCGGAGAAGTACGCGCCGACCTTGCCCTTGAAGAAGCTCGCGGGGAACGACGCCGGGTCGACCTTGCTGGAGGCCAGGCCCTCCGTGAAGTAGGACCGCTGCCGCTCCAGGGCCCTGACCATCTCGGGGGTGTCGAAGGTCCACTTGCCGTCGGACCCGATGATGGAGCCGCCCTGCTGCCAGACCAGCGGGAGGATCTCCTGCCAGGAGCCCACGGTGTAGTTGAGGTTCATGCCCTGTGTCGCGCCGGCCTCGCGCAGGCCCTTGGCGAAGGCCTTGGTCTCCTCCCACGTGGCGGGCGGGGTGAGGCCCGCCTTGGCCGCGAGGTCCTTGCGGTAGTACAGCACGCGGGTCTCCACGTACCACGGCACGCCCCACGCCGTGCCGTTCACCTCCACGGTGTCCCAGGCGCTGGGGAAGAACGCCGCCTCGTCGATCAGGTTGGACGGGGTGGGGTCCACCGCGCCGGTCTTGGCGAGCTCGCCCATCCAGGTCGAGCCGATCATGCTGACGTCGGGGGTGGCGCGGGCGGCGATCGAGGCGGTGATCTTGTCGTGGGCCACGTCCCAGCCGATGGGCGTGACCGTCACCGTGACCCCGGGGTTGGCCTGCTCGAACCGCTTGGCGAACGCGGCGAGCGCCTCGCCCTCCGAACCCATGGCCCACACCGCGAGCGAGCCGGTCACCTTGGCCGCGGTGTTGACGTCCTTGGGCTTCTCGGCCGCGCCGCCGGTGCCGCGTCCGCAGGCGGGCAGGACGAGCAGGGTGGCGGCCAGCAGCCCGGTAAGGGCCCGCCTGCCGCGCGGGGTTCCGGCGCCGCCGCTCCGGTGGCGGGACGCCGTCCCGCGTGCCGCCGTCTTGCGGGAATTCGTACCGTGTGCTGCTGTCTTGTGGAATTTCGTGCCATGTGCCGTGGTCGTGTACGCCGTCAACTCAGTGACCTCCCTGGGGGTGCGGCCCGCAGCTGCCGCGGATGATCAGCTCGGTGTCGAGGGTGCGGTGGCCCGGTTCGGCTTCCACGCCGGCGATCAGCCGGTCCAGCGCGCGGGCGGCCTGGGCTCCGAGCTCGCGCATCGGCTGCCGCACGGTGGTCAGCGCGGGCCGGGCGTGGCGGGCGGCCATGATGTCGTCCCATCCCGTCACGGCGACGTCGTGCGGCACGGACAGCCCCAGCTTCTCGGCGGCCAGGATCACCCCGAGGGCCACCTCGTCGTCGGAGCAGATAACCGCCTCGGGCCGCCGCCCGCCGTCCAGCAGCCGCAGCGCGGCCTCGTACCCGGCATCGACGGTGTACTCGGCCGTCGCCACCGGCTCGACCGCCTCGCCGAGGACGTCGCGCACGCCCTGCCAGCGCTCGTCCACGTCGTCGCCCGTCGTGTACGGCGCGCCGAGGAAGGCGAAGCGGCGGTGGCCGTGGCCGAGCAGGTGCGCGGCCAGCTCCCGCGCGGGGGCGGCGTTCTCGCTGCGCAGGGTCACCGCGCCCGGCCGGCGGGCGTGCGAGATGAGCACCAGCGGCAGGCCCGAGGCGAGCAGCTCGTCGACGACGTCGCCGGGCACGGTGCTGCCGAACACGGCCAGGCCGTCGACCCGTCCGGCCAGCTCGCGCACCAGGTCGCGGACCGAGCCGCGCCCCTTGGCGGACAGGATGACGACCGACCGGCCGAGTTCGGAGGCGACCTCCTCGTAGCCGATGAGCACCTCGGCGAAGTACGGCCCCGAGAGGTTGGGGAAGACGATGCCGTTGGCGGCGTGCCGGCCCTCCGCGAGGCTCACTCCGGCGCGGCTCGGCGTGAAACGCAGCTCTTCGACCGCGCGCAGGACCCTCTCGCGGGTGGCGTCCGCCACCGGGCCGGTCCCCCGCAGCGCCCGCGAGACCGTGGCGATCGACACCCCCGCGCGCTGCGCGACCTCGTAGATCGTCACGCCGCCCGGCACCGGGGCGTCTGGCCCGTCCATCCGACCTCCTGCGATGTAAGCGCTTCCACTCGACGGGACGAGCGTAGGGGGTTGATGGAAGCGCTTACAGTGGCGAGTTTCATGCCCGCGTTCCCGGCAGGTAAACAATCCCGCACAACAAGGACACGCCCGGCGTGTCCGTCAGGGACCGGCTCTCACCTGCGGCGGCCCCGGGGCTTCAGCCGGGTGCCGGGCATGATCGGCGCGGGGATGCGCGGGAGGGCGGTGCCGGCGACGGTTCCGAACGCGGTGCCCTCCTCCCATTCCTTGCGGAAGCGCTCGATCTCCTCGTGGCCGCGGCCGACGAAGTTCCACCACATGACGATCTCCTCCTCGAACGGCTCGCCGCCGAGCAGCAGCGCGCGGGCCGCCCCGCGGGAGGTGAGGACGAGCTCCGAGCGGCCGCTGCCGAGGTACAGCAGCGGCCCGGGAGCGAGATGCACGCCGTCGGCGTCGAGGTCGCCGGACAGGGCCAGCACCGCGTACTCGAAGTCGGGGCGCAGCGGCAAGGTGATGCTCGCCTGCTCGCCGAACGCCAGCTCGGCGCCGACCAGAGGGCTGTGGACGCCGGCCGGCGAGGCGAGGCCGGCGAGCTCGCCGGCGATGACGGTCACCGTCACGCCGGACGAGGTGAGCACCGGCAGGGCCGCGTGGTGCTCGAAGGCCGGGTCTGTGGCGCGGGACGCCTCCGGCAGGGCCACCCACAGCTGCACGCCGTGGATCATGGTGCCCGGGACCACGGACTCCTCGGCGTGCGAGATCGCGCGGCCGGCCGTCATGATGTTCAGCTGGCCGGGGCTGATGAGCTGCTCGCTGCCGAGGCTGTCGCGGTGGAGCACCTGGCCCTCGATGAGCCAGGTCACCGTCTGCAGGCCGGTGTGCGGGTGGGGGCCGACGCTCATGGTCGCCGGCTCGGGGCCGTAGTCGTCCAGGAAGCACCAGGCGCCGACCATCCGGCGGTCGCGGCCGGGGAGGGTCCTGGTCACCTTCATGCCGCGCGTGCCGCCGAGGACCACGTCCCGGCCGATCAGCAGCTCGCGCACCGGACCCTCGGCGGCGCCGTCCTGGCCTCCGCACACGGTCTCGTGCGGATCCCGCTCCATATTGCTCACTCGGAAACTCTACGACTCATGCCTAGATGTCCGAAATGCCGCACGCGGCGCCCGCACTGGACGGACGCCGCGCGGGGACGGCGGGCTACTCGACCGTGACGCTCTTGGCGAGGTTGCGCGGCTTGTCCACGTCGCGTTCGAGGGCCACGGCGGCGTGGTAGGCGAACAGCTGCAGGGGGATGCCGAGCAGGATGGGGTCCAGCTCGATCTCGTTCTTGGGCACCACGATGACGTCCTCGGCCAGCTTGACGTCCGGCACGCGGTGGCCGACCATCAGCACCTTGCCGCCCCGGGCGCGGATCTCGCCCAGCGTGGTGAGGTTCTTGTCGAGCAGCTCGTCGTCGGGGACGATCGCGACGGTCGGCATGTCGGGGCCGATGAGGGCAAGCGGACCGTGCTTGAGCTCGCTCGCCGGGTAGGCCTCGGCGTGCACGTACGAGACCTCCTTGAGCTTCTGGGCGCCCTCGCGGGCCACCGGGTAGCCGCGCACCCGGCCGACGAACATCATGCTCGGGTGGGGGGCGTACTTGCGGGCCAGCGCCTCGATGGCCTCGTTCTGCTTGACGATCTCGGCGATCTGGTCGGGCAGCCGCTTCAGGCCCTCGACGATGCGCCGCCCGTCGGCGGGCGACAGGTCGTGCACCCGGCCGAAGTGCAGGGCGATCAGCGCGAACGCCACGGCGGTGGAGGTGAAGGCCTTGGTGGAGGCGACGGACACCTCGGGCCCGGCGTGCAGGTAGACGCCGCCGTCCACCTCGCGGGCGATGGCGCTGCCGACCGCGTTGACCACGCCGAGCACCCGGCCGCCCTTGCGCTTGAGCTCCTGCACGGCGGCCAGGGTGTCGTAGGTCTCCCCCGACTGGCTGACCGCGACGTACAGCGTGTCGTGCTCGACCACGGGGCTGCGGTAGCGGAACTCCGAGGCCGGTTCGGCGTCGGCGGGGATGCGGGCCAGCTCTTCGATGAGCTGGGCGCCGATCTGCCCGGCGTAGTACGCCGAGCCGCAACCGATGATCTTCACGCGGCGGAACGCGCGGGTCTCGCGGGCGTCGAGGTTCAGCCCGCCCAGGTGGGCGATGTTGAACCGGCCGTCCAGCCGGCCGCTCAGCGTGCGGGCCACCGACTCGGGCTGGTCGGAGATCTCCTTGAGCAGGTAGTGCTCGTAGCCGCCGGTGTCGTAGTGGCCGGCGTCCCAGTCGACGGTCAGCGGCTCCTTGGAGGTGGCGCGGGCGTCCATGGTGAAGGTGCGGAATCCGTCGGCCTTGAGCACGGCCAGCTCGCCGTCCTCCAGGTGCACGACCTGCCGCGTGTAGCGGATCAGGGCGGCCACGTCGGAGGCGGCGAACATCTCCTTCTCGCCGATGCCGAGCACGATCGGGCTGCCGTTGCGGGCGACCACGATCTCGCCGGCGCGCTGGGCGTCCAGCACGGCGATACCGTAGGTGCCGACGATGCTCTTGAGCGCCTTGCGGACCGCCTCCTCCAGGGTGTCGGCGTCCTCGACGGTGCGGGCGATGAGGTGGGCGAGGACCTCGGTGTCGGTCTCGGAGACGAAGACCGCGCCGTCGGCCTCCAGCTTGGCGCGCAGTTCCCCGGCGTTCTCGATGATGCCGTTGTGCACGACCGCGACGCGCTGCGCCGTGTCCAGGTGGGGGTGGGCGTTGACGTCGTTGGGCACGCCGTGGGTGGCCCAGCGGGTGTGCCCGATGCCGAGGCCGCCCTTGAACCGCGCGGGGACGGCCGCCGCCAGGTCGGCGACCCTGCCCTTGACCTTGCGCATCTTGAGGCCCTTGTTGCCGACCACGAGACCGGCCGAGTCGTAGCCGCGGTACTCCAGGCGCTGGAGGCCCTCCAGCAAGATCGGCGCCGCGTCCTTCGGTCCGACGTATGCCACGATTCCACACATATAAATCTCCTTGGCGCTAGCCGTAAACGATGCGGCGCAGTTGGCGCAGCGACAACTCGGGAGCCACGACAGGTCGGGAGGAGAGCTCGGCGGCGATGCGGGGGAAGATCTGCTCGTTGGTGAGCCCGCGCGCCTTCATCTCGCCGTGGCGGCGCCGCACGTACTCTTCGACGGACTCGGAGAAGTACGCGACGACCTCCGCCACCACCCGGGCGGCCTCTCCTGGACCGAGCGAGGTGGTGCGGATGAGATGTGCGATCAGATCTTCATGGGAATGCTGCACTGCCGTTGACACAGGGCAGGACTTTACGCAGGAAATCGGCGGCACGCCAAGAATCTTGCCCGATTTCGGGCAACGACACGCACTTGAGCCCTTCGATCCAGCCTCATCTCGCCGCGTCGAACGCCTGGTGCCGGCCAGGATCCGCCACCCCGCACCCTCCCCTGTTCCGCGTGGAGTGTGCACGAGGGCCCCGGGGACGCGCTAGAGTCATCTGCGTACCCGGAGAGCGGTTTCCTCCGTGGTCACGCGGACGTGGCTCAGCTGGTAGAGCATCACCTTGCCAAGGTGAGGGTCGCGGGTTCGAATCCCGTCGTCCGCTCGGAAAGATCCTGGTGGAGTGGCCGAGAGGCGAGGCAGCGGCCTGCAAAGCCGCGTACACGGGTTCAAATCCCGTCTCCACCTCGACGGGATCTCGCACCGCCGGGATCCGGTAAAGTTGTACAGGCATCACGAAGGCGTCACCGCCCGAGTGAGCATGCGGACGTGGCTCAGCTGGTAGAGCATCACCTTGCCAAGGTGAGGGTCGCGGGTTCGAATCCCGTCGTCCGCTCTGGTTTCCTCATCGAGGGCGATTAGCTCAGTGGGAGAGCGCTACCTTGACACGGTAGAGGCCACTGGTTCAATCCCAGTATCGCCCACCACTCCAACCCCAGGCCTCCGGCCTGGGGTTTCTCATTTCCCGGACGTCTTCGCCGCCACCGGCCGCAGGGCGGCGACCAGGCTTTCCCTGGCGCCGGCCCCGGTCGTGAACGGCGCCGCGGAAGGCCTACGGGACGGAAGGGCTACGGGACGTCCGCCGGTCGACATCGGTAGGCGCGGGGCCGGCCTGACGGGACGGGGCTTCCCGATCTTTCTCGGCTTCCTCGCCCTTCTGGGCTTGCCGGTCTTGCTGCTCTTGCCGGTCTTCCTGGTCCTTCTGGTCTTTCTGGTCTTTCCGGGCGTCCGGCCGGCGGCGGATCAGGTACTCGGCGACGGCCAGGGCGACCGCGCCGAGCGCGATCTCGCTGACCGTGGAGACCAGGCGGCTGGCCACCGCCACCACCGCGGCCGCCGGGGCGGGCAGCACCAGCGTCAGCGCGGCCGTCAGCACCGCCTCGCGGACGCCGATGCCGTCGGGGATGAAGACGGCCGCGATGCCGAGCGACGTGGCGAGGGTGAACGCGCCGACGCACAGCGCCAGTGACCGCGCCGGCGGCGCGCCCATGGCGATGGCCAGCGGCCACAGGTGCAGTCCGGTGACCGCCCATGACAGGCTCTGCCAGGCGACCGCCAGCCGTATCCCGCGGCCCGAGGCGGACTTGGCCGCCCCGGGCCGGCGCAGCAGCCGCAGCAGCAGCGCCGCGCCCTGGTTGATCAGCTGCGGCCGCACCAGGACGACGACGATCAGCACGGCGGCGCCCCCCAGCCACGCCGCCCCCGCGCCCAGCATCTGCACGCCCGCGAGCAGCCCCACCGTGAAGCCGCTGAGCAGCACCAGGCTCATGACGAGCGCCGACGCGCTCAGCAGCCGCCCGAAGGTGACGCCGTTGGCCGTGGACACCTTCATCATGGCGAGCATGCCGGGCACTCTGCCCGGCACGTACTTGGACAGGAAGCCCACGAAGAAGATCCGGACCACCCGTGGCTCGCTCACCGGCGGGCCGATCTCCAGCAGCACCGCGCGCCAGGCCAGGAACCCGAACGACAGCCCCGCCGTGCTGGCCAGCAACGCGCCGGTCAGCAGCAGGCTCATCTCCCCCGCGTCGCGCCGGGCGAACAGGACCGCGACCACGTTCCAGTCGAGCCGGGACAGCGTGACCACGATCGCGGCCACGGCGACCAGCACGAACGCCGCGATCAGCGTCCGTTTCACCGCACGCGGCAGCCGGGGAGGCCTGATGCCCCTCACTCGCGCGCACCGGCCGACGGCGCCGGGGACAGGCCGGTTCTGACCGGCTCTCCCCGCCGGCGGCTCAGCTCGTAGGCGACGCGCAGCAGCCCGACGCAGGCGCCGAGGAAGAACGCCGTGTGGAAGCACAGCTGCATCCAGCTCACCCACAGCGCGAAGCCGGCGCCCCGGTATCGGCGGGTGAAGCCGATGAACCTGCCGTTCGCCCGCAGGAACGCCGTGAGCGTCAGCGCCGGCACCACCAGCAGCCAGGGGCTGAGGAGCGCGAGCGGCAGCGTGAGGAAGGTGGCCGTCGCCGACGCCGAGGACAGCGCGGGCGGTTTGCGACGCTTGTGCTGGCCCGTCCCGATCATGTTGAGCTGGAAGCCGGTCTTGCCCTCCCCGCGCAGCCGCCGCGCCCTGACCATGATCACCGGGAGGGTGGTGGACCGGACGAACCGCTCGACCAGGCACCCCCAGAAGCGGTCCTCGTCGTCGGCCTTGGTGACCACGGACGTGGTCACCACCAGCCGGTAACGGGCCGGGACCCGCGTGCCGAACTCGAAGTCCTCGCCGTCGCGCAGCCGCTCGTCCAGCCGCCCCGCCTCCTCGAAGACGTGACGCGGGATCAGCGTGCACGACAGGAACGTGGCCGTGGTCTGGCTGCGCTCGTAGTGCTCGCAGATGACCCGGTAGCGCTCCACCGGGCCGTCGTCGTACAACGGCTCGGCGGCGTAGATGCCCTGGACCATCCCGGCGTCCGGCGTCTCCCGGTACAGCTTGACCGCGTTGGCGACGGCGTCCGGCTCCAGCGCCGTGTCGGAGTCCACGAAGAACAACAGGGGGGCGGAACTGCTCGCCACCCCGAGGTTACGGGCTCCGGCCGGCCCCTGGTTGCGCGGCGGCTCGATGATCGTGCAGGGGAACTCCCGCGCTATCTCGAGCGAGCCGTCGGTGCTGACGTCGTCGACGACGATCACCTCGGCCGGAGCGTACGTCTGCGCGTACACCGACTCCAGACAGGCCCGGAGGGTCTTCTTCTTGTTGTAGTTCGGCACGATGACCGCGACATCACCACGCCAGTCCATCCCGTCAGGCATGTCCGTTCCCTTCGTTGGTCATCTCACCGACAACACCGCGCGCTGGGCCCGGTGGTCGGACAGCCCCGCGGCGCCGGGCAGTTCGTAGCCGTGCACGGTCACGTCCGGGGTGGTGTACAGCCAGTCGATCCGCCACAGCTCGGCGGACCCCTCCTCGAAGGTCGCCGGGTAGAGCGACGAGAGCGCCGGCGTGTGATCGACCAGCCTGTCCGGCAGCAGGCGGCGGATCCCCATCGCCGGAGAGGTGTTCAGGTCGCCGCCGAGCACCACCGGGTTCGGGTTGGCCTCGATGTCCGCGCGGATCGCCCGGTAGCTCGCCTCCCGCCGGAGGATCTTGTACTCGTTGGCTCCGCGGGAATCGGCGCTGTACAGCCGCCATTCGAGCGGGGGCGCGAGAACCTGCGCGTCGTAGAAGGAGACGACCTTTCCGTTCACGTCGATGTCGGTGCGCAGCGTCTCGACCGTGTAACCCTCGGGCCACTGCCGCAACGCCTCGGGGATCTCCTTCTGGCCGGCCGGCAGCCATGGACGCAGGTCGAGGCCGCGCTGCCCGACGATCGGGAACCGCGAGAGCGTGATCTGCTCCCCCGACACCGCGATGTGGTAGCCCGGGAACTCGCGGCGCAGCTCCGCCATCTTGTCGATGCGCAGCGCGAGGTCGGCCGTCCAGCGCTGGGACAGCATGTCGCCCTTCGTGGTGTCGACGTACAGATATTCCATCAGCAGATAGACGTCGGCGTTCAGCTTGTGGAGATAGTCGTAGAACTCGGGCGAGTACCGGTCGCCTTTGGCGGTGCGCCAATCCTGGTCCCAGAACTCGGTGTTCCAGGCGGCCACCGTGATGGCTCCCGGCGGGGCGGGCGGCGGCGTGTACCAAAGGGTGGCGTAGTTGACCCCGCTCAGCCCGGCGCCGAGCACCCCCGTGACGACCAGCAGCGACATGATCCGCCAGCGGACCGGGCGGGCCAGCGGCGCCACGACCATCAGCAGCGCCGGGACCACCAGGAACAGCAGCGGCGGCATCAGGTCGACGGGCGCCCACAGCGACGCGCGGCCGCTCGCCAGCAGGTGGCAGACCACGAACGCCGACCACGCCACCGAGGCGGTCACGACCAGCTTGGTGCCCAGGCACCAGCGCCGCCGCGGGCGGACGAAACTTCTCAGGCGCGTCGTCCAGCCCACGTCGGGCTGGGACGGCGCATCGGTGATCTGCTCCTCGATCGCGACGTCCGGGTCGCTCATCGGCACCCCTCGGTGAGTAGGCCAGCGTTGAACGTACTGAGCCTTTCTTGTCGCTTCCTTGTCAACGGCCGCCCTGCGAAAGGGCGCGCGGCCGGCGCGGAACGCGCGACAAGAATGGGACAAGCCCGCCTGGCTAGCGTGCATCGGACGCGAGGTCCCACATACCTGTCCGAACAACGGCCTCTAGCCACTGGAGCACATCATGAGTCGGGAGCGCCCGCTAGTCTCGGTCATCATTCCCAGCTACAACCGGTCCGACGTGTTACGCCTGTGCCTCGATGCGGTGAACAACCAGACTTATCCGAATATCGAGGCGATCGTGGTGGACGACTGCGGCACCGAGGACGCGGCGCAGGTGGCCGCTTCGATGGGCGCCAAGGTGGTGCGCACCAAGGTCAACAGCGGCCCCACCCCCGCGCGGAACCTCGGCGCCGAGCACGCCACCGGCGAGGTGCTGCTCTTCCTCGACGCCGACATCGCCCTGGAGCCGGACGCCGTGGAGAACGCGGTGAACATCCTCGCCGCCGATCCGTCGATCGGCGCCCTGGGCGGCATCCTGCTGCCCGAGTCGCTGGTGTCCCAGAGCCTCGCCGCGCAGTACCGCGCGCTGCAGATGTACCGCTGGTGGATGCCGGCCCACCGGCCGACCCTGGAACTGCACGCGGCCGTGCTGGCCGTGCCCGCCAAGGTGTTCGCCGAGGTAGGCCCGTTCGACCCGCGGCTGCGCGAGACCGTCTCCTCCGACTACCGCGTCCGGGTCAAGGAGCACTACGACGTCAAGCTCACCGACGCGGTGCGGGGTCGCAAGGACCACGACGCCACCGTGCGGACGATCCTGAGCAAGGTGTTCCGCCGCGCCCGGATCAGCGCGATGGACTGGCGCAAGGGCGAGACCCCCGGCGACTCCAGGGCCCGCGCGCTCGGCGGCGTCCTGCTGCTCGCCGCCGTCCCGTCCCTGGCCCTGCCCATGGCGGCCGGCCGCATCGGCGCGGTCGTCCCGCCCGTCCTGGTCGCCGCGGCCATCGCCCTGGACGGCGGCACCCACCGCTTCGCCTTCGCGCAGCGGGGCGTCCCGTTCGGCCTCTACTTCTCCGGCGTGCACCTCGCCGTCACCTTCACCGGCGCCCTCGGCGGCGCGCTGGGCGTCGTGCAGCGCCTCGCGCTCTCGCGCCTGGAGAAGCCCGCCCAGCTGCTGGCCGCCCAGGACTAGGCGACCATGCATGTCATCGGCACCGGTTTCGGCCGGACGGGCACGCTATCTCTCAAGACGGCGCTGGAACGGCTCGGCTTCGGCCCGTGCCACCACATGGTGGACATGTTCGATCATCCCGAGCAGATCAGGCCCTGGCTCAGGGCCGCCGGCGAACGCCCGGTGAACTGGGACGAGCTGCTCGTCGGCTACGAGTCGTGCGTGGACGGGCCGACCTCCGCCCACTGGCGCGAGCTCGCCGAGCACTATCCGAAGGCAAAGGTCATCCTGACCGTGCGCGACCCGGAACGCTGGGTGGCCAGCATGAACAAGACGCTGTTCATGCAGCGGCGGCGCATGGACTCGCCGGCGGGCAGAGCGGCCGTCCTGCTGTCGAGGCTGCTCGGCACCGACCTCGCGGCGTTCGTCAGGATGGTGGACACCACCCTCGACGCGCGAACCTTCGCCACGCCGGCCGACCGCGAGCCCGCGCGCGCCATCGAGCTGTTCCGGGCGCACACCGAGAGGGTCGTCGCGGCCATCCCGGCCGAGCGGCTGCTCGTCTTCGACGTCAGCGAGGGATGGGAGCCGCTCTGCGAGTTCCTCGACGTCCCGGTGCCGCACGAGCCGTTCCCGAGGGTGAACAACACCTCGGACTTCACCCAGAGCGGCAGGGGCCGGGCCGCGCCCATGCTCCTGCGCCGGACCAGGTGACGGGCGCCATGCCGTCCGCGGACCCCAAGGGGGAATCGACCATGGAAGAGCGACGGCCGCTGGTCTCGGTCATCGTGCCCAACTACAACTACGCCCGCACGCTGGATCTGTGCCTGAGCGCGCTGGAACGGCAGAGCTATCCCCACATCGAGGTGATCGTGGTCGATGACCGCAGCACCGACGACTCGGTGGAGATAGCCCACCGGCACGGGGTGCGGGTCCTGGTCACCGACACCAACATCGGCGCGCCCGCGGCGCGCAACGTCGGCGTGCGGCACGCGCGCGGGGAGGTGCTGTTCTTCCTCGACTCGGACCTGGCGCTGGCCGAGGACGTGGTCGAGCACGCGGTGGACCTGCTCACCTCCGACCCCACGCTCGGCGTGGTGTGCGGCACCTACGACCCCGAGCCGCTGATCCCCGACAGCATGGTGGAGCGGTACCGCAGCCTTCAGCTGCACTACTGGATCTCCGGCGACGAGGGCGACATCACCACGATCTACTCCGCGCTGTTCGCCATGCGGGCGGAGGTCTTCCACGAGGTGGGGCCGCTCAACCCGGCGCTGCGGCACAGCGAGAACGCCGAGTACGGCCACCGGGTCACGCAGCTCGGGTACCGGATCGTGCTCGACAACCGGATCCGGGGCAGGCACGACCACGACGACCGGCTGCGCGTGGTGCTGTCGAAGTTCTTCCACCGGGCGCGCCTGCACATCCCGCTGTACCTGCGCCGCCCGGACTTCAACGGCGGCCCGGCCAACAGCAGCCGCGGGTGGGGGGCGCTCGCCGCCCTGTTCGCCGTGGCCGCCGTTCCGCTGCCCGTGGTGCTCGGGCCGGTCTGGCTGCTCGCGCCGATCGGGCTGCTGCTCGGCTCGATCGCGTCGGACCTCGGCATGTACCGCTTCGTGCGCCGCTACGCCGGCCTGCCGTTCGCCGTCTACTTCGCCGCGGTGCACTTCCTGGTGAACGTCACCGTCGGGGTGGCGGTGTTCGCCGGCGCCGCCCAGTGCGCGGTGTCCAGCCGGTTCCGGCACACCTACGACGTGACCGGGCCGTCCGCGCCCGTGGGGGTGTGAGCGATGACCGATCCCTCTCCCCTGGTCTCGGTGATCGTGCCGAACTACAACTACGCCACCTCGCTGGAGCTCTGCCTGCGCGCCATGCTGGAACAGACCTACCGGCCGATCGAGCTGCTGGTGGTGGACGACGGCAGCACCGACGACTCGGTCGCGGTCGCCGAGCGGCTCGGCGTCCGGGTGGTCCGCACCGAGCGCAACATGGGGGTGGCGGGCGCGCGCAACCTCGGCGTCGCCCACAGCCGCGGCGAGATCCTGGTGTTCGTCGACTCCGACGTGGCCGCCTACCCCGACTCCGTCGAGGTGGCGGTGGGCATGCTCGCCGCCGACCCGGGGCTCGGCGCGGTGTGCAGCATCCACGACCCGGAGCCGCTGATCCGCGACAGCCTGGTCGAGGAGTACCGCGCGCTGCAGTACTACTACTGGACGGCCAGCTCCGAGGGCTCGATCTCGTTCCTGTTCCCGGCGCTGGTCGCCATGCCCCGCAAGGTGTACGACGAGATCGGGCCGTTCAACACCCAGCTGCGCGAGACCGAGGAGGTCGACTACGGTCACCGCCTCACCCAGCGGTACGACATGGTGCTCACCAGCGCGGTGCGCTCCCGGCACGACCACGACGACAGGCTGCCGAAGCTGCTGCGCAAGCTGTACAAGCGCGGGCGCGCCCGGGTGCCGCTGTACGCCCAGCGGCGCCGCTTCGCCCGCGGGTTCGAGACCTCCAGCCGGGCCGGCGGCAGCCTCGCCGCGCTGGCGGCGGTGGCCGCGGTGCCGGTGGCGGTGCTGCTCGGCCCGGCCGGCGCCGCCCTGCCGGCCCTCGCCCTGGCCGTGTCCATCGTGGCCGACCTCGGCATGTACCGGTTCGTGCTGCGCAGACGCGGCACGCTGTTCCTGCTCTACTACGGCGCCGTGCACTTCCTGGTGAACCTGGCGATCGCCTCCGGGGTGGCGGCCGGGGTCGTGCGGTGGCTGTGCTCGGCCAGGTTCCGCCGGCTCTACGACACCGACCTGCACATGCTGCCCTCCCCGGCCGGGGAGGCGGCGACCTGACGGCGCTCACGCGCGCGCCCGCCCCGGCCGGACTCCCCGGCCGGGGCGGGCGCGTGATGGAGCCGATCAGCCGGTGACCTGGGCGAGGAGGAGCTCGCGCGTCCCGGACCGCCCGGTGGTCCGCGTCAGCGGCTCGTGGTCGCCGCACAGGATGCTCTGGTGCAGCGCGCGCAGCTCCGGCCCCGGCTCGATCCCCAGATGGTCGGCGAGGTACCCGCGCAGGCGCGCGTACAGGGCCACCGCCTCCGCGGTACGTCCCAGGGCGCACAGGCCGCGCATCAGCATGCTCGCGAGCGGCTCGGCGAGCGGATGGCGGGGCACCAGGGGCGTGAGCTCGGCGACCACCATGTCGGCGCGTCCCATCCGCAGGTGCGCCTGCGCCCAGGCGGTCAGCGCGCCGACGAACTGCTGCTCCATGCTGTAGCGCATGCGGGCGGCCCAGTCCCCCGGGATGCCGGTCAGCGGCGACCCGCGCCACAGCTCCATGGCCTCGCCCAGCAGCGCGGCCTGGACGAGGTCGTCGCCGGCGTGGGCCTGCGCCCGTCTCACCAGCCGGGCGAACCTGTGGGCGTCCACCCGTTCGGGGTCGGCCTCCAGCACGTACCCGCCGCCACGGCGCTCGATGGACACCGGCGTCGCCGCGAGCGCCCGCCTCAGGCGGGCGATGTGGGCGTACAGCGAGTCGATCGCCCGGTCGGGCGGAAGATCCCAGACGCGCTCGATCAGCGTCCCCAGCGAAACAGGGTGGTTGGCGTCGACCGCCAGGGCGGCCAGCACCGCGCGCCGCTGGGGCGGCCCCAGCGGCACGCGGCGGTCCTCGGCGGTCACCTCGACCGGTCCCAATAAGCGCAGGTCCATTGCCTTCCTTCCAGTGTCGCTGTCAGAACGGGACGGCGGCCGCCAGGGACGGGTAGCGGACGAACAGGAGCGTCACGCCCAAGGTGGCGGCCCACAACATCGAGTTCGCGACCATGACGCGGTCGCGCAGCAGGACGCGGACCGGGTCGCCGCCGTCTCCGTCCACCAGCTGGATCTGCAGGTAGCGGAAGAGGGCGAAGAGCGCGAATGGGAGGGACAGCAGCATCGCCGTCTGTCCGTGCTCCGGACCGAACGGGCCTTCATCGCGCAGATACATCAGGCCGGAGACCAGGGCGAGCACGGAGGCGATCTGGAGCAGCCAGTTGGTCAGCTCCATCGAGTAGCCGCGAAGGGCCGGCCGGTGCACGGCCCCGGTCTCCAGCAGTTCCATGCGCCGCTTGCCGATGAGCAGCAGCAGGGACATCGAGAACACCGTTACCAGCAGCCAGGCGGGCACCCGCCCTCCGGTGACCTCATACCCCTGCAGGACGCGCAGGACGAAGCCGACCGCCACCGTGCCCACGTCGACCAGCGGGATGTGCTTGAGGAAGCGGCTGTAGGCGACGTTGATCGGAAGGTACACCAGCAGCGGCAGGTACGACGCCGGCGCCTGGACGACGATGACGAAGAGCAGCGCCAGCAGGACGGCGCAGTACAGACACGCCGTCGGGATCCCCACGCGGCCGGCGGCGACGGGGCGATGGCGCTTGACGGGATGCAGGCGGTCGCGGTGGCGGTCGGCGATGTCGTTGCCGATGTAGACCGCCGCGGAGGCCAGGATGAACGCCACCGTGGCCTCCATGATCCCGGTCACCTCGGCGAGGGTCCACGGGGAGGCGCCGATGAGCGCCAGTGGCACCAGGAGGATCGCCTTGGCCGCGTGCGAAGGGCGTATGAGACCGGCGAGGTCCGCCAAGCGGCGGGGGCGGGCCTCCACCGCCCGGCCCGGTGCCGGCTCAGGTCGCTGCGGGCTTTCTGGGACGTCTGCCGATTCGACGACGTGCATGATCTACCCCGGTCAGCTCAGAAGAAGACTTTCGCCAGGGACAGTGCGCCCTGCCGCCACGCGTCGCGGCTCGTCTGGCCCGCGCCGCGCGGTGCGCCGGTCGCGCGTTGTTCCCGCCACCACGCGTACGTGCGCAGGATCGCGTCCCGGTTGGACAGCCGGGGACGGAAGCCGAGCCGTTCGCGTGCCTTGTCGATGCTGACGTAGGAGTCGGCGAGCAGCTTGTACACCAGCCGCCCGTACACCGGCGACAGCCGGCTGCGCTCCAGCAGCCGCAGTCCCGCCAGGGCGGGGCGGGCGGGCAGCGAGACGACGCGCTTGCCGTGGCCGGCCGCGTCGAGCACCGCCTGGAAGTCCTCGCGCAGCGTGCCGAACTCGGCCGCCGCAAGGTTGTAGGTGTCGTTCGCGACCGCGTCCGGGGCGTCGAGCACGCCGACCACGGCGTCCACCAGGTCCTCGATGGCGAACATCTGGATGCGCACGTCGCCGCGCCCGAGGATCGGGAAGTTGCGGCCCTCCTCGGCCCACTCGAAGAGCATCGCGAACAGGCCCATCCGTCCCGGGCCGAGGAAGGTCTTCGGGCGCAGGATCGGCACGCACATCCCGCCGGCGCGGTACTTGTCCGCCAGTTCCTCCGCTTCGGTCTTGGCCCTGGTGTAGGGGTCGACCGGCTCGCGCGGATGGTCCTCGGGCGTGGGCACCAGCTTCGGCAGCCCGTACACGGCCGTGGAGGAGATGTGGACCAGCCGCGCCACGCCGGCCCGGCGCCCGGCCTCCAGCACGGTGTGGGTGCCGTTGACGATCAGGTCGTGGATCTGCTCGGCCGGGTAGCTGGGCAGCGCGCCGGCGCAGTGCACGACCGCGTCCGCCCCGGACATCACCTCGGTCATCAGCGACAGGTCGCGCACGTCGCCGAGCCGGTGCCGCGCTCCTTCGAGCGGGACGGGCAGCGCGCGCACGTCCACGCCGGTCACGTCGTGGCCTTCGAGCACGAGCCGGCGCGCCAGGTTGCCGCCGAGCATCCCGGCGCTGCCGGTGACTACGACCCGGTAGACCATCGCGACCCCACCTTCTCCCGCACGAACCGGCCGAGCAGGCGCGGCAGCCCCTTGGCCAGTGTCTTGTCGAGGGCGTCCAGGAAGTACTCGACGTCGGCGGGTTCGATGGCGAGGGTCGGCGCGACGACGAGCGGGTTGTCGGCGTTCGGGCTGTAGTAGGAGACGATCCCGTGCTCGCGGTACAGCTCCGCGATCACCGACAGGGTGATCAGCTTGGTGCGGAACTGCGGATCGCCGGAGAACCCCGGCGCCAGCTTGCCGGCCAGGTCGAGCACCTTGGGGCCGCCCGTCAGGAACACCCCCCACAGCGACCCCGTGCCGGAGACGCGGCCGACCACGTCGGGGTAGCGCTTCTGGATGTTCTCCAGGCCGGGCCGCAGGAGGCGCTCGATCTGCCGCGCCCGGGCGGGGTAGTCGTCCTCGACGACCACGTTGATCGCCTCGATCGCGGTGACGGTCTCCTCGCCGAACCCGTAGTACGTCGTGCTGTGCAGGATGACGTCGGAGAGCCGGTCATAGGCCTTGCGGAAGACGGGCTCGCGCGCGGTGTACCCGGCGATCGACGCCTTGCCACCGCCCAGCGACTTGGAGTACACCAGGATGTCGGGCGCCAGGTCCGGGTAGCGCATGAAGTAGAACAGGCTGCCGGTCTTGCCCCACCCGGTGTACACCTCGTCGAAGATGAGCATGATGTCGTTGGCGTCGCAGAGCCGGCGCAGCTCGTACAGATCCGGCTCCGACCAGCAGCGCATGCTCGACGCGCTGAACGGCTCCGCCATGATCGCGTAGATGTCGCACGTGCCGTCGGGGCCGCGCGCCGCGTCGATCGCCTCCCGTACGGCCGCGATGTCGCCATAGGGGTAGACGACGATGCCCGGCAGCCCGGGGAAGCGGAAGGAGTTCTCGGCCGACCCGGTCAGGCTTCCCGCGCCAAGGGTCTTGCCGTGGAAGCTGATGTCGGACCGCAGGATGGTGTTGCGCCGCCCGCCGTGGTACTTGTACGCCATCTTGATGGCGCCCTCGTTGGCCTCCGCGCCCGAGTTCGGGAAGTAGGAGATGTTCAGGTCGCCCGGCAGCAGCGCGGCCACGTTGTGGCTCAGCGCGGCGACGTACGGGGAGAAGAACGCCTTGTGCACCTCCATGCGCCGCAGGTCGGCGTACCGCCGGCGCGCCGCCAGGATCCGGGGGTGGTTGTGGCCGTGGTTGAGCACGCCGACCCCTCCGGTAACGTCGAGGATCTTGCGCCCGTCGCGCGTCCAGATCCAGGCGCCCTCGGCGCGCTCGACGAGCTCGCGGCCGAAGCCGAAGGAGGTCATCAGGTTGACCTGACTGCGGCTGACATGCCGTCTGTACAGGTCTTGGACTTGTTTTACGGTGAGGTTCTCACACTCTTCGACGCCGATAAGCTCAGACACGTCCGCCCATCCCTTACGCGTTCGCACGGATTCCGCAAGGTGCCGGCCTTCTCCTCCGCGGTGAGAAGAAGAGAGACATGTCGCCATGGTGTGGACTGGTGCTATGCCCGGCTCCATACAAATGTGTGTAGGTCGGCGTCCGTGCGCAGGCCGGCGTCGCCGCGCGCCAGAGATGCGCGCAGCGCCCGCCGCACGGCCTGGGCCCGCTCCTGCTCGGTGTCCTCCTGCCGGGCACGTTCGCGGGCGAACAGGCGCAGCAGGTCGTGCATGCGGTACCGGCCGGGGGCCCAGGCGTGCAGCAGGTGGACGTCCGCGAGGCGGTCCAGCAGGTCGGCGGCCTCGTCCTGCGGGCGGTCGGCCAGGGCCGCGGCGGCGCCGAGACCGATGTCGGCCGCTCCGAGCAGGCTCAGCAGCCGGAACATCCGGGCCTCCTCGGCGTCCAGGCCGCGGTAGCTCATCATGAAGCACGCCCGCACGGCGCGGTCGTCGGCCTGGAGCTCCGACAGGCGGTGCTCCTCGACCGCGAGACGGCCGGCGAGGGCGCGCGGCGACAGGCCGGGCCTGGCGACGAGCCGGGCGGCGGCGATCCTGACCGCCAGGGGCAGGCCGCCGCACAGTTGCGCGATCGCGCGGGCGGCCGGCGGGTCGGCGGCGACGCGCTCCTCGCCGATCAGGCGGCTGAGCAGGATGAGGGCCTCGTCGTCGGCCATGACGCCGAGGCGAAGGTGGGCGACGGCGTCCAGCGAGGTGAGCATCCGGCGGGCGGTGATCAGCACGCGGCAGGCGGGGCTGGCCGGCAGCAGCGGCCGTACCTGCGCGGCGTCGCGGGCGTTGTCCAGCAGGAGCAGCAGGCGCCTGCCGTCGGTCAGCGAGCGGAACCGCGCGGCGGCCTCGTCCACGTCGGCCCGCGCGGCGGAGTCGTCGCCGAGGGAGCGCAGCAGGCGGGCGAGGACGCCGGCCGGGCGCAGGGGCGCGACGTCGGGGGTGGAGCCGTGCAGGTTCACATAGAGCCGCCCGTCGGGGAACCGGTCGGCGGCCTGGTGGGCGACGTGTACGGCGAGCGCGGACTTGCCGACGCCGGCCGCACCGATGACCGCGGAGACGACGACCGCGCCGGCGCCCTCGGAGGTCAGCGCCGTCCGCAGCCGGGCGATCTCGCGGGTCCGCCCGGTGAACGCGGCCGGGTCGATCGGCAGCTCGGCCGGGGCGAGGATCCTGCGCGGGGCGACCGCCGGCGGCGGGGCCAGGGAGGGGTCGTCGGCGAGGATCCGCCGGTGCATGACGGTCAGGTCGGGGCCGGGATCGATGCCGAGCTCCGCGGCGAGCGTCTTGCGCGCCGCCTGGTAGACCGCGAGCGCGTCGGCGCGGCAGCCGGAGCGGTACAGGGCCAGCATGAGCTGGGCCTTGAGCCGCTCGTTCAGCGGATCCCTGCGGGTGAGCGTCTCAAGGTCGGCGAGCACCTCGCTGTGGCGGCCCAGCGCGAGCCTGGCCTCCAGCGAGCCGTCCACGACGGTGGCCCGCAGCCGCTCCAGCCGGGCGGCCGCCCCGCGCAGCGGCGCGGGCAGCGGCAGTCCTTCCAGGACGGTCTCGGCGCGCCACAGGCCGAGGGCCCGGGTCAGCCGTTCGAGCGCGACATCGTTGCGCCCTTCTGACAGCGCCCGGTGCCCCTGCGCTGCGAGTTCCTCGAACAACGTCGCGTCGATCTCGCCGGGGGCGACGCTCAGCACGTACCCCTGGGAGCCCGCCTCGATGCGGGACGGAGCGCCGAGCGCCCTGCGCAGCGCGGAGATGTAGGTGTAGAGGTTGGCCTCGGCGTTGGCGGGAGCCCGCTCGCCCCACAGCCAGTCGAGCATCCGCTGGCTGGGGATCGCCGTGCCCGCGTTGAGCAGCAGGGCGGCGAGCAGCACCCTCTGTTTTCGCCGCCCGAGTTCGATCGGCTTCCCGTGGGACGCCCTGGCCTCGATCGGTCCGAGGATCTTGAATTCCATCCCTATCACCCTGCAGCGCACAGCGTTCACCGACATGAACCGTACAAATGCTCATGAGCCGTGTTCTGCACGGTCATGATCGACAGGACTGGCCTTCGAGCGGCACCCACCCGAAAGGACGGAGACGATTACCGACCTGGAATGTCCGGACCCTCGCGCTCCCGCCGTGGGAGCGCTCTCACACGATGGATCTCTAGCATTCGTAACATGGGGGAAATAATGGGAAACCTCCGGGACGCGGGTTGTGAGGATCGTCCATGCCGGCCCGCGATCTGAAACTTTCACGTTCCGGCGAAAACGTATGACCGTCGACTCCTACGGCGCGCTCGCGCCGGTCCGGATTCCTCGTCGCCTCCGCACGACCGGTCCTGCGGCCCGGGTTTCGATGCCGATCAGATCGGGCACGGATGCCTTCCTTCCATTGCACGGGCGGCCTGTGTCCGCAGGCGGCAGGGGTGAACCCTCGGCGGAGTGGCGGCCATTGGCACAGCGGCGACGGCAGCACAACAGTAGGTAGCGCCGCCCGAACTCACGTAGCGCGGACCGGATTCTTCATCATTCTTCACGAAGTTCGGTAAATCTATTGACCACACGCTCGCCGTCGGCATCGGGAGCTTCGTGATGTCACGTAAGCGGACACCGGTAATCCGCATTTCGGACTATTCCGGCCAGGGTGGCCTATGTCAGGACTTGATCTGTAGCATCCCTTGCGACCCGCGTCCCTGACCGACCGAGGGCTCACATGGGAAACTTATTCGGCGTGCTGCGCAATAGGCTTGACGCCAACGCCCGTCATGCGGTGGAAGTCTACGCACGGGAACTGTCCGAATACCGCATGATGTCAGCGGCCTCCCGCGGGCGCAGCTCTTTAATGGATTTCGCGGTGATCCTGCGCCGCCGCATGATCTCCCTCGCCGAGGACGACCAGCCCTTCGACGATCAGGACCTCGCCTACATAGCGTCGGTCGGCAGGGAGCGCGGCGAGACGGGCGTGTCCCTGGCCTCCCACCGGCGGGTGCTCGTCCTGCACTCCAGCCTCACGCTCAGCGAGATCAAGGACGCGGCCGGCCCCGACGACCTGGACGCCCTGATGCAGACCCTCGGCTGGGTCGCGCCCCAGGGGGTGATCGCGCAGAACGCCTACACCCGCGGGTACATGGAAGGACAGCAGCAGCACCTGCCCCTGGTCACCCGCGTCCAGCTCCTCGCCAAGATGCTCCTCGCCGACGACCCGGCCGCCCCCGACCTGGCCGACAACATCTGTATGCCCGTCCCCGAGCGCTACCTGGTGACGGTCGTGCGCGTCGCGGGCCGGCCGTTCCGCTGGGCGGAGCGGATGCGGGACGAGATCGTCGACACGCTGGTCGGGGCGCACCGGATCCCCCTGGCCTGGCCCTCCCGCGGGGAGTTCGTGGCGCTGGTGCCGGAAGGCGGCGGCGCGCCGGCGACGGCGACGGACCGCGCACTGGCCCTCGCCCGGGAGTTCTCCATGGCCATCGGCCGGCCCTGCTCGGCCGGCTCGGCCTCCGGGCGCGTCCACGCGCTGGCCGGCGCGCTCTCACTGGCCCGTCAGGTGAGCCAGGTGGCGCCCGTCCAGAAGGTCCCGCGCCGCGTCCACGGCATGCAGGACGTGTTCGTCGAGCTCGGCGCGGTCCAGCTTCCCCAGGTCGACGAGTGGCTGCGCGGGATGGCCCGCCGGCTGGGCGCGGGACCCGACCTGCTGACCACCCTGGAGGTCTACTATCGCTGTGACATGAACCGGCTGCTCACCGCGGCCGCCCTGCACATCCATCCCCGCACGCTCGACTACCGCCTGCGGCGGGTCCGCGAGCTGACCGGCCTGAACCCCGGTTCCACCCACGGCGTGCGCATCCTGAACACCGCCGTCACCCGGGTGCTGTCCGGGGGCTGGCCCGAACAGGCTCCTGACATGAGCTAACGCAGTCCCGAACATTTCGGAATGTTTCGATGTGATGAAAGCGTGTCTTGACAGGCCGACATGCGGAAATCTAGATTGGCGAGCCCGTCCATAATGTCGCATACATATCGAAAAGTTTCGGCGAGCCGCCTCCAAATGAGTAGCTGACCGGCAGCGAATGTCGCCGGTCGCGCGGCCCGCCGACCGCCGCATCGACGCCCATGGAGCCGCGGCCGGTCCGCGGTGCTCGAGTACGGAGATCAGCGTGGAGCCCAGGTCAACATCCCGCCGCACCTTCCTCAGCCTCTCGCTCGGCCTGCCCCTCGGAGCCGCGCTCGCGGCCTGCGGCACTTCCGGGCCAGGCACGAGCGGCGGCGCCGGCGGCGCCGGCGGCAGCGGCGGGGGCAACGGCCCCAAGGCCACTTACTGGTACCTGTCCACGCAGCCCGCGGAGGGCATCCGCAAGGCGGTCGTGGACCGGTTCAACCAGGCCAACCCCAACGGCCAGATCACCGCCACGCCCTTCCAGAACGACGCCTACAAGACCAAGGTCAAGACGGCGATCGGCGCCGGCCAGGCGCCCACGCTCATCTTCGGCTGGGGCGGCGGCACCCTGCGCAGCTACGCGCAGGCCGGCCAGGTCGACGACCTGACCCCGTGGCTGGAGCAGAACGCCGCGGTCAAGGACCGGCTGTTCGACTCCGCCTTCGCCGCCGGCACCATCGACGGCAAGGTCTACGCGCTCCCCATCGAGCGCGTGCAGCCGATCGTCATGTTCTACAACAAGAAGGTGTTCGAGCAGGTCGGCGCCAAGCCCCCGGAGACCTGGGGCGACATCATGGACCTGGTGCCCAAGTTCAACGCCAAGGGCATCGCCCCGTTCTCCCTGGCCGGGCAGTCGCGCTGGACCAACATGATGTGGCTGGAGTTCCTGTACGACCGCATCGGCGGTTCGGAGGTCTTCCAGGCCGTGTTCGACGGCGAGAAGGACGCCTGGAACAACCCGGCCTCCCTGGAGGCCCTGGCCAAGGTGCAGGAACTGGTCAAGGCCGGCGGCTTCATCAAGGGCTTCTCCTCCATCACCGCCGACTCCAACGCCGACCAGGCGCTGCTGTACACCGGCAAGGCCGCGATGATGCTCCACGGCACCTGGTCCTACGGCGTCCAGAAGGACCAGGGCGGTGACTTCGTGCCGAGCGGCGGCCTGGGCTACATGAACTTCCCGCCGATCGACGGCGGCAAGGGCGACATCTCCGACACCGTCGGCAACCCCGCCCAGTACCTGTCCATCTCCTCCAAGGCCACCCCGGAGGAGAAGGAGATCGCCAAGAAGTTCCTCGCCACCGGGCTGTCCACCGACCAGGAGGTCAAGGACTGGATCGACAAGGCGGGGTCGGTGCCGATCGTCAAGGGCACCGACAGCCTGCTGGCGGCCTCCAAGGACGCCGAGTGGCTGAAGTTCCAGTACGACATCGCCAGCAACGCCAAGGTGTTCGCCCAGTCGTGGGACCAGGCGCTCAGCCCGACGGCGGCCGAGGTGCTGCTGGACAACATCTCCAAGCTCTTCCAGCTGTCCATCTCCCCCCAGCAGTTCGCGACCAACATGAACGCGGTCATCGGCAAGTGAGCACGCTCGCGGCCCCCGCCCCGCGAGGGAACCCGTCCGCCGCCACGCGCGGCGGGGAGCGCTCCCTCGCGTGGCTGGCCCTGCCCGCCCTGCTCGTCTTCGTCGCGTTCGCCGTGATCCCGCTGATCGGCGTCCTGCTGCTCAGCTTCACCACCTGGGACCAGGTCGGCGTCATCCAGCCGTCCGGCCTGACGAGCTGGCGCGCCGTCCTGTCCGACCCCGGGCTCCCGCACGCGCTGTGGGTGACGTTCCTGGTGGTGGCCGCCTCCTGGGCCGTCCAGACGCCGATGAGCCTGCTGCTCGGGGTGTTCCTGGCCGGCGCCCAGCGCTACCGCGCGGTGCTGGCGGTGCTGTACTTCATCCCGCTCCTGCTCAGCTCGGCGGCCATCGCCGTCGCCTACAAGGCGCTGCTCGACCCGAACTTCGGCCTCGGCGCGGGGCTCGGACTCGATCTGCTGCGCCAGGACTGGCTGGGAGAGGGCCATCTCGCCTTCAGCGTGGTGATCTTCGTGGTGTCGTGGCAGTACATCCCGTTCCACTCGCTGATCTACCAGGGCGGGGTGCGGCAGATCCCGAAGTCGATGTACGAGGCCGCCGAGATCGACGGCGCCGGGCGCGTCCGCACGTTCTTCAGCATCACCCTGCCGCAGCTGAAGTACACGATCATCACCTCCTCGACGCTCATGGTGGTGGGGTCGCTGACCTTCTTCGACCTGATCTTCGTGCTGACCGCCGGCGGCCCGGGGGACGCGACCCGCGTGCTCGCCCTGGACATGTACAAGCGGGGTTTCCAGGCCAACCTCATGGGCCCGGCCAGCGCGATCGCCGTCATCCTCGTCCTGGTCGGCCTCGTTCTGGCGCTGCTGCTGCGCCGGCTCGGCGGCGGAAACGACAGCACCAGCCAGATGGACGGAGCCTGACATGGGGACGACCGTCGTCGAGGCCCCCGACCGCACGGCCGAGCGCCGCGACCAGGGCCGCGCCGGAAAGCCGACCCGCCACCGCAACTGGCTGGGCGGCGCGGCCGGCTGGCTGTGGCTGGTCATCGTCATCGTGCCCATCTACTGGATCGTCATCACGAGCTTCAAGGCCCAGTCGAGCTACTACGCGGCCAACCCGCTCGCGCCCCCGCTCGAACCGACCCTGGAGAACTACCGGGCCGTCATCGAGGCGGACTTCGCGCAGTACTTCATCAACAGCGTCATCGTCACCGCCGGCGCGATCATCCCCGCGGTGGCCTTCTCGTTCATGGCCGCCTTCGCCATCGTGCGCAGCGGCGGCGGCCGCTTCCTGAGCGGGGTCAGAGGGCTGTTCATGATGGGCCTGGCCATCCCGCTGCAGGCGGTGATCATCCCGATCTACCTGATCATCATCCGGCTCCAGCTGTACGACACGCTGACGGCGATGATCCTGCCGTCGATCGCCTTCGCCATCCCGCTGTCGGTGCTGGTGCTGGCCAACTTCATCCGCGACGTGCCCAAAGAGCTGTTCGAGTCGATGCGGATGGACGGCGCGAGCACGTGGGTGATCCTGTGGCGCCTGGCGTTCCCGCTCACCCGGCCGGCGGTGGTGACGGTGACGATCTACAACGGGCTGCACACCTGGAACAACTTCCTGCTGCCCCTGATCCTCACCCAGGACCCGACCAAGCGGACGCTGCCGCTGGCGCTGTGGACCTTCCAGGGCGACCACGGCGTCAACGTCCCGGCCGTGCTGGCCTCCGTGGTCCTGACCACCCTGCCCATCCTGGTGCTGTACGTCGTCGGCCGCCGCCAGCTCCTCAGCGGCCTCACCGCCGGCTTCGGCAAGTAGCCCCGCGCCACCCCGGCGGGCCGCGCACCCGCCCATGACGAAGCCCCGACGGCACCGGCCGCCGGGGCTTCGTCCGTACCTGGGGAGCGGCGGCGCGGGCGCGCCGCCCTCACCCGGACGAGGACGCCGCCGGCCGGCCGTCCTTCCAGACGCGCGTCACCAGGGGGACGCCGGGGCGGTAGGACAGGTGCACGTGCGAGGGGGCGTCCAGCACGACGATGTCGGCGCGCGCGCCCGGCGACAGGCGGCCCACGTCGGTCCGGCGCAGAGCGCGGGCGCCGCCCATGGTGGCCGCCCACACGGCCTCGTCGGGCGTCATGCGCATGTCGCGCACGGCCAGCGCCACGCAGAACGGCATGCTCGTGGTGTAGCTGGACCCCGGGTTGCAGTCGGCGGCCAGCGCCACCGTGGCCCCGGCGTCGATGAGCCGGCGCGCGTCCGGGTAGGGGGAACGGGTGGAGAACTCTGCGCCCGGCAGCAGCGTGGCCACCGTGTCGCCGCCCGCCAGCGCCTCGACGTCGGCGCCGGTCAGATGGGTCAGGTGGTCGGCCGAGGCGGCGCCCAGCTCGACCGCGATGCCCACCCCCGGCCCGGCTTCGAGCTGCCCGGCGTGCACGCGCGGCACCAGGCCTTTCGCCTTGCCCGCGGCGAGGATCGCCCTGGTCTGGTCACCGTCGAACGCCCCGCGGTCGCAGAAGACGTCGATCCACCGCGCGTGCGGGGCGCACGCGTCGAGCATCGCCCCTGCGGCCAGCTCGGCGTAGGCGTCGGGGTCGCCGGCGAACTCCGGCGGCACCACGTGGGCGCCCAGGTAGGTGACCTCGTCGGTGTGCTCGGCCGCCAGGCGCAGGCTCCGCGCCTCGTCCTCCACCGTGAGGCCGTATCCGGACTTGCACTCGATCGTGGTCGTGCCCGAACGCAGCGCCTCGGCGACCAGGCGGCGCACGTTGGCCCGCAGCGCGTCGTCGCTCGCCTCGCGCGTGGCCGCGACCGTGGTGCGGATGCCGCCTGCGGTGTAGGGGCGGCCGGACATCCGCGCCTCGAACTCGCGGGTGCGGTCTCCGGCGAACACCAGGTGGGCGTGGCTGTCCACGAACCCGGGGATGACCGCCCTGCCGCCCGCGTCGTACCGCTCGTCCCCCGCGCCCTCGGGCAGGCGCGTCCTTCGGCCCGCCCAGGCGACGCGCCCGTCCTCGACGAGCAGCGCGGCGTCGTCCACGACGCCGAGAGGCCCCCGGCCGAGGCCGGGGTCGTTGGTGACCAGCGCCCCGATGCCGTCGATCACGAAGCCGCTCATGCCCGCCCCGCCCGCGCCCCGGACCCGCTCATCCCCGCCCCGCTCGCACCATGCGGCCCGGACCCGCTCATCCCCGCCTCGCTCGCGCCATGCGGCCCGTAACCGCCCTCGGCGTCCATCTCGCGCTCATCTCCCGCACTCGCTCCCCTGCTCACCCCGGACCCCGCCGGCACCACCATGATCTCCTACCCCCGGGTGACGGCGCCGCCGGGCCTGCCCGGACCGGCGGCCTGCGCCTTCCCCGGCGCGTCTCACCGGCCGGCGGCGGCCAGGTCGACCAGAACCTGGGTGCCCCGCCCCGTCCGGTACCAGAACACGCCATCCTGGAGGTAGAGGGTGGGAGAGGCCTTGTCGCCCCGGCGCGTCGGCGTCGGGAACAGCAGGCCGGTGCGTCCGGTGGCGAGGTCGTGCACGGCGCTCGCCCCCTTCCCGGCGCGGTTCTTCTGGCCGATCAGGACGAAGCGTCCCGAGTAGAGCTCCCCGTGGGCCGTCCCCGGCAGCTCGCGCAGGCCGGTTCCGTCGCGGCGCCACGTCTCCCGGTTGTTGTGGCACCAGCTCACCCCGCAGGCCTCCCACGACGATCGCCCGGCGGGAGGGACCGCGTCCCTGAGCTCGCCGGTGACCACGTTCTTCAGGTGCTCCGTGGGACGCGGGACGGTCGTGTCCGTAGGCGCGTCCCGCGAAGGCCACCCGGCCCACGGCCATTCGACCAGTTTGAAGCCCTTCGTGCCGCTGATGAGGGAAGCGCCGCCGCCCGTCAGCGGGGCCCGGTAGACGCCGCCGCCGGACGGCGACCACACGGCCATGCCGTCGGCGATGGCGAGGTCGATCCCGTGGTAGGAGCCGTCACCGGTCAGCGCGGCCGTGACCGAGGCGATCCGGCGCGGGACGCCGCCGGTGACCGGCACCGTCCAGATCTCCGTCCTGCGGTCACGGTACACCGACCACGCCACGTACCCGTCGCCGGCGACCGGCGGCCCGTCCATCGTGTTCGGGTCCGTGAGCGACGCGATCCTGGTGAACCTCCGCCGGTCCAGGTCGTAGGACCACAGCCCGTCGAGCCGGTTGCGGGTGAGCCCCCGCCCCACCACCACCCGGTCGCCGGCGAACGCGCTGGGCTCGAACACCCTGCCGCCCGGCCCCGTGACCGGGATCTCGTGCACCGCGCCCGGCCACACCTGCTTGATCGGCGGCGCGAGGGGGCCGATGTGGGGTGTCGGATATGCCGGGGTCACCGCGGGTACGGGTCGCGCGACCGTGACCGTGCGCGTCCCCACGAACGTGCCCACGGCCACGGCCGCCATCGCGGCCGCCACCGCCACCGGCGCCCGCCACCGGCGCTCACGCGGGCGCGGCGCGGGCAGGGTGCGGAACTCCCCGTCGTCCCGCACGGTCTCGGCCTTGGCGGCCAGCGCGTCCCTGAGCCGGTCCTCGATGCTCGTCATGCCTTTCCTCCCAGTTCGCGCTGCAGTCTGTCCAAGCCCCTTGAGACGGTGGACCGCACGCTGCTCTCCCCGATGCGCGTCGCCCGGGCGATGTCGGCGTCGGACAGGTCGAGGTAGTAGCGCAGGACGAGGACCTCCCGCTGCCGCCTGGGCAGCCGGTCGAGCGCGGCGAGCATCTCCTGCCGCGACTCTCCCAGCAGCGCGGCCGTCTCCGCGGAGTCCACCGTGCCGGCCATGTCCGCCGGGTCCGCCGTCCGCGCCCGCGTCACCCGGGCGGCCACGCCGCGCCTGCGCAGCGCCGAGCGGGAGGCGTTCAGCACGCAGACGCGGACGTACGCCAGGGTGCAGGTCTCAGGGCGCTTGGCGTGCAGCCGGGAGAAGACGTCCTGCACGATGTCCTCGGCGCTCTCCCGGTCGCCGACCAGCAGCATGGCCAGGCGCACCAGCGAGAGCCGGTGGTCGCCGTACAGGGCCGCCAGCGCCGTGGCGGCCCCGGGCGGCGAGGGCGCGCGAGCGGCCGTCTTGTTGTCCATGCCTTTACAACGCCTCCCGCCCCCGATCCGCTGCATCGCCGGACGGCGCGGCCCGTACGCGCCGGTCGTCAGATGAGCGGGGCGATGGCCGAGGACAGGGCGGCGGGGACGTCGGGGACGGTCAGGTGGCGGCCGTCGGCGACGATGAGCCGGCCGGCCACGACGACGTCGCGGACGTCGGCCGCCGTGGCGGCGAACACCACCGTCTCCACCAGGCAGTCCGGCGACCAGCCCGCCGTCCGCACGGTGTCGAGCGCGAGCGTGGCGAAGTCGGCCGGGGCGCCCGCCTCGATGCGGCCCGCCTCCGGCCAGCCGAGCGAGGCGTGCCCGCCGGAGGTGGCGGCCCGGAGCAGGTCGGCGGCCCGCCAGTGGCCTCGGCGCCGGGTGGCCAGGCGCTCGTCCATCTCGACGCCGCGCGCCTCCTCCAGCAGGTCCACGACGGCGTTGCTGTCGCTGCCGAGCGAGAGCGGCGAACCCGCCTCCGCGAGCGCGCGGGCCGGGCCGATGCCGTCGGCGAGGTCGCGTTCGGTCGTCGGGCACATGCACACGCCCGTGCGGGAGGCCCCGAGCCGGTCGACGTCGGCGGGGGTGAGGTGAGTGGCGTGCACGGCCGTGGACGCCGGGCCGAGGGCGCCGTTCTCCTCCAGCAGCTCCGCCGGAGTCCGGCCGTAGGCGGACAGGCACGCCTCGTTCTCGGCGACCTGCTCCGACAGGTGGAAGTGCAGCGGCGCGCCCCGGTCGCGGGCCCAGCCGGCCACCGTCTCGACCTCCTCGGGCGGCACCGCGCGCACCGAGTGGATCGCGGCGCCGACGCGTGCGTGCGGCCCGCCCTCCAGGGCCGAGACCCGCCGCGCCCAGGCGGCGGCGTCGCCGTCGCCGAAGCGCAGCTGCGGGCCTTCGAGCGGCATCCCGAAACCGCCGCGCAGATAGCAGGCGTCCAGCAGCGTGACGCGGACGCCGGCGTCCGCCGCGGCGGCGATCAGCGCCTCCCCCATCACGTTGGGCGAGGCGTAGGGCCGTCCCCCGTTGTCGTGGTGGACGTAGTGGAACTCGCCGACGCAGGTGACGCCGGCCATCGCCATCTCGGCGTACACGGCCCTGGCGAGGGCGTGGTAGCCGTCGGGGGTGAGGCGGGCGGCGGCGCGGTACATCCGCTCGCGCCAGGTCCAGAAGGTGCCGCGCTCGCGCTGGGTGCGCCCGCGCAGCGCCCGGTGGAAGGCGTGCGAGTGGGCGTTGGCGAACCCGGGGACGGTGACGCCGCGCAGCCGTACGGCGCCGGGCGGCGGCGAGGACTCCCCCTGGCGGACGACCGTGATCCGGCCGTCCCTGACCTCGATCACCACACCGGCGACCGCGGCGTCCCCGCCCAGCCAGGCGTGGTCGGCGTAGAAGACGGTGGTCATCGGCGCCGACGTCCTCTCGCGGCCGCGATGCCCGTGGTGCCAGGGTGGCCATGGTGGCCGGGATGGCCGGCGCGGGAGTGCGAAGCCGTGCGGCGCGAGGGAACCCTCAGTGGCATGCGAGGTCCTCAAGGACGGCGGCGAGGGCCTCGACGCCGGCCAGGCAGTCCGCGGTCTCCGCGTGCTCGGCGGGGCTGTGGCTGACGCCGGTCGGGTTGCGGACGAACAGCATCGCGGTCGGCGCGTACGCCGACAGGATGCCGGCGTCGTGCCCCGCGCCGGTGGGCAGGGTGGGGACGCCGCCGAGGGCGGCCGAGAGGCGCTCGCGCAGTTCGCCGCCGAACCGCACCTCGGGGGTCCAGGACTCCTCCGCGACCTCCACCCGGACGCCGTGCTCGGCGGCCGCCGCCTCGGCGGCGGCGGTGACCTTGACCACCAGCTCGCGAACGGTCTCCGCGTCGGGGGCACGGCCGTCGAGCCAGGCCTCGACCTTGGACGGGATCGCGTTGGTGCCGTTGGGGTCGACCATGACCTTGCCGAACGTCGCCAGCGCGCCGAGCCGCAGCGCGGCCTGCCTGGCGGCCAGGACGGTGGCGGCGAACGGCTGCATGGGGTCGTGCCGGTCGGCCAGCCGGGTGGTCCCCGCGTGGTCGGCCTTGCCGTGGAAGGCGCACCGCCAGCGGCCGTGCGGCCAGATGGCGCCGGCCACGCCGACCGGCGCGTCCAGGTCGGCGAGCCCGCGTCCCTGCTCGATGTGCAGTTCGACGAAGGCGCCGATGCGGCCCAGGGCCTCCTCGTCGCGGCCCAGCGCGTCCGGGTCGGCGCCGGCCGATCGCATGGCCTCGTCGAGCGTCACCCCGTCGGCGTCGCGCAGCGCGCGGGCGTCCCCGGGGGCGAGCACCCCGGTCAGCAGGCGGCTGCCGACGCAGGCCACGCCGAAGCGGGCGCCCTCCTCGTCGGTGAAGTCGACCACCGCGATGGGACGCTCCGGCTCGACGCCCCGCTCGCGCAGCAGGTCGACGGCCAGGAACGCCGAGACCACGCCGAGCGGCCCGTCGAAGGCGCCGCCGCCCGGGACGCTGTCCAGGTGGCTGCCGGTGACGATCGCCCCCGGGCCGGGGGTGCCCCACCAGGCCCATTCGTTGCCGTTGCGGTCGCGTTCGCACGTCATGCCCCGGGCTTGCGCCTGCTCGCGGAACCACGCGCGCAGGGCGAGGTCCACCGGCGTCCACGCGAACCGGCGGTAGCCGCCGGGGGCCGCTCCGACGCCGGCGAGATCGCGCCACATCCGCTCGAAGCGCGGACGGAGCGGTCCACCCTGCCCGTCCTGCACACTCATCGGCCCGCCGCAGGACGCGCTCGCCACACCTTCCCGAGCCTCCCCGGAACCCGCGCCCGCGGTCCCTCTCGCCCCGCCGGAAGCCCCGTCCGCGGTTCCTCTCTCCTCGCCGGGAGTTGTCACCTCGCCGCCTCGCCCGCCATGGGGACGGGCACGCCGCGTTCGGCGGCGACCTCGGCGGCGCGGTCGTACCCGGCGTCCACGTGCCGGATGACGCCCATGCCCGGGTCGTTGGTCAGGACGCGTTCGAGCTTCTGCGCGGCGAGAGGCGTGCCGTCGGCGACGGCGACCTGCCCGGCGTGGATGGACCGGCCGATGCCGACGCCGCCGCCGTGGTGGATGGACACCCAGGACGCGCCAGAGGCGACGTTGACCATGGCGTTGAGCAGCGGCCAGTCGGCGATCGCGTCCGAGCCGTCGAGCATGCCCTCGGTCTCGCGGTACGGGGAGGCCACCGAGCCGCAGTCCAGGTGGTCGCGGCCGATGACCACGGGCGCCCGCAGCTCGCCGGAGGCGACCATCTCGTTGAACCGGGCGCCCGCCTTGTCGCGCTCGCCGTACCCGAGCCAGCAGATGCGCGCGGGCAGCCCCTGGAAGGCGACCCGCTCGCCGGCCAGCTTGATCCAGCGGGCCAGCGACTCGTTCTCGGGGAACAGATCGAGGATCGCCCGGTCGGTGGCGGCGATGTCCCGCGGGTCGCCCGACAGGGCCGCCCACCGGAACGGGCCCCTGCCCTCGCAGAACAGCGGCCGGATGTAGGCCGGCACGAAGCCGGGGAAGTCGAAGGCGCGCGCGTAGCCGGCCAGCTTGGCCTCGCCGCGGATGGAGTTGCCGTAGTCGAACACCTCGGCGCCGGCGTCCATGAAGCCGACCATGGCCTCCACGTGCCTGGCCATCGACTCGCGGGCGCGCACCGTGAAGGCCGCAGGGTCCTTGGCGGCCTGCTCGCGCATGTCATCGAACGCCATGCCGGCCGGCAGGTACGACAGCGGGTCGTGCGCGGAGGTCTGGTCGGTGACGATGTCGATCGGGGCGCCCATGGCGAGCATCTCGGGCAGCACCTCGGCGGCGTTGCCGAGCAGGCCGATGGACAGCGGGCGGCGAGCCTCGCGGGCCTCGGCGGCAAGACGCAGCGCGTCCGCCAGGTCGCCGGCCTGGACGTCCAGATAGCGGTGCTCGATGCGCCGGGCGATGCGCGAGGGGTCGCAGTCGACGCAGATGGCGACGCCGCCGTTCATGGTGACCGCGAGCGGCTGGGCGCCGCCCATCCCGCCGAGCCCGGCGGTGAGCGTCACCGTCCCGGCGAGGGTGCCGCCGAACCGCTTGGCGGCCACGGCGGCGAACGTCTCGTAGGTGCCCTGCAGGATGCCCTGCGTGCCGATGTAGATCCACGACCCGGCCGTCATCTGCCCGTACATGGTCAGGCCGAGGGCCTCCAGCCGGCGGAACTCCTCCCAGGTCGCCCAGTCGCCGACGAGGTTCGAGTTGGCGAGCAGCACGCGCGGCGCCCACTCGTGGGTGCGCATGACGCCGACCGGGCGGCCGGACTGGACCAGCAGCGTCTCGTCCTGCTTGAGGCCCTGGAGCGTGCGGGCGATGGCGTCGAAGGACGGCCAGTCGCGCGCCGCCTTGCCGGTGCCGCCGTAGACGACCAGCTCGTCGGGGTGCTCGGCGACCTCGGGGTCGAGGTTGTTGTGCAGCATCCGGAACGCGGCCTCCTGCTGCCAGCCTTGGCAGGACAGCTCGGTGCCACGTGGAGAGCGGATCACCCGCCGGCCCTGGTCGCTCATCGCCCGTCATCTCCTCGCTGCGCCATCGTCCCCATCCTCGTCATACCTGCTCACACCCATCCCTATGTCTTCCCTGCGTCCCGCATCACCCCGGCCGCCGTCGGCCGGCCGTCAGTCGGGTAATCAGTCGGGTAAGAAGAGGCGGCGCTCGGCGGCGCTGTTCTCGAACTCCTCGATGGACGCCTGTTCCGGCGTCGGCAGCGCCCCGAGCATCGCGTGGACCAGCGCCGCGCACAGCACGCTCGGCGCGGCCTGCGAGTCGAAGGCGAACCGCGAGCTCACCGGCGCCGCCAGCACCGCGTCCGCGTGCTCCGCCAGCGGGCCCACGGCGTGGTCGGTCACCAGCGCCACCCGCAGCCCCGCCCGCCTGGCCCACACGAGCCCGTCACGCAGCTCGCGCGGGTAGCGGGGCAGCCCGAAGGCGAGCACCCACGCGGCCCCGGCGTCCGCCGCCCGGCTGAGCCGGTCCTCCATGGTGGACCCGGGGGCATCGATGACCCGGACGTCGGGGTGCGCCTTGGACGCAAGGTAGCCGAACAGGTGCGCCAGCGGCGCCGACACCCGCAGCCCGAGCACGGGGAGCGGCCGGGAGGCCGCCAGCGCACCGGCCACCTCGGTGAGGCGGGTGGTGTCGGCGAGGCCGTCGCGCAACTGCTCCAGGTTGCGCAGCTCGGACTCGATCATGGCCTGTACCGGGTTCAGCGCGGCGGGCGCGGCCGGGACGTCCTGGCCGTCGCGCAGCGCGGCCCGCAGGTGATCGCGGAACTCGGGGAAGCCGGCGAAGCCGAGCGCGAAGGCGAAACGGGTGACCGACGGCTGGCTGATGCCGACCGCCTCGGCGATGTCGTTGCCGGTCAGGAACACCGCCTCGTGCGGGCGTTCCATGAGGTGACGGGCGATCCGCCGCTGAGAGGGCGACAGCCGGTGCCCCTCGACGAGCTCCTGCAGCCGCGCGGCCACCCGCGACGCGTCCTCGCCCCCCACCGCCGCAGCCCCCGAAGCACCCACACCCGGAGCAACCGTTCCCGGCTCGACCGCGCCTGGGGCAGCCCCCTCCGAGGGACCCGTCCCTGGAGCACCCATACCGGGGGCGACCGTTCCCGGCTCGACCGTTCCCGGGGCCGCAGCCGGAATCGTCTCGGAAGCCGCACTCGGAGTCCCGCTCATCCGCGCCTCCCCTACGCCCGCCGCCCGTCGCCCCCGCGCGTTACGCGTCCGGCCTCTTGCCACGCTTCGGCCCATGGCGCATATACCTGTGCGCACGCGCCGCCGAAAGCAAACTTTCATGCACGATCGCCGATGAATGTTCCTATGTCAAGCGGCGAAGGCCTGCCGCCACGGCAGCCCGGTCTCTTCCTTCAGAGCCGGGACCCTCACCGGCCAGAGGCTGCCCACTCCGCCGGCTCCGCCCGGGCAAGGCTCGAACCATTTAGTGCGGTGTCCACGAGCGTTCGCCGGGCCGGCCGCCGTAAGGGTGGCGCCGGTTTCGCCGTACCCATGAACGGCCGCTTCGGCGCCAGAAAACGCATCCACGGGGGCGACGAGATCTTCGGCACGGTCAAGGTAAATGAACACCGCAGCACCACAAGGCGCAGTCGTTCGGATAGGCGCGATACCGCCCCGGGGAGGTTCAGTCGTGTTCTTGATCCTGGGTGGCTGACATTTCGGGGGTGTCCTGCCGGCAGGCGACGTTCACCTTCACGGTGCGGGTGTCCGACTCGAACTCCAGTGAGGCGGTGGTCGCGGGGCCGGCGGTCACGTCGTCCACGGCGTACCCCTGGGCCGGGCTCCACGAGACCAGCACGGCTCGGCCGTCCTCGCAGGCCGCCACGACGGAGCCCCCGTCCGTGGTGAACGCGCGGGCCCGGGCGGGCGGGGTGCCGCCGGGCGTCGCGGACCAGCGGGGGGCGGCGGTGGCGGTGGACAGAGCGCGCGCCACGTCGGCGCGGCTCACCGGCGTCACCACCCGGTCGGACAGGCCCTCCCCGAGCAGCGAGACGGCCCAGGTGCTGATGACCGTGGTCAGGCCGGCCACGACGACCCACCCGAGCACGGCGAGCTGCGGTCGGCGGTTCATGCTCCCCAGCCTGCCAGCCCGCTCCCACCTCGGCGACCCCACCCGCCCGCCGGCCCCTCGACGGGCGGAGGGCGCCGGCGGCGGCTGTAGCGTGTGCTCGTGGCGCAACTGCTGCTGATCGAGGACGACGCCGCCGTGCGGTCCGCGCTCATGCGCGCGCTCACCGAACGCGGCCACGCCATGAGCTCGGCCGACTCGGGGATGTCCGGCCTGCGCATGGCCGTCGACGAACGCCCCGACCTGGTGATCCTCGACCTGGGCCTGCCGGACGTGGACGGCTACGAAGTCGTCCGCATGCTCCGCGCGGTGAGCCCGGTCCCGCTCATCGTCGCTACGGCGCGCGACGACGAGCACGAGATCGCCAGGGTCCTGGACGCCGGAGCCGACGACTACCTCGTCAAGCCCTTCGGCGCGGTCCAGCTCGACGCGCGCATCCGCGCGGTGCTGCGCCGTCTGCGAGGCGACGAGGAGGAGGCCGGACGGCCGCTCATCGTGGGCGCGCTGCGCGTCGACCCGCGCAGCCGCGAGGCCAGCGTGGACGGCCGGGTCCTGGACCTGCGGCCGAAGGAGTTCGACCTGCTGTGCTACCTCGCCGCCCGCCCCGGGGAGGTGGTCGGCAAACGGGAGCTGCTCACCGAGGTGTGGCAGGTGCCCTATGGCGGCGCCGACAAGACGGTGGACGTCCACCTCTCGTGGCTGCGCAACAAGCTGGGCGAGTCGGCGCAGGAGCCCCGGTACGTGCGGGTGGTGCGCGGCGTCGGCATCAAGCTCGTGGACCCGGAGCGGTGAGACGGTGAGGCGGCGCCTGCTCGCGCTCGTGGCCTCGACGGTCTCGCTGGCGTTGGTCGCCTTCCTGGTGCCGCTGGCCCTGCTGGCCATGCAACTGGCCGCCGACCGGGCCACCGCCGACGCCCTGGTGCGCGCGCAGTCGCTCGTGCCCGTGGTGTCGGCCGGCGGCGAGGAGACCGTGGCCCTGGCCGTCGAGCAGGCCAACAACGACGACGGCTCGCCCGTCACCCTCTTCCTGCCCGGCGGCGCCGTCGTCGGCGCGCCGGCCGCCCCGTCCGACGCGGTCCGGCTGGCCTTCACCGGGCGCAGCCTCACCGCCGAGGCGACCGGCGGCCGGGAGATCGTCGTCGCGGTGCAGGGACGCCCCGGTGGCACGGCCGTCGTGCGCACCTTCGTCCCCGACGCCGAGCTGACGCGCGGCGTCGGCCGGGCGTGGCTGATCCTCGGGCTGCTCGGGCTCGGGCTGCTCCTCATCAGCCTGGCCGTGGCCGACAGGCTGGCCCGCTCGCTGATCCGCCCCATCGCCGGGCTCGCCGGCGTCTCCCACCGCCTGGCCGCCGGTGACCTGACGGCCCGGGCGGTGGCGCAGGGGCCCTCGGAGATCCAGGACGTCACGGCGGCGCTCAACCATCTCGCCGGCCGGATCCGCGAGCTGTTGGCGCAGGAACGCGAAGGCGTGGCCGACCTGTCGCACCAGCTGCGCACGCCGCTGACCGTACTGCGGGTCGAGGTGGAAGGCCTGCCCGCCTGCGAGCAGACCGCCCGGGTGGCCGCCGCGGTGGAGGGGATGGAGCGCATGGTCACGCGGGTCATCCAGGAGGCCCGCCGTTCCCGGCACGAGGCGTCGGGCTCGTGCGACGCCGCCGAGGTGATCGCCGGGCGGCTGGATCACTGGTCCATGCTGGCCCGCGAACAGGGACGCCGCGTCGACCGCGACGTGGCCGGGCCTCCGCTCCGCGTCGGGCTGCCCGAGGAGGCCCTTGCGGTCTGCGTCGACGCCCTGTTGGAGAACGTCTTCGCCCACACGCCGGAGGGCACGGCCTTCGCCGTCCGGCTGCGTCCCCGGCCGGACGGCGGCGCCCTGCTGGAGGTCTCCGACGAGGGCCCGGGGTTCGCGGCCGGCGAGCCGTCCGGGCGCGGGGTCAGCGGCGGGAAGTCGACCGGTCTCGGGCTGGACATCGTCCGGCGGGCCGCCGGCCGCTCGGGCGGATCCATGACGCTCGGCCCGGGGCCCGGGGGTGGCGCCGCCGTCACCGTCGTACTCGGCCCTCCGTCGCGTTAACCCGGCGTTAGCGTTCCGCAGACGCCGCGCTATCCCTCGCTCCGGCAGCCTCACAGGTGTTCAGAGAAACCTCGATCGCACCGGAGGCTCGGATGCGCAAGTCAATGATCATCGCCGGTCTGGCCGCGGCGGCCACGCTCACCGCCGGCGGAGTGGCCCTCGCCGCCCAGGAGGACGCCTTCTCCCCCACGCCCTCCCCCTCCGCCTCGGCGTCCGCCCCGGCCGTGTCGCGGGAGGAGGCCGAGAAGACGGCCCTGGCGAAGGTGCCGGGCGGCACCGTGACCTCGGCCGAACTCGACACCGAGAACGGCAAGCAGGTCTGGGACTTCGAAATCGCCGCCACCGGCGGAACCGAGCACGACATCACCGTCGACGCCACCTCCGGCGCAGTCCTGACCAACGCGCAGGACGATGACGCCGACGAGGCCGACGACGCCGATGACGACACCGACGAGGCCGACGACGACGACTGACGGCCCGCCGCGGAGCCGGACCGGGGGGCGGCCGCCCGGTACCGGCGCCTGTGAGCGGGCATGGCCGTCGAGCCGCCGCCCATTGCTCTGATCGTCCTCTGGCCTGGAAAGGGCCAGTAATGTGGGCCTTGAGGGCTCATATATGACATTACGGACTATCACCCTGGACGGCTCCCGGACCGGCCCGGCCGACATCGCGCGCATCGCGCGGGGCGGCGCGCCGGTGCACCTGGCGGCGGACGGCCTGGAGCGGGCCGCGGCGGCCTTCGAGGCGGCAGGTGAGATCGCGCGACGCCGGCCCGTCTACGGGCGGACCACCGGCGTGGGCGCGAACCGCACCCAGCAGGTCGCGGCGGCCGACGGGGACGCCCACGGGTTGCGCCTGCTGCGCAGCCACGCGGGCGGCGCCGGCGCCCGCATACCCGCCGAGCAGGCACGCGCGATGATGGCCGTCCGGGCGAACCAGATCATGGCCGGCGGAGCCGGGCTGCGCCCCGCATTCGCCGAGGCGCTGGCCACCGCCCTCAACTCCGGGCACCTGCCGGAGGTCCACGAGTTCGGCGCCATCGGCACCGGCGACCTGACCGCCCTGGCCGAGACGGGCCTCACACTGATCGGCGAACGGCCCTGGAGCGGCGGGCGGGGCGAGCCTCCCGCACCGATCGCCCTGGCGGCCGGCGACGCGCTCGCCTTCTGCAGCAGCAGCGCGCTGACCATCGGGCAGGCGACGCTGGCCTGGGCGGACGTCGCGCCGCTGCTCCGCGCCACCCACGTGGTCGCCGCTCTCTCCCTGCTGGCGGTGGACGGCGGCTTCGAGCCCTATGACGAGCGCGTGCACGCCGCCCGTCCGCATCCCGGCTCCGTCGAGGTGGCCGCCCAGATGCGCCGCCTCCTCACCCCGGCGCCCCCGCGGGCCGACGAGAACGCGCCCACCCGGATCCCGCGAACCGGACAAGGCGAAGAGGCGCCCTCCCCGGCGCCGGCGGCGCGGATTCAGGATCCGTTCGGGTATCGGTGTCTGCCGCAGGTGCACGGGCCGGCCGTCGAGGCCGTGGCCGCGCTCGAACGCGTCCTCGGGGTCGAGATCAACGCCGCGGCCGAGAACCCGCTGATCTCCGCGGCCGGCGGCACCGTCCACCACCACGGCGGCTTCCACCAGGCCCCCCTCGGCCTCACGCTGGACAACCTGCGGGTCGCGCTCCTGCACACGGCGCACCTGTCCACCGCCCGGCTGGCGACGCTGGTCGAGCCCGCGTTCACCGGCCTGCGCCCCTTCCTGGCCGACGCCGCGGCCGGAAGCTCGGGCGTCATGATCCTGGAGTACGCCGCGAACTCCGCGCTGGCCGAGCTGCGCAACGCGGCCATGCCGGCGGCGCTGGGCCACGCCGTACTGTCCCGTGGCGTCGAGGACCACGCCGCCTTCGCCTCCCAGTCGGCCCGGCAGACGCTCCGGGCCGCCTCGTCCTACCGCCTGGTGCTGGCCTGCGAGCTGGTGGCCGCCGTCCGGGCGCTGCGCCGGCGCGGCCTCGGTCCCGCCACCGCCGCCACGCCCGCCGGTGCGGCGTACATCCTCGCCGCTGCGCGCCTCGACCCCCGCGACGAGGACCGTCCCCTCACCGCCGACACCGAGACCGCCGCGGCCCTTCTGGACACCTTCGCCGCGATCTGACGACGGACGGCCGGGCCGAGCCGAGATTAGACGCGCTGGGAGGAGTGACCGTTCGTCCGAAGTCACATGGGCCCGGACCGCCGGGGAAGGGGGAAAGAGGAGGAACGAAGCGGAGGCTCTGATGCTGCTGGTGGGGACCTCGGGGTGGCAGTACAAGCACTGGCGCGACGTGCTGTACCCCGCCGGGCTGCCGCAGCGGGTGTGGCTGGAGCGGTACGCCGAGTGCTTCGGCACGGTGGAGAACAACAACGCCTTCTACCGGCTGCCGTCGCGCGAGACGTTCGAGAGCTGGCGCGACCGCACCCCTGAGGGGTTCGTGATGGCGGTCAAGGCCAGCCGGTTCCTCACCCACATCAAGCGGTTGAAGGACCCCGAGGAGCCGGTCCGGCGGCTGATGGACGCGGCCGAGGGGCTCGGCCCCAAGCTCGGGCCGATCCTGGTCCAGCTCCCGCCGAACCTGAAGGCCGACCCCGAACGGCTCGACGCCTGCCTGGGCCGCTTCCCACGCCATGTGCGCGTGGCCGTCGAGCCGCGCCACGACTCCTGGTGGACGGGCGCGGTGCGCGAGGTGCTGACCGCCCACGACGCCGCCCTGTGCTGGGCCGACGTCCTCGGCCGTCCGGTGACCCCGCTGTGGCGCACCGCCGGGTGGGGCTACCTCCGCCTGCACCAGGGCCGCGCCCACCCGTGGCCGGCGTACGGCGAGGCGTCGCTGCGATCGTGGCTGCACCGCGTCGGCGACGCCTGGGACGCCGGGGAAGACGTCTACGTGTACTTCAACAACGACCCGAACGGCGCCGCCGTCCGCAACGCCGCCCACTTCGCCGACCTGGCACGCGCCAAAGGCCTCCCCGTCACCCGCACCCCGCCGGCCCCGCCTTCCTGACCTCTCGCCCCGCCCGGCGGACGACCACAGGCTCATATGGCTCCTGACCCCAACGGGCGCGCAGCAGCCGCCCTGTTGTCCCGTCCTGGACGAAGCGGCGCCATGCGCTCCGCGGCGCGGCGCTCCTCACGGATCATGCTCACCGTGGACGTCGGACCGTGGACTTGCCAGCCCCTTCGGCGCCCGGCCCCGGACGGTGCCGTTCCAGATCAGGTGAGCGTGCCGGCGCTGGGACACCCGCCTCGGTCTTTCCAGGACCCGAATCAAGCCACGGTGTACTCCGTGTCACCGAACTCCGCGACCACGCGAAGCCGTCCACCGAGAGCCGCGACATAGGAGCGCAAGGTGGCCACCTCGATGTGGTCGACCTCTCCGTGTTCGATAGCGGAGACTCGTGGCCCGGAGACGCCCATGCTTGTGGCGACGTCCCGTTGGGTCAGATCTTGCTCGCGCCTGATCTCTGCGAGCTTGTGCGCTCGCACCTCCGCCGCGAGTCTTTCCATCGCGGCCTCTTTTTCGGAATCCGACCGCAAGGGCAACCCTGAAGCTCGGCGCTGCTCTCGCGCCCGCCGCTTCACCTCATCCCAGTTCGCCGCGCTCATTCATACTCCCTGCTTGCCAGCTCCGCCACGTGCGCCGCATACCGCTTTTCCGCCAGCGGTACATGGGTGTCATACCATCGGCCCCAGTCGCCGGCCTTATCCCCTGCAACGAGCAAGACTGCACGGCGCATCGGGTCGAACGAGAACAGGATGCGGATCTCGCTCCCTTTCGATGACCCCGGCCGCAGCTCCTTCAGATGATGGTTCTCGGCTCCTTTGATCCGGTCGACCAGTGGCCGGCCAAGGGTCGGCCCCACCCTTGACAGCATGTCGATGGCGTCTTCGACCTGCTCAGCGCTGTCCCAATCGTCCCGACACAACTGGTCGTACCAGTCGGCCACCTCGACGACCAGGACGACCTCCCATCCAGCCTCCTCCATAGCTTAACCCTGGCATTAAATTAGCAGCAAGATGGGGCCATTCTGGTCACAGAAGCAAGCGGGCGATCCGATGAAGAGATGAAGTCCTCGCGCAGCAGGTCGTCAACCTCGGCCTCCGTATGCGGTCGCTCAAGTCGTCGGCGTCGCCGACCGGAGGGCGGGTCGGGCTGCGCGACACCGAGGCCCCGGAGAAGGCACCCTTTGTCGTCAGCGCAAGCGCCTGGGACGCCTTCATCGACGGCGCCAAGAACGGCGAGTTCGACTTCTAGCCTCGGGACGCCATGGCGGGCGTCGGCCATCGCCGCGGGTTTCCACAGGAACCGGCGGATGAGGCCGTCGGGTGCCGCGCGCTCATGGCCGGGTGGCCTGAGGAAGTAGGGCGCCGGTTGACTCTCGGGTGGGGCGAGGGTGCAGGGTCGGTGCCGTGAGCGAGAGCGCGGAGCTTTACACCGTCGGCAGTATCGCGCGCCGTACGAACCTGTCGGTGCACACCATCCGGTTCTGGTCGGACATCGGCGTCGTACCCCCGACGGCCCGATCGGCGGGCGGGTACCGCCTGTACGACGCGGCGGCCGTCGCCCGATTCGACCTGGTCCGGACGCTCCGCGACCTCGGCATCGGCCTGGAGACCGTCCAGGCGATCCTGACGAACCAGGTGTCGGTCGCCGAGGTCGCCAAGGCGCACGTCCGTGCCCTCGACGCGGAGATCCGCACCCTGAGACTGCGCCGCGCCGTGATGAACGGCATCGCAGAGCGCGGCGGCACCATAGAGGAGACCGTGATGACGCACGAACTCGCCCGGCTGTCGGCCGCCGAACGGCAGCGGGTCATCGACGACTTCGTGGCGGAGATCTTCGCTGGGATCGGCCCGCGGGAGGACGCCGCCATCGTGGCGGAGTGGATGCGGGAGCTCCCCTCCGAGTTGCCCGACGAGCCGGACGCCCGCCAGATCGACGCGTGGCTGGAACTGGGCGAGCTGGTCGCCGACGAGGGTTTCCGGGCCCGGCTGCGGCGCATCGTCTTGAACGGGGTCTCCGGACCGCCGATCGAGGACGGCTTCGACCTGAGGCGGCGGGTGCTGGAGGAGGCCGGCCAGGCCCTGGCCGGAGGAACAGCCCCGGAAACGGCGGCGGGCAAGGAGGTCCTCGACCGTATCGTGGAGCCTGACCTACCGGCGGCGGAACGGGGCGAGCTGCGCGAGCGTCTTCGGACGCTCGCCGATGTCCAGGTGGAGCGCTACTGGCACCTGCTGGCCATTCTCGGCGGTCGCGACCCGGGCCCGTCGGTCATCCCCGCGTTCGACTGGCTCATCGCCGCCATGCGCGCCCACAGCTGACCCCACACGGACCGCGAGCCGGCAACCGCCACGTTGACGCCGGCTCCGATGCGATCGTCGGCATCTCCACCACCTGATCGCGAGGGTGGAGCACCTCGGGCGGGATGCCTCGTTCTCACGGCCCCGGAGGGCGAAAGCCGCCGGCGTGTCACGGGTAGGTCGGCCAGCCGTATCGCGTCTTCGGCCGGCCCGGCGTCGAGCACCTTCCGGCACCCATGACAGGCCCGGTACGGCCAGGCACGCACCGACGGCGTTGCACGTGCGGAGTGGGTGCCGAGAGCGCCTCCGTGCAGGGCCAGAGCGGCGCGGCGAGCCGGACCATCTCATATCCGATCGAGATGGCTCGGCCGGATGTGGCCAATGAGCAGGACCTACCTATCCGGCGTATTGATGCGGCCCGGTTCAGCGGTCACGGTGAAGTGCTGGGTGACTCATCTGCTGGAGGTGGGTGTGACGAAAGCCCTCAAGCCCTACACCGAGACCGCCGCACAAGCGATCGTGACGCGTTTTGGCCGGACGATCTCCGAGAAAAGGGGGCTGGGCGGAGCAGAGGAGGACCAGCTTCGTGGCCCCCTGGAGATACTGCTGCGGGACCTCGGAAAGCTCATCGGTGTCGAGGCCGTCCCCTACGGCGAGGTGCGCCTAGAGCATCTCCGCGCTCGACCGGACTACGCGGTGAACATCGGACAGGTGCGAGTCGGTTATATCGAGCTGAAGAAACCCGGCAAAGGTGTCCCCGGAACGCCGGAGTGGCGCCCAGGGAAAGGTGACCGGGATCAATGGAACAAACTCCGCTCGCTCCCGAACGTGATCTACACCGACGGAGTCACCTGGGGCCAGTACTCGTTCGGAGAGCGTATCTCGCCGATCATCAGGCTCTCGAACACGGTTTCCGAACTGCGCCGTCCGTCGGCGCCGTCCGTCGGTGAACTCGTCGGCGTCATCCGGCGTTTTCTGCTCTGGGAGCCCGAATCCCCCCGAACGCTCGGCTCGCTGGTGAGGATCGTTGGCGGGCTGTGCGGCCTGCTGAAGGACGAGGTTCACACTGCGATCACTCAACCGCTGAAGAAGCGGTCCCAGATGCGGCTCGCGCTGTTGGCGGACGACTGGCGGCACCTGCTGTTCCCTGGCCTCGACAATGAACATTTCGCCGACGCGTTCGCGCAGACCGTCACGTTCGCGTTGCTACTGGCCCGTTCAGAGGGCATCGACCTCGTCGGCGAGTCCTACCACGAGATCGCCCAGAAGCTGGGAAAGCGGCACCTACTGATGGGACAAGCGTTCGCTGCGCTCATCAACGGAGCGGATGAGGAACTGGACACGATCGAGACCCTACGCCGCGTGATCAACGTCTCCAACCTCCAGGACCTTGATGTCAGCCCGGCGGACGCCTACGTCTACCTGTACGAGCGCTTTCTGGCGACCTACGACCCCGCGCTCCGTAAGGACACCGGCTCGTATTACACCCCGATCGAAGTCGCTCGACACATGGTCGGCCTCGTCGACGAGGTGCTGCGTGAGCATCTCGACAAGGAATGGGGATTCGCCGACGACGTGGTGATCGTGGACCCGGCGATGGGGACCGGCACGTTCCTGGTCGAGATCATCAATTGCGTGGCCGACCGGGTCGATGACAAGCTCGGACCCGGCACACGGGAGGAGTACGTCAACGAGCTTGTCACTGACAGGCTCATCGGATTCGAGATCCAGGTTGCACCATACGCAGTGGCCGAACTCCGCATCCATGGTTCCTTCAAGACCCGATTCGAGGTCGAGACCCCGACCGAGGCCCTGAGGTTCCTCACCGACGCGTTAGCCGACCCCACCCAGGTACAGCGAAAGCTCGGCGCAGCCTATCGGGTGATCGAGGAGTCTCGGGACAGGGCGAACGAGATCAAACGCGAGGTTCCGGTGATGGTCGTCATCGGCAACCCACCACACGTGGAGAACGCGAAGGGCCGCGCTCCGTGGATCGAGCGCCCGCGGACGGTACTGCCGGGGCCCGGGGCCGTCATCGAACGCCCCTCCCTCGACGAGTTCAGAGCCAACGGCCTCGGCCGCTACGAGTCAGACCTGCATGGGATGCCCTGGTACTTTCTGCGCTGGGCGACCTGGAAAGTGTTCGAGGCCAAATGGCACATGCCGGCGGGCGTGGTGGCTTTCATCGTCCCGTCGAGTGTGATCAGAGGCCACGCCTTTCGTGGTCTGCGTGAGTATCTGCGGCGCAAGTGCGACCTGGGCTGGGTCATCGAGCTCACTCCCGAGGGAAACCGCCCGCCGGCTCGAACCCGAATCTTCGGACCCGATGTGGGCCGTGAGCTCAGCATCTTGATCTTCGCCCGGACGGCACGTTGTGATGAGTCGGAACCGGCCGACGTCCGCTACTGCGCGCTGCATGGGACCCGCGAGGAAAAAGAGTCGGCGCTGGCGGAGCTGACCACGACGAGTCGAGATTGGCAGCCATGCGGCATCGGTTGGCAGGACACTTTCCTCCGGGCCGCTGACCCCGAATGGACGGCGTACCCTTCGCTCGGCGAACTGATGCCATGGCGCTCGCGGGGCGTCACCCCGGGGCGAACCTGGGTCTACGCGCCCACCGCCGACGTCCTTCGACACCGTTGGCGCGCGTTCCTCGCGGTCCCGGTAGAGGAGCGTCGAGAGCTGTTTCGGGAAGGGCGGGACCGAACCCTGCATAGCCAGGTCAACCCCCTGCCCGGCTTCCCACATCTCCGGCACCCGCTGACGGAGGAGTCCGGCCCCTGTCCTGAGCCGATCCGAGTCGCCTACCGCTCGTTCGATCGCCAGTGGCTGATTCCCGACAATCGGCTTCTGGTCATGGCCCGTCCCCCGCTCTGGCAGGTCCGTTCGGAGCACCAGGTCTATGTCTCCGAGCAGGACGCCCACGGCATCGAGGATGGTCCGGCTCTGGTCTTCACTGGACTGGTCCCCGACCTCCACCACTTCTGCGGGTGGGGCGGAGGCGGGGTCCGTCCACTCTGGCGCGATTCGACGGGCAGTACTCCGAACATGACCAGGAAGCTGTTCAGCCACCTCGGCGACGCATTGGGGATCTCCACCTCCCCGGAAGACGTGCTGGCCTACATCGCCGCTGTGACCGCACATCCCGGGTACACCTCCCGATTTCAGAAGCAGCTACGGCAGCCGGGTGTGCGAGTCCCGCTCACCGCGGATCCGATGTTGTGGAACCGCGCAGTGCTCATCGGACGTGAGTTGCTCTGGCTCCACACATACGGCGGCCGCTTCGACGATCCCGCTGCGGGGCGCATGCGCTCCGAACGCGCCCTGGTCGAACGCTTCGGGATCAAGTGTCTGACGCCGGTGAGATCCCTTCCGGAGCAGCTCCCTGAACGCCTCGCCTACGATTCCGACACACAATCGCTGTCTGTCGGCAACGGGGTCTTCGCCCCAGTGCGCAAGGAGGTCATCGACTTTACGGTCTCCGGTCGCCGTGTGGTGTGGCGCTGGTTGAACGACCGGACGGTGCGCCCCAGGCGTAAGCGCCGCTCATCGGATCTGGATGACATCACCCCTGTCTCCTGGAGCCGAGATCTCACGTTCGAGTTCCTGGCCCTGCTGTCCGTCCTGACAGGATGCGTGCTGCTGGCCCCGGAGCAGGAACGGCTGCTGGAGGAGGTGTGCGCAGGGCCGTTGATCAGCAGAGACACTCTGAGCGGTGCTGGAGTACTGCCCATCCCAGCAGCCGCGACAAAACCGCCGAAGCCTGCGCCACCCGGTTCCAGTCCCATTTCCGAGAGCTGAGTGCGATGACCTCGCCACCGCACGGAGCAGATCCGCACGCCGGCGAATGTTCACGTTAACGCCGCCTCAGGTGTATCGGTCAGCTCGCCGGCGAGCTGACCGGCTCGTTCCCTCCCGGAGCCTCGGCCGTCGGCGACAGGCGCCAACAAGCCCAGACGGTTTTACCGGAGATGCCAGAGAGGCCGGAGAGCGGGGTGACGCCGCACTCGTGGGCCAGCGCCTCGACGATGGTCAGGCCACGGCCGTGGACGGCCTCGATGCCCAGGTGCAGGTGGCGAGGCTGTTCGGCGGCGTGGTCGGTGACCTGGACGCGCAGTTCGCCACCCTCGGCGGACAGGGCGAGCATGACCGGTGGCTCCCCGTAGGTGAGCGCGTTGGCCAGCAGTTCACCGACCACCAGGATCAGGTCCTCGGCGAAGGGCTGGAGCGCCCAGGAGGCGAGAACCTCCCTCACCATGCTCCGCGTCTTGCCGATCATCGACAGGTCGTCGGGCAACTGCCAGCAGACTGTACGCGCGCCGTCCGGCGTGCTGTCGGGCATCTTCGCTCCTCGGGGTGGGTGCGGCGTTGGCAGGGGCGAACGCGGCATGGGCCGCGCGGGCAGGGGCGGGCGGCGCACGATTCCCGGCCGTTCGGGCAAGGCTTGGCGGGGCACGAGCGCCGTCGGCGGCCGTGGGCGACGCGCCCATGCGGCCCGCTCGGCCTTGAGTACGACCTCGCGCCGCTCGGCCTCACGCGCCAAATCACCCAACTCGGCCTCCCGCATGCGGTCGCGCAGTTCGTCGGCGGTGCGGGCCTGAACGATCAGGGGTTCGGACGCGGCCCAGACGGCGGCGGCGTAGAAGCGGCGCGCACCGAGCCCGTACCAGACGGCCCAGGCAGGTTCCATCTGGTCCAACTGCCGCGCGGCGGCCCGCTCGGCCAGATCCCACCGTCCCGGGCGAACCTGCCCCACGACCACTCCCCGCCGATGCCTGCCCCGCTGCCGCATCCCGTCCTCGTGATCGGTCACGCCGCTCCCCCGCTCAGATCCGGCATGTAGATCGCCCGCGGAGAGTGGCGGAGTAGTGACAGATCCCTATCCGATGGCCGGAGGAACGGACCACCGAGACCACGCTTTCCCGCTCTCCCGACAGCCATCCTTATCCCCTCTTGTCTGGATATAGCGAATGCTTGATATTGCGGGCGAAATAGAACTCACTTCAACAGGGACGAGCCGAGCCTTTCCCAACCTCGCGCTTGCCCCGAAATCACTTCACAGGGTGCCTTCGACCAGCTACTTTGTGCACCAAAAGGCCCCGCACACAGCAGGACTTCCTGTAGCGATTAAGTGCTGCTTGTGTTGGGAAGTAGCGTTTCCTCATCGGACGGAGCCGAAATGTCCGTACCCCCCGAGCCCGACCCCACCGTTAAGCCGCTCTTGTTCGGCGCCGAACTGCGCAAACATCGAAAAAGAACCGGGTTGTCCCAGGAGCGCTTGGCACAGGCCGTTCGATTCAGCCCGAGCCTGATCGGCTTCATCGAGAGGGGGCAGCGCACGCCAAGCCATGACTTCGTGCAACGCTGTGACCGCGCCCTTGAGATGGGCGGGGAACTGGTCCGTCTGTGGACACGCGTCACCGGCCAGGCCACCCCTGGCTGGTTCCGTGGCTGGCTGGACATCGAAAAGGAGGCCCACACCCTGCACACGTGGCAACCGCTCTACGTACCGGGCCTACTTCAGACAGAGGAATATGCACGCGTCGTCATACGCGGAGAACCAGGCATCACCGATGAGCAGGTGGAGAAGCTTGTAGCGGGGAGACTCGAACGACAAGCGATCCTCACCGGCACCACCGCGCCGCTGTTTCGAGCGGTGCTCGACGAAGGCATCCTCCACCGTCCAATCGGTGGCAAGGATGTTATGCGCGCACAACTTTCGCGACTCGCGGAAGCGGTCAAATCGCCCCGAGTCGGCATCCAGATCGTCCCCCTGGCTCTCGGAGGGACTACAGGACTCCTCGGGGGATTTGTCATCGCGCAGCTTCCAGGAGGTGCGGATACGGTATATATCGACTCCGCGACTCACGGACACGTGACAAATCGGCTAGAAGATGTCAAGGCCGTCCACAGCCGATATGACACCATCCGAGCTGAGGCGCTGCCCCAACATGTTTCGATCGAGTTGATCAGAGAGGCGGAGAAGCTATGGACTTGAGTGACGAACTGCAAAGCGCCCCCTGGCGCAAGGCCACCAAGAGCGGCTCCAACGGCGGCGACTGCCTGGAAGTGGCTCCGCTGTCCGGCGGGCGGGTCGGGCTGCGGGACACCGAAGCCCCTGAGAAGGCGCCGTTCGTGCTGAGCAGGAGCGTCTGGGACGCCTTCGTCGACGGAGCGAAGAAGGGCGAATTCGACTTCTGATCTCTACGCCCGACCAGGAGAAGCCCGTCGGCCACCGCCACGGGCTTCTCCTTGTATCGGCACGAACCTGGTCAGTTCAGCCTGCTGATGGCCGGAGGCGCGCCAGCAGGTCTGTGATCTCCCTTCTTCGGTCGTCGTCGGGGCCGTAGAGGACGGCGAGGTCGTCGTGCAGAGGCTGGAGGACGGCGATGGCGTCTTTCACCTGTCCTTCGGCGGCGAGCAGGTAGCCGATGTCTCGTCGCAGATCCAGCACTGTCTCGTCCCCGTCGCCCCTCTCGGCTTGGAACCGTGCCAGCACCTGCCGCAGCTCTTCGAGAGCCGCGGTCCCCTGCCCCAGTTCTGCACGGCAGTAGGCCGCCTGCCGCCGGCATTCCAGGGTGTCGACATTCCCAGGGCCCGCTATCCGCGCGTACGCGGCAGCGAGCCTGTCGAACTCGGGCAGGGCGCGCCGGAAGTCGCCGCCGATCACCAGAATCGCTGCCCGCCGCTGCCGGAGGCGCAGCAACCGCGGATTGTCCGCACCCAGGGCATCGGAGGCCGCTTTCAGCACGGCGTTGAGCACGTCGGCGGCCTGCGTGTACCGATCCTCGTCGAGCAGTTCGTCGGACTCGGCCTCCGCGTCCGCGAGGGCCGTAAGCGCCTCAGCCGCGGAGACGGGCGCCGCCTCGCTCCCCTCGACGAGGCTTTGATCAGGCCGGGGACGCGGCGCGCAGGGGTTGCGGTACGGGCGAGTGGGGTCGGGGAGTCGTGCCCCGCCTCGCTCGGCGACCTCTGGGCGGGCGCCCGGGGCCGGCAGGAACGGGATCAGCCGCTCGAAGACCGCCTGGGCATCGGCGGGTCGTTCTTCTGGTCTCTTGGCCAGCAGTTCCAGGGTCAGCCGTTCGATCTCCTCTGGCACGTCGTTCCGGAGCCGCCGCAGCGGCCGTGGCTGCTCGAAGACGTGCTGCCGCATGAGACGAGCGCCGTTCTCACCCCCATCGAACACGGGTTCCCCGGCGCAGAGCTCGTGCAGGATGCATCCGACCGCGTACAGGTCGGTGCGCGGAGTGACCTGCACCGCCTGGACCTGTTCTGGGGACATGTAGCGGGCCGTCCCCATGGGCACTCCGGCCTCGGTCAGTCTGGTGGTGTCCGGACGTAAGATCGCGGCGATGCCGAAGTCGAGGACCTTCACCGTCCCGTCGGCGGCGACCATCAGGTTGTCCGGCTTCAGGTCACGATGGACGACAGGGATCGCGTGCGCGTAGGACAGGACGGTGCAGATCTGGGCCACCACGGACGCCACCCATGAGATGGGCAGCGGCTCGTCCGGGGAGATGAACCTGGTGAGCGGCGTGCCGTGCACCAGCTCCATCACCAGGTACAGGTGCGCGACCGAACGCTCCAGAACCGCGTCGTACACCTCCGGGACACCGTGATGGCCGATGCGGGCCGTAACCCTGGCCTCCCGCCGGAACCTCCTGGTCAGCACGTCGGCGTGTTCAGGGTAGGAGACGAGTTCCGGGAGGATCAGCTTGATCGCGACCTCGCGGTCAAGTACCGCGTCGTACCCCCGCCAGATCTGGCCCATCGCCCCGGCGTCGAGCTCCTCGACGAGCTCGTATCGGCCTGCGATCTTCCGTGATCTCACCGTTCTCCCGGTCGTCTCACATCGTGGTGCAGCATGTGCGGATCGCTGCTGATCGTCGTCGATCCGGTGTCCGTCGCCCTCAGAGACATCCCACAGCTCACCGCTGGTGTTACGCCACGTCGTCGACGATGCCCTGCTGCCGGCGGATGAGGTTCCACGCGGCGCTGCGTGCGCTGCGGTTGAGGGAACTGCGGAAGTCGGGGTCCGGGGCGAAGTACTTGCGGCCGAGGTCCGCCATCGTGTCGAGGTGATCCATCATCTTGTCCTCGAAGACCTCATCGAAGACCTGGCCGAAGTTCTCCTCATCGACGTTCGCCACGGCGGCGAGTTGGACCTTCGGCTCCTTCATCGCCTCCTCAAGGGGCTTGATGATGTCCTGCTCGGTGAGCGAGGTACCGAACCGCTGGTTGAACTTCTCCACCAGCTCCGACAGCAGCGACTTCTCCGGCTCCCTGCCACCACCGGTTCCGCCGCCGAAGCCACCGAGGACGGCCTCGCCTTCCGAGGTCAAGCTGACGTCGAACTCCCCGATCTTCTCGACCCGCAAATGGGAGAGGTCGACATCGCCGATGTCCACGCTGCCGTCCTCTCGCCGGTCCAGGCGGGTCAGCAGGTGCCGGCCGTAGAGGTAGAGACGCTCCAGGTCCGCGTCGCTGTAGGGAACGATCTGCGCAAGGAAGGCGTACTTGCGGACGTAGTCGTCCAGGTCCGCGCGGAACTTGTCCGCCGTCTCCCGCTCCTCCTCGTCATCGCTGTGCAGCAACGCGGAGAACCGCTCGCAGGCGGGCGCCAGGTGCCGGTAGAGCTCGGCGTGGAGCTTCACCCACTTCGCCTGGTCACCGGCCGCCCGCTCCTCGGCCACCAGGTAGGCGGCGGCGAAGGCGTCCATCTCCGCCTCGACCAGGATCGCCGCCGACATCACCCTCGTCTGCGCGGTGTAGAGGAGGTTCGGATCGGTGGGGAAGGTCGTCGCCTGCTCGAAGTACGGCCGGAAGGCGTTTCGGATGTCCTCCGCCTCGTTGGCGAAGTCCAACACGGCCAGATCGCTCTGCGACTTGCGGTCGGCGGTGCGGTTGAGCCGTGAGAGCGTCTGCACGGCGTTGATGCCGGTCAGCTTCTTCTCGACGTACATCGTCGTGAGCAACGGCTGGTCGAACCCGGTCTGATACTTCTCGGCGACGACGAGGATCCGGTACTCGGGCTGTCCGGACGCGCCCGATGCCACGGCCTTGTCGTCGGCCCGGGTGTAGCCGAACGCCTTCGGCAGGGCGGCCTCCGGCAACCCGCCGTTCTCCTTCGTCTCGGTGGTCTCCTCCCCCTCGTAGCCGAGGGTCCCGGAGAACGCGACCAGCACGCCGATCCCCGGATAGCCGCGGTCGCCGATGTACTGCTTGATCTTCCTGGCCATCTGCACGGCGCTGAGGCGGGAAGAGGTCACCACCATCGCCTTGGCACGGCCACCGAGCCGGCCGGCGGTGTGCGCGCGGAAGTGCTCGACGATCACCTGCGCGTGCCGCGCCACCGTGGATTCGTGGGTGTACGCGGCTCTGGCGAGCAACGGATTCGCCTTGGCGGGATCGACTTCCCGCTCGTCGGGGTTGTTGTTGACCAGCTTGTAGTAGGTGTCGTAGGTGATGTAGTTGCGCAACGGGTCGAGGATGAAGCCCTCCTCGATGGCCTGCCGCATCGCGTAGGTGTGGAACGGACGGTAGACGCCGTCGCCGCCGAGCGTCCCGAACAGCTCCAGTGTCTTGGCCTTGGGGGTGGCGGTGAAGGCGAAGTACGACAGGTTCGGGCTCATGCCGCGCCTGGCGGCCCTGGTCTTGAGCTTGGCAGCGGTGCTCTGTGCGCCATCCGGCGCGGCGCTCGCGGTGGTCGCGCCCTCATCGTCGGAGTCCGCGTCCAGGCCGAGATCCCGCAGGGCGTCGCGGACGGCCGTGGCCGCGTCGCCGGACTGAGAGGAGTGCGCCTCATCGACGATGATCGCGAAGCGGCGCCCCTTGATCTCGGTCGGCGTGCGCCTCAGGTAGTCCATGAGCGCGGGGAAGGTCTGCAACGTCACTGTGATGATCTTGCCGCTCTCCTTGGAGAGCGCCTGGGCGAGCTGTTCGGACTTCGACCCGCGGTTCTCGTCGATCGACACCACCAGGCCGGCCGTCTGCTCGAAGCTGCCGACCGTTTCGCGGAGTTGCGCGTCGAGGTTCCGCCGGTCGGTGATGATGACGACCTTGTCGAACACCGGGGTTCCCGGCTTCAGACCGGCCGCGACCGCGTCCGGGTCCAGCATCGAGACGTCGGTCGAGGCGTGTAACGACGACAGACGATGCCCCAGCCAGGCGATCGTGTTCGACTTGCCCGACCCGGCCGACGCCATGATCAGGTAGTTGTGTCCCGCGCCGTGCCGGGCGGCGTGCTCGGTCAGCTTCCTGACGGCGTGCCACTGGTGGTAACGGGGGAAGATCAGCTTCTTGGTCGTCCGCCCGTCCGCGCCCTTCTCCTTGTGCAGGTGGACGAAACGCTCCAGCAGGTCGAGCCAGTTGTCCGGCTGCCAGATCTGCTCCCACAGGTAGGACGTGGCGTACTTTCCGGGACCGGCCGCGGCCGGGTTTCCCTTGCCACCCTTGTTGCCTGGCCCCTCCGACCCCTGGTTGAACGGCAGGAAGACCGTCTTGGCGCCTCGGAGCCGGGTGGCCACGAAGACGAGGTCGGGGTCGACCGCGAAGTTCGCCACCACCCGCCGGAGGAAGATCGGCTCGGTGGGGTCACGCTCGGTGCGGTACTGCTCCTTGGCCTGCTCCACGCTCTGACCGGTGAGCGGGTTCTTCAACTCGGCCGTCGCGACCGGGATGCCGTTGAGGAAGAGGGTCAGATCGAGCCGGTTGCCGTGGTCCGCCTGCTTGGTCGCGTACGCCAGCTCCCGGACCACGGTCAGCCGGTTCTGCCGATATTCGGCCAGGATGGCGTCGGAGGTGACCAGGGACGGCTTGAAGTAGCCCACCCGGATCCGGACCCCGCGGTCCTTGACCCCCTTGCGCAGCACGTCAAGGAGACCGTCGTTGGAGATGGCCTGGTCGAGCCGCTTCGCGAACCCCTGCTGCGCGGCGTCGGGGTCCCCGCCGTAGGCGATGAGCAGTTCGTTCCATTCATCGATCTGCGTGGCGCCGATGAAGGCGAACAGTTCGCCCGTGTCCAGCCCCAACTCGGGCCGGTAGCCGGCGGGGTCACCTAACTCCCACCCGTTGGCGGCCATCGCCGAGACGATCGCATCGCCGAACACCGACTCGTGGTGAATGGGACTCATCGGGGGCTACCTCTTTCCAGTGATCAGGTACTCGACGTCCCGCCAGAACTTGTCGAAGGACGGAGAATTGGCACGTGCCAAGCTGAGGTCGAATCGCATCGCCAGACCGGCCTGGTGCACGTTCGGCTTGTACGGCGCACCTTTGGGACGATGCCTGGTCAGCCACTCCTTGCAGCCCCGGATCTTCTCCGGTTCCGGGGGCGTCTGAACGTCCACGTGCAGCTCTTGGGCTCCACCGAGCGACGAAGCCGCCGCCAGGAACCATGCTTCGAACTCCCGGTTCGCCAGCACGACCGCGACCGGAAGCGTCTCGCGGACGGTTCGGGCACGCCTGAGGAGTTCCGGTCCCATCGTGGCAGGGCAGTCGTCGTCCGCGTCGAACACCACGAGGAGCCCGTCCACCCCGCCGGCCTTCGCGAGGATGTCGTTCACGGCGACTTCAAGACCGTGGCTGTGCACTAAGGAATCGCGCCCGACACGATAGGGGCGAAGGAACTCCGGCCACGGATCCGGCATGATCTCGGCGGCGAGCCGATAGAGCAGGATCGGCAATGCCTTCACCTCGCCGTGTCCTTCGACGATGACCGCGATCCGCCGGGAACGCCCATGAGCGCTCATTTTCCCTCCTCGGCAGGGTCCGCGGGTCGCAGATGTCCTTGCCGGTGCATCTCGGCCAACCGAGACGGTTCCTCGGTGAGATAGCGGCGGGTGTGCCCGCCCAACTCGCCGATCCGCGTCACGCCGTTCACCATCTCCACCATGCGCAGGTGCTCCGGCCGCACGTCTTCGGTGTCCAGCAGGTCCGAACTCTGCGTGGTGGCGATGACCTGCGTATGGGCGGAGGCATCGTGCATCGCGTCGAACAGGGCCGCCACGTGCGCCGGATGGACGGCCGTCTCCGGCTCCTCGATGACGATCAACGGGATGGCCCCGTTCCGGGCACCGGGCTGGAACATGACGGCCAGCACGCCGACGGCTCGGAGCGTGCCTTCGGACAACTCCTGCCGCTGGAAGACGTTTACATGCGGATCGCCCTCCTGAACGGCCCCCGCGTTGACGGCATTCCAGAACTCCAGCAGTGGCTCACCGGACCAGAACCTCGCCCGTACCGTGGAGAACTCACCTTCTCTGCGCTCATCGATGCCGAGAGCCTGCGGGACGATGGCCCGCAGATACGCGTCGACATCTTCTTTGATGTGCGGAGCCGTCTCTGCCAGCACGCCCAGCACATGGCCGAGATGCTCACCGCGAGGGCCCAGCGAGGCATGCCGCTGGGTGTCATCGTCGATGCCGCGCAGTACGGCGGAGTCCAACTCGTAGAACCGCATGTCGAGCAGCGCCGACTCGACCTCACGGAACGGCGCGGCGAACCCTGAGGCGGGAAGGAACAACCGGTCCCGCCCTCCGGGAATAGCCTCCTCGCCGTCCGAAGCGAGGGAAGTGCCTTCGAAGCCCTCCGGGGTCAGCCTGAAGAATTCCGTTCTGCCGTCGGCCAGCTCGACCCGGCACTCCTCGCGGAGCACGACCGGATTCTTGACGCGGGCCGCGCTTCCCATCTCCAGGGCATACGAACCCGCCCGCACGCGACCGCTCCGGGACCCGAATCGCAGGTCCAGTTCGATCGAGAACGTCTCGGCACGCACTCCCGCGTCCGGGGCATGACACAACACCCGATCGAGGCCACCCCTCGCGGACAGCGCCCGCCCGGGAGACGTCGCCAGCGCATCGGACACGAACCGCAGCGCGTCCAGGAAATTCGACTTCCCCGACGCGTTGAACCCGGCCAGGATGGTGAGCGGCCCAAGCCGGACATCACATTCCGCAAGCGAACGAAACCCCAGCACCCGAACCCGGGTCACAAAAGTCGACGTCTTCTCATCGGCACCGGTCATGCGACATCTATCCCTCGCCCACTCGCCGTGGACACATCGAACTCCCCCGTCACAGCCGCCGTGATCAGCGCCTGCCGCCGCTCTCCCAGCAACCTCACCTGTCGATCAAGCAGTCTGTCCATCGATTCCAGGGCCTCGGTCGCAGCGTTGATTTGTCGTACCAGATCACGCTGCTTCGCCACACTCGGAAGCGGGATCGGGAAGCTGAGGATTTTGCTGCTGTTAGTGGATGCCAGGTTAGTGGTCTTCGTACCGGTGCTTTCAAAATAGCAGCGCCCGTGCAGTGTTCGTGTCATTGCAGCCAGATAATCACCATCCAATCGGTCAACTTCAGGACGCAGCGCGAAAATATGATTCTGGTGGAGGCATCCTGGCAACTCGTCTCGCCAGATGGCCGCCCGGCCGAGCTTGTCAAGGTCTCCACCCTCCGTCATAAGCACATCTCCAGACTGAAGAGTGCTGCGCGCCGCCACATCTTTTGATACCGCTATTTCGGTTACCGTTTCTAGATCGACATGCCCTGCTTGCACGTTCGCCACTCGCAGATACGGTCGAATTACGAAATCACCATCAATGCTGCGTTTGCTATCCACCGTCAGGCCATTTTGCAGGCGGCACACATAGCCGAGGCGCACTAAGGGCCGATCGACGGGAAGCTCCGGTAGCCACATCCAGGGCCAGACTCCAAGCGGCTTACCTAGGATGCCGGGGATCAGAATCTCCGAAGTATCAACATAGCCCCGTTCGTGAAGTATCGCACGCCGCGCAGCACGATAAGAGATGAAACGATCGATGCGCGCAGTCTCGGCAGAGAGAAATTCTGCGATGCGGCCTTGCTCATGTGGCGGAGGTTGCCGGAACGATAGAGACCGCACACGTTCGGCACTGAGATGATAGATATTCGCACCAGACGCAATAGATGCGAAAACACCGGAAGCAAAAGCTGCACGCGCCCACCATCCCAAGTATTCTGCTTCGACTCCATCACGTGGACGCAGGCGGATGAGAGTGTTCTGAAAGCAGACCATCCCGCTCAATTCGCCACGCCAGACGGCAGCTGCGCCAACTGTGCCGAGGCTGCCACTCCCCTCCGTCACGAGGACATCGCCTGGCCGGAGGCCGAAGGTTTTCTGCTCGCTAGGCGTGAAGTTCATCGACTGAATATCACTGAGGTCGAGCACGCCGTCTTTCACGTTGGCCGCGCGGAGGTACGGCACCATGTGTGGCCCTTCGGCATGTTGCGGGGAACGCTGACGACCGAGTGTCACCTCGGCAGCGGCACGCAGTGTTGTAACACGAACGCTCAACTCGTCACCTCGCCGAGGAGAGCCTGGATCTCGGCCTCAAGCGACTTGAGTTCCGCGTCGATTTCCGCGAGTGGCCTAGGCGGCTTGTAGACGTAGAAGTGGCGGGTGAAGGGGATCTCGTAGCCGGTCTTGGTCTTGGTGTGGTCGATCCAGGCGTCGGGGACGTGTGGGAGGACCTCGCGTCGCAGGTACTCCTCCACGTCCTGGTCCAGCGGGACGTTCTCGTAGTCGCGCAGTTCCGCGTCCGGCTCGGGCGCGCCCTTCTTCATCTGCACCTCGCCCTCCGGATCCCGGACGCCGATGGCGTCGCGGAAGGCGACGAGGAAAGGCTGCGAGCCGGGCCAGAGCACGCCGCCCGTGGCCATCGCCTCGCGGGCCGCCTTGAAGGCGACCAGCTTCTCTTTCCAGGTCTGCCCGAGGAGGGGCTTGAGCGCGTCCACCACATGCTCGACCTTCACGTGCTTCGCCAGTGCCTTGGATTCGCGGGCGGCGGCGAGGGTCGCGTCGGTGATTTCGAAGCGGAGCTTCAGCGGGCGTTCCACGGTGATGCGGTGGTAGCCGAAGTCCTGGTTCTGGAAGACCTTCACCTTGCCGTGCAGCGGGTGCTCCGGGTCGGCCGCCACCTGGAGCGCTTCGGCGTACAGGCGGGTCAGCTCGGCGATGTGGTCCTTGGTGAGGTACTTCCGTTTGTCCCCGAGGGACTTGCGCATCTTGGCCCAGTGGTCGCGGGCGTCCAGCAGGACGACCTTGCCCTTGTGGTCCGCGTCCTTGCGGTTGGTGAGGATCCAGAAGTACGTCGAGATGCCGGTGTTGTAGAAGAGCTGGTCGGGCAGCGCGACGACCGCTTCGAGCCAGTCGTTCTCGAGGATCCACTGGCGGATCTTCGACTCGCCGGACTCGGCGGCGCCGGTGAAGAGAGGGGAGCCGTTGAAGACGATGGCGATGCGGCTGCCGCCCTTCTCGACCTCCTTCATCTTGGAGATCATGTGCTGGAGGAACAGCAGCGACCCGTCGTTGATCCTCGGCAGGCCGGCGCCGAAGCGCCCGCTCTCCCCGAGCTCGTCATGCTCCTTCTCCACATCGTCCTTGACCTTCTTCCACTCCACCCCGAACGGCGGGTTGGCGAGCATGTAGTCGAAGGTCGCGTTCCGGTGCCCGTCGTCGCTGAAGGAGTTGCCGAACTTGATGTTCTCCGGGTTCTGCCCCTTGATCATCAGGTCGGAACGGCAGATGGCCCAGGACTCCGGGTTGAGCTCCTGTCCGAAGACGTGGACCGTCGCGTCAGGGTTGCGGTCGCGGATGTGCTCCTCGGCGGCGGTGAGCATGCCCCCCGTGCCGCAGGCAGGGTCGAGCACTGTGCGCGAGACCCCGGGGATGGTCAGCGCGTCGTCGTCCGGGGCGAGCAACAGGTTCACCATCAGCTCGATGACCTCGCGCGGGGTGAAGTGCTCACCGGCCGTCTCGTTGGACTGCTCCGCGAAGCGACGGATCAGGTCCTCGAAGGCATAACCCATGTCGTGGTTGGAGACCACCACCACGGGCGTGCCCCGCTCGTCGGTGACCACGTCGCCCTCATCGTCCCGCTCCACGGGCCGAAGATCCAGGTCGGCGAACCGTGCCACCACCTTGTACAGCAGGTCCGCGGCGTCCAGCCTCTTGATCTGCTGGGCGAACTCGTACTTCTCCATCACCTCCTGCGCGTTGGGGGAGAACGCGCCGATGTAGGCGAGCAGATGCTTGGCCGTCTGGCCCGAGTCACCCGCGATCGCCTTGAGCGTGTAGGAGCTGATGTTGTAGAAGCTGTGGCCGGAGGCCTTGCGGAGGAAACGGTCCATGTCGATGTCCCGGCCGGAGAGCCGCTCGACCTCGGCCAGGACCTTGTCCCGCGTTGGCGCGAGCACGCATTCGAGGCGGCGCAGCACGGTGAACGGCAGGATGACCTTGCCATAGTCGGCCTGCTTGTAGTCGCCGCGCAGCAGATCGGCGACCGACCATGCGTGGTTCACGAGTTCGGCGACCTTGTCGTGGTTCAACGGTTTCCTTCCAAGGCTCTGGGGGTTGGTCGCTGGGAGCGGTGAGCGCCCTGTGTCACCCTGTCATTCTTCGGGCGGGAGCAGCGTCCCGCTGGTAAGTCCGGCATTGTGTTGCCGAGCCGTCTCCATTGCCACCCTCGCGGTGAGGTCGGCCGCGCGTCGCAGCGCGGCCATCCTGCGGAACGCCTTGCCGTACCTGCGCTGCTCCTCCAGTGGAAGGAGCGGCACCCGCAGCCGCCGCGCGTCGACTCGCACGATCGTGCTGCCGGTGGCGGTGCTGTTCACGTTGTCCTCCGCCGACAGGAATCCCGCGAGGAACCACGGATCGAGCCGGTCCAAGTCGGGCCGGAAGAGATGGAGGTGGGGGCCGAGGAGCGCGCCCTCATCGTGCTCGTCGGCCACCCGTGCCGTGCCGGAGCCGCCGTGCGGCATCTCGGGGAGCAGGACGTCCCCACGCCGGATCTCCACGAGCTCGGCGAGATGACTCTCCTGGGCGTCACCGGAAGCCGGTCGACCCCCGGTCACGTCGCCGGCGGTCAGGACCGGCTGGTCGTCGCGTCCGGTGAGCGTGGTGGAGCCGGTGGACTGCCTGTCACGTACGGCGGGCCTCGCCCGGTGCAGTTCGATCGCCCCGCCGCGCAGCAGGTCGGCGACCGTCGCCGTCCGCCAGGTCGCGGGCCGCACACCGGCGGGCTTCCAGTCTTCTCCCTGGTTCAGGACGACGAGCGCGCCGATCGCTCGTCGCAGCCGCAGGCGGGTGGCGCGCGCGTCCTCGGCGTGCCGGTCGGGAGCGCCGGTGACGGGCGCGGCGCGGACGTGACGGCTCGGGCTCAGGTCGACGGCGTCGTCGACCAGTTCCAGGATGGGAACGGCACGCGAGACCCCCGGAGTACCGGCGAAGTCCTCTGGCGCGTCCGCGAACTTCCGCCACTGTTCGAGAACGACGCTGAGAACGTCCTCTTGGCCTTCGCCGGACAACGCGTCCGACGCCGTGTCCACGAACAGCACCGATGACGCCTCCGCTCTGCCCGTCACCGGTCGCCGCAGAAGCCAAAGATGCAGCCCGACATGCGGAGGCGGCGCCGTCCCAGGCGGTAGCGCCGCGATGGCGCGCAGTGCTCCGCGTCGTGCGAGCTCGGCCCGTACCTTCCGTCCTCCCGGCCGTTCTGCCACGGCGGGCGGCAACAGGACGACCGCCGTTCCGTCCGGTTCCAGATGGGCCAGGCAGTGCTGGACCCAGGCCAGCTCGGACTCCCCCTTCGGGGGCACGCCGTACTCCCAACGCGGGTCGTACCCCAGTTCGTCGTGGCCCCACTCGCGGTCGGCGTACGGCGGGTTGCACAGCACGGCGTCCACGGTCAGCCCGGGGAACGCGTCCTCCCGCAGGCTGTCGCCGGCACGTACCTGAACCTGGGCGTCAGGGGCGAGAACACTGAGGCGGATGGCCGCCTGATCGGCTTGCAGTGGGGAAAGATCCTGCCCGGCGAGCCGCTCCGCTCCGTGGCGGCCCGCCGCGGCCAGAAGTCCGCCCGCTCCACAGGCGGGGTCTAAGACGTTCGAAGGGTATGACTTCCCAGCCACGAGGTCGGCCATCAGATCAGCGAGCGGCTCGGGCGTGCTGTACAGGCCACGTACGCCGCTGTCCGCCGGCAGCCACTCCCGGAGCACGTCGAGTGTCTCCAGTGCGCCGCTCTCGTTCATCGACCTGATAGCGGCGCGCAACGCGGGCGGCGTGAACGCTTTCAACGGATCACGCTCGGAGCCGGGCCGGACAGCCGCCGGTTTCCGCGCCGCCTCCCGCACTCGTTGCCGCAGGTCCGTGTCCACCCGTCGAAGCAGCTCCCCGTCGGAGAGCTCACCCAGCTTCCGGCGCTCCGCGGCGTCCATCAGCAAAGCACCGGCCACGATGGCGGGCATGCCCTCGATGACGACGTCACGGGGAAGTTCGCGCAGTTCCACCCGTAGCCGGTCCAGCGGCGACGCCTCCGGGAGCTGCCCGCGAGCCGCCAGCCATGATTCGACGGCCTTCCTGTCGTAGGTGGGGCTTGCCTCGGCGCCCCCGCTCGGCTGCGGGAAGTCGGCATGACGTCGCCGCCAGTTGCTGACCGTCGCGCGCGTGACCCCCGCCAGGCGGGATATCTCCGCGGCCGTCAGCCGCTCGGACCTGTGTCCTACCACTTCGTCCTGCCAACGCTCGAGGGGGATACGGGCAAGCTCCACTGTATACACACGACCAACTCGCACATAGTGTTTGACAGTGCTTTCACTTCATGCTGTCCTAGAGATGCTTTCAGAGTCGTGAGTGAGTGTAGCGACGCCTGTGGTCCCACGTGGCGTCAAGCCCTTGTCCACGCCGACAGCACCTTCAGCACCGCGAGCAAGAGTTCCAGGTTCTTCCCCACCGGCCGTGCCCCGACGGCACGGCTCTTCTCCTGTGGAGCCGGCCTTGGCTGAGAAGCGCGTTGTCACGCTGTACCACCTGCTCGACGTCGAGCCCGATCTCGACGGATTGTTCGGCTCACTCGATGGAAAGCTCCTCGACGAGCTCGCGTTCGCCCCGCTCTTTCCCGACTTCCCCGGGAACGCGGTCGCCTACCTGGTGCGCGGGCACTTCATGATCCCCAAGGTCGAATGGTCCGGCGACCTTTCCCAGCTCGTCGGCGAGGACACCCCGCTCGACGCGAAGAAGCCCGCCGCGCTGCTGCTCATCGCGCTCGACGAGCAGGTCTTCGCCATCGGATTCGGTGAGGGGTACCGCCTCGTGCCGGACGAGCTGAAGGACCCGGACTTCGGGCTGCGGTTCGCGATCCGCGCAGTCGACCCCGACTGCGTACGCGACATCGTCCGCCGGTCGACGGTGCGCCAGGGCCGTCAGGACGCCACGCTCGTCCCGTCCGGCCTTTCCATCGGCAGCGTCGGCGTCCGGCGGCACGCCGAGATCGTCAAGAAGCTCGGCGGCAAGCTGCACGCTGACGTCCTGGGCCTGGAGGACGGCGACTCCATCACCGTCGACGGTTCCACCACCGGGCTCCGCCTGCCCATCCCGCTGGACAACACCAAGCTCATCGCCCTCCTCCAGCAGATCATCAAGGTCTGCGCGATGGACGTGCACCCTGACTTCGCCTTCATCGAGGCGATCAAGCCGGTGCGGGACGCCGCCGTCATCAGCCGCCTCGAAGCCCTCCTGGACGAAGGGCTGCGCGGAAAGACCGAGGTTCCCCTCGCCCTGGCCGTACCGGTCGAGCTTTCCACGAAGCTGGACGAGACCGTTTCGTACAACATCAAGATCGGTTCGGCATGGCTGCGGGGCAGGCGGAGCCTTGAGACGGAGGACATTCTGAACCGCTGCCGCGTCCTGAACGGAACCGCCCCCACCGAGGCGCTGCGGGCGGGACGCATCGAACTGGCGGACGGCCGCGACGGCACCGGGAGGCTCGGCGGCGCCGCCGCCATCCGCTGGTTGGAGGCGCGCCTGGCCATCGAGGCCCACCAGTACTTCCTGATCGACGGCGCGTGGCACGAGAGCGGGGCCGACTACCTCGACGGCGTCGGCAGGCAGGTCGGCGAGCTCATCGACCTGGCCCCGTCCACGTCTCTGCCGGCATGGCGGAAGGGCGAGCACGAAAGGCACTACAACCTGCGGGTCCAGCACGAGCTGGGGCGGACCTCGTACCTGTGCCTGGACCGCGAGGGCGTGCGAACGGCGCTCCACAGCCACCAGGGCGTCGAGGTCTGCGACCTCCTCGGGCCCGCGGACGAGCTCATCTGCGTCAAGCCCGCGAGCGGATCGGACTCCCTGAGCCACCTGTTCGCTCAGGGACTCGTCGCCGTCGAGACGCTCCTCACCCAGGCCGACGCGCGGCGGCGGTTCAGCGAACTCGTGACCAAGGTCAGCGGCGGTACGCGCGGCGTCCCCCTGGACTACCGCCCCAAGAAGGTGATCTTCGCGATCCACCTGAAGACCGGCCGGACGCTGACGCCGTCGAGCCTCTTTCCGTTCGCCCAGGTCACCCTGATCAACGTGGCCACCACCCTCAGGTCCCTCTACGGCGTGGACGTGGAGGTCGTCGGGATCCCCGCCGAGTGAGAGTCTCGGGGGGTCAGGGCTCCGTCACGCCCGGGGGGTGACCGCGGTCAGAGCTCGGCGAGGATTCTGGTGAGGGCCTTCTTGGTCTCGGTGGCGGGGATGGCGTCGATGCACAGGCGTTCCATGACGGCCTGGTAGCGGTCGAGGTCCTCGCGCTTGTCGAGGTAGATGGCGCTGGTGAGCTGCTCCAGGTAGACCACGTCGGGCAGGTCGCGCTCGGAGAAGCGCAGGATGCTGAACGGGCCGCCCGCCGCGGCGTGGCCGCCGACGCTGAAGGGCATGACCTGCACGGTGATGTTGGGCGAGGCGACGGCCTCGATGAGGTGCCTGAGCTGGCCGCGCATCACCTCGCGCCCGCCGAGCGGCCGGCGCAGGGCCGCCTCGTCGACGACGGCCCACAGGTGGGGGGCGTTCGCCCGGGTGAGGAGCTTCTGCCGGGCCATCCGCAGGTCGACCCGCCGCTGGACCTCCTCGGCGTCCTCCGGGTGGCCGAGCCGGACGACGGCACGGGCGTATTCGGGGGTCTGCAGCAGACCGGGGACGAACTGCACCTCATAGCAGCGGATGCGGGTGGCCGCCTCTTCGAGGCCGACGTACGCCTCGAACCAGTTGGGCAGGATGTCGTCGTAGTTGTGCCACCAGCCGGGGCGGTTGGCCTGGGAGACGAGCGACAGCAGGGCCTCGCGTTCGCCCTGGTCGTTCACCCCGTACAGGGTGAGCAGGTCGGCGACGTCGCGCGCGCGGAAGCTGACCCGTCCCAGCTCCATGCGGCTGACCTTGGAGTGCGAGGCGCGGATGGAGCGCCCGGCGGCCTCCAGGGTGATGCCGCGGTTCTCGCGCAACCGCCGGAGCTGGGAGCCGAGCAGGATGCGCAGGACCGTGGAGCTGCCCCGTTCCCGAGCCATCAGGTTGAGCGGGGTCTCGTCCCCTTCGGCTCGGGCTGTGATCATGGCCAGTCCTTAGAACAGGGGTCTTACTCGTCTTCTCGCGGTCACAGAGAAGTTCACGATACCTCTGACGGAGCAATCCGGATATACCCCAACATCACCCTTAGGCTACGATTTTCCACACTGAGTAGCCGTTCCTTTCATCAAAGTGCCAGGTCATCGAACTCGCCGTTCTTGGCGCCCTGGATGAACGCGGCGATTTCTCCCCGGCTGTAAATCAGGGCCGGCCCGGCGGGATGCCGGGAGTTGCGCACGGCCACCCCGCCGTCCGGGAGCTCGGCGAGCTCCACGCAGTTGCCACTGGGGTTGCTGTAGGCGCTCTTACGCCACCGCGCGCCCGAGAGCTCGGACGCGGCCACACCGTTGGCGATTTCATCCATCCTTGTTCACACATCCCCGAAGCCGACGAACTTTGACATTGTTGCCAAGCAGGGCCTTCATCCGAACGAAGCCCCATACGGGCTGGTTTCACCCTGCGGCTCAGCATACCGGTGTGCGGATGCACGTGCATCGGTACTTGCATCTGCACAGCAGACAGGAGCAATATGGGCATGAGGCGTAAACCCCCCGGCGATATGCCCTAAACCCTCTGAGGCTTCCCTATGACTGGGTGCAGAACACGACTGGCTGAACCAGCTCAGACACGGGACGAAGGGTGGGCAGAGCGGTTGGAGGAGCTGGGCCGCGCCCTGTCCCTGCGCGGTACGCGGGCTCCGACCGGCTCATGGGCCCCGGCCGGCGCCCAGGACGGCGGCCGTTTCCTGCTCGCAATGTGCGAACTGCGCGAAGACTCCTATCCGGCCCGCACCGCGCGCAGGTTCACCGCCGCCACGCTGCGCGAATGGGGTCTCGACGAGCTCGTCGACGACGTCGAGCTGGTGATCGGCGAGCTGGTGATCAACGCGCTGAGGCACGGGCTGAGCGGCCGCGCGGCCGTCCACTCCGCCGACCCGGTGAGCGTCGTCCTCGCCCGCACCCGCGAGTCGGTGATCTGCGTCGTCACCGACCCGAGCGACCTTTCCCCCACCCCCCGCGAGCCCGACGCCGACGCGGAGGGCGGCCGCGGACTGCAGGTGGTCGCGGGCATCAGCAGCCGATGGGGCTGGGCGCCGGCGGGCGGCCCCGGCAAGGCCGTCTGGGCGGGGTTCGCCCTCCCCCGCGACCCCGCCCGCCGGGCACGGCGCCTGGAGGTCTGCCGCTGAAGGCGAGCGCGCCTCCGCGCCCCGACGGCCATGCCGTCACCCCCGCGATCGGATGCCCGGAACGCCGATATCGTGCTACGAGCGGCGCTACCCTCGAATCCGGTGAATTGGGGTGTGATGACGAAGTTCCCGAGACTTGAGCCGCTCGGCTTCGATCCGACGATCCCCAATCAGGCCCGCATCTATGACTACTTCGTGGGGGGCAAGGACAACTTCGCCGCCGACCGCGAGGCCGCGCGCCTGGCCCTTTCCGTCGCGCCCGAGCTGCCCATGATGTGCCGGGAGGGCCGCAGGTTCCTCGAGCGCGTGGTGCGCTACCTGGCCGGGCGCGGCGTCCGGCAGTTCGTCGACGTCGGGTGCGGTCTGCCCACGCAGGGCAACGTCCACGAGATCGCCCAGGCGGCGGCGCCCGGATCCCGCGTGGTCTACGTCGACAACGACCCGGTGGTCGTCACCCACGCCCGGGCCCTGCTGGAGGACGAGGAGCGGACGGCGGTCATCGAGGCCGACATGCGCGACCCCGGCCAGATCCTCGGCCATCCCCGCCTGAAGTCGCTGATCGACCTGGGGAGACCGGTCGCGGTCCTGCTGTTGTTCGCACTGGACGTGATCTCCGAGGACGAGCTGGCCGCCCGCATCGTCGGCCGCTTCCGCGACGCCATCGCCACGGGCGGCTACGTGGCCATCGGCCACAGCGTCTCCGACCTGCGGCCCGAGGCCACCGCCGAGCTCGCCGGCATCTACCAGAACCGCCGCGTGGTCACCGGCCACGCCCGCAGGAACCAGCAGCGCACCAAGGCCGACGTCGAGCGCCTATTCGACGGCCTCTCGCTCGTCCCGCCGGGAGTGGTCTACGTCCCGGACTGGGGGCTCGCCCCCAGGCCGGCGCCCGGCACGCGCGCGGTCTGGTCGGTCGGCGGCGTCGGCCGCAAGGACGCCTGACCCGGCGACCCGAGCCTCCTCGGCCTGATCGCGCCAGAGCCGCGATCGGCCTCATCGCGCCAGAGCCGCGAAGCGCTCCTGACCTGCCTGGGGCGCGACGATACCCCCGGCTTCCCGGCCGGGGCGGCCCGGATCCGGGCTCGGGCGGGTGGCAGGCGTACCGTGGCCAGGGACGGCACCGCGCGCTTCGCAGAGCCGACCGGCCCGGGCGCCGCGGGGAACGGCCAAGGGAGTCGCCATGACCGCTACCACCATCGTCGGCGCCCCCCGGGTGACGAGCCCTGCCCGGCAGTGGCTCGTCGTGCTCGGCCTGGTCTCGGTGTTCGTGCCGTTCGGCAGCGACATGTACCTTCCGGGGCTGGCCTTGATCGCGGGTGAGCTGGGCACCGGTGTCATCGCGGTGCAGCTCACCTTCTCCGCCTTCCTGCTCGGCATGGCCGTGGGCCATCTCACCCTGGTGCGACTGTCGGACCGCTATGGCCGCAGGGGCCCGCTGCTCGCCTGCCTGGCGATCTGCGCGATCGCCGGGGCGGTGTGCGCGCTCGCGCCCACCGTGGGCGTGCTGATCGGCGCGCGGTTCGTCCAAGGGCTGACCGGCTCCGCCGGCGTCGTGATCGGACGGGCCGTCGTGGCCGACCTCGCCCGGGGGCGCCCTGCCGTCCGCGCCTTCGCCGGCCAGATGTGGCTGCTCGCCGCCGTGACCGTCGTGGCCCCCGCGGTCGGCGGCGTCCTGGTCGCCACGGCCGGCTGGCGGGCGGTGTTCTGCGCACTGGCACTGCTGACGCTGGCGATGTTCCTGGCCGCGCTGGTCGCCCTTCCCGAAACCCTGCCGCCGCACGCCCGGACGGTGAGCCCCCTGCTCCCGCGAGCCGACCGCGCCCTGCTGCGCGACCGCGGTCACCTCGCCCCCGCTCTGGCGTTCGTCCTGGCGTTCGGCGCGCTGACCGCCTATCTGGCCGCGGCCCCGTTCTTCCTGCGCCACCTGTTCGGGCCGAACACCGCGGCCGTCGCCGCCACGCTGGCGCTCAACGCGCTGGCCCTGGTGCTGGTCGCGGCGCTGGGCGCGCGGCTCGCCTACCGCTTCCGGCCGCTGTGGCCGGCGCGCGCCGGGCTCGCCGTCCTGCTGCTCTGCGCCATCGCGCTCGGCGTGCTGGCCGTCACGGGATGGCTGACCATCGACACCTGCCTTCCGCCGCTGCTGCTGGCCGTCGCCTCCTTGGGCCTGGTGCTCGGCGACACCTCGGGAGTCGCGCTCTCCCGGGCGCCGCGCGCCGCCGGGACCGCCGCGGCCCTGATGGCGACCGCGCAGTTCGCCTTCGGCGCGGTCATGGCCCCGCTGGCCGGTGCGGGCGGCGCCCAGAACGTCGTCCCGACGGCCCTGGTCATGGGCACGTGCGCGGTGCTCGCCCTGGCGGTGCTGGCCAGCGGCGGGCGTCCGAGCGGACGGGAGGCGGCCGGACCGGCCTGACAGCGAGCGACCACTCCGGAACGGTAGGTGTCGGTACCGGGTCTTGCGATCAACCGGCGTGACGCCCACACTCGAATCGGGCGGCGCCATGTCACAAGACACGCGCGCCCTGGGGGTGGTCCTGGTGTACGAAGGCTTCAGCACTCGGGAGACCTGGCCGTTCGAATGCCTCCGCTGCCTGACGGTGTGGGAAGAGGAGTACCTCGTCCGGCATCTCACCGACAGCCATGGCAACGACGCCGACGTCTGGTTCCGCGCCGAACTCCTGGTGCAGCCGCCATGGTCGGGCGCCCGCTGCCCGTCCTGCGGCGACACCGGCGTGAAGACCTTCCCTCGCGGCTACCTCGCCCGACATCCCGAGCTCCGCGAGCTCCGCCAGCTCCGAGACCTCGGCGACTCCCGGGCACCCGGACCGGGCACGCCGAGCGTTCCCGCCACGCCGCCGCCTCTGCCGGTATCGGACGTCCCCGCCGGCCCGGTCGCCCCCGCGCCGGCCGCGTGGCGTCGGCCGGTGGCGGCGCGGTGGTCGTCCGGCGTCCGGGCGCGCGTCTCGGCGACGTACGCGGTGATCGGGCTCTCGGTCCTGCTCTTCGCCGGTCTGGGGCTGCTGGAGGTCCTGCGCGCCACCCACCGCGTGCACTGACACGCGCGGCGGTGTTTCCGCCGCCGAAAAAAAATTCGGCGGCGCGGGAAAGGCAACTGTCAGCGGCGGGGCCCGTACCAGCCCTCCGGCGGAGTCCGCCGCCCCCGCGATGATCTCGAATGATTACGGACCGTTGGTACTGTTCAGAGGATCGAGTCCTAATTTGTCACTGATGTCACGGGAGTTGGGCACTCCTCCCATCGCGCGACGCGGCGAATCAGACTTAACTTTCGCCGCATACCCCGTAAAATCCGCCGATGTGAACGATGGTCATCAGGCTCCACAGGAGCTTCCGGTCCGCGAACGCTCGTTCCGGACCAGCTCCGGCCGGCACCGGCGGCCCGTGCCCGCGCAGCTCCCCCCGGACGCGCCCGCGCTCGTCCTCGCCGCGCCCGGCACCGGCGGCGACGTCCCCGCCGCGGTCAAGACCATCGTCAGCGTGGATCATCCTCAGCTCGACGTACGGCTGATCCATCTCGGGGACAGCAAGACCAGCCTGGCCGAGACGCTCACCGAATGCGCCGCCGACCGGCCGAAGGAGTCGCCCGCGGCGATCGTGGTCCCGCTCGTGACCGGACCGCACCAACAGGTGTACCGCGCCATCCGGGAGGCCGTCGCCGAGAGCGACGTCATGACGACGATCGCCGACCCGCTCGGGCCGCACCCGCTGCTCGCCGAGGCGCTGCACGTCAAGCTGTCAGAGAGCGGCCTGGCACGCGCCGACCGCATGCGCCTGTTCAACATCGCGGCCCCGGTGGACGGCATCATCGTCGCCACGGTCGGCGGCCAGGAGGCCGTGCGGGCGGCGGACGCCACGGTCGTCCTGCTGGCCGCCCGCCTCACGCTCCCGGTCGTGGCGGCCTCGCTGGACGCCTCGCCCGGCGTCGGCGACGCCGCCCAGCGGCTGCGCAACATCGGCGCCTCGCGGCTGGCGCTGGCGCCCTTCCTCATCGGCCCCGAGATCGACCCGCAGAAGATCACGGCGGCCGCCGCGTCGGTCGGCGCCGGGTGCGCCGAGCCGCTCGGCGCGCACAGCGCCGTCGCCCAGCTCGTCGCCCTCAGCTACGGAAGCTCCCTCACCGGCATCGACGACTAGGGGCACGGCCAGGTGTGCACCGGGTCGCCGGCGAACGCCAGCTCGCGGTAGCGGGCCAGCATGGCGGCCCGCGAGCCCGGCTCGTTCTCGAGGGCGGCCAGCGCCTCGCGCTGCCAGACGGCCCCCGTGCGGCGCAGCCTGACGCGTTCGGCGATGACGGACAGATGGCGGGTCGCCTCGTCGGCGTCCACGCCCGCCGACAGCAACCCGCCGCGCGCCACCGGCAGCAGGTCGGCGACCAGGCGGGCGGCAGGGGCGGCGTCCGGGCGCCCGGGCCAGGCCAGCTCGGCGTCCAGGCCGTGGCGCGCCGCCCGGTAGAAGTTGCGGTAGGCGTCCGCGAAGGAGAAGCCGCCGATCCAGGACGGCCGCGACGCCATCGCCGTCACCAGGCCGACCAGGAAGGCCGCGTTGGCCGCCATGTCGGCGCAGGTGGGCCCGGCCGGCAGCGCCCGCAGTTCGACCCGCAGGTGCCCGCCGTCCGCCGGGTCGTAGACCGGCCGGTTCCACTGCCACACCGTGCCCTGGTGGAGTCGTAGTTCCGCGAGGCGCGGGATGCCGCCCTCGCGGGTCACCGACAGCGGGTCCTCCTCGTCCAGCAGCGGCATGACCGGCTCGTACTCGCGGACGCTCTGCTCGAACACCTCGCCGGCGCCGCTGTCCACCCAGCCGGAGCCGAAGCAGACCCGGCCGTCCACGCGCCACGGCCGCTCCATGTCGCGGTCGTCCGCCGACGCCTCGAACAGCGCGATGCGGGTCTCCTCCCACAGGTCGCGCCCCAGGAAGGCCGGGGAGTTGCCGCTGACCGCCAGCACCGGGCCGATGGCGAGCTGGGCGGCGTTGTAGACGTGGGCGAACTCCTCGGGAGAGGTGCGCAGGTGCACCTGCCATGAGGTGTTGGCGCTCTCCAGGATGACGTCCTCCACCTCCAGCTCCAGGCGCTCGTTGCCGTGGATCCGCACGCGGAACGGCTCGGCGCGCACCCGGCGGATCCCCCGGCTGAGCGCCCGGTAGCGGGTGTCGTCGCTCATGGCGTCGGGGGTGAAGTCGAACTCGGTCAGCGTGGGCAGGATGCCGATCGGCACCACCCGGCCGCCCTGCGAGCGGGCCGCCCTGTCGACCAGCTCCATCAACCGGCGCGTCTCGTCGCCAAGGGCGCTGAACGGCCGCCCGGCCAGCCGCGCCGGGGTCAGGTTGACCTCCAGATTGAAGCTGCCGAGCTCCAGCACCACCCGCTCGTCGCCGGCGGCGTCACGGACCTCCTTGTTGCGGCGCAGCGGCCGGCCGTCCTCGTCGATGAGGAAGAGCTCCAGCTCGGCGCCGATGGTCGCGGGCCCCGCGCCGAACCCCGGCCTGGCCAGCAACTCGCGCAGGGCGATGAGCGAATCCTTCAGGCGCTCCCCGAAGCGCCCGTACTCCGCCTCGGAGAACCGCTCCTTGGCTACCTGCTGTCCCATCGTGTCGTCCCCCATGTGCGGCCTCGGGTCTCACCCCCTCCCTGTCCCGGCGGTGGGCTTTCATGCCTGCTTTTCACGCCCGTGCGCGCGGCCGTTTTCGCGCCTGTGCGCGGGGCCGCGACCTCGATCGTCCGAAGCCATTGACTCCGCGGTGGTATATCGGTATGCCTGGACAACGCCATTTGAGGGGTGAGGGGCCCCGGGTGGGGAGGCGATGGCCATGAGAGTGCTCGTACACGCCTATCCGTGGGACGTGATCGGCGATCCGCTGTTCACCGCGCGGGTGCAGACCCTGGGCGTGGACGGGGTGAACCTTGCCGCCGCCTACCACACCGTGAGAGCCGCGACCCCCTGGCATCCCGACCGGGCGTACATGGACGCCAGGCACGCCGCGCTCTACCGGCCGGTCCGGCAGGTGGCCTGGCAGGGCAGGCGGCTGGTGCCCGGGACGCCCGCCTGGATGGACGACGCCGACCCCTTCGGCACCGCCGCGCGCACCCTGGCCGACGCCGGCATCCCCGTGACGGCGTGGATCGTGCTCACGCACAGCTCGCGGCTGGGCGAGGCGCATCCGGACGTGGGCGTGGTCAACTGCTTCGGCCAGCACTACCCGTGGGCCCTCTGCCCGTCACGGGCCGAGGTGCGCGAGTACGCCGCCACGCTGGCCGCCGAGGCCGTGCGCGACCTGCCGCTGGCCGGGGTGCTGCTGGAGGCGTGCGGGCAGCTCGGCGCCGACCACGGCGGCCATCACGACAAGACCGAGGGCGCCTACGACGCCCGGGCGCGGCGCATGCTGTCGGTCTGCTGCTGCGCGGCCTGCAGCGCGGGGTGGGAGGCCGGCGGCATCTGCCCCGAGCGCACGGTGCGCGACCTGCGCGCCGCGGTGCGCTCCCGCGAGCACGACCTCGACCCCGAGATGGCCGCCACGATCCTGTCGGTGCGCCATCAGGCGGCCGACGAGCTGCGCCACCAGGTGATCGAGGGGCTGCCGTCCGGCCTGCGGGTCAGCCTGCACGCCGCCCCCGACCCGTGGGCCACCGGCGCCAACCCCGGCCTCGGCCCGCAGGCGGGCAAGGACGTCGACGCCGTCGTCGTCCAGTGCTGGCCCACCGGCCAGGAGTCCGCCGACCGGGTGCGCATCGCCCGGCACATGCTGCCCGAGCAGGTCGCGGTGGGCGCTTATGTGACCGTGCTGCCGCCGGTCCGGCAGGAGGACATCGCCGCGCACGTGCGGCGCCTGGCGGAGTCCGGCGCGCAGGAGGCGCACCTGTACCACGCGGGCCTGGCCGGGCCCGCCCGTCATGGCCTGCTCGCCGAGGCCGTCCGGGCCGCCGCGACGGCCCGGCGGTGAGGGGCGTTCCGCAGGCCGTTCCGCTCCGAGCGGACGGCGCATCGTCAACCTGAGGTTGACGATGCCGCTGGCGTCAACCTATGGTTGACGCATGCAGACACCAGTCCGGCTCGACGACCTGATCGAGCACATCAAGAGCAACCACGCCGGCGGCGGCCCCCTCCAGCAGCTCACCGGAGCCGTGCTGCTGGGCGAACACCTCGGCGAAGTGGCCGACCACCTCATCGGCCACTTCGTCGACCAGGCCCGCAAGGCCGGCGCGTCCTGGACCGAGATCGGCCAGAGCATGGGAGTGACCAAGCAGGCGGCGCAGAAGCGGTTCGTCAGCAAGGGCGGCGAGCCGTTCGACCCCACCTCCTTCGCCCGGTACACCCCCCGCGCCCGCCACGTCGTCGTCGCCGCACAGGAGGAGGCCCGCCAGACCGGCCACGGCCACATCGACGCCGAGCACCTGCTGCTCGGCCTGCTGTACGAGCCGGAAGGGCTGGCCGCGCGGGCCGTCGTGGCGCAGGGGGTGCCGCTGGACCGGGTGCGCGAGGCGGCCCTGACCTCCCTCGGCCCGGCCGCCGGCGGACCGGTCGACGCCGAGGTGGCCTTCACCGCCGACGGCAAGAAGGTCCTCGCCATGACCGTGCGCGAGGCGCTGCGCCTCGGGCACGCCCACATCGGCACCGAGCACCTGCTGCTCGCCATGTTCAGCGCCGAGGACACGGCGGCCGCCCGGGTGCTGACCGGGCTCGGGGTGACCAAGGACGCCGCCGAGGCGTGGATCCTCGCGGCACTCGCCCAGAGCGCGGGCCCCGCGGCGACGCCCGGCGAAGGTGCCGCCCGGTCATAAGGTGACAGAGGGGACCACGTCCGGTCACCCGGCATCGGCGGGCCAGACGCTGCCGATATCGTGATATATCAGGATATCGAGGAGGACTCGTGCAGCGTCTGACCCCCGACCAACTGAGAAGTCACCGGTGGTACGGCACCGAAGGGCTCCGTTCCTTCGGTCACCGTTCGAGGACCCGCCAGCTCGGCCTGTCCGCCGAAGAGCACATGGGCCGGCCCGTCATCGGCATCCTGAACACCTGGAGCGAGCTCAACCCGTGCCACATCCACCTGCGCGAACGCGCGCAGGACGTCAAGCGGGGGGTGTGGCAGGCCGGCGGCTACCCGGTGGAGCTGCCGGTGATGTCGCTGTCGGAGTCCTTCATGAAGCCGACCACCATGCTGTACCGCAACCTGCTGGCCATGGAGACCGAGGAACTGCTGCGCTCCCATCCGGTCGACGCGGCGGTGCTCATGGGCGGCTGCGACAAGACCACCCCGGCGCTGATCATGGGCGCCATCAGCATGGACCTCCCCGCGGTCTTCGTGCCGTCCGGGCCGATGATCCCGGGCAACCACCGCGGCGAGGTGCTCGGCAGCGGCAGCGACGTGTGGCGCTACTGGGCCGACAAGCAGGCCGGCCTGGTCACCGAGGCCGAGATGAGCGGCGTGGAGGAGGGCATCGCCCGCTCCCCCGGCCACTGCATGACCATGGGCACCGCCTCCACCATGACCTCGGTCGCCGAGGTGCTCGGCATGACGCTGCCCGGCGCGGCCTCCATCCCCGCCGTGGCCTCCGCGCACAACCGGATGGCCGCGGCCACCGGCCGCCGCGTGGTCGAGATGGCCTGGGAGGACCTGCGCCCCTCCGCGATCCTCACCGCCGAGGCCTACGCCGACGCGGTGACCACCGTCCTCGCGCTCGGCGGGTCCACCAACGCCGTCGTCCACCTGATCGCCATGGCCCGCCGCAGCGGCGTGGAACTGACCCTCGACCACTTCGACGAGGCCTCCCGCCGCGTCCCCGTGCTCGCCGACCTGCGCCCGAGTGGCACCTACGTCATGGAGGACTTCTACCTGGCGGGCGGCCTGCCCGGCCTGCTCGGCCGCATCGCGGACCTGCTCCACCTGGAGCGTCCGACCGTCACCGGCCGCTCCCTGGGCGAGGCGCTCGAAGGGGCCGGCGTGTACGACGACAAGGTGATCCGCACGCGCGACGACCCGATGTCGGAGGAGGGCGGCCTCGCCGTCCTGCGCGGAAACCTGGCCCCGGCCGGCGCGGTGATCAAACACGTGGCCGCCGAGCCCAGGCTGCTCAAGCACACCGGGTCCGCGGTGGTGTTCGACGGGCACCGCGACCTGATGCGGCGCATCAACGACGAGAGCCTGACCATCACCCCCGACTCGGTGCTGGTGCTGCGCGGCGCTGGCCCGCGCGGCGGCCCCGGGATGCCCGAGCACGGCATGCTGCCCATCCCCGACCGGCTGCTCAAGATGGGCGTCCGCGACATGGTGCGCATCTCCGATGCCCGGATGAGCGGCACGAGCTACGGCGCGTGCGTGCTGCACGTCGCCCCCGAGTCGCACATCGGCGGGCCGCTCGCGCTGGTCAGGGACGGCGACCCGATCACCTTGGACGTCGAGGCGCGCCGGCTGTCCCTCGACGTGCCCGAGGACGAGCTGGAACGCCGCCGCGCCGCCTGGCAGGCTCCCGAGCCGGTGTTCCGGCGCGGGTACGGGACCATGTTCGAGGCCCACATCCTCCAGGCGGACGAGGGCTGCGACTTCGACTTCCTCCTCGGCGCCGGAGGCGCTCCAGAACCCGACATGGGCTGAGCCCCATCCGCCCGCCCCGCCGGGTCACGCCACGAACCGCCGGCGGGACGGGGGTGGTCGTCCCGAGCGGCCGCCTTTACGTTGTAGATTCTTTCCCTTCGTCGCGGGCGCGGCGGCCGGAAGATGGAGGGGGGTGAACGGGGGCGCCGGGCGTGGGGCACGATGTACCGGTGTACAACATCCCGGAGGAACCGGTACTGCGGCCCGTGGCACGGTCGACGACCCGCACCGACCTCGTGGCCGACTCCATCAGGACCGCGATCCTGTCCGGCCGGATCAAGCCGGGCGAGACGCTCGTGGAACGCCGGCTCGCCGAGCAGCTCGGCGTGTCCAAGACCCCCGTGCGCGAGGCGCTGATCGGCCTCGCCTCGACCGGGCTCGTCACCATCAGCCCCAACCGGGGCGTCAGCGTGCGGGTGCTCGACGCCGCCGACCTGCGCAAGGCCCAGGAGCTCCGCCTGCTGCTCGAACCGTGGGCGGTGGCCTGCGCCACCCGCGCCGGGAACGCCGGCACCGTGCGGGACGCGCGCGAGGCGCTCGGCGAGGCCCGCGAGCTGCTGTCGGGCGAGGACCCGACGGCCCTCAGCCTGGCCAACCGCCGATTCCACCGCGCGCTGTACTCCGGCTGCGACAACGAACTGGTCACCGCCCAGCTGGACAACCTGCAGGACCTCACCGCGCTCGGCACGGTGAGCGTGCTGTGGCGGCGCTGGCCCACCTGGCGCGAGGAGTACGCCGAGCACGAGGACATCCTCGCCGCTGTGGCGAGCGGCGACGCCTCGCTCGCCGAGCGCCTGATCAGGGCGCACGTCGAACGCACCGTCACCCACCTCGGCCGATCACAGGACGGCTCCTGACCTTCCGCCGGCGCGACGGCTCCTGACCCTTCGCCGGGCGGGGTCGGACAGCGGGTCGAGCCGGCGTCGCGCGGGGGTCTTCGACGTGCGGCCCGGCCGCCGGGTGGGCGCGGCCGGGCACAAGGGGGCCGGCCCCGGGAGGCGTCCGGGGCCGGCGGGGTGGGGCGATGGTCAGTCGGCGCAGATGGCGAAGACGCTGATGCCCACGTCGTTGTAGCCGTCCTGGCGGCCCAGGCCGATCCAGCCTCGCCCGTCATCGGTGGGGAACGACCCGACCAGGATCGCCCGGTTGCCGCGGGCCTCGGCCCCGCCGCCGAGGACCCTCTTGGCGCCGGGGCAGTAGAGCGTGCGGCGCTGGAAGTTGGGGACGTTGGCGTTGGGCAGCGTGACCAGCTGGTAGCCGGAGGGCAGGGCGGCGGGCCCGGGCGGGGCGCCGGCCGGGGTGGTGTCCGCGCTCGCCGACGCGACGGTGGCCAGGCACACGCCCGTCAGCAGGACGGACAGGGCGAGGGCGGTGGACTTCTTCGGGCGCATCGCTCTCCTCTATGTCGTTCCCCGGCCCGCTCGCACGGCCGCGGCATCACGGGATCGCCGGCGATGTGATGCCATCGACGCCCGAGTGACCGGGAAGACTGGTTGACACGGAGAGTATCTGCCCTATGACGCACCGTGTCCATAGCGGAAAGTGACCGAACGGACACAAGGTGTGTCCGGATGGGGACGCGCCCCGCGCGCCCTGGTCAGCGCGAGCGGTAGCGCCGCAACGTGTTCTCGTCCGGCGGATAGGTGCCGCGCAGCGGGGCGCCCCCGTCCACCTCGGCCTGGATGAACTCCTCCAGCCGCTCCTGCTCCAAAGCGTCACGGGCGACCTCGGCCGCCAGGTGGCGCGGCACGCAGACGACGCCCTCGGCGTCGGCCACGATGACGTCCCCCGGGTAGACAGGCACCTCGGCGCAGCCGATGGGCACCTGCAGGTCCACCGCGTGGTGCCGGGCGAGGTTGGTGGTCGCGCAGACGCCCGCGGCGAAGGCGGGCAGGTCGAGCTCGGCGAAGAACGGCGAGTCGCGGACCGCTCCGTCGGTGACCAGCCCGGCGGCGCCGCGCCGCAGCATGCGGGTCGCGAGGATGCCGCCGATGGAGGCGGCGCGGGTCTGGCCCCGGCAGTCCATGACGAGCACCTGGCCCGGACCGACCGACTCGACCGCGAGCCGCTGCGGGTGGTCGTAGTCCTTGAACACCGACAGCACGTCGAGGTCCTCGCGGGCGGGAATGTGGCGCAGCGTGAACGCCTCCCCCACCATCCGGGTGCGCGCGGGGTTGAGCGGGCGCAGCCCGGCCAGGAAGGTGTTGCGCAGGCCGCGGGCGAAAAGCTGGGTGGTGACGGTCGCCGTCGACACCCGCCTCAGCGCGTCGAAGACCTCCGCGGCGATCGCTTCCTGACCGTTCTGAACGTCCTGATCGTTCTGGCCGTCGTGACCGTTCTGGCCGTCGTGACCCTCTTGGCGGTCGCGGCCGTCGTGACCGCCCTGATCGCCCTGACCGTCGTGACCGCCCTGACCGTCGTGACCGCCCTGGCCGTCGCGACCGTCCTGGTCGTCGTGCCCCTGCGCTTTCACGTTCGTCGCCCCCAATTCATCTCTCGGCCATCCCGCCGCGCATTTCTGCGGCTTTAGACCCGTCCATGCCGTTATGTCGTGTCTCGGTGAGCCATCTCGGCTTATGTCGTGTACATACCAGCCCGTCCTGGCGTCATCTCCGTGATCTCGGGTGCGCTCACGCGCCGGCCGTGAGGTCCAGGGACCGCAGGACGGCGGCGACCTCTTCGCGTTCGGCGTCCGGCAGCGTGGAGATGGGCGGGCGCACGTCGCGGCGGCAGACGCCGAGCTGGGCCAGGGCCTCCTTGAGCACGGAGACGTTGTTGGCGTTGCCGCGCCGGGCGCGCAGATCTTCGATCGGTTTGAGCAGCCGCCACAGCCGCATCGCCCTCTGGAGGTCACCGGCCGTGAGCAGGCCGTGCAGCTCCAGTGACAGCTCGGGCGCGATGGCCGCCAGTCCGGAGGTGAACCCGCGCGCCCCGCCCATCCAGTAGAACGGCGCCCAGCTCTCGGCGAGCCCGCACACCCAGGTCACCTCGGGCGCCTGGAGCGCCAGCTCGGCGAACCGCACCGGGTCGGGCACGGCGTACTTCACCCCGACCACGTTGGGGCACGCGCCCGCCAGGGCCCGCACCGTCTCGGCGGTGATCAGCGGAGAGCGCAGGTAGCACACGACCCCGAGGCCGGGGACCGCCTCGGCGACGGCCCGGTGGTAGTCGGCCCAGCCTTCCTGCGACTGGTAGGGGTGCACGGGCTGGTGCACCATGACGGCGTGCGCGCCGAGCCGGGCGGCGTCGACGGCGAGCCGGACGGCCCGCCTCTCGTCGTGCCCGACGCCGGCGATGACGCACGCCTCGCCCGCGGACTCCACCGCGAGCGCCACCACGCGGTTCGGCTCCTCGGCGGACAGCGAGTAGAACTCGCCGGTGTTGCCGTTCGGCGTGACTGCGGAGATGCCCGCCGCGACCATGCGCGAGACCACGGCGGCGTAGGCCTTCTCGTCGATGCGGCCGGTCTCGTCGAACGGTGTCACCGGTACGGAGACCACCGAGGCGAGCGAGCGCCTGACGTCATCCAGCATCGCCGATCCCCTTCCTCAGCGGCATGGAACGACTCCCAGCCCAAGCTCTGGTATATCAGTATGCCGGTATGTCGACCTACCGGGCATGCGCATAGAGGCTCTCGCCCTCGTACGCGCCATCCACCAGGTCGTCTCGGGGCTGGGAGGGTCGCTCAGCCGTACGGGGCCGCGGCCACCCGACCGCGCCCGTGACGGGCGCGGCCGTGGGGTCCGGCGGCGGGGTTCAGCGGGCCAGGCGGATGACGTTCCAGGACACGGGGGGCAGCACGACGCGCAGCGGGTCGGCGTCCACGTCGGGGTTGGCGCGCGGGACGATCCGGTCCGGGTCGTCGGCGGTGTTGACGGCGTAGACGTCCGAGTCGCTGAGCGTGGTGGCCTCGATGATGCGGACGTCGCCGAGCGCGCGGACATCCAGGGTCAGCTCCAGCGGCTGGTCGGTGGAGCGGTTCACGGCGAAGACGGTGGTGACGTCCTCGTCCCTGGTCGCGACCGCGTGCAGCAGCGGCACCTCGCCGTACTCGGCGGTCTCGTGCACCGGCGAGACCTGCTCCACACGCAGCACATCGCCAGAGGCGTACCGGGAGGCCTGCGCGAACGGGTGGAAGATGGTCTGACGCCAGGCGCGGCCGCCCGGCTCGGTCATGATGGGGCCGATGACGTTGACGAGCTGGGCCTGGCTGGCCGCGGTGACCCGGTCGCTGTTGCGCAGCAGCGTGATGAGCAGTCCGCCGACGGCCACGGCGTCGGCCAGGTGGTAGCGGTCCTCCAGCAGCGGCGGGGCGACCGGCCAGTCCTGCCGCGCCCGTTCGGCCTGCTCGGCCTGGGTCCGGCTCATGTACCAGACGTTCCACTCGTCGAAGGACACGTTGATCCGCTTGGTGCCGCGCAGCTTGGCCCGCACGTGGTCGGCGGTGGAGACCACCGAGGCGATGAAGTTCTCCATGTCGGTGGAACAGGCCAGGAAGCTCGCCAGGTCGCGGTTCTTCTCCTCGTAGTAGGCGTGGCAGGAGATGTAGTCGACCTGCTCGTAGGCCTCCTCCAGCACCTCGGCCTCCCAGGCGCCGAAGGTCGGCATCGCGGAGCCCGAGCTGCCGCAGGCCACCAGTTCGAGGTCCGGGTCGATCATGCGCATGGCGCGGGCGGTCTCGGCGGCGAGCCTGCCGTACTCGCGGGCGGTCTTGTGACCGATCTGCCAGGGGCCGTCCATCTCGTTGCCCAGGCACCACATCTTGATGCCGTGCGGCTCCTTGGACCCGTTGGTCGCGCGCAGGTCCGACCAGTGCGTGCCGGACTCGATGTTGCAGTACTCAAGGATGTCCAGGGCCTCCTGGACGCCGCGGGTGCCGAGGTTGACGGCCATCATGGGCTCGACGCCGGCCTTGCGCGCCCAGCGCATGAACTCGTCCACGCCGACCTGGTTGGGCTCGGTGCAGTGCCAGGCCAGGTCGAGCCGGGCGGGGCGGGAGTCGACGGGGCCGATGCCGTCCTCCCAGCGGTAGCCGGAGACGAAGTTGCCACCCGGATAGCGCACGGTGCTGACGCCCAGCTCGCGGGTGAGGTCCAGGACGTCCCGGCGGAAGCCGTCCTCGTCGGCGGTGGGATGGCCCGGCTCGAAGATCCCGGTGTAGACACAGCGGCCGAGGTGCTCGACGAAGGTGCCGAACGTGCGCCGCCGCACCGGGGCGACGCGGAAGGCGGGATCGATCGTGAGGGATGCCGTATTCACGGAGCTTCTGCCACCTTCGCGAGGGTCTGTTAACAAATGAGATATTTGTGCCGATTGTTAGCGCTCTCATCGTCGCAGTCAAGGACCGGACGCGGTAACGATTCGATCTCACCGGCGGGCGGGCGTGGTCCCGGCCGCCACGCCCCCGGCCTGCGGGCCGCACGGCTTCGGCACGGCGCCGCGCGTCTCTTCTCCCCGCAGGCGCAGTCCTTCGCCCCGGGGGCGCACAGCGCCGTTCGGGGTCCAGAACAGATTACAAATCGGTTTGAACCGGGTCTCGGGTCGCCGCGTACCTCCGTCCGTACGCACATGCAGACGACATAGGAGGCCTGATGCGGTCACGCATCGTCACGCTCTGCGCTGCGGCACTCGTCCTGGGCATTTCCACCGGCACGATCCCGGCGCACGCTGAGTCCACGCAGTCCAAGGAGTCCACCAGGTCCACCACACATACCAAGAACCGATTCGCCGAGATCCCCCTCATCTCGGACGTGGCAGGCAAGGCGGACGTCACCGACGCCAAGGTGGTCAACCCCTGGGGTCTGGCGATGGGCAAGACGCTGTGGGTCTCCAACGCGGGCACCGGCACGGCGACCGTGTACTCGGGCGGGGCGGGCCAGCTCACCAAGGAGAAGACCGAGGTCTGGATCCCTGGAGGCACGCCGACCGGCCAGATCTTCAACGACGAGGCCGAAGGCTTCGAGATCTCCAGCAAGGGGGCCTCCGGACCGGCGACGTTCATCTTCGCCAGCCCCAGCGGCGCCATCACCGGCTGGAACGCCGAGGTGAACCCGACCAGCGCCATCATCGCGGCCTTCACCCGTCACGCCGACTACAAGGGCCTGGCCCTGATGCCGACCAACCGGGGACGGTTCCTGCTCGCCGCCGACTTCGCCCACAACCGGGTCGACGTCTTCGACGACGACTTCCGCCGGGTGCGGCTGTCGAAGTGGGCCTTCCGCGACCGCGGCCTGCCGCGTGACTACTCCGCCTTCAACGTTGAGATCGTGGGCGACGCCGTCTACGTCGCCTATGCCAAGCGCGACTCCGAGACCGGCAAGTCGATCGCCGGCCGCGGCTTCGGCTTCATCAGCCGCTTCACCGCCTCGGGACGCTTCGCCGGTCGCGTCGCCGCCCGTGGCGCCCTGAACGCGCCCTGGGCGATGATCAAGGCCCCGGAGGGCTTCGGCGTCTATACCGGAGCGCTGCTGGTCGGCAACTTCGGCGACGGCTGGATCAACGCCTACCGCAACGGCCGCTACCTCGGCCCGCTGCGCAAGGCCGACGGCAAGGCGATCGCCATCGAGGGCCTGTGGGACCTGGAGCGGGGATCCGCCGAGGTCGGCGGCAAGAACTCCGTATGGTTCTCCGCCGGCGTCCAGAAGGCGCAGCACGGCCTGATCGGACTGATCATGCCGGCCGACGCCGCCGGCTCCTCCACCACACCCACCACCTCGCCCAGCCCGTCCGCCTCGCCGTCCTCCAACTCCAACTCCAACAATTCCGGCTACTGACAGGAGGTGAACGACCACCGAGCCCTTCGATGACCGAGGGCTCCCGCCAACCGAGGATTCACCATCTTTCCTGAAGATCAACACGACCCGCCCGAATGAGCGGAAGTCGGCTGCGGGGTGGCGCGCCCCGCAGCCGGCTTTCGGTTGTTCGGACATCTCCGTCCCCCTCGGCGGAGAGGTCCGCCCCGGCGCGTCACGCGTGCCGGGAACCGCCCGTCTCATGGCCCGGCACACCTGCCTGCGCCGCCGGGCCATGAGATGACGGGCCCGCGCGTCCGGCCGTCGCGTCCGCCCTGTCGGCCGCCACTCGTGCCCGTGCCGGCCCGGCGCCCGGCGCGACACCGGATCTCCGCATTCTCCGGCCTCCGTAGCCGGCGAGATGGGACATCGTCGCGGCATGCCCCCGCTGCGGGACTCAGCGGCGGGAGGGCGGGGGCGCGGTGCTCTCGCGGACGATCAGCTCGGTGGTCAGCTCGACCCGATGCTGTTCGAGCTCCTCGCCCGCGGCCAGCGCGGCGATCATGCGGACCGCGGCGGCGCCCATCTGGACCAGCGGCTGTCGCACCGTGGTCATCGGCGGACCGGCCCACTGGGTGAACGACAGGTCGTCGAAGCCGACGACGCTCAGGTCGTCCGGGATGCGCGTCCCGGCCCGCCGGGCGGCCTCGTAGACGCCGAGCGCCTGCAGGTCGTTGGCGCTGAAGATGGCGGTCGGCGGGTCGGGCAGGCGCAGCAGCTCGGCGCCGTCGCGCAGCCCGCCCTCGACGTACAGGGTGCTGACGCGCACCAGGTCTGGATCCACCGGGACGCCGGCGGCGTCCATGGCGGCGCGGAACCCGTCGAGCCGCGCCCGGCAGCACGGCCACTGGGTGGGCCCGCTCAGCATGCCGATGCGGCGGTGGCCGAGTTCGAGCAGATGGCGGGTGGCGGCCACGCCGCCGCTCCAGTTGGTGGCGCCGACGGAGGGGGTGTGGTGCAGCGGCTCGCCGGTCGGGTCGATCACGACCAGAGGGATCGACCGGGTGGCGAGCTGCGACTGCTGCTGAACGGTCAGCTCGGAGAACACCGCGATGACACCGCTCGGGCGCCGGGCGAGCACCTGCTCGGTCCAGGCCCTGCCCGGGGTGAGCCGGCCCTGCATCTCGGTGAGCACGACGGCCAGCTCGCACTCGCGGGCGACCTGCTCGACGCCGCGGATGATCTCAAGGGCCCACAGGCTCTCGAGCGCGTGGAAGACCAGTTCGACGATGGCGACGGACGTGCTGCTCTCTCTGCGGCGGTAGCCGTGCTCACGGAGCACCGCCTCGACCCGCTGCCGAGTGCTGAGCGCGACGCCGGGATGCCCGTTGATCACCCGCGACACCGTGGGCGGGGAGACCCCCGCCAGCCTGGCGATCTCGGCGACGGTCAGATCGTGCCGCTGTGATCCTTCTTCGGCGAGGCCTGCACCCGTCGTGGTCACCGCCCCATTTTACGCACCCCGCCCTCTAACGGATGGTGCCGAACGCCAGGCCGGCGGCGAGCGCGATGACCAGTGACAGGATCACCATGACCATCACCGTCGCGAGCGGCTGCACGCGGCGCGACCGAGGGAGGTCGGCGCGCAGCGGGCGCACCGCGGTGGACGGCGTGGCCGCGGGCGGTGTGGGGCTGGGCTCGGCCGGGGAGGGCGTCGGGGTGGCCTGCGGCCGAGCCGGCGCCGGGCGGGGCGCCGCCTGGGGCTGGGAAGGGGCGCGCGGAACCACGGGAGCGGCGGGCTGGGACGACGGAGTCCGGGAGGGCTTCGGGGTGGGAAGCGGTGAGGCCGGTGAGGGCGGCGCGGACGGCGTGCGCGTGGGCGCCGCAGTGGGTGCGGAGGTCGGCGCCGGGGTCGGCGTGAGCGGAGCGGCCGCGCGCCGGCAGGGGGGCGGCCCGGCCACGGTGACGCCGACCCGCAGGCTCACCAGCACGTCGACGTCAAGGCAGAGCGTGACGCCGGGAACGACGCCGAGGAGGCCGCCGTCGTCGTCCGACACGCGCAATGTCGCACCGACGAGCCCCGCGTCGCCGCGCGCCTTCGCCCCGGCCTCCGCCTCGACGCCGACCAGCGCTCTGTCATCCGCAGGCTGGTCGACCACCCGTACCCCCCGCCGAACCCGGACGGTTCCCCCGGCCGAGCGACCCCGCTCACCCGCGACTCCAGAAGAGCGTCCCCGCCCACCGGCCACCGCGGACGAACCGCCTCGCTCACCGGACACCCCGGCTGTACGACCCCGCCCGCGGGACACCGTGGACGAACGGCCTCGCTCGTCCGCGTCCCGGGAAGGACTGTGCACACCGCCGGACCTGGAGGTGTGACCGCGTTCAGCGGCACTCTTGGATGGACGCCCTCGCCCAGCCCTGGAGGGCCTGCTTCGCTCGCCCGCGCCCGTCCCCGGGCCCCGGGAGGCGCCGGTACCACTGGGGGTGTTCTCGGGCACGGCCGTGCTCGCGGTGGTCGGGGAGTTCGGCGGTGAGGGACGGGAGGCGGCGGCGCTGGACGGCGGCACCGGGGCGGCGGCCACGACGACGCCGGCCAGCGAAGCGGCGGCGAGCGGGACGGCCAGGAAGACCGCGCGCGAACGGGCCGTCATCATCCGCTCCATGGGATGCGCTGGAAGTCGGTGAGGGCGGTGCGGAAGGCCTCGGGCCCCACCGACAGCCCGCTGGAGAACACGTGCGAGATCTGCCAGGTGAGGTAGATGCCGAAGCCGAGCAGCGCGGCCATGATCAGCAGCGGCACCAGCGTCTTGCCGCGCGGACGGGCGCCGGCCAGGAACGGGTAGAGCATGACGATGGACCCGGTCAGGATCGTCAGAGGCAGCACGCCCGCGGGCGGTCTGGCCTCGGCGTCCGCCGACCTCTGGCGCCGGGCCGCGGACAGCTCTTTCAACTCGTCGATGGTCGCGCTCTTGGCGTTCTTGGCGTCGTCGCCGCTGACGATCAGGCCCGCCACCTGAGTGCGCAGCGCGTCCAGCCGCGAGGCGCCCTCAAGGCTGAGCCGGCCGTCGGCCATGAGCGGCCACTCCTTCTGGACGACGTACTGGACGTAGTCGCGGATCTGCTGCTGCACCTGCGCGCCCACCGGGACGGGGAGCCCGGCCGCGGCCCAGTAGGCCTCCACGGCCGCCCGGCTCTCGGTGTAGGTGTTCTGCCGGGCGGAGTCGGCCGTGGTCCACGGCACGACGATCGCGATGGCGAAGACCAGGAGGAACAGGGACGACAGCATTGAGCCGGCGTGGCCGGCCGTGGGACCGTTCGGGAGCAGGTCGTCGGTGCCGTTGTCGAGCCTGCGGAAAAGAAAGGCGGCGATGGCCACCACACCGACCGCCGCCGCAACCGCCAGTACGCTGACGAGCATGACCATCTCCATAACTTTCTGCGGGCGGTCGCACACCACCCGTTACCGATCGCATGCCGTCACATAGCTATCACATTACGTGACGGCCATGGGAGGTGATCGAAAAGGTGGCTCCAGCTTCCTTTCCGGAGGTCGCCTCGGAAGTGCCCATGAAGCGGAAACCCCGCAGGTACAGCGGTTCCGGCCCCCTTCGCCCGCGCGCACGGCACGGGGCGCCGCATCGGAGAGCGCCCCTCCGGTACGTCTAGCGCGACGGTGGGAAAGGCGCTCCGCGTCCCCGCCGTAGGACGGCGCCGGCATCCGCAGTCCACCATCCCGCCGCCCCGGCGCCGATGGGGAACCTCACCGGAGGAACGGGAGGAAACACCACCGGCAAAGACGAGCCGTCACCACGCTGCGAACGGCGACAAGCACCTCCGACGAAGGCACGCGGTCAGCACGCTATGAGTGGTGAGAGCTATTCCCGGGGTCTCTCCGGCCGGGGCAAGCGGTCATCGTGTTGGGGGCGGTCAAGGCGGCGCTGTAGTGCGCCGCCTTCACGCGCGTTCCGGGGGCCTGGTCAGCCGGCCGTGCAGGTGAGGGTGGTCGGCGTGCCGTTGGTGCCCGTCCAGCCGGCCTGGAAGCCGGCCGTCGTCGAGGCGTTGGGTTGCAGCGTGCCGTTCCAGGTCTCGTTGCGCACCGTAACGGCGGAGCCGGACTGGGTGTACCGGCCACCCCACATCTGGGTGATGGTCTGGGCATTGGGGAAGGTGAAGGCGACCGTCCATGACGTGAGGGCGGAGGTGCCCGAGTTGCGCACCGCGATCTCGCCCTGGAACCCGCCGTTCCATTGGTTCACGACCCGGTACGTGGCCGCGCAGGCACGCCCGGCCGTGGGCGTGGGGGTGGGGGTCACGGTCGGCGTGGGCGTCGGGGTGACCGTGGGCGTCACGGTGGGGGTGGCCGACGGAGACGGCGTGGTCCCCGTCGGGGGCACCCGGATGACGCGGTCGTCGCCGCTCACGGGCGTCCCCCGGCCGTCCCGGTTGCTCGTCGTCACCCACAGCCATCCGTCCGGCCCGACCGCGACCGCGCGCAGCCGCCCGTAGGTCCCCTGGAACTCGGCGACCGGCGAGCCGGTGGTCGCGCCGCCGTTCACCGGCACCGTCCACAGCCGCGTGCCGCGCAGCGCCCCGGCGAACAGCGTGCCGTTGGCGTAGGCCAGGCCGCTCGGCGACGCCTCGGCCGTGGTCCAGGTCACCAGCGGGTTGCGGAATGAGGGGTTGTTGCACATGCCCTCGCAGGTCGGCCAGCCGTAGTTGGCCCCGGCGACGATGTAGTTGAGCTCGTCGTAGGTGTTCTGGCCGAACTCGCTGGCGTACAGCCGTCCCTGCTGGTCCCAGGCCAGGCCCTGAACGTTGCGGTGTCCCATGCTGTAGACGAGCGAGTTGGCGAACGGGTTGCCGGACGGCACTCCGCCGGTCGGCGTCATGCGCAGGATCTTGCCGCCGAGGCTGTTCTGGTTCTGGGCGTTGGAGGTGGTGCCGCCGTCCCCGGTGGACACGTACAGCATGCCGTCGGGGCCGAAGGCGAGGCGCCCGCCGTTGTGGAAGCTCGCCTTGGGGATGCCGGAGACGATGACCTGCTGGGTGCCGGGCGCGTTCAGCCGGAGCCGGACGACGCGGTTGTCGGAACCGGCGGAGTAGTACACGTAGACGTACTGGTCCTGGGCATAGGTGGGCGAGACGGCGATGCCGAGCAGGCCGCCCTCGCCGGACGGCACGACGTTCGGCACGGTGGCCACCGCGGTGGGCGCGGCACCGGGACGCACCTGCATGATGCGGGCGGTGTCGCGTTCGGTGACCAGCCCGCTGCCATCGGGCAGGAAGGCCAGCCCCCAGGGCACCTGCAGCCCGGTGTTGGCGACCTGCGCCCGGGTGAAGTCGAAGCCGCCGGTCGCGAGGGCTCCGGCGGCGGGTGGCCGGGTGACGACAAGGACAGCCGCGGCGGCGACCGCGGCGACGATGAAGGTCAGGATGGAGGCGATGCGCTTCCGCGTCGCCGACATAACGGGCATTCGCGTGCTCCCTACGCTATGTAAGGCACGATGTCAAAGCCTGGTTCACGACCGTATGCGGCGGTGTGGGCGCGAGCAATCATTGGTCGCGCCTGCCATGCGTGCTGCACCGTCATGGCCTGCGCGTTCGTCCGGCGGTACCGGATGCTGAGACGTGTCCGCACGGAAAGTTTCATCGGACGTCCCATAACTTCCTACACCGGACGGCGTGTCCTGTGCGCTCGGCTCCGCCCCGGACGGGAGCGCGCTAGATGGAGCTCAGTTGACGCGCTTCCCGGCCTGAAGTCTGAAGGCCGGGGATTCAGCCCGTGCCGCGTCATGCGGCACCTCTGTGGCTTCCTGCTTCGTCGGCCTGTGCCACCGCGAGCGGTGGTCTTACCTGGTCTCCACAGGCGTTTGACCTGTCCGCCCGCCCGGCGGCCAGGATGTTGATCGCCGCGTTGACGTCCCGGTCGTGGGCCGCGCCACAGGCGCAGATCCACGACCGGACCGACAGCGGCATCGACTCGACGACCGCCCCGCACGCCGAGCACAGCTTCGACGAGGGAAACCAGCGGTCGATCTTGACGAAGGCCCGTCCGTACCGGGCGGCCTTGTACTCCAACATCCCGACGAACTGCGACCAGCCCGCGTCATGGACGCTCTTCGCCAGTCTCGTGCGCGCCAGTCCCTTCACCGACAGGTTCTCCACGTGCACCGCTTGGTTGTCGCGGATGAGCTGCGTGGAAAGCTTGTGGGCGAAGTCGCGGCGCGCGTCGGCCACCCGGGCGTGCGCCCTGGCGACCTTCATCCTGGCCTTGGCCCGGTTCGCCGAGACCTTCGCCTTGCGGGACAGGGCCTGCTGGGCTTTGCGGAGCTTCTTGGCCGCCCGGCGCAGAAACCGGGGATTGTCGATCTTCCGGCCGTCGGAAGTGACCGCCAAGTGCGTCAACCCCAGATCGATGCCCACCTCGGCGGATGTCTCAGGCAACGGCTCCTGGCCGGTCTCGACGACGAAGGACGCGAAGTACCGGCCCGCCGCATCCTTGACCACCGTGACCGAGCTCGGCTGCGACGGCAGGGGGCGCGACCACCGCACCGGCACGTCCCCGATCTTCGGCAGGCGCAGCCTGCCGCCTGTCGTGATCGCAAACCGGGCGTTCTTGGTGAAGCGGACCGTCTGCCGGTTGTCCTTCTTGGAGCGGAACCGGGGCGCGGCCACCCTCGGCCCCTTCCGCTTGCCGGTGATCGAGGCGAAGAAGTTGCGGTAGGCGGTATTCAGATCGGCGAGCGCTTGCTGGAGGACGACCGCTGAGACCTCACCCAGCCAGGCCCGTCCGGGGGTCTGCTTGGCCTGGGTGATGACCCGCTTGGACAGCTCCGCGTCGCAGATGTACGGCAGGCCCGCCTGGCGGGCGTCGGTCCGTGCGCGCAGTCCGTCGTTGAACACCACCCGCGCGCACCCGAACGCCCGCGCCAGCGCCTCACGCTGGGTGGCATCCGGGTAGAGCCGGTACCGGTAACGAAGCCGCACGGTCCTCATTGTCACCCGATCGGTGACTGAACGTAGGGGAATCCGAGCGATCCGTGAACACATCGGCGACCGCGCCAACGCCGCCCACTACCCTGGCGAGCACACCATCATCGAATGCAACGGCCGGCCTTTCGCCGTCCTGGTGCCCTACACCTGGTGGATCAAGCAGCAAGACCAGGAAGGCCAGGACACGGTCGCGCCCTAGCGGGCACCCCCGCGCGCGTCTTCACCCCCGGCGTGAACGCCGGAGCACCGGGCCCGCATTTAGGTAGCGCTCGGCGAGCTCGCAGGTTCCCACCGTGTACCCGGCGCCCAGCTCCCGGGCGATGTCGACGGCCGGGTGGGAGCCGATCCAGGCGACCAGCAGGAGCCTGCGCAACATGATGAACGTCCAGATCTCCCGCTCGTCGCCCGGCGGGAGTTCGTGGACGGTGCGATAGCCGGCGACCCACGCCTCGACCATCTCGGGAACGTCCGGGTGATGCTCGATGAAGCTGAGCGCGGCCCCGAGGTCGTAGAGGTACCAGCCGAAACCGCAGTCGTCGAAGTCGATGACCGTGACTCCCCCGCCGCCCGCCTGCCCGTCGACCAGCAGGTTGGCCAGGCGCAGGTCGGCGTGGACGAGGCCGTACCGCTCGGGTCCCTTGCCGAAGCGGGCCAGGCGGTCGCGCAACGCGGAGGAGAGCCTGGTCAGCACCGCGTGCGCCGCGCGGTCCACCCCGGCGCCGTCCTGCCACCTGCCCCAGCGGGGCGCCGGGCCGAACACGGCGTCCTCGTCCCAGTGGAACCTGGTGAACCCGGCGGGACGCCGCCAGGCGCGGGCGTGCAGGTGCATGCGCGCGGTGATCGCGCCGAGCGGGCCGAAGTGCTCGGCCAGACGGTCCTCGGCGGGCTCGGCGCCGGGGACGTGCTCGAACATCACGCAGTGGCGCGGGGCCGCTCTGGGGTCGGCCACGCCGACCACCCTCGCGCCGTCCAGCGCCGGTACCACGTGCGGGGTCGGCACGCCCGCCTCCTCGCGCAGCGCCGTGAGCCAGTCGAGCTCCGAGCCGATCGCCTCGGGCGAGTGGTAGCCGAGGCGGTGCACCCGCAGGATCAGGCGCCGGCCGGCGCCGGTGACGAGGAACGTCGCGTTCTCCGACACGTTGATCAGGCTCACCTCGGCGTCCGGCCCGACGTCGTAGCGCCGCAGGGCCCGCCGCGCGACCTCCGCCACGCGGGCGAGCACGCCGTCCCCGCCCGACAGGTCATGAAGACCCGCCCCGTCCGCACCGCCGACCACCGGCTGGCCCCCGGCCCGCCCACCGCCCGCGAGCACGCCCCCCGAGCCGCAGACCTCCATGAGCCCCCCTCGACACCCAGACCACGAACCGGCCGCCCATCATAAGGACGCCGGCCACCAGCCCATCCCACCGGGACCACCGGGACCACCGGGCGGACCCCGCTCAGGGCCCAGGTCCGCGCGACCGGCGGCGTCATCGAGAACCGGAGCCGCCGGGACGTCCTCAAAGCCGTGTTCTGCGTCAGTTCAGGCCTCTGTCCGAAGCGAACTGGAAGACCCTCATATCCGAGATCCCTTACCGCCGGACCTGCTGATCGTCGAGCGGGGGGCGTCGGCGAGGACGGCTCTGGCCTGCCGGACGATCGCCTCGTCGACGAAGCGGCCGTCCGGGAGGGCGACCGCGCCGGAGCCGGCCGCTGCCACCACCTGGCCGGCCGCCGCGATCTCCTCTTCGGTGGGGCGGTAGGCGGCCTCGATGACCGGGAGCTGGGCCGGGTGGATGGCCGCGCGGCCCCGGAAGCCCATGGCGCGGCCGGCGCGGCAGGACGCGGCCAGGCCCGCGAGGTCGCGGAAGTCGACGTAGACCGACTGGGCGGGGGCGGGCAGCCCGGCGGCGCGGGCGGCGACCACGACGCGGGACCGCGCCCAGGCCAGCCCGGCCTCGTCGCCGACGCCCAGGTCGGCGCGCAGGTCGGCCTCGCCCAGCCCGATGCCCGCCACCGCGGGGCCGGCCGTGGCGATCTCGTAGGCCCGTTCGAGGCCGAGGGCCGACTCGATCAGCGGGTGCAGGGCAGCGCCGGGGGCGGCTCCGGAGATCTGGCGCACCTCGTCGGCCGACTCGGTCTTCGGGATCCGGATGCCCGCCGTACCCTCGCACAGGGCGCCGATGGCCTGCAGGTCGGCCTGTCCGTACGGGGTGCGCACGTCGTTGATCCGGATCTGCACGCGCGGCCGCGGGGTGGCGAGCAGCGCGACGACCTCGGCCCGGGCCCGGTCCTTGTTCTCGGGCGCGACGGCGTCCTCCAGGTCGACGATCACCACGCCGGCGGGGCCGGCGAGGGCCTTGGCCACGATCTCGGGACGGTCGGCGGGCGCGTACAGCCAGGTCAGCATCGGGTCACTCCTCGGGTGTCGAGCGGGGTCGCGGGACGGAAGGCTTCACACGGCGGGCGGACGCCTTCACACGGCGGACAGAAGCCTTCACACGGCGGGCGGACGCCTTCACAGGGCTAGACGACGCCCTTGCCGCGCAGGGCTTCGACGTCGGCCGGCGACAGGCCCAGTTCCGCCAGGACGGCCGCGGTGTCGGCGCCGTGCGGGCGGCCGGTCCAGCGGATCTCCCCCGGCGTGCCCGAGAGGCGGAACATGACGTTCTGCATGCGCAGCGGGCCGAGGTCGGGGTCCTCGACGGTGGTGACGGCGTCCAGGGCGGCGAGCTGGGGGTCGGCCAGGACGTCGCGCACGTCGTACACGGGGGCGACCGCCGCCTCGGCCCGTTCGAAGGCGGCCAGCACCTCATCGCGGGTGCGCGCGCCGACCCACGCGGCGACGGCCCCGTCCAGTTCGTCGGCGTGCTCGACGCGTCCCGCGCCGGTGGCGAACCATGGCTCGTCGATGTACTCGGGCCTGCCGACCAGGCGCATCACCCGCTCGGCGATGTTCTGCGCGGACGTCGAGACGGCGACCCAGGAACCGTCCGCGCAACGGTAGGTGTTGCGCGGCGCGTTGTTGACCGAGCGGTTGCCCGTGCGGGGCGGGACGACGCCGAGCCGGTCGTAGACGGTCGGCTGGGCGCCGAGCACGGTCAGGATCGGCTCGATGATCGACATGTCGACCACCTGGCCCGCTCCGGTGTTCTCACGCGCGTGGAGTGCCGCCATGACGGCGTAGGCGGTGGCGAGGGCGCAGATGCCGTCCGCCAGTCCGAACGGGGGCAAGGTGGGCGGCCCGTCCGGCTCGCCGGTCATCGCGGCGAACCCGCTCATCGCCTCGGCCAGGGTGCCGAACCCGGGACGGCGCGCGTACGGCCCGAACTGGCCGAATCCGGTTACGCGGGCCAGTACCAGGCCGGGGTTGGCCTCGCGGAGCCGGTCGTAGGACAGGTTCCAGCGCTCCAGCGTCCCCGGCCTGAAGTTCTCGATGACGACGTCGGCGTCGCGCGCGAGCGCAAGGAGCAGTTCCTGGCCTTCGGCCGCCGAGAGGTTCAAAGTCATCGCGCGCTTGTTGCGGCCGAGCATCTTCCACCACAGGCCGCCGGGCCCGTGCCCTCGGGACGGATCGGGCTTGGCCGGGTGCTCGATCTTGACGACCTCGGCGCCGAAGTCGCCGAGCAGCATCGCGGCCATCGGCCCGGCGAAGAGCGTCGCGAGGTCGAGGACGCGCACGCCCTCCAGCGCTTTCATCGGTGGTCCTCCAGAAGGCCGGCCGCGGGACGCAGGAGCGCCGCCTCGATTTCGGGGCGGGTGGGCATCGAGGTGCTCGCGCCGGGGCGCTGGACCGACAGGGCCGCGGCGGTGGCGGCGAAGCGCAGGGCCAGCTCCTGCGGCCTGCCCTCGGCGCGGGCCGCTGCCAGCGCGCCGACGAAGGTGTCGCCGGCCGCCGTGGTGTCGACGGCCTTCACCGCGACGGCGGGCACCCGCAGCCGGCGGCCGTCCCGGGAGCCGTACAGCGCGCCCCGGGAGCCGAGGGTGATCAGCGCCTCGGGCACGAGGTCGAGCAGCGCCTCCAGCGACTCGCCGGGGTCGGCGACGCCGGTGATCGAGGCGGCCTCGTGCTCGTTCGGGACGATGAGGTCGACCGCGTCGAGCAGTTCGCCGGGCAGGTCCCGCGCCGGGGCGGGGGTGAGGACGACCGGGACGCGCGCCCGGGACGCCGCCGCCACCACGGCCTCCATGGGCAGCTCCAGCTGCAGCAGCAGCGCGTGGGAGCGGTCGATGACGGCGAGGTCCTCGGCGGAGGGACCGGTGATCGTGCCGTTCGCGCCCGGGATCACGATGATGGAGTTGCCGCCATCGTCGTCCACGACGATGTGCGCGATGCCCGACGATCCGGGCACGACCCGCAGGCGGCTCACGTCGACACCCGCCGCGGCCAGCGTGTCCTGCATGACCGGCCCGAACGTGTCGTCCCCGACCGCGCCGAGGAAGGCGACGGCCGCTCCGGCGCGGGCGGCCGCGATGGCCTGGTTGGCGCCCTTGCCGCCGGGGATCGTGCTGAAGGCGCGGCCGGTCACCGTCTCGCCGCGCGCGGGCACGACCGAGGTGTAGGCCACCAGGTCCATGTTGGCGCTGCCGAAAACCGAGATCATGCCGCGTCCTCTCCCCTGCCCGGCGCCACTGTGAAGATCACCATGCCACGCCCGCCGGCCATGGCGGCCGCGGCGTCACCGCCCGCGCGAAGCGGGGCGGCCCGTCCGGCCGGGGCCCGGCACGGACCGTCACCCGCCGTGCCGCTCATCCGGGCCCCACGGCGAGGGTGCGGCGAGTGAGCTCGCCGAAGCCGACGCCGTCGAAACCGCGCACGCTGCTGGCCAGCCGGTCGCCGAGCGCCCAGCGGGCCGGAATCCGCGAGGCGCCGAGCAGGCCGCCGGCGATGGACCCCACCGTGGCGCCGGCCGAGTCGGTGTCCCAGCCCGCGGCGACCGCGCCCGCGATGGAGGCGGTGAAGTCGCCGCGGCCGTGTGTCAGGGCCGCCGCGATGAGCGCGGCGTTGTTGACGGTGTGCACCCAGTGCAGCCGTCCGTGCCGTTCGTAGAGCCGGTCCACGACCCGCTCGAAGTCCTGTTCGGCACGCGCGTCGGCGACGGCGTCGCGTACGGCCCGCGCCAGCCTGGAGCCGGCGGGCACGACGGACAGCCCCGCCGCCACCACCTCCTCCACCGCCGCGGCCGGGTCTCCGGACGGCACGACCAGGGAGCGGGCGCACATGGCGGCGACCATCATCGCGCCGTAGAGGCCGTTGGCGGTGTGGCTGAGGCGCGCGTCCCGCCAGGCGAACTCGGCCGCCGTGCGCGCGTCGCCGGGGTTGACCCAGCCGTACACGTCCGCCCTGATCAGCGCACCGATCCACTCCCTGAACGGGTTGCGCCAGGTGGCCGTCCCCGGCGGTTCGACGCCCTCCAGCAGGTTGCGGTAGGCCACGCGCTCGGCGGTGAACACGCGGCCGGCCGGCAGCTCGTCCAGCCACATGGAGGCGACATCGGCGGTGGTGAAGCCGCGGCCGTGCCGCTCCAGCAGCGACAGCGCCAGCAGGGGGAAGTTCAGGTCGTCGTCCTCGGGCACGCCGTCGAGGTTCTCGGCCAGCGAGGTGGCGGCGCTGCGCCGGTTCCACGGCCGGCGGGCCGCCACATCGGCCGGCAGGCCGACGGCGGTGAACCAGCCGCGGATCGGCCAGTTGCCAGTGGCTTCCGCGATCTCCCTGATGCCCTCGCGGGGGATCTTCTCCACCGGCTTGCCGAGCACGCAGCCCGCCGCCCGCCCGAGCCACGCCCCCAGCAGGCGCTCGCCCAGCTCATCGGGGCGGGCGTCCGGACGCTGCGGAGCGCCGGACCCCGCGCAGGCAGGGGTGGCCGCACTGTCAGGAGCGCCGGGCCCCGCCCAGGCGGAAGCGGCCGCGCGGATGCCGGCGAGGTCGGCCGGCTCGGGAAGCGGGGAAGGGATGGCCGCCAGCTCGTCGAGCAGTTCCACCGCCAGCGCGCGCATCTCGGGTGTGGGCGGCTCGGGCCGGGCGCCGGCGCGCGGCGGCGCGTCGTGCCCGCCGGCGGCGTGCCAGCGGTCCGCGATCGCGGCGACGTCCGCGCCGCGCCCGTCCTCGGCGGCCTGCCGCAACTCATGTCCCACCAGGTCCTCAGGCTGCACCCAGGTCAACCGAAGCGGACGGTCCAAAGGCTCGGTCATGAGTCGGTTCCGGGGGTCGTGTCCCAGGTGAGGGCGGTGAAGGCGGCTTCGTGGGCGCGGCGGGCGGCCAGGTCGGCGACGTGGACGCGGCGGGCGACCTCGGCGATGGCGCGCCCCGGGGCGGCCAGGTCCATCCTGCTGGCCGCGGACACCGGGTCCAGCCATTCGGCGGGCACCGCCTTGGCTCCGGCGAGCGCTCCGGCGATCGCGCCGCCCATGCTGGCGATCGAGTCGGCGTCGCGCCCGTAGTTGACGCCGCCGAGCACGGTGTCGCGGTAGTCGCCCTTGGCGATGACCAGGAAGGCGAGCGCCAGGGGCAGTTCCTCGATGCTGTGCACCCGGCTCGGCCGCCGCGCTCCCAGGCCCTGGTCGCGGTAGGTGTCGGCTACCGTGTCGTACGGTTTGACGGCCTCGCGCAGCGCTTCGAACGCCCCCTCCCAGTGGTCGAGGTCGCGGGCCCGCTCGCAGACGGCGTCGATCGCGGCGCGCGTGCCGTCGCGGGCTAGCCGCAGGCAGGTGGCGACGACCGAGTCGGCGGTCGCGCCGGGCCGCATCGCCTCGGCGACCGCGGCGGCCAGGACTCCGGCGGCCTCCCTGCCGTAGCTGGACTGGTGGGCTCCGGCGAGGTCGATGGCCTCGGCGTACGCGCCGTCGGGGTTGGCCGCGTTGACGACGCCGACCGGTGCCATGTACATGGCGGCGCCGCAGTTGACGATGTTGCCCACGCCGGCCTCGCGCGGGTCGACGTGGCCGTAGTGCAGGCGCAGGACCAGCCATTTCTCGGCGAGGAACACCCGTTGCAGGGGCAGGGCCTCGGCCTCCAGCTCGGGGATCCAGCGCTTCTCGCCCATCATCTCCGGCACCAGGTGCTCAGCGGCGGCGTAGGCGTCCAGGTGCCCGCCGGCCTTCTCGTACACGCGGATGAGGGCGTGGGTCATGAGGGTGTCGTCGGTGACGTGGCCGTCGCCCTTGTGGTACGGCGCGATGGGGCGCGCGTTGCGCCAGTCCTCGAAGTACGGCGGGACGATGCCCGTCACGTACCCGTCGTAGCGTTCCTGGATCTGCGCGGGCGTCCAGCCCTCTGTGGCGCCGCCGATGGCGTCGCCGACCGCCGCGCCCGTCACGCATCCGACGGCCTTGTCGGTCAGCAGGTCCTCGAGCGGCGTCATGCCAGTCCTCCAGCGATGTCGATGAGATCGGTCCCGGCCAGCTCGGGGAGGCCGCAGCCGGTGAGCGTGCGCGCCGCGGCGCACCAGCCTGCCGGCAGCGCGCCGAGCCCGGCGAAGGCGCCGGTGAGCGCGCCGGTGAGGGCCGGGGCGGAGTCGGCGAGCGAGGGCAGGCAGGCGGCGGCGGAGACGGCGGCGCCGAACGAGCCGCCGGACGCCTCCGCGAGCGCGAGCGCGACGGGGACGGTCTGCGCCGCGGCGACGCCGTAGCTGTAGACGTGGTCGACCAGCGCGGCGTCGAGGGCGGGGACGGCTGCGAACGGGTCGCCCGCGCGGCGGGCCGCCGCGAGCGCGGTCCTGGCCGCGTGGCCGATGGCGGTGTCCTCGGGGAGCTCGGCGAGCGCCGCCTCGACGGCCGCGCCCATCGTCCCGCCCGCGACGAGCACGGCGACGGCGGCGGCCATCGCGACGGCGCCGAGGACGCCGTCCCCGGAGTTGGTGACACAGGCGTCGGCCCGCACGACGTCCCGCAGATCGGCGAGGACGGGCGCGGCCGGCCCCGCGTCCGTTTCTGCGGAGCCCGAGACGGCGTCCGAGACGCCCGCGGCTCCGATGCGGCGGGCGGGCACGGCCGCGGCGAAGGCCACGGCGCGGACGGCGGCCGCGTCGTCGAAGTGGTGCGGGTTGTCGTGGCCGCTGGCCGGAGGCGGCTTGCCGGCGGCCAGGTTGTCCAGGGCCGAGCGCACCGAGATGCGCACCCGCAGGTCGGTGCGCCCGGCGAGCGCGCCGAACGCCTGGGCGCGGTCCTGGTGGATGGTCAGCGCGGTCCAGGCGAGCCATTCGGCGTCGTCGGACGGGCCGGCGGCCAGCGGCTCGACGGGCTGGTTCAGCGCGAACGGCACGGGGAGGGTGGTGAGGCGGTGCTCCTCGGCGAAGGCGTCCAGCTCCCGTTCCAGCCGCCTGGTCCACGGCGCGAGCAGCGCCGACCGGTGCCGCGCCGCCGGCCACCCCACGGCGTCCCCGATCGCCAGCCCGATGAAGGCCCCCGCGACCCTGTCGGTCCTGTCGGTCCTGTCGCTCCTCTTGGTTCTGTCGGTTCTGTCGGTTCTGTCGGTCCTGTCGGTCTGGCGGTCATGAGGGCTCTCGCGCCCTCCCGCGCCGCCCGGCCCGTCCGCGAACGGGCCGTCCGCATCCCTTGTCCTGTCCCCCGATGGCATGTCTCTCCCTTTATCCGCTTTATCCTGCGGATCCGATCCGATGCGCCGCGGTGAACAGTTCGGTGGCGGCGTCGAGGACGTGACGGCCGGCGACGACCGGCAGGCAGCGGCCGGTGGCGGGGCCGATCTCGCGGGCCCATCTGGCGGGGACGGCGGCCTCGCCGCCCCCTGCTCCCGCGAGGGCGCCGGCGATGGCCGCGGTGGTGTCGGCGTCCCTGCCGAGGTTGGCGGCGCACACCACCGACTCCTCGACCTCGCCGGCGCCCATGAGGTAGCCGGCGAAGGCGAGGGCGACGGCCTCGGGGGCCAGGTCGGTCCACGGGTAGTGGCGCACGACGACGGCGGCGTACAGCCGCTCCACCGACCCGGCGGCGACGGCGGCCACCGCGGAGCGCAGGTTGCGGGATGTCCAGGAGTCCTCGGGGACCGCGGCGATCCCCGCCTCGACGACCTCTCCCGGCCGGGCGCCGGTCATCGCGACGGCCACCGCGGCGGCGACCGCCTGCCCGCCGTACACGCCCTCGCCGCTGTTGCTCACCACGCCGTCCACCGCCACCAGCCGGGCCGCCTCGGCGGGGTCGCCGGCCGCGAAGACGCCGTACGGCGCGGCGCGCATGGCCAGGCCGTCGGACCAGCCGTGCCGGTGCCACATGCCCGACATCGGCGGCGCGAGGCCGCGCCGCAGGGCCTGGACGGCGCCGAGTTCGGAGAACCCTGCGCCGCGCATCGGCCCGTCGATGGCCGGGATGATCTGCTCGCGGTACTCCCTTGCCACGTCGCCCGGGGTCATCGCCGCGCCATACCTGCAGAGCAGCGACGCGGCGAAGATGGTGTACTCGGTGTCGTCGGTGCCGCCCTTGCCCGGCTCGATCTCGGTCAACCGGCTGTAGCGGCGGGCGATCTCCTCAGGGGCGAGGTTCTCGGCGGGCCGCCCGAGGGCGTCGCCGGCCGCCAGGCCGAGCAGGCACCCCCGGGCGCGGGTCAGGCTCATCTGCTGTAGCGCTCCAGCACCTTGTCGCCCTCCTCGACGAGGGTCTTGGCCGCCTCGTCGAGTGTGATCTTGTCGGCGAAGTACTGCTGCAGGGTCGGGGTCGCCACCTTGCTCTTCCACTCGTCGAAGCCGTTGACCTTCAGATACGGCGCGACGACGAGGTTCTTGGCCGAGGCGGTGGCGACGTCCCAGCCGTTCTCCTTGGTGGTCATGGACGGGTCGCTCGCCGCCTTGACGCTGGTGGGGAGCAGCCAGTCGCCCTTGGCGAGCTTCGCCTGGTTGGCGCTGTTCAGGAAGTAGGAGATGAACTTCGTCGCCTGGTCGGAGTGCTTGCTGTCGGCGGCGACGGAGAGCGTCTGGGAGGTGGCGCCCTGCTCGGCGGTGACGCCCTTGAGCGGCGGGATGGTGATCCACTCGAAGTCCTCGGGCGCCTGCTCGGCCACCTGCTGGCGCAGGTAGACGCCGGCGGGCAGCAGGGCGTACTTGCCGGCGTAGAAGCCGGGCAGCGGGTCGGCGGTGCCCATGCCGAGCGCGGAGGGGTCGGCCGACTTGTCCTTGTAGAGCTGGTCGTGGATGCGCTGCATGACCTCGCGCTCCTCGGGGCCGACCTTGACGGTGGCCTTGGCGCCGTCCACCTGGAAGAAGGTGCCGCCGAAGTTGAGCGCCAGGTTGAGCACCTTGTTGACCGGGGACTTCAGCGGCCAGGCGACGCCGAAGTTCCCGCCCTTGGTGAGCTTCTTGCTGATCTCGGCGAACTCGTCCCACGTCCATGGGGCGTCGGAGGTGGGGACGCGCACCTTGGCGGCGTCGAGCAGCTTCTTGTTGCCGATGAGGACCTGCGACTCCTGCAGGAACGGCACGCCGTACACGCCCTGGCCGCCCTTGCCGTCGCCGAAGGTGACGGTGTCCCAGGCGGGCTGCGGGATGTCGTTCTTGAGGTCGGACGGCAGCTTGCCGGTCAGGTCGAGCAGGTAGCCGCGCGAGGCGAAACCCGCCAGCGCCGGGGAGTCGTCGTGGATGACGTCCGGCGGGTCGCCGCCCTCGAAGGAGGTGACGAGCTGGTCGTTGACGTTGTCCCAGCTTCCCTGGACGTACTCGACCTTGGTGTTCGGGTTGGCCTGGTTCCACTCGTCGACGATCTGCTTGTTGGCGGCGATGGACTCCTTCTGCCAGGCGAGGCTGAGGAACTTCAGGTTCACCGGCGCGGCGGCGTCGCCGCCGCCCGCCGTGCCGGCGCCGCCGGCGCCGCCGCCCGATGAGCAGGCGGCCGTCAGCGCGACGATCGCGGCCGCGGCCGCCGCGAGTGCGGTTCTGGTACGCAAGGGACTTCTCCTATCAGGGGGTGTCATGGCTGCGGGCTCCGCCTCGCACGGGCTCGGCTCGGCCGGGAGATCGCCGGTCATCCCTTCACGGCGCCGGCCATGAGGCCGGATCTCAGCCGCCGCTGGATGATCGCGAAGAACGCCAGGCTCGGGATCGTGGCGAGCAGCGAGGCCGCCGCCAGCGGGCCGAGGCGCACCACCCCTTCCGCGCCGGTGAACTTCACCAGGGTCAGGGGCAGCGTGGCCACGCCGGGGTCCTTGAGGACGACCAGCGCGAACAGGAACTCGTTCCAGGAGGAGATGAACGCGAACAGCGCGGTGGCCACCACGCCGGGGGCCAGCAGCGGCGCGACGACGCGGATGATGGCGCGCACGCGTCCGGCGCCGTCGACGGCCGCGGCCTCCTCCAGCTCGCGCGGCACCGCGCGCACGTAGCCCTGGAGCATCCACAGCGCGAACGGCAGCACGAAGGTGACGTGCACGATGGTGAGGCCGGGCAGGGTGTTCACCAGGTCCAGGCTCCGGAGCACCATGAACAGCGGGATGATGATCAGGATGAACGGGAAGACCTGGCTGACCAGCACCCATCCCACGGCGAGCCGGTTGACCAGCGAGCGGTGGCGGGCCATGGCGTACGCCGCGGGCAGCGCCAGCACGATCGTCAGCGCCGAGGTGGCGACGGCGACGGCGAGGCTGCGCAGCGCGCTGCCGGCGATGTCCTGCTCGGTGAAGGCGTCGGCGAAGTTCGCGAGCACGGGATGACGGGGTATCCACGTCGGGGTGAGGTTCGCCATCTCCCTGGAGGTCTTCAGCGCCGTGGACAGCAGCCAGACCAGCGGGAACGCCAGGAAGACCATGTAGGCCAGCAGGGCGAGGTACTGCAGGGGCCTGCGCATCTCTAGTCCGCCTCCCGCATCTGCCGGCCGATGTACAGGCTCAGCAGGGCCAGCACGACGATGACGAAGGCGACGCCGAGCGTGGCGGCGTAGCCGAAGAAGCCGTAGCGGAACGCCTCCTCGTAGGCGAACAGCATCGGCAGCCGGGTCTGCCCGCCGGGGCCGCCCTGGGTGAGCACGTACACAAGGCCGAACTGGTTGATGTTCCAGACGAAGTCCAGCGAGGTGATGGTCACGATGATCGGGCGCAGCTGGGGCAGGGTGATGCTCCAGAAGCGGCGCAAGGTGGAGGCGCCGTCCATGTGGCCGGCCTCGTGCAGTTCCTTGGGAACGTTCTGCAGTCCGGCGAGCAGCACCACGGTGGTCTGCGGCATGCCGGTCCAGACGCCGACGACGATCACCGCGGGCAGCGCGACGGAGAAGTCGTTGAGCCAGTCGACGTTGTGGTCGAGAAGACCCGACTGCTGGAGGACGCTGTTGAGTATGCCGGCGTTGGGGTGGTAGACCAGCCGCCACATCAGGCCGATGACGACCGGGGGCATGGCCCAGGGCACCAGCGCGAGCACCCGGGCGAACGACCGGAACCGCAGGTTCTCGTTGAGCAGCAGCGCCAGCCCGAGCGAGGCGGCGAACTGCAGCACGGTCACAGAGACGGCCCAGATCAGGCCGATGCGGAACGACTCCCAGAAGTCGGCGTCGGCGAGCAGTTCGCCGAAGTTGGCCAGTCCCACGAAGGAGGTCACCGAGTTGCGCCCTGAGCGGGCGTCGGTGAAGGCGAGGAAGACGCCGTAGAGCAGCGGTCCGACGCTGAAGACGAGGACCGGCACGAGCGCGGGCAGCATCAGTGCGAGCGTCTCGCGCCGCCGCCACCCGGCGCCGCCGCCGTCCGCGCGCCGGCCCGTCGCGGGCCCGCCGGTCCTGCGTGCGGTCAGGGTCACAGCGCCCGCCCCTCGGCGGTGGAGGCGCGGACGACCAGCCGGGGCTCGACGGTGACCACGCGCGGCTCGCGCGCCCCGTTCGACAGCCGGTCGAGCAGCAGTTCGGCGGCGGCCCGGCCGCGTTCGGCCGAGCCCAGCGACACGCTGGTCAGCGGGGGCCAGGCGAGCGTCGCCAGGTCGGTGTCGTCCATGCCGGCCACGGCGACGTCCTCCGGCACCCGCCGCCCTTCGCGGCGCAGGACGTCCAGTGCGCCGAGCGCGATCAGGTCGTTGGCGCACAACAGCGCGTCCAGGTCCGGCGTGCGTTCGAGCAGGCGGGCGGTGGCTCGGGCGCCGTCGTGGCGGTAGAAGTCGCCGACCTCGACGAGGCCGGTGTCGTGCGGCAGCCCGAGTGCGCGCACCGCCTCGGCGTAGGCCGCCGCGCGGGCGGCGCCGGGGACGGTGTCCAGCGGGCCGTTGACGAAGCCGATGCGCCGGCGGCCGAGCCCGTGGAGGTGCTCGACGGCCAGCCGGACGCCCTCGCGGGAGTCGGTGCGCACGTTGTCGACCGGTGTGCCCTCGGGGACCGAGCCGATGACGACGACGGGCGCGCGGGCGGCGGCGAACATCTTCAGGTGTTCTCCGGTCACCCGCAGCGGGATCATGATGAGGCCGTCGACGTACCGCTCGCCGAGGCCGCGCAGCACGTCGACCTCGTCGCCGGTGTCGGCGTTGGTGGAGTGCAGGACGAGCCGGTAGCCGGCCGTCTTCAGCATCGGCTGGATCTCGCGGATCATCGCCAGGTAGACCGGGTTGCCGATGTCGGCCATGGCGAAGCCGAGCTGGTTGCTGCGCCGGGACTTCAGCGACCTGGCCACCGAGTTCGGCACGTACCCGAGCTCGCGGGCGGCGCTCATCACCCGCCGCTCGGTCTCGGCCTTGGTGGGCAGGCCGTTGAGCACGCGCGACACCGAGGCGATGGACACGCCGGCGCGCTGGGCGATGGTCGTGATGGTCGGCCCGTCACTCACGTGTCACCTCGGTCCAGGGGGAAAAGTAAACGTTTACAGCGGCTCGCGGAAGAACGACTGAAAACGTTTACTGGAGTGGGGCCATGTAACCCGCCGGACACACGCACCGTCAAGTCACGATCGGATAAAGCGGGACAGACCCGACACTCGCCACTGCCGTGGCACGCCGCGCCGGACGAACCGCCACCCCGCCGGGGCGCCCCCCGGCGGGAGACGCGGGACGCGGCCGCCCGCCCGGCCGTGAGGCGGCGCGCGTGGGTTGCTAGCGTGCTGTGGGTGAGTGGTAGAGGGGTTCTGGTCACCGGGGGGTCGCGGGGGATCGGGCGGGCGGTGGCGGTGGCGCTCGCGGGTGAGGGGGACCGCCTCGCCGTCCACCACCGGGATTCGGCCGATCAGGCCGAGCGGACGCGGGCCGAGCTGCCGGGCGACGGGCACCTCGTCGTCCAGGCCGACATCGCCGACCCCGAGCAGGTGCGGCGCATGGTGGACGAGGCCGCGGACGGGCTGGGCGGCATCGACGTGCTGGTCAACAACGCCGGCGTCTACTTCCACCACCCGCTCACCGAGGTCTCCTACGAGGAGTGGCAGGAGGCCTGGCGGCGCACGCTGTCGATCAACCTGCTGGGCGCGGCCAACGCCACCTGGTGCGCCGTGCCGCACATGCCGTCCGGGGGGCGCGTCGTCAACGTGTCCTCGCGGGGCGCCTTCCGCGGCGAGCCGCAGGCTCCGGCGTACGCGGCGAGCAAGGCGGGCATGAACGCGCTCGGCCAGTCGCTCGCCGTCGCGCTCGCCCCGCACGGCATCACCGTGGGGACGGTCGCGCCCGGCTTCGTCGAGACCGACATGATCAACGAGCACCTGAAGGCCCCCCGCGGCGACGCGATCCGCGGTCAGAGCCCGTTCGGCCGGGTGGCCCGGCCCGAGGAGATCGCCGCGGCCGTGCTGTACCTGGCCTCGCCGTCGGCCGAGTGGGCGAGCGGCGCCATCATCGACCTCAACGGCGCCTCCTACCTGCGCAGCTGACCATCGGCGGGTCGAGCCGGAGGACGCCCGCCGGTCTGCGGCGCCTCGTGCCGGGTGGTGAAAGTTTCGCGTCCCGGGGCGCGGCCGGCGGCGTATGCGCAGCTCGGCGAGCGGGTGCCCGCCCGATGATTGCCCCGGGCACGGCCGGCGCTTTCGATGGGAGGAGCCGGTAGCCTCCGTCCCTCCTCGGAGCGTGTGTGATGCCCAAGCACCTGTACTCGGCACTCTCCATCGTCCTTTGCGCCATGATCGCCGCCACGGCGCTCGTCGTGACCCGGCCGGCCGCCGCGGGCGCGGGGACGGGCGGGTTCGACTTCAGCCGGGCACAGATCGCCAGTTGGGGGCTGCGGGTGCCCTGGGGCATGGCCTTCCTCCCCGACGGCAGCGCCCTCGTCTCCGAACGTGACACCGCGACCATCGCGCGGGTGCGTCCCGGGTATGCGCCCGTACAGGTGGCCACGGTTCCGAACACGTATCCCGCAGGTGACGGGGGCCTGCTCGGCATCGCCCTCTCCCCCACGTTCGCGCAGGACCAGTGGGTCTACGCGTACATCAGCTCCGCCTCCGACAACCGGGTGGTCCGGTTCCGGCTCAGCGCTCCGTACACCCAGCAGGTGATCCTCCCCGGCATGCCCCGGGGCCAGTTCCGCAACGGCGGGCGCATCGCGTTCGGCCCAGACGGCATGCTGTACGTGGCCACGGGCGACGCGGGCTACCCCGGGAACGCCCAGAGCTCGAACCTCGGCGGCAAGATCCTGCGCATCACCCGCGACGGCGCGGTTCCCGCGGACAACCCGTACTCCGGCTCACCGGTCTACAGCTACGGCCACAGCAATGTTCAGGGGCTCGCCTGGGACGCGGCCGGCCTGCTGTACGCCACGGAATTCGGTCAGAACTCCACAGACGAGATCAACTACATCCGGCCGGGGCACAACTACGGCTGGCCCGCCTGCGAGGGCATGTGCGGCCTCACGGCCTACGCGAACCCCCTGGTGACCTGGAACGACAGCGACGCGTCCCCCAGCGGCCTGGCGTACGCCAACGGCACTCTGTTCGCCGCGGCCCTCGCCGGCAAGCGTCTGTGGGCGGTGCCGGTCAGCGGCGGCGACAAGGTGGGCACTCCGGTGGCCGTGTTGCAAGGAATGCTGGGCCGGCTGCGCACCGTGGCGGTCGGTCCGGACGGCTGGCTCTGGGTGGCGACGAGCAACCGCGACGGCAGGGGGACGCCGGGCCCCAGCGACGACATGATCATCCGGATCCCGCCCGTCGGCCCATCCGGCCCGTCGCCCTCACCATCCGGCCCGGGGGGCTCCCCATCGGCCAGCCCGTCGCCCTCGTCGCCGGGCGACTCCTCGCCGTGCGTCTCCCCCTCGCCCAGCCCGACACCGACACCCACACCGACACCGACACCCACCCCCACACCCACACCGAGCCCGTCAGCGTCCCCCAGCGTCTCTCCCTCGCCCACCCCTTCACCTAGCCCCTCACCAACGCCCAGCCCCTCACCGACACCGACTCCGACACCGAGCCCGTCGGCGTCTCCCAGCGTCTCCCCATCGCCCAGTCCTTCACCGTGCCCCTCGCCGACGCCCAGCCCCTCACCGACACCGACACCGACACCCAGCCCCTCGCCGTCACCCAGCCCCTCGCCAACGCCCAGTCCCTCGCCGTCGCCGACACCCAGCCCGTCGCCGTCGGGTACACGCTCCTGCGAAGCGACGGTCAAGTTCTTTCTCCAGATGACGGCGGCCCCCTTCGGCGAACTGACGGTGCGCAACACGGGTACGTTGCCCATCACCACGTGGACCGTCGTCTTCCAGGTCCCCAACGGGCTGACCTACCTGCAGTTGAACGGCTACCACGTGCCGGGATCCACGGTGACCTACACCCAGAACGGCCTACTGCCGCCGGGCAATGTGGTGACGGTGCGATTCCCGATCGGCTGGTCCGGCGGCACTGTCACGGGTCCGACGCCCGTCACCTGCACGGCAAGCTGACGTCTCCCTACGGGATCAAGGCGAACCGGACGGGCGGCCCTGAACCCTCGCCAGGGGCTGCGGTACACGGCAGCGCGGCTGAGCCGCTACAGAGGGCGGCGCCAGACGTCGATGGCCAGGACGGGGCGCATGCCGGCCGAGAGGTACAGGTCGAGCGCCGGGGTGGTGTTGCCCGCGTCCACGTGGAGGTAGGTGCCGACCCTCCCCCGGCGCGCGTCGTGGGCGAAGGCGTGCTTGAGCAGCAGGCGGCCGAGCCCCCGGCCGCGGAACTCGGGGAGCACCGACAGGATGCGCACGTACCCGCAGTTCTCGTCGGCGGCGAACATGTCGGACCCGAGCAGCATCGCCGCCGGCGCGCCGTCCACCTCTGCCAGCAGGAGCTGGGACCAGTCGTGGGTGGCGGAGGCCTCGAAGTCGTGCTTCCACCGGTCGTACCGCTTGGGGACGAACCCGAAATGCCCCGCGAAACCCTCCTGGTGGATGCGGTGCGCCGCGCGCATCAGCTCCTCGGAGCCGGCCGCCGGGCGGACGGTCACGCCGGGCAGGGATCCCGGGTCGGCCCCGGTGTGGTCGGCGCGCAGCCGGTGGAAGCTCGTCGCGGGCGTGAAGCCGTGGGCGGCGGCCAGGGCCCGCTTGGCCTCGTCCTCCCGGTAGACCGCGACCTCCGCCACCGCCCGGCCGTCCCCGCCGTGTGCGGCGGCGATCTGCCTGGCCCGCCCGAGGACGGTGTCCCACAGCCAGGCCGTCACCCTCGAGTCGCGGGAGCAGACCTCGATCTCGACGGCGCCGCCCTCCCCTTGGCGGACGGCGTACGCCCAGCCCACCGGGCCGCCGTCGCCGCCGTCGCCGCCGCGCCGGTGGACCAGCCAGGCGTCGCGGGCGAGGTCCATCGCGGGGTCGGCCAGCACGTCGGCGACGTCGTCGGGGGTCATGTCGGGATGACCCAGGACCTCGGTGTCGCAGGCCGACACCACCTGGTAGACGGCCGGCGCGTCGTCCGGCCCCGGCCTGCGGATCTCGTACGCGCGGGCGAAGGCGTCGTCCCCGAGCGCTTCGGGCACTGGGCGGACGCCGCCGGCGTTCTCGTGCTCGTTCACAGGTCCCTTTCTATCCGGACGGACCGACAGGACCGGGTCCGGGCTCGGCGTACTGCGGCATGATGACCCCAGAGCATCACGATCACGGAGGCGGGCATGGAACTGCGGGAGTTCTTCGAGCACCTTTCCGGGGCGCAGCGGGTGTACGGACAGCCCTACGAGAAGGACGGGGTCACCGTCATCCCGGCCGTCTCGGTGCGCGCCGGCGGCGGTTTCGGGCGCGGTGATGTGAAGGGCCAGGTGACCGGCGGCACGGGAGGGGGCGGAGGCGCGATCGCCCGCCCGGTCGGCGCGTACGTCATCAGGAACGGCGAGCTGTCCTGGGAGCCGGCCCTCGACGTCAACCGCATCGTGCTCGGCGGGCAGATCCTCGCCGGGCTCGCCCTCGTGGTGATCGCGCTGCGGGCGGGCCTGCGCCGGTCCTGACCGGCACGCGGGTCTAGTGTGGCGGACATGGTGCGCACCCGCCTGTACCGCAACGGTGTCCTCGTGGCAGAGGGTTTTCCCTACGCCGAGGTCTCCGAGCATCTCGCGGACCCCTCGGCCACGGTCTGGTTCGACCTGCTCTCCCCCACGCCCGAGAAGCTCGACATCGTCCGGCAGGAGCTCGGGCTGCACCAGCTCGCCGTCGACGACGTCCTGCACCCCCACCAGCGGCCCAAGCTGAGCGTCTACGACACCCACCTGCTTCTGACGCTGTACGCCGTCCGGCTGGGCAAAGGGGCCAGGGGGCTGCACCTGTCCGGCCTCTCGATCTTCGTGACCGAGAACGCCCTGGTCACCGTGCGCGCGGACGACACGTGCGACATCGACGCGGTCGTGGCGCGCTGGGACGCCGGTCCCCGTATGGCCGCGCACGGGGTGTCCTTCCTGCTGCACGCCCTGCTGGACTACGTCGTGGACGGCCACTTCGAGGTCGCCGAGGCCCTGGACGACCGGGTGGAGGCGCTGGAGGACGAGCTGTTCACCGAACGGCCCGGCAACGACCGGGGCATACAGCGGCGCATGTTCGACCTGCGGCGCACCACCGTGCGGTTCCGGCGCGTCGTGCTGCCGATGCAGGAGGTGGTCAACGGCCTGCTGCGGCGCGACCTCGGCGTGGTCGGGGCCGAGATGACGCCCTACTACCAGGACGTGTACGACCACGTGCTGCGGATCTCCGAATGGACCGAGTCGCTGCGCGAGCTGGTGGGCAACGTCTACGAGACCCACCTGAACCTGCAGGGCTACCGCATGAACGACATCATGAAGCGGGTGACGAGCTGGGCGGCGATCATCGCCGTGCCCACGCTGATCACCGGCTTCTACGGGCAGAACATCCCCTTTCCCGGGTTCTCCCGCGCGGACGGCTTCTGGACGTCCACCCTGCTGATCATCTCGGTGTCGTGGATCCTCTACGTCGTCTTCCGCAAGAAGGACTGGATCTAGCGTCCCCCGGCTCGCGCGCCAGGGCCCGGAGCCCGCGCGCCCGCGGTGCGCCGGGGCCCTGAGCCGAGGTCAGGGCCGGGCGGCGGCCTCCTCGACCCACTCGCCCGCGAGCACCACGTCGCGCAGCAGCGAGCCCGCGCCGAGGATGGCGGCGTTCGGCCCGGCGCGGGTGACGTCGATCTTCAGGTCGCGGGTGGCCAGCGGGAGGCAGCGCTCGTAGACCGCGCCCCTGATTGCGGCGATCAGCTGCTCGGCCGCCGACAGGCTGCCCCCGATCACCACCGCGTCGGGGTTGAAGAAGTTCACCAGGGCGGTGAGCACGTCCCCGATGAGCCGCCCGGCGCCGCGCACGAGGTTGGTGGCCTGGGGGACGCCGTCGGACGCGAGCCGGGCGATGCGCGCGGGGTGGTCCACCTCGATGCCCTGCTCGGCCAGGGCGGCCATCAGCGCGGCGCCGCTGGCGTAGGCCTCCAGGCAGTCGGAGTGCCCGCAGGAGCACATCACCGAGCGGTCGGCGCGCACGCGGACGTGGCTGATGTCGCCGGCCGCGCCGCGCCCGCGATGCAGCCGGCCGTCGGCGACGATGCCGCAGCCGATGCCGGTGCCCACCTTGAGCACCATCAGGTTCTGGCAGCCGGGCCAGGCCAGGTGCTCGCCGGCGGCCATCAGGTTGGCGTCGTTCTCCACCAGGACCGGGACGTCGAACCGCTCGGCCATGTGCGCGCCGACGGGGTACTCGTTCCAGCCGGGCATGCGCGAAGGGGAGATCACCGTGCCGTCCACCGGGTCGACCGGGCCGGGAACCCCGACGCCGACGCCCCGCACCGGCAGCCCGCCGCCGGTGGCCGCGACCAGTTCCTCCAGCCGGGCGGTGAGCCAGTCGAGGGTGGCGGCCGCCCCGGCTCCTATGTCGCAGGCGTGCTCGACGACGGCGAGCGGGGTGCCGGCCAGGTCGACCAGGCCGAGCCGGGCGTGGTGGCTGCCGAGGTCGGCGACGGCGAGCAGCCCGGCCTCGGGGGCGAGTTTCAGGCGCCTGGGCCGCCGGCCGCCGGTGGACATCCCGGCGCCCTCCTCCTGGAGCAGGCCGGCGTCGATGAGCTCCTCCACCCGCAGCGAAACGCTGGACGGGGCAAGGCCGGAATGCCGGGCGAGGTCGGCGCGAGACGCGGCGTGGCCCAGCGCGACGAGACGGAGTAGCTCCCCTTTGCCTGACACAGGAGATGCATACCACGGTGTGACTTAGTGCGGCAATCAATTGACTTTGTCCGACATCGGCCTCTATCGTCCGTTCAAAATTCGATTCCGAATGAAGTCGGATGGTAAGTGATGATCGAGCTGCGCGGAAACGCTCCAGCACTCTCCCGCCCGCGCCGCGCGGCGCTGGCCGCCATGACCGTGTTGACGCTGGCAGGAGCCATGGCGGCCTGCTCGGGAAGCGACGGCTCGTCCGCCGTGCCTCCCGCCCCGGCGGGCGACTCCGGCACCCAGGCCGCCGACCCCTACGCCTCGGCCCCGGTCGCGACGGCCGCCGAAATTCCGGCCGGCTCCACGATGGACAAGATCAAGCAGCGCGGCGAGCTGCTCGTCGGCGGGTCGCTGGACGCGCCGCTGCTCTCGCAGCAGAACCCGGTGACCGGCCAGGTCGAGGGCTTCGACGCCGACCTGGGCAAGATGCTCGCCAAGTACATCATCGGCAAGCCGAGCGTCAAGATCGTCAACTCGGCGTCGGAGACCCGCGAGGCGCTGCTGTCCAACGGCACCGTGGACGTGGTCTTCCAGACCTACACGATCACCCCTGAGCGGGCCGAGCAGGTCGCCTTCGCCGGGCCGTACTACACCTCCGGCCTGGCGATCGCGGTGAAGAAGGGCACCACCGGCATCGCCAAGCCCGAGGACCTCGACGGCAAGACGGTCATCGCCGGCGCCAACACCCCGGCCATCCCCGCCATCAAGAAGCTCGCCCCGAACGCGAAGATCGTCACCTTCGGCAGCGACCCCGAGTGCCTCCAGGCCCTCAAGCAGGACCGCGGCGTCGCCTACGTCCAGGACCAGTCGCTGCTGGTCGCCGACGGCAAGAGCGACCCCGAAGTGCAGGTCGTCGGCGAGCCGTTCACGACCGACCCGTACGGCATCGGCCTCAAGCACGGCGACGACCAGATGAAGAAGTTCGTCAACGACTGGCTGAAGAAGATCCAGGACGCCGGCCTGTGGCAGCAGGCGTGGAAGAACTCCATCGGCACGGTCGTGCAGGGCGAGGCGCCGGCGCCGCCCGCCATCGGCTCGGTCCCCGGCTCCTAGGCGGCCCTGGTCGATGGACGCCCTGTCCGGCAACCTCCCGGCGCTGTGGGACGGTCTGCTCGTCACCCTGCAGCTCACGCTGCTGGCGTTCGCGGGCGCGTCCGTCGCCGGGGTGCTCGTCGCCACCGCGCGCGTCAGCCCGGTCCCGGTGCTACGCGCGGCGGGGACGGTCTACGTTGAGACGCTCCAGAACATCCCGCTGCTGGTGCTGCTGATCCTGGCAGTCTTCGGGCTGCCGGAGATCGGCGTCCAGGCCGGGCTGTTCACCACGGCCGTGGTGGTGATCTCCCTCTACCAGGCCGCGTACATCGCCGAGGCGCTGCGGTCGGGGATCAACGCGGTGCCCGCCGGGCAGGGCGAGGCGGCCAGGGCGCTCGGGCTGGGCTTCGCCGGGTCGCTGCGCCACGTGGTGCTCCCCCAGGCGCTCGGCACGGTCGTCCAGCCGCTCGGCAACATCTTCATCATGCTCACGATGAACACCTCGCTGGCGGCGGCCGTCGGCGTGGTGGAGCTGACCGCCGCCGCCAACCGGGTCAACCTGATCGAGGCCCAGCCGATACCGATCTTCGTGGGGGCCGGAGTGGCGTACATGCTGTTGTCGTCGCTGGTCGGATTCGTCACCGGCGTGCTGGAGCGCAGGCTGGCGGTGCACCGGTGAGCGGCGCCCGCCTGCTGTTCGACGAGCCGGGGCCGCGCGCCCGGCGGCGCACCCGCGTCGCCACCGTCGTCACCGCGCTCGCGCTTCTGGCGCTGGGCGCGCTGGCCGTCCGCCAGTTCGCCGCCAACGGGCAACTCGACGCGGCACGCTGGCAGCCGTACGCCACCTGGCCCATGTGGCGCTACCTGCTCGGCGGACTGTGGTCGACCGTCCTTGCGGCCGTGGTCTCCGCCGCGCTGGCCATGGCCGGCGGGCTGCTGCTCGCGCTCGGCCGGGTGTCGCCGCGCCGCCCGGCGCGGTGGGCGGCGGGCGCCTACGTCGAGGTCGTCCGGACGATCCCGGCGCTGCTGCTGGTCTACGTGGTGCTGTTCGCGCTGCCGAAGTACGGGCTGGACCTTCCGCTGTTCTGGAAGCTCGTCGTCCCGCTGTCGGTGTCCAACGCGGCGGCGTTCGCCGAGATCTTCCGGGCCGGCATCCTGTCGGTCGCGCGCGGCCAGAGCGAGGCGGGCCTGTCCGTCGGGCTGACGCGCGGGCAGACCATGCGCCTCATCGTGCTGCCCCAGGCCGCCCGGCGGGTGCTGCCGTCCATCGTCAGCCAGTCGGTGGGACTGCTCAAGGACACCTCGCTGGGCTTCGTCGTCAGCTACGCCGAACTGCTGTACAGCGGCAAGGTCCTGGCCAACTACAACCACCTGCTGATCCAGACCTACATCGTCGTGGCGCTGGTGTACCTGGTCGTGAACGCGTCGCTGTCCAAGCTGGCCCGCACGCTGGAGGCACGCCAGGCCGGCGCCGCCCGCCGCGCCGCCGCGGCCGACCGGCCGGCGCCGCCCGCGGCCCCGGAGGCCGCCCTCCACGCCTGACCGTCCGCCCCCCGCATCCCTGCTCCATCTTCAGAAAGGCACCCGCATGTACGCGCGTCTGGCGGAGGTCGTCAGGTCCGGCTTCACGGAGAGCGTCCATTTCGGCAGCGTCGCCGCCCTGGCCCCTGACGGGACCCTGGCGTTCGCGCGCGGCGCCGCCGACGAGCCGATGCTGCCCCGCTCCTCGGCCAAGCCCTTCCAGGCGCTGGCGTGCCTGGACTCCGGCGCGGCTCTGTACGGGTCGCGCCTGGCGATCGCCGCCGGCAGCCACACGGGCGAGGACTTCCACGCCCGCCTCGTCCACACGATGCTGGCGGAGGCCGGTCTCGACGCCTCGGCGCTCGGCTGCCCGCCCGACTGGCCGGAGGACGAGGCCACCCGGCACGCCATGGTCAGAGCCGGCGAGGACCGCGCCCGGGTGCGCATGAACTGCTCGGGCAAGCACGCGGCGATGCTGATGGCCTGCGCCGCCGCCGGCTGGGACACCGCCTCCTACCTGACCGCCTCCCATCCCCTGCAGCGGCGGGTGAAGTCGGCCGTCCAGCGGCTGTCCGGCGAGAAGAGCCCGCACACGGCGGTGGACGGCTGCGGCGCCCCGCTGTTCGCGCTGTCCCTCACCGGCCTGGCACGCGCGGTGCGGGCGCTCGCCGTCGCCCCGAAGGACACCCCTGAGCGCGCGGTGGCCGACGCCATGCGCGCGTTCCCCGAATTCGTCGGGGGGACCGGGCACGTCAACACCGAGCTGATGCGGGCGCTGCCGGGCAGCGTCGTCAAGGGCGGCGCGGAGGGCGTGCTGGTGGCCGCCACCCCTGACGGGCACGCGGTGGCCGTCAAGGTGATCGACGGCGGCCCGCGCGCGACCTCGGCCATCGCCCTGGCCGCCCTGGCGGAACTCGGCGCCGACATCACCGGAGCCGAGTCCTTCACCACCGTCCCCGTCCTCGGCGGCGGCCGCCCAGTAGGCGAGATCCACCCCACCCTCTGAGACGACCCACGACGCCCTGTAAGACGGTGTTCCGCCCGGCGTGGCAGGGTTCGCGGGTCAGAAGTCCTCGCGGGGGCCGAGGAATTCCAGTCGGTTCTGGTGGCAGTCGGCGGCGTAGAAGCGGCGGTGGCCGGGGAAGGCGTCGTCCCAGGTGATCTGGACGCCGCGGGCGGTCAGCCGTTCGGCGAGGGCGTCCAGGTCGGCGACCAGGATGCCGGGGTGGGCCTTGCGCGCCGGGCGGAAGTCCTGCTCGACGCCGAGGTGGATCTCCAGCGCGTCCGCGCGCACCCACAGCCCGCCCCGGGCGGCGAGCTCCGGCGGCTTGGCCACCTCCGTCATGCCGAGCACGTCCACGTAGAACCGCCGGCACGCCTCCTCCTCCCCCGGCGGCAGCGCGAGCTGGACGTGATGCAGCCCCAGCCCGAAACCGGAGGACACTGAAGACGCACGGGATGCAGGGGATGCAGGGGACGCGGCGGACTCGGCCGACGTGGCGGATGTGACGGATGTGACGGACACGGCGGGCTCGGCGGACTCGGCGGGCGCCGGGGTCGCGGGCGACGGTACACGCCCGTGCCCTCCCGCGGTGGGTTCGCTTTCGCTCACCATGGCGCCCTCCTGCCTTCTCCCGGCACGATCACCACGCCATGGTAGCGATCGCCCGCTCACCCGCCCTCAGCGTCGCACCCTCCTGCGCCGCCGCCAGGAGACCCGCATGCGGCGGCCACGGCGGCGCGGAGAACCGGCGCGAGCGAGGGGCGAAGGCGTTTCGTGATGAGATGTGACAAAAGGAGGCACAGAATGGACTACGTCAGGCTCGGCTCGACCGGGATGAAGGTTTCGCGCATCTGTCTTGGCATGATGAGCTATGGCGACCCCGCCAGATGGCAGGACTGGGTGCTCGACGAGGAGCACGCCGAGCCGCTCGTGCGCAGGGCCGCGGAGGCGGGCGTGACGTTCTTCGACACCGCCGACGTCTACTCCTCCGGCGCCAGCGAGGAGGTCACCGGCAGCCTGCTGCGCAAGATCTTCCCCCGCCGCGAGGACTACGTGCTGGCCACCAAGGTGTTCTTCCCGATGAGCGAGGCCGCCAACGACGGCGGGCTGTCGCGCAAGCACATCATGGACGGCATCGATGCGTCGCTGCGGCGCCTCGGCACCGACTACGTCGACCTGTACCAGATCCACCGGTGGGACGACCACACTCCGATCGAGGAGACCATGGAGGCGCTGCACGACGTCGTCCGCGCCGGCAAGGTGCGCTACATCGGCGCCTCCAGCATGTTCGCCTGGCAGTTCGCCAAGGCGCAGCACGTCGCGGAGACGCACGGCTGGACGAAGTTCGCATCGATGCAGAACCACTACAACCTTCTCTATCGTGAGGAAGAGCGGGAAATGATCCCGCTGTGCCTGGACCAGGGCGTCGGGCTGATCCCGTGGAGCCCTCTGGCCCGGGGGCTGCTGGCACGGGCGGACGCGCGCCAGGAGCGGACGACCCGCTCGGGCGTCGACGGGCGCATCGAGCAGCTGTACGGCGGCCCCGGCGACGCCGCCGTACTGGCCCGGGTCGCCGAGACGGCCACCGCGCGGGACGTCCCCCCGGCCCAGGTGGCGCTGGCATGGCTGCTCGCCCAGCCCGGCGTGAGCGCCCCCATCGTCGGCGCGACCAAGAACCACCACGTGGACGACGCCATCGCCGCGGTGGAACTGGCGCTGACCGACAAGGAACTCGCCTACCTCGCCGAGCCGTACGTCACCCGCCCGGTGATCCACTGACGGCCCCTGGGAGGCGGAAGGGGGGCCGGGGTCCGTAAGCTGGCCCCCATGGGGCGGGCGAACGACGACGCTGCGGCGGCGCTTGAGGAGTATGCCGATCTCTTCGCGATGACCGGCGGCGACGCCTTCCGGGTGCGCAGCTACCAGAAGGCCGCCAAGGCGATCGCCGGCCATCCCGCCGACATCTCGCGGGTGAACGTCCGCGAGGTGCCCGGCGTCGGCGAGGCGATCGCCAAGAAGGTCGAGGAGTTCCTGCAGCGGGGCAGTTTCCGCCAGCTCGACGCCCTGCGCGTGGAGGTGCCCGAGGGGGTGCGCGCGCTGACGCGCATCGCCTCGCTCGGGCCGAAGAAGGCGGTGTTCCTCTACCGCGAGCTGGGCATCGACTCCCCCGAGTCGCTGGCGGAGGCGATCGGCGAGGGCAGACTCGCGGGCCTGCGCGGGTTCGGCGCGAAGACCGAGGAGAACCTGCTCAAGGGCATCGAGCAGCTCCAGCGGGCGGGTGAGCGGGTGCACATCGGCGTCGCGATGGACCTGGCCGAACGGGTCATCGCCTCGCTGTCGGCCGCCGAGAAGATCTCCTACGCCGGGTCGCTGCGCCGGATGAAGGAGACCGTGGGCGACATCGACATCCTGGCCGTCGGCCCCGAGTCGCTGATGGCCGGCTTCAAGGCGCAGCCGTACGTGACGGAGGTCATCGCGAGCGGCGCGCTGAAGACCTCGGTGCGCACCGCGCAGGGCGTCCAGGTTGACCTGCGCCTGGTGCCGGCCGAGTCGTGGGGCGCGGCGATGCAGTACTTCACCGGCTCCAAGGAGCACAACGTGCGGCTGCGCGAGATGTGCGTGAAGCGCGGCTGGAAGCTGTCGGAGTACGGCCTGTTCGAGGGCGAGAGGGTGATCGCCGGCGAGACCGAGGAGGACGTCTACGCGGCCCTCGGCATGCAGTGGGTGCCTCCGCCGCTGCGCGAGGACGGCGGCGAGGTCGAGGCGGCCCTGCGCGGCGCGCTGCCCGAGCTCGTCACGCTGGAGGACCTCAAGGGCGACCTGCACACCCACACCGACCTCACCGACGGCATCGCGACCCTGGAGGAGATGGTCGGGGCCGCGGCCGGGCGCGGGTACGCGTACTACGCGGTGACCGACCACGCGCCGAACCTGTTCATGCAGCGCATGACGCTGGACAAGATGCTGGAGCAGCGCGGGCGGCTGCGCCGGCTCCAGGACGAGTATCCGGGCATGCGCCTGCTGCACGGCACCGAGCTGAACATCGCGCCGGACGGCACCGTCGACTGGCCGGCCGAGGTGCTGGAAGGGTTCGACATCTGTGTCGCCTCGGTACATTCGCACTTCACCCAGTCGCGCGAGGAGATGACCCGCCGGTTCGTCGCCGCCTGCGAGAACCCGCACGTGCACGTCATCGGCCATCCCACCACCCGCAAGATCGGCAAGCGCGCTCCGGTGGACGCCGACTGGGAGACCGTCTTCGCGGCGGCGGCGCGCACGGGGACGGCTCTGGAGATCGACGCCTATCCCGACCGGGCCGACCTGCCGTCCGACCTGGTGCGGCTGGCGCGTCACCACGGGGTGCGGTTCTCCATCGACAGCGACGCGCACGCCGTGCCGCACATGGACAACCTGCGGTTCGGCGTCGGCATCGCGCAGCGGGCGTGGCTGACCGGCGACGACGTCATCAACACCTGGCCGCTGGACCGCCTGCTGGACTTCCTCGGCCGCCGCTGAACGCCGGCGTTTCCTGAAGGGCCGCGACTCCCGCGCGGCCGGGATCCCCCATGGGGGCCGGGTGAAGGGCTCTCAGGGTGAAGGGCTCCCGCTGGAGGGGCGGGCGGAGTAGACTAGGCATATAACATGGTTTCTTGGTAGGGAATTGGTATAAGTTTGACCGGACGGGGGTTGCCCCATGGAACTCGATGACCGGACCGGCGAAGCCACGAGGACCAGACCCGGGCCGAGACCCAGGACAGGCGCCGGGCTCGTTCCCCCGATGCGCCCGGCGTCCGCCGGGACCTCCGCTCAGGCGCCCCTGAGCCCGGCCTCCGCCCCCGCGACGGCCCCGCCCGAGGTGGCGCCCGAGGTGGCGCCCGCCACCATCGTCAAGCCGCTGCCGCCCGATTTGTTCATCACCTACGACACCGGCGCCGAGATGCGCTGGGAGTCCATGCGCGGCCAGGGCTACCACACCCCCACCGACCGCTTCTTCGTCCGCAACCACACCTCCACCCCGCTCATCGACGCCCGCGCCTGGCGGCTGCGCCTGCACGGGAACGGGCTGCGCCGCCCGCGCGACCTGACGTACGAGGACCTGCTGGCGCTGCCCTCGGCGACCGCCGACGTCGCCATCGAGTGCGCCGGCAACGGGCGGGCGTTCTTCGACGTCCAGCAGGACCAGCGCATGTCCGGCATCCCGTGGCGGCTCGGCGCCATCGGCGTCGCGCGCTGGCGGGGCGTGCCGCTGGCGACGCTGCTGGACCTGGCCGGGGTGAGCGCCGACGCCGTCGACGTCATGCCGCGCGGCCTCGACCCGGTGTACGTCGAGGACGGCGTCGACCACGGGCACGTGCGCCGGCCGCTGCCCATCGGCAAGGCGCTGTCGGACGTTCTGGTGGCCTACGAGATGAACGGCAGGCCGCTGCCGCCCGACCACGGGTTCCCCGCCCGCCTGGTGGTGCCCGGCTGGAGCGGCGTCGCCTCGATCAAGTGGCTCGGCGACATCGAGGTCTCCACCGCTCCCCTGTCGTCGCCGTGGACCACCCGCTTCTACCGGATGTTCGGACCCGGGCATCCCACCGGCGGCGCCCCGCTGGGCCCGCAGGGGGTCAAGAGCGCCTTCGAGCTGCCGTGGGGTGCCACGCTGCGGGCCGGGCGGCAGCACATCCTGCACGGCCGCTCGTGGTCGGGCGGCGGGCACATCGTCCGGGTCGAGGTCAGCGTGGACGGCGGCCTCAGTTGGACGCCCGCCGAGACCCGAGGCCCCCGGCTGGCGCGGGCGTGGGCTCCCTGGCACCTGGCCTGGGCGCCGAGGCGGCCCGGGGCGTACGTCCTGATGGCCAGAGCGGTCGACGAGACCGGGGCCACCCAGCCCGCGCGGGCCCGGTTCAACATGCTGGGCTACCACTTCGACGGCGTGGTACAGCACCCGGTGACGGTCATCCCCTGAGGCGGGCGGCCGGTCGGCGGTAGCGGCCGGGTGTGCGTGACGTGGGGGGACGCTCGCAGGGCCCGGCCGGGATCCGAGGGGGGGGTGGACCCGCGGCCGGGCGGCTGAGGGAGGACGTCCCCAGCGCTCTCCGGGGAGACGTCCGGAGGCGCTCCCCGGAGGGTTATCAGTGGCCGGTCGCCTTCTCGGCGCCGGCGCCGGTGAGCGACCGCACCTCGATCTCGGCGTACTTGCCCGCGTTGTACTCCTTGCTGAGCACCGTCCCGATGTAACCGGCGAGGAAGCCGATCGGGATCGAGACCAGGCCGGGGTTGTCCAGCGGGAACCAGTTGAAGGCGGCGTCGGGGAACAGCGCCGTCGGCGTGCCGGACACCACCGGCGAGAAGATCACCAGGAGCACGGCGGAGGCGAGGCCGCCGTAGATGGCCGACACCGCGCCGGCGGTGTTGAACCGCTTCCAGAACAGGCTGTACAGGATCGCCGGCAGGTTGCCCGAGGCGGCGACCGCGAACGCCAGTGCGACGAGGAACGCCACGTTCAGGTTCTGCGCGAAGATGCTGAGGACGATCGACACCGCGCCGATGGCGAACGCGGCGATGCGGGCGACCTTGATCTCCTGATCCTCCGTGGCGGTGCCCCGCTTGAAGACGTGCGCGTACAGGTCGTGGGCGAAGCTGGAGGAGGACGCCAGCGTAAGGCCCGCCACCACGGCGAGGATCGTCGCGAACGCCACCGCGGCGATGATCGCCAGCAGGATCGTGCCGCCGACGTCGCCGAAGATCAGCTGGCCGACCTTCTGCGCGAGCTGGGGAGCCGCCGTGTTGCCCGCCTTGTTCTGGTCGGCGATGGCCTTGCTGCCGACCAGCGCGGCCGCGCCGAAGCCGAGCACGAGGGTGAGCAGGTAGAACACGCCGATGATGCCGATGCCCCACAGGACCGACTTGCGGGCGTCCCTGGCGGTCGGCACGGTGTAGAAGCGGATCAGGATGTGCGGCAGGCCCGCGGTGCCGAGCACCAGCGCGAGCCCGAGGCTGATCAGGTCGAGCTTGCCGACCAGGCCCTTGGCCTCGACGCCGTACTTCAGGCCCGGGTTGAGGAACGCGTCGCCCTTGCCGCTCTGGCCGGCGGCGGTGCCGAGCAGGCTCGACAGGTTGAACCCGAAGTGGCCGAGCACCAGCAGCGTCACCAGGGCGGCGCCCGTCATCAGCAGCACGGCCTTGACGATCTGCACCCAGGTGGTGCCCTTCATGCCGCCGACGACCACGTAGATGATCATCAGCAGGCCGACGATCACGATCGTGCCGATCTTGCCGGCGTCCGAGGTGATGCCGAACAGCAGGCCGACCAGCGCGCCCGCGCCGACCATCTGGGCGAGCAGGTAGAAGATGCTGACCGTGATCGTCGACACGCCGGCGGCCGTGCGCACCGGGCGCGGGCTCATCCGGAAGGCCAGCACGTCGGCCATCGTGAACTTGCCGGAGTTGCGCATCAGCTCGGCGACGAGCAGCAGCGCCACCAGCCACGCGACGAGGAACCCGATCGAGTACAGGAACCCGTCGTACCCCGACAGCGCGATGATGCCCGCGATGCCGAGGAAGGAGGCGGCGGACATGTAGTCGCCGCCGATGGCCAGGCCGTTCTGCACTCCGCTGAACGACCGACCGCCCGCGTAGTAGTCGGTGGCGGTCTTGGTGTTGCGGCTCGCCCAGAACGTGATGCCGAGCGTCGCGGCGACGAACAGGACGAACAATGTGATCGATAGTGCGTGGTCACTCATTGGACGCGGACTCCATCTCAGCGCGCAGCTTGCCGGACAACGGGTCGAGCTTCTTGTCGGCATGCCGGGCGTACGCCCACGCGATCAGGAACGTCGACACGAACTGCAGAATGCCGAAGATCAGCGCGATGTTGACGTTCCCGAAGACCTTGGTGCCCATGAACCCGCGCGCCCAGCCGGACAGGACCACGTAGAGCAGATACCAGGCAAGGAAGCCGAGGGTCACCGGGAACACCCAGTTGCGGAAGCGCCGGCGCAGCTCCTGGAAGTCGGTACTGGCCTGTACCTGTTCGTATTCGGACGACTCGTCTTGTCGAGTGGTCACGCGACCTCCCACGTTGTGATCTGAATCACGCCATACCGTAGAAGGGGACACCGGCCGCTGCGCAGAGGTACGGGCGAGGCGGTCGCCAAGCCGACCCGAAGGATCGCTCATCTGGCACGCTCCTGCGCCCAAAGGCCCGATCCCTGCGACGAATGGTCACCGCCCTTTCTCACCGCGACCGAGCCGTCGCAGGTGCGGCGGACCGTCTCAGGGTGAAGCGGGGCCGTCGTCTCAGTCGGAGCGGGGCCGTTTCAAGTGGCGCGCAGCCGTCTCAGGTGAACCGAGGCCGGCTCAGGTGGAGCGGGGCCGCCAGTCGCCGCGGTTGACGTTGAGCGTCTCGGGCGTGTGCAGCCGGACCATCGTGCGGGCCACCCCGCGCGGGACGCTCCGCGGAGTGAGGAGCGAGACGACGATCATCACGACGAACGAGATCGGCACCGTCCAGGCCGCCGGCTGGGCGAGCAGCGCCCCCGTCCAGCCGGTGTACGGTCCGCCGGTGATGACCGCGATCACGGCGGCGCTGGCCAGGCCGCCTCCGATGAGCAGGCCGGACATCGCCCCCGCGGCGCTCAGCCGCCGCCACCAGATGCCGAGCACGAGCAGCGGGCAGAAGGAGGACGCCGCCACCGCGAACGCCAGGCCCACCACGTCGGCGACTGCCAGGGAGCGCGCGGCGGTCGCGAGCCCGAACGGCACCGCCACCGCCAGCAGCGTCGCGGCCCGGAACGACGGCACTCCCCCGCGCAGGATGTCCTGCCCGATGACGCCGGCCACCGACACGGCGAGACCGGAGGAAGTCGACAGGAACGCGGCGAACGCCCCGGCGGTGACCAACGCGCCAAGCAGCTCGCCGGCCGTGCCGCCGACCAGGCGGCCGGGCAGGGTGAGCACGACGGCGTCGGTGCGGCCGGTCATCAGCAGTTCGGGGGTGTACAGGCGGCCGAGCATGCCGTAGATGGCTGGCAGCAGGTAGAACGCCCCGAGCAGGCTCAGTACGACCAGGGTCGTGCGCCGGGCGGCCCGCCCGTCGGGGTTGGTGTAGAACCGCACCAGGACGTGCGGCAGGCCCATGGTGCCGAGGAAGGTCGCCAGGATGAGCGAGTAGGTCGCGTACAGAGGGTGCTCGCGGCCGTGCAGCGGCAGCGCCCACTCGTGGTCGGTGAGGACGGGCACGTTCTCGGCGTGCGGCACGGGCGCGCCCGCGGGGAACCCGAGCGTGGTGTCGGCGGTGACCGTGTGCGGGCCGCGCGCCAGGGTGATCCGCTCTCCGTGCCGGACGCGGCCGTCGACGCGGCCCTTCGCCGTGACCTCGACCGGCCGTTCCACGCTGATGGTGACGTCGACGCCGACGGCGACGGTGACCGGCTCGGTGAAGGCCGGCGGCGCGTCGCCGTACGGCGCCGGCCTGTCGTGCCCGTACCAGGCGAACAGCAGGAAGAACACCGGCAGGGCCAGGGCGGTCAGTTTCAGCCAGTACTGGAACGCCTGGACGAAGGTGATCGAGCGCATGCCGCCGGACAGCACGTTGACCGCGACGACGACGGCCACGAGCAGGCCGCCCACCCAGGCCGGCCCGCCGGTGATCGTGCGCAGGACCAGGCCCGCGCTCTGGAACTGCGGCATCAGGTACAGCCAGCCGATCAGCACCACAAGGACGCTCGCCATGCGGCGCACGGCCATCGACTCCAGCCGGGCCTCGGCGAAGTCGGGCAGCGTGTAGGCGCCCGACCGGCGCAGCGGCGCCGACACAAGGACGAGCAGCACCAGGTAGCCGCCGGTCCAGCCGACCGGCAGCCACAGCATGTCGGCCCCGTAGGCGAGGATCAGCCCGGCGATGCCGAGGAAGGACGCCGCCGAGAGGTACTCCCCGCCGATCGCCGAGGCGTTCCACAGGGGCGAGACGGTGCGTGAGGCGACGTAGAAGTCGGAGGTGGTGCGCGACAGGCGAAGCCCGAAGGCGCCGATGAGGACGGTCGCCACCAGGACCACGACCACCGCCGCCACGCCGAGCCCGGCGTTCACCACCGCCGCCCGGTCACTGGCGTTCGACCAGGTCGGCGAAGTGACGCTCGTTGCGCTCCGCCTGGCGCACGTACAGCCACGCCCCGGCGACGAACGCCGGGTAGATGAGCCCGGCGAGCACCAGCCACGGCAGCGGCAGCCCGAGCAGGCGCACCTCGCGCAGGCCCGGGGCCAGCAGGAACACCAGCGGAAGACCGCCGATCACGCAGGACAGCACCGTGCAGACGAACAGCGCCAGCCGCAACTGGGTGCGCACCAGCGAGCGCATGTAGACCTCGCCGAGGCTGGTCTGCTCGTCGATCTCCACGGTGACCGGGTGGCGGGGCCGGCGGGCGGCGGTCGTGCGCGGGCTGGTGACCACCTCGCGGCGGGGACGGTCGGGTGCCTTCGGCGCGTTACGCCGCCGCCCGCCGTCCGGCCCGTCGCCGCGCGCGGCCTTCTCGGCACGGGCGTCGCGCGGGTGGCGCTCCCCCCGGACGGGCCCGGCGGCGTCGTCCGCGTTCACTCGGCGCGGCCCTTCCTGGCGCGGCGGACGAGCAGGTCGCGGAGCTCGCGGGTGTGGCGGCGGCTGACCGGGATCTCGGTGTCGCCGATGCGCACCATGCAGCGGCCGGAGTCGATGTGCAGTTCGTCGATGTGCTTGACCGCGACCAGGTGGCTGCGGTGCACGCGGATGAACCCGGCGCCGGCCCAGCGCTCCTCCAGCGCCGCCAGCGGGATGCGCACCAGGTGGCTGCCGGTGGCGGTGTGCAGGCGCGCGTAGTCGCCCTGGGCCTCGACGTAGCGGACGTCGGTGCTGGCGACGAAGCGGGTGACCCCGGCCAGCTCGACCGGGATGGTGTCGCCGTCGGACGCCGGACGACCCGCCTCGTCCGCGGCTCCCGGGCCGCCCGGGACGCTGGCGCAGACCCTGCGGATGGCCTCGGCGAGCCGCTCGGGGCGGACCGGTTTGAGCAGGTAGTCCTCGGCCTTGATCTCGAAGGCGTCCACCGCGTGCTCTTCGTAGGCGGTGACGAACACGACCCGGGGCGGCCGGGCGAACTGGGCCAGCAGGCGGCCGAGCACGACGCCGTCCAGGCCGCGCATGCGAATGTCCAGGAAGACCGCCTCGACCGGCCGGCCGTCGGCCATGGCCCGGTCGAGCATCTTCAGGGCGGAGGCGCCGTCGCGCGCCATCGCGACCTCGCCGATGCGGGGGTCGGCGCGCAGCAGGTAGGCCAGGTCCTCCAGCGCCGGCTGCTCGTCGTCCACCGCCAGAACGCGCAGACCCGTCACTTCACCGCCACCCGACCCGTCTCGCCCAGGGGCCGCGGAACCGGGGGCCGACCTGGTGAGGCTTGCTCCTCATCCTCCTAGAGAGTGGTGAATCGGACAGGGGAAGTCAACGGCTCAGGGGCGGAGGGCTGATAACTATACGGAGACGCCCGGCCGGTATTTGGGCAGGCGGACGCTCACCTTGGCCCCGGCCCCCACGGCGGTCTCGACGACCAGGCCGTACTCGTCGCCGTACACCTGGCGCAGCCGCTCGTCGACGTTGGCCAGCCCGACGCCGCCCGTCCCCGACCGCTCGTCGGGGTCGCCGGACAGTATGCGCCGCAGCCGCTCGGGGTCCATGCCGATGCCGTCGTCCTCCACGCTGATCAGGCACTCGGCCCCGGCGTCCTCGGCGGTGATGGCGATGCGCCCGACGCCGTCCTTGCTTTCGAGCCCGTGCCGCAGCGCGTTCTCCACCAGGGGCTGCAGGCACAGGAACGGCACGGCCACGGGCAGCACCTCCGGCGCGATGCGCAGCGTGACGCGGAGCTGGTCGCCGAAACGGGCCCGCTCAAGGGTGAGGTAGCGGTCGATGGAGCGCAGTTCCTCGGCCAGCGTGGTGAACTCGCCGTGCCTGCGGAAGGAGTAGCGGGTGAAGTCGGCGAAGTCCAGCAGCAGCTCCCTGGCCCGTTCGGGGTCGGTGCGCACGAACGAGGCGATGGTGGTCAGGGAGTTGTAGATGAAGTGCGGGGAGATCTGCGCGCGCAGCGCCCGCACCTCGGCCTCCATGAGCAGCGTGCGCGAGCGGTCGAGCTCGGCCAGCTCAAGCTGGGAGTCCACCCAGGCGGCGACCTCCCCGGTCGCCCTGACCAGCCCGGCGCTGGCATGGTCGCCGTAGGCCGCCAGCGAGCCGACCACCCGGTCGTCGGTGGTGAGCGGGACGACGACGGCGTACCGCACCGGGCACTCAGGCGACAGGCACCAGACGACGTCGGGGCCGAGCACCTGGATGCGGCCGTCGCGCAGGGTCGCGGCGGCGTGCGCGAAGGCGTTCTTGGCGTGGTGCTCCCCCGCGCCGTCGTAGACCAGCAGCTCCTCGCCGTTGGTGATGGCGATGGCGGGCGAGCCGAGCAGCTCGCGCAGATAGCGGGACGCCTTGAGCGCCCCGGCGGCGGTCAGCCCGGCGCGCAGCGGCGGGGCGGCCAGGGACGCGGTGTGCAGGGTCTCGAAGGTGGCGCGCTCGGCGGGGCTGGTGCCGAGCTCGCGCCGGCCGCGCAGCACCCGCCACAGCACCACCGCCGGCACCACGACGAGCACAAGAAGCACCGGGACGGCCAGCAGCGGTTCCACGCCGCCGCAGCCTACCCGCGCATCCCACCCCTACGAGCCCACCCATCGCCCGAACCCCCACTCCATGCGCCAAACGGCCCACCCCGTCCGCCAGAATGGGCCTCGCCCCGCTCGGGCTGTTTCTTTCCGGGCCACCCGGCCCACCCCGCCGTCCGTAGGCGAGGCGCTGCGCGCCATGGGCTACACCTTCGACCAGATCGCCGACGTGTTCTTGGTCTGTCAGGACGTCAGCCCGCTGCGCCTGTACCGCTACGCCTACGGGCTGACCGCCGCCGAGGCCGCCGCGCGGTACAACGACCTCGACCCGGCGGGCACCGCCGCGCTGCGCGAGTCACGGCTGTACGAGTTCGAGCACTGGCCGCAGCGCGGCATGCGCCCGACAGCCCGCACCATCGCCCTGTTCGCGCACGTCTACCGGACCGCCGCCCGTCGTCTGGTCAGCGACCAGGTCTACGCCTCCTATAGCGCGCGCGACCGCGACCTCATCGATCGCACCGACCACCGTTCGTCCCATACCGCCCAGCGGCCCTCTGCCGTCCCGGCCTCCGTTCCTGGGCATGTCACCATGAAGCAGGAAGTGGAAGCGGCACGCCCGGCGGCCCCGGTTCCCGGCTTCCAGGATTGCGCCGCGCTACTGCGTGCCCTCACAGCCGAGGAGGCCGACGTGAAGCGCCGCGATCTGCTCTTCGAACTGGCCCTGGCACTCGGCGGCGCCCCCGCCCTGGTGCTGCTACGCCACCTGTCCCCGCCGGAGAAGGACCGGCTCGCCACCGCGATCCGCTCCTCGACCCGGGTGGACGCCGCCACCGTGGAACTGATCGAGAAGCTCACCGCCCGCTGCCGCCGCCTGGACGACGAGTTCGGCCCGGCCAAGGTCCTGCCCGTCGTGGAAGGCCAGCGCACCCTCGTCGCCGACCTGCTCCATCGTGAGTCCCTGCTCCCCGGCCTGCGCGACCGCCTCATCCGCGCCTACGCCGACCTCAGCCAACTCGCCGGCTGGCTCCACCACGATCTCCTGGACCACACTGGAGCCCGCCACCGCTACCAAGAGGGCCTCACCGCAGCCCACCAGATCCGCGACCCCACCCTCATCGCCTACCTCCACACCTGCCTCGCCAACATGTCGCGATTCCAGAGCCGAACCGGCGAAGCTCTCGACCACATCTACGCCGCACAAGGTTGGGCGCGACAAAGCCCGAGCACCCTGCTCCGATCGGTACACGCCGTGGACCTCGCGCGAATCCTCGCCGCGAACGGCAATGCTCGCGACAGCGAAAACGCGCTGGTCCAGTCGCGCCATCTGGCCGAACGACCGAGAAACGAAGCCGACCCCTCGTATCTCTACTGGTGGACGGCAGCGGGCGTCGAGAGGCACACGGCGGCCTGCATGATCGCCTGGGGACGTCCGGACGATGCGATCCGCACGGCCGAACGGGCCTTGGCAGCGAGGATGCGTAAACCCGCGCGCGGCAGAACCCTACTGGAGTACGCCGACGCCCTCATCGTCAAGCGAGAGATACCGGCCGCGACCGAGAAGATCCGCCAGGCGGCCCGGATCACCGTAGGCCACAGCTCTGGCCGTCTCACCGACACCGTCCGCCAAACCCGCGCCCGCCTCCAACCATGGGCGACGAACAAACACATCCGCACCCTAGACGAGGAACTCGTCTCCCTGGGCATCCCCCCGATCGGCAGGTGACAGGGCGGCTGCCGGTCGTGGGTTCTCAGGACGAAGTACCGCCCGCTTCCGCGCTTGAGGAGGGTCGGCGCCGCCGACTCTCCTTCGCCGGACTCATGCAAGCCGAAGCCGGCGCCCAGTAGGGGGACACTGCTGACATGGGCTGGCCTTCCCGCGCGCAGAAGCTCGCCGACCGCGTCACCCACCCCGGGTCTCGGTGGCGCGCGCTGGTCTGCCGGCTCCCTGGAGGATCCGTCCTCACCGTCGCTCACCTCCACCAGGTGGCAGGGCTGCCGCTCAACGGGAGAGCCGACGCGACCGGCGATGCGCTGCTCCTGTTCTGAGGCCGCCCACGCCGTCGCCCGTGAGGTCCGCGAGGAGTATGCCCGAGACCTTGTCGACGGCCTAAGCCAGCAGGTAGGCCGCAGCCCCTTTGGCTGATGGCGCATTCGGGCACTGCCCCGGGTGCCACGCAGGGTGCAGGTGCGGGTGTGGGATACGGTCACGCTCCGATGAAGGTCACTGTCTCCGTCATTTCCGCGCGCTCGGTACGCAGCCGGGGCACGCCCTCCTTCTCGAACCCCACCGAGACACCGCAGAACAGCGTGAGCCCGTCATCGGCTCCGACTATGCGGCTGACGGTCTTGCGATACATCGTCCACATCACCTGGGGACAGCTGTGCAGCCCTTCCGCCCTCAGCAACAGCATGACCGTCTGCAGGTACATCCCCGCGTCCGCCCACTGCCCGGGCCCCATCGTGCGGTCGAGGTAGCAGAACAGTACGACCGGCGCCCCGAACGCCGCCACGTTCAAGGCGGCGATCTTCATGGGCCTGTCGGGGTCGTCGCGCTCGATCCCCAGCGCTTCGTACCGCTGGGCGGCAGCGGCGGAGAAGCGGTCCAGATACGGCGAGGTCAGTTCCGCCGGGTACATCGGATACTCCCGCTCATCGCCCGGGTCTCCTGCCAGTGCCCTGGCCGTCGCGTGCTTCTTCAGCTCAACCAAGGGCTCACCGGTCACAACGTACAGATGCCACGGCTGGAGGTTCCCGCTCGATGGAGCCCGCGTCGCCGCGGTGAGCACTCGTTCGAGTACTTCCTTGGGCACGGGCTCACCGCTGAACGCCCGCACAGCCCGGCGACTGTCCACGGCTTCATACACATCCACGACTTCTCCTCCTCGCACTCATCGACGATCACTTCTCTACCGTCCAGGGAGTGCCGTCATCGAACCGGGTCACGGAGCCGGATCCTGATCGAGGCGACGTCGACGGTGCCCTGGTGGATGCGCTCGCGTTGTTCGGTGCGAAGGGCCATCGCACGGTAGCCCTTCATTTCGTTCATGTACCGCTCCGCGTACGCCGCCCCTTATAGGGCCTGAGCCTGGCGGATGAAGATCGTTGAGTCAGGTCAGGCGAGTAGGCTGATTGCGGTTGCCCGCGACGCTAGAGGAGACGCTGATGACCGCCGACCCGACGATGACCCGGATCGGCCAAGGGGTGGACCTGCATCACGGCCAAGGTCAGCGTGACGCCGCACGCGACCTGTTCGCGCAGATCTGGGATGACATCGGCGGCGAGCAGGGCGAGCCACTGCATGTTTGCGTCCTCGCCCACTCGATGGCCGACGTGCAGGACGACGTGCACCAGGAGCTGATGTGGGATCTGCGGGCGCTCGCCGCCGCCGATCGGGTCACCGATGAGCAGGTGGCGCAGGCCGGGGTGCCGCTTTCGGTGGCGGGCCTGTATCCGTCCCTGCACCTGAACCTGAGTGAGTGCTATCGCAAACTGGGCGATCTCGACCGCGCCCGTGAGCACCTCCAGCAGGCCCGGGCCGGGATGGACGCGCTCGCCGACGACGGGTACGGCAAGCTCATCAGGGGCGGCCTGGAACGGCTGGCCGAGCAGTTGGGCGAGGCCGGCCCTGCGTAGTCGCAGGGCCTCAGCGTGATCAACTCGTCCGCCTTTCTGGATGCACGTGTGCTAGCGTCAAGCGCATAAGCCCCGGACCTGCCTCTGCATCGCACGCAGCCGGGGCACAGCCATTTTCGCGGTCCCGATCTCACTATGGGGTGAGGTCGAGGGCTTTGCGGATCCGCTCGGCGTAGGTGGCGGCTTCGGTGTCGTCTTCGTATTTGACTCTGGGCCAGAAGAAGCCGCGCAGGCCGTCCTTCTTGTGGCGGGGGACGACGTGGGTGTGCAGGTGGGGGACGCTCTGGCTGATGCGGTTGTTCATCGCCACGAAGCTGCCCGCCGCGCCGAGGCCCTTCTCCACGGCGAGGGACACCGCCTGGACGCGGGCGAAGTACGGGCCGAGGGCCTCCCCCGGCAGGTCGGCGAGGGTCTCGACGTGGTCGCGCGGGATGACGAGTACGTGGCCCTTGAACACCGGGCGGGCGTCGAGGAAGGCGACGGCGACCTCGTCGGCGAGTACGAGGTGGGCGGGGAGTTCTCCCTTGGCGATCCGGCAGAACAGGCAGTCCCCGGCGGCCCCAGGGGTGGTGGGGGGCGTCACCAGCCGACCTTGGCGGTGTCGGACAGCAGGGCGCGGGCGATGACCATGCGCTGGACGTCGTTGGTGCCCTCGCCGATCGCCATCAGCGGTGCGTCGCGGTACAGGCGCTCGACCACGAACTCCTGGGAATAGCCGTAGCCGCCGTGGATGCGCATGGACTCCATGGTGGCACGCAGCGCGACCTCGGAGGCGAAGTACTTGGCCATCGCCGCCTCGGCGTTCACCGCGCACGCCTCCGAGCGGGTGGCCGCCCAGTAGGTGAGCAGCCGGGCCGCCTGGATGTCGGTGGCCATGTCGGCGAGCTTGAGCTGGATGGCCTGGAAGTCGCCGATGGGCCGCCCGAACGCCTCGCGTTCCCTGGCGTAGTTCAGCGCCGCCTCGTAGGCGCATTGGGACACCCCGACCGCGCGGGCGGCGATGTTGAGGCGCCCGAGCTCCAGCGCCGACAGCACCTGCTGCATGCCTCGCCCCTCGACTCCGCCCAGCAGGGCCGAGGCGGGCACCCTGACGCCGTCGAAGACGACCTCGCAGGTCTCGGTGCCCTTGTAGCCGAGCTTGGGCAGGTCGCGGCTGACGGTGAACCCGCGGTCGGCGTCCACCAGCAGCACCGACATTCCCTTGTGCGCCGGAGAGGCGTCGGAGGTCTTCACCAGGACGGGCAGCGGGTCGGCGTGCCGGGCGTTGGTGATCCAGGTCTTGGTGCCGTGGACGACGTACTCGCCGCCGTCGAGGACGGCGCGGGTCTGGATGCCCTGCAGGTCGGTGCCGGCGCCGGGCTCGGTGAGGGCGACGCCGGTGCGGCGCGCGCCGGTGGCGAGGTCGGGCAGGTAGGCCGCCCGCTGCTCCTCCGTGCCGTGCCGTGCGATCATCCAGGTCGACAGCGAGTGGGAGCCGAGGATGCCGGCCACGCCCATCCACCCCCGGGCGATCTCCTCGAAGACCAGCGCGAAGGACACCCGGTCGAGGTCGAGGCCGCCATACTCCTCCGGGATGGTGACGCCGAACAGGCCGAGCCGCCGGAACCCTTCGACGATCTCCTCCGGGTAGCGTCCCTCCCGCTCCCATTCGGCGGCGACGGGGACGATCTCCTTGTCCACGAACTCGCGCAGGGTTCGCCGGAACAGGCGCTGATCGTCGTTCAGCTCGAAGTCCATGCAGGCGTCCGATCTCGCAGGGGGCCGGTCCCGGCCATTCCAGCACGCCTACGGCCGCGAGCGTAGCTCAGGCGGGGGCCTTCGGGGCGAGCCTGGGCCGGTGCAGGGTGACGATCGTCTGCCCGCCTTCCGCGTCGACGACGTCGAAGGCGCGCACCGTGCCGTGCTGCACGGTGTCGGCCATGATCCGCGTGGGGTGGTCGACGGCGTGCCGGGTCACCATGTCGCCGCCGGGCCCGCCCAGGCCCACCGCGAACTGGTCGTCCTTCGGGTCGTACTCCAGGTAGGCCAGCGGCGAGCGCTCGGCCTCGACCAGGTCGCCGAGCTCTCCGCTGACCAGTTCGACGGTGACCTCCACGCCCTCGTAGTCGCGGGTCATCGCGTCGAAGAACTCGCGCCACTCGCCGCGCGGCAGATCCGGTAGCCGCTGCTCCATGACCGGCCCCCTTCCTCCGATGCGGCCCGCGGGCCGCCGGCGTCGTTCACCATGGTCGGCCGCCGCGCGGGCGGGCACATCACCCGATCGGATAGAAAATGGCCGATCACCGCACCACACGGGTACGAATCATGTGCTATCACCTCGATGACGGATGAATTTCCCAATCGTGGGGAGGAGCCTGGCGCTCCCTCCCGAAAGGACGACCTTGAGCGGCAGCGACACCGGCAGCGGCACCGGCCATGGCCCCGGCGGGCCCCTCTCCGCGTACAGCCTCGACGAGCTGCGCGGACGTCATAGCGCCAAGTGGCGGGAGTACCCGCCGGAGGTGCTGCCGGTGTGGGTGGCGGAGATGGACACTCCGCTCGCCGAGCCGATCGCCGCCGCGCTGACCCGGGCGCTCGCCCACGGCGACACCGGGTACGCCGTGGCGGGCGGCCTGCCGGAGGCGTTCGCCGGGTTCGCCGCCCGCCGCTTCGGCTGGCGCGTCGACCCGGGGGCGATCCGCCTGGTGCCGGACGTGATGGCGGGCATCGTGGAGGTGCTGCACCTGGTCACCAAGCCGGGAGACCGGGTGGTGATCAACACCCCCGCCTACCCGCCGTACTTCTACTGGCTGCCGCGCATCGGGCGGCAGGTCGTCCAGAGCCCGCTCGCGTTCGGCCCGGACGGCTACCGGCTGGACCTAGCGGCGCTCGAACGCGACTTCGCCGCCGGGGCGGCGGCCTTCCTGCTGTGCAACCCGCACAACCCCACCGGGCTGGTGCTCACCGAGGAGGAGCTGCTCGCCGTCGCCGCCCTCGCCGACCGGTACGGGGTGCGCGTGGTGGCCGACGAGATCCACGCCCCGCTGGTGTACGCGGGCGCGCGGCACGTGCCGTTCCCGTCGCTGGACGCCCCGGCCGCGGCCCGGTCGATCGCGCTGGTGTCGGCCTCCAAGGCGTGGAACCTCGCCGGGCTGAAGGCCGCGCTGGCCGTGCCCGGCCCGCAGGCGCACCGGGACGTGGCCGCCATCGACGCCGAGGTCAGCGAGAGCTCCGGCATGTTCGGCGTGATCGCCTCGGAGGCGGCCTTCACCGCGGGCGAGCCGTGGCTGGAGTCGCTGATGGCCGGGCTCACCGCCAACCGCGCGCTGCTGGGCGACCTGCTCGCCGAGCGGCTGCCTGGGGTGGGGTACCAGCCGCCGCAGGCGACCTATCTGGCGTGGCTGGACCTGCGCGCGCTCGGGCTCGGCGACGACCCGGCGGAGTGGCTTTTGCGCCGCGGCGCGGTGGCGCTGTACTCGGGCCTGAAGTTCGGCGCCCCGGGCAAGGGCTTCGCCCGGTTCAACTTCGCCACCCCGCCCGAGCTCATCGCCGACGCGGTCGCCCGAATGTCCGCCTCACTGGCCGCCCGCCCCCACCCCGGCCGCCCCAGCGCCCTGGACGCACTCTGAGCCCTGCGATTACGCCCGTCACCGGCACGGCGACGCGTAGTGGGTGAACGGCGTCGCCCAGAGTTTCGCTTGGGCGTGAGGTGGCCGGGACGATCAGGTGTCGATGAAGCTCGGGGGGACCATTACGCGTAGGCCGTTGGGGATGGTCTTGATGGTGATCGGGGTGCGCAGGAGGACCTCGCCGTCCACGTCGGCGGCCATCGGGGGGTCGGTCTCCAGCAGCATCTCGGTGCCGGTGACGAACGGGCCGCCCGCCAGGCTGCGCCAGCGGCCGCCGGCGGCGCGCACCAGGGTCTCGGCGAGCAGCCGCAGCCGCTTGCCCGAGCCGAGCTGGTAGGCCACCAGGCGGCGGTTGTCGATGCTGATGTCGCGGGCGATCTGCCAGCCGCCGTGGTAGCGGCCGTTGGCGATGTTGAGCTGGTGGGTCAGCAGCTCGTGGCGGCGGCCCTCCACGGTGATGTACGCGCGGAAGGGCTCGTGCCTGGGCAGGACGGTCAGCGCGGTGAGCGGGTAGGCCGCGCGGCCGAGGGCGCGTTTGAGCCACGGCTTGACCGTGCCCGCCACCTCGACCGACACCCCGAAGCTGGCCAGGTTGGCGAAGGGCTGGTCGCCGGCCATGCCGAGGTCGATGTCGGCGACCTTGCCGCGGCTGAACACCTTGACCGCCATGGCGAGGTCGAGCGGGAGGCCGAGGCTGCGGGCGAAGTTGTTGGTGGTGCCCAGCGGGAGCACGCCGAGCGCCACGTCGCGGTGGGCGACGTGCTTGACCGCCGAGCTGAGGGTGCCGTCGCCGCCGCCGACCACGAGGAGGTCGGGCTGGAGGTCCAGGGCCTCGTGGAGGATCCGCGGCAGGCGGGAGGGGTCCATGACGGCGTAGGTGCGCAGCGGCCGGAAGCCGTCGGCGTGCAGCAGGCGCAGCGCCTCGAAGTAGCGGTGGCGCCCCCGCCGGGACCGCGTGTTGACCACCAGCACCGCTCTGCGCAGATCGCGGATGGCCTTGGTGTGCTCCGCCTTGGTCCGCTGCTCGCTCACCGATCTCCCGTCCCGTAGTTCCCGTCCGGGACATGCTATGCGTGCGGGGAAAACGAACGGGACGGACGCGGCCGAGCCGCGTCCGTCCCGCGATGGCGGCCCGCCGGCCCGTGGGGGCCGGGCGGGGTGTCCGCCCGGCCGGCGGCCCCTCCCCGGTGCTGCGGGGAGAGGGGACGCCGGCCGTCCAGCCGTTCGGTTTGCTTACTTCTTCGGCGGGGTGAACTGAGCGATCACCGCGAGGTTGCCCGGCAGCGGCGTGATCAGCTTCATCTGGACGCCGAGCTGCTTGCCCTCGTCACCCGGGTTGCCGGAGCCGAGGGTGAAGCCGTTGACGTCCTCGCCGTACAGCTCGGTCGCCGGCGTGCCGTCGGGGTTGACGACGCGCAGCGAGTACGGCTGGTTGCCCTTGGAGGGGACGACCGTCGAAGCGTCACGGAGGCGGTAGTACAGGCCGTCCTCGCGGTACTCAAGGCCCGGGTACCAGGTCTTGGCGTCGGTGAACGCCTTGATCGGGTCCTGCGGCTTGAACTTGGTGCAGACCGCGACGAAGGGCTGCTTCTCCAGGCACTCCTGGAAGGAGTACGTCTTGGTGAAGCCGAACGCCGCGTTGGACGCCTGCGGGCGGGAGGGGATGTTCTTCAGGACGCTCGCGTCGGCCGCGGCTGCCTCGCCGGTGCGGCGCAGCGGGTCGAAGTGCGAGTCGACCAGCAGGAGCTGGCCCTTCGCGCCGGCCGACGGCAGCGACCAGATGTTGGACGCAGCGTTGTTGTAGCCGAGCGAGGTGTCGCGCAGCCAGAGCAGCATGCCCGGAGCGTTGTAGGGGACCTTCTCGACCCGCCAGGCGCCGTCGCGGTTCCAGGTGGTGTCGTAGGTGTAGCTCAGGCCCTTGTCGAAGCCGTCGAGGTTGCGCCACTCGGCCAGGTAGTACTGGGCGCTCTTGAGCGCGCCGGAGTGCTGGGTCCAGCCGGTGCCGGTGGTGTCGACGAAGGTGCCGACGGTGGCGGTCCAGCCGTTGGCGCCCTGCTCGACGTCGTCGCTCCACACGGTGGAGCCGCCGCTGGTGACCGACAGGTCGTCGACGAACCAGCCGCGCTCGTTGGCCGCCGCGTCGGTGGCGTAGCGCAGGCGCAGCTTGACGTTCTGCCCGGCGAACGGCGCGAGGTCGGCGTAGTAGTGCTGCCAGCCGGCGGACTCGCCGGTCAGGCCGTACTTCTTGTTGCCGTAGTCCTTCATGCGGCTGTTGGGGTCGGCGTAGCCGTCATCGGTGGAGACGAGCGCGCCGTCCTCGCCGTAGATCTTCTGCTCGGACCAGGTGGCGCCGCCGTCGGTCGAGACCTCGACGAAGCCGTAGTCCCAGTCCTGCTCGATGGTGTAGTCGTTCCAGAACCAGAACTTGCTGTCGGAACCGGCCGGGACGGCGATGTCGCGGGTGATCCGGACGTCGGCCCAGTCCTGGTCGTTGCTGGACCACCACACCTTGGCGCCGCTGTGCGGGGTGGTGAGGGTGACGTCCTTGTCGGGCAGGTTGATGCGGACGCCGTCCTCGGTGAGCTTCGGCGTGCGCGAGGTCTGGCCGATGGTCACGAGCTTGGTGCCGTCACCGGGGTTGAGGACCTTCGGGTTCGCCCAGCCCAGCACCCACTTGTCCCACAGTCCCATGTGGGTCGGCATCGACTGGAAGATCGGGCCGGAGTGGGAGCCGGTGGACATCAGGTCCCAGAACTCCACGTCGCTGTCGCCGGCGCCGGTGGCGTCGTACAGGTCGGGCAGGCCAAGGTCGTGGCCGTACTCGTGGGCGAACACGCCGACGCCGGAGTCCTCCGGCTGCACGATGTAGTTGGAGATCTTGATCCCGGTGCCGGGGATGGTGTAGCCGCCGGGGATGGCGCTGGAGTGCGCCCAGATCGCGTAGGTGCCCTGCGCGCCGCCGCCGCCGGACTTGTCCTCACCCGCGTGCACCAGCACCAGGTGGTCGATCACGCCGTCCGGTTCGGCGTAGTTGCCGTCGCCGTCGGCGTCGGCGGTGTCTTCCTTGTCGTAGTCGGCCCACGGGAAGTTCGGGTTCTGCTGGGCCAGGATGTTGACGGCGTCGACGCCCATCTGGGCGGTGCCGCGCGGGTTGTCCGGGTGGCCGGAGCTGTCCTGGATGGCCGCGCCGCAGTGGCCGGCGCCGTACCAGGCCTCGGAGTGCGGGACCTTGATCCAGCCGAGGGCCTCACCGGTGACGGTGTAGGCGCCCTTGGACATCTCCTCGTACATGTTCTTCATGGTGTAGCCGGCGATGTCGATGCCCGGCTTGCCGTCGCGAGGGTCCTTCAGGTCCGTGCGGACCCGCTTGGTGATGCCCTTGCTGCTGTAGAGCATGTTGTTGTAGTGGGCGTTGTTGAAGTCCGGCACCCACATGGAGTTGTTGTCCTTGCCGCCGCCGGCCGCGGTGGCGGGGTTCGGGATGTTGTTGTGCAGCGGCCCGTTGAGCTTGGTGCCGGGCGGGTCGGTGACGCACACGTCCGGCTCGTCGGTGCTCTTGGGGTGCTGGAAGCCCGAGAAGTCGTCGTTCGCGTTCTCGTTGAACTCGACCAGAAGCGTGAGCAGCTTGGCCTGCTGGGTGACCTTGGCCTTCTTGTACAGGAACTCGAAGGGGTTCTTGCCCGTGCGGACGGCCGTGCGCTCGCGCTTGGTGAGTTCGCGCGCCGCGACAGGGTTGCCCAGCGAGAACTTGTGGTCGATCTCCTCGGCGGTGGGCGCGTGGCCGCGCCGCTTGTTCGCGCCGGTGTCCACCTTCTCGTCGGCCTTCGACGCGGTGTCGCTCTGGACCCTCGGGGGCGCGTAGTTGATGTAATAGTCGCTCGCGCTGGGCTGGTACTTGGCGACCGTGGTGTCACCCGGTGCCGCGGCACCCGTGACCGCGAGGCCCGCAGCCGCCAGTCCGAGGACGGGCAGCACCGCGGCGAGACGCCTGACTCTGCGTGACAACGAGGTTTCCTCCTCCGCCCGGGGTATCCGGGCGACGTCAAGGCGCGCCTGGGATGGACACGCCAACGATGGAGATCTGTGGCGACTCCCATGGAACGCCCCAGAATCGGCAAAGCGGACGTTAGACGAAAAGGTAAAGGAGTAGTAAAGCCGACTACGGATGTTGCGAAATCGTCATCCTGGCGAGTCCGATCCGATTGCGGTTTCCGAGGGTTCCGCCCCTGTCCCGTCGCGGTTTCCGGGCGTCCGGGCCTCCGTTCCACCCCAGGTGCGCACCGCTTCGCCTCTTTCGCCACGTGCCCCGTCCGCGGCCTCGACCGGATTCCGGGCCGGCTCGGCACGCGCGGCGGGAGAACGTACAGTCGCAAGCGTGAACCCCGTTGACGCACTCATCGACGCGCTGCCCTCCGGCCGGGTCCTGACCGACCCCGACGTGGCCGGTTCCTACGCCCGCGACCAGACGTTCCTGGAGCCCGGCAAGCCGCTGTGCGCCGTGGCGGCGCAGACGCGCGACGACGTGGTGGCCACCATGCGCTGGGCGAGCGAGCACCGCGTCCCCGTGGTGCCCCGGGGGGCGGGCACCGGCCTCGCGGGCGGGGCGACCGCCGTCGAGGGCTGCGTGATGCTCTCGCTGGCCCGCATGACCGCCATCCGCGAGCTGTCCCCCGCCGACGAGTTCGCCGTCGTCGAACCGGGCGTCATCACCGCCGACCTCGACCGCGCCGCCAGGGCGCACGGCCTGATGTACGCCCCCGACCCCTCCTCGTACGAGATCTCCACCATCGGCGGCAACCTGGCGACCAACGCCGGCGGGCTGCGCTGTGTGCGGTACGGCGTCACCCGCGACTCCACGCTCGGCCTGGAGGTCGTGCTGGCCGACGGCAGGGTGCTGAACACCGGCCGCCGCACGATCAAGGGCGTCACGGGCTACGACCTCACCGGGCTGTTCGTCGGCTCCGAGGGCACGCTCGGCGTGATCACCGCCGCGACGCTGCGGCTGCGCCGCGCGCCGTCCGTGCCGCCGGTCACCATCGCCGCCGAGTTCCCCTCGCCGCGCGCCGCCGGGGACGCCGTCGCCGCCATCGTCGCCGCCGGATGCCAGCCGCTGCTGCTCGAACTGATGGACCGGGGCACCCTGGAGGCGATCGACGACTGGAAGAACATCGGCCTGGAGCCCGGTGTGCGGGCCATGCTGATCGCCCAGGCCGACGGGAGCCTGCCCGGCGACGCCGCCGAGATGGAACGCCTGTGCGCGCAGAACGGCGCCGGCTTCGTCGCGGTGTCCTCCACGCCCGAGGAGACCGAGGAGCTGATCGGCCTGCGCCGGCTCGCCTACAGCGCCAAGGAGCGGCTGGGCGCCTGCCTGGTGGAGGACGTCTGCGTGCCCCGTTCGGCGCTCCCCGAGATGATCACCCTCATCGAGGCGGCCGCAGCCCGCCACGACGCGCGCATCTGCACGGTGGCGCACGCCGGCGACGGCAACCTGCACCCGGTGTTCATCTTCGACCGCGGCCTGCACGAGCCGCCGCCGAACGTCTGGGCCGCGGCCGACGAGGTCTTCCGCGCGGCCCTGGAGCTGGGCGGCACGCTGACCGGCGAGCACGGCGTCGGCCTGCTCAAGCGCCGCTGGCTCGGCCTTGAGAGCGGGCCGCTGGTGACCGAGGTCCAGCTCGGCATCAAGCGGCTTCTCGACCCGCTCGACATCCTCAACCCCGGCAAAGCGATCTGACCGGCCCCTTCACCTCCGGCCCCACTGGTACCGTTCATCACGCGAAGTGCTGACATATCGCTTTTCATCGGGGGTCTGGGGTGGCACAGGGGCTCACGGACGAGGACCCGCGCCGGCTCGGCGCCTTCGAGATCGTCGGCCGGCTGGGCGAGGGCGGGCAGGGCGTCGTCTACCTCGGCCGCACCGCCACGGGCGAGTCCGTGGCGATCAAGCTGCTGCACGCCCGGCTGTCGGGGGACGCCGAGGCGCGCTCGCGCTTCCTGCGCGAGGTGTCGGTGGCGCAGCGGGTGGCGCGGTTCTGCACCGCCTCGGTCCTGCACGCCGACCTGGCCGGCAACCAGCCCTACATCGTCAGCGAGTTCGTCCCGGGCCCGTCGCTGCGCCAGCTCGTCGACCGGGAGGGGCCGCGCCGTGGGGCCGCGCTGGACCGCCTGGCGATCGCCACGGCCACCGCGCTGTCGGCCATCCACCGGGCCGGCATCCTGCACCGCGACCTCAAGCCCGCCAACGTGCTGATGGGGCCGGAGGGCCCGGTCGTCATCGACTTCGGCATCGCGCGGGCGCTGGACACCCCGGGCGCGACCGCCACCGGCGACACCCTGGGCACGCCGTCCTACCTGGCCCCCGAACAGCTGGCGGGCGCGGCGGTCACCCCGGCCGTCGACGTGTTCGCCTGGGGCGTGACGATCGTCTTCGCCGCCACGGGACGCCCCGCCTTCGGGTCAGACTCCATCCCCGCCGTGATCAACCGCATCCTCAACGAGGAGCCGGACCTGACCGCGCTGGAGGGCACGCTGCGCCCGCTGGTCGCCGCCTGCCTGGACAAGGACCCGGCCCGGCGGCCCTCGGCCGAGGACCTGGTCACCCACCTCATGGGCCGCCCCTCCCCCGTCACCATGCCCCCGCCGGCCGGCCAGGGCGATCCCACCCGGCACACGCCGGGCGGCGGCCCCGGCGGCGCGCCCGTACCGGCGGCGGGTCACCACCCTCTCGGCGGCGGGCCGGGGCCGCACGGCGCCGGACGGCAGCAGGCCACCACCCACGGCGCCGGACGGCCGGCGGCCGCCGCGCACGGCGCCGCTCCGCGCGGCGGGCGGACGGTGGCGCTCGCGATCGCCTCCGGGCTGGCCGCCGCCGTCGTGACCGCGGGCACCGTCGTGCTCGCCCAGTCGGGCGCCACCTCGGGCGGAACCGCCGCCGACCGCGCCGCGACCGGCCAGGCCACGGCCGGCGCCGAACCCACCGTGGACGCGACGGTCGGACAGGTGGAGTCCCCCTCGGAGCCGCCGCCCGCGACGCCGGCCCGCACCCGCCGGGCCACCGCGCAGGCCAGGGCCGGCGCGAGCGACCTGCCCACGCCGCCGTCGGCGAGCCCCCGGCGCTCGCCGTCCCCGTCGGCCAGGCCCACGCGGACGCCGACCCCGAAGGCGACGCCCACGGCCAAGCCGTCGGCCTCGCCGAGCAGGAAGCCCTCCCCCACGCCGACCATCAAGCCCTCCTCGCCCAAGCCGAGCGCCTCCGCCACGCCCAAGCCGAACCCGTACACGGCGGCCGGCATCTGCGGCTCGGGCTACAAGGTCATCGACTCGCACTCGCTCGGCTCGGCCACCGTGTACCTGCTCTACAACGGCACGGCGGGGAAGAACTGCGTGGTGACGATGTCGAAGTACGTCGTCCCGCAGAAGATCAAGATGGCCGTGCTGCTGCAGGCCAAGGGGGGCGCCACGGTCGGCGCGACCGGCTCCTACACCGCGTACGCGGGCCCTGTCCGGGTGGCCGCCAAGCAGGTCTGCGTCATCTGGGGCGGCACCTACGGCGGCGCGACGTGGAAGAGCGGCTGGTCCCACTGCGGCTGACGCCGTGAAGATCGACCCGCCCACCGCGGGCGGCGGGCCGGTGTACTACGTTCTGAGCCCAGGCACCAGTACGGCCTCCCGCCCGGGCGCCGGGTGCGGCGTTCCAGGTCAGGGACGCCCGCCGCACCGGGCGAGGCGGCGACGAGGCGGAGGGAGTGGCGGATGGGCGTGATCGGCGGCCGGCTCGACTCCGCGAGCGCCGACTACCAGGCCAGGCGCGCGGCCATGCTCGCCAAGCTCGGCGAGCTCTCCGCCGAGCAGGCCAAGGCCGTCGCGGGCGGCGGGCCCAAGTACGTCGAACGGCACCACCGGCGCGGCAAGCTGCTCGCCCGCGAGCGCGTCGAACTGCTGGTGGACCCCGACTCGCCGTTCCTGGAGCTGTCGCCGCTGGCCGCCTGGGGCACCGACTTCCCCGTCGGGGCCAGCGTGGTCACCGGCATCGGGGTGGTCGAGGGCGTCGAGTGCGTGATCGTCGCCAGCGACCCGACCGTGCGGGGCGGCACCTCCAACCCCTGGACGCTGCGCAAGACGCTGCGGGCGATGGACGTCGCGCTGGAGAACCGGCTGCCGCTGGTCAACCTGGTCGAGTCCGGCGGCGCCGACCTGCCGACGCAGAAAGAGATCTTCATCCCGGGCGGCCGGATCTTCCGCGACCTGACCCGCCTGTCGGCGGCCGGCGTCCCCACCATCGCGCTGGTGTTCGGCAACTCGACGGCCGGCGGCGCGTACGTCCCGGGCATGAGCGACCACGTGGTCATGGTCAAGGAACGCGCCAAGGTCTTCCTCGGCGGCCCCCCGCTGGTGAAGATGGCGACGGGGGAGGAGTCCGACGACGAGTCGCTGGGCGGCGCCGAGATGCACGCCCGCGTCTCCGGGCTCGCCGACCACCTGGCCGCCGACGAGCACGACGCGCTGCGCGCCGGCCGCCGCATCGTCGCCCGGCTCAACCGGCGCAAGCCCAGCGGCGCCGCGCCCGGCGCGGTCCGCCCTCCGCTGCACGCCGAGGACGAGCTGCTCGGCATCGTCCCGGAAGACCTCAAGATCCCCTTCGACCCGCGCGAGGTCATCGCCCGCGTCGTCGACGCCAGCGAGTTCGACGAGTTCAAGCCCCTGTACGGCGCGAGCCTGGTGACCGGCTGGGCAACCCTGCACGGGCATCCGATCGGCGTGCTGGCCAACGCCCGCGGCGTGCTGTTCAGCGAGGAGGCCCAGAAGGCCGCCCAGTTCATCCAGCTCGCGAACCAGTCGCGCACCCCGCTGCTCTTCCTGCAGAACACCACCGGCTACATGGTCGGCAAGGAGTACGAGCAGGGCGGCATCATCAAGCACGGCGCGATGATGATCAACGCGGTGTCCAACTCGACCGTGCCGCACCTCACCGTCGTCATGGGCGCCTCCTACGGCGCCGGCAACTACGGCATGTGCGGGCGGGCCTACGACCCTCGCTTCCTGTTCTCCTGGCCGAGCGCCAAGTCGGCCGTCATGGGCCCGGCACAGCTCGCCGGAGTGCTGTCGATCGTCGGGCGGGCCTCGGCCGAGGCGCGCGGCCAGGCGTACGACGAGGAGGCCGACGCGGCGATGCGCCAGATGGTCGAGGCCCAGATCGAGTCGGAGTCGCTGCCGTTCTTCCTGTCCGGCCGGCTCTACGACGACGGGGTCATCGACCCGCGCGACACCCGCACCGTCCTCGGTCTGTGCCTGTCGGCCATCGCCGGCGCGCCCGACCCCGCACCGGCCGGTTACGGCGTCTTCCGGATGTGAGCTGATGATCAGACGACTGCTGGTGGCCAACCGCGCGGAGATCGCCCGCCGGATCTTCCGCACCTGCCGCGAGCTGGGCATCGAGACGGTGGCGGTGTTCGCGGGCGACGACGCCGCCTCCCCGCACGTCGCCGAGGCCGACCAGGCGGTCCGGCTGCCCGGCGCCCGGCCCGCCGAGACCTACCTGGACGCGGCGGCGATCGTCGAGGCGGCGCTGAGGGCGGGCGCGGACACCGTCCATCCGGGCTACGGGTTCCTGTCGGAGAACGCCGGGTTCGCGCGGGCCGTGCTCGACGCCGGGCTCACCTGGGTCGGGCCCGGCCCGGACGCCATCGCCGCGATGGGTTCCAAGATCGGGGCCAAACGCCTGATGGCCCAGGCCGGCGTCCCGGTCCTGCCGTCCCCGCATGAGGCGGACGGCGGCGAACCGGTCTTCCCGGTGCTGGTCAAGGCCTCGGCGGGCGGCGGCGGGCGCGGCATGCGCGTCGTACGCGACCCCGACGCGCTGGCGGAGGCCGTCGAGGCCGCCGGCCGCGAGGCGCTGGCCGCGTTCGGCGACGGCACCGTGTTCGTCGAGCCGCTGCTGGAGAACGCCCGGCACGTCGAGGTGCAGGTGCTCGCCGACGCGCACGGCACCGTGTGGACGCTCGGCGAGCGCGAGTGCTCCATCCAGCGCAGGCACCAGAAGGTCGTCGAGGAGACCCCCTCCCCAGGTCTTGACCCTGAGGTGCGCGCCGTGCTGCTGGACGCCGCGGTCAGCGCCGCCCGCGCGATCGGGTACGTCGGCGCGGGGACGGTGGAGTTCCTCGTCGCGGGCGGCACGGTCGCGTTCCTGGAGATGAACACGCGGCTCCAGGTCGAGCACCCGGTGACCGAGTGCGTGTACGGGGTCGACCTGGTGCGCCTGCAACTGGAGGTCGCCGAGGGCGCGCGGCTGCCGGACGCGCCGCCCGAGCCGTCGGGCCACGCGATCGAGGTCCGCCTGTACGCCGAGGACCCGGCGCACGACTGGCGCCCGCAGCACGGCGTCCTGCACCTGTTCGAGATCCCCGGCGTGGACGCCCGCTTCGCGGCGCCGCCGGACGCCGCGGGCGGATACCTGCGGCTGGACTCGGGAGTGGAGAGCGGGTCGCCGATCGGCGTGGCCTACGACCCGATGCTCGCCAAGGTGATCGCTCACGGGCCCGACCGGGCGTCGGCGGCGCGGCGGCTCGCGACCGCGCTGGCCCGCGCCCGCGTCCACGGCCTCACCACCAACCGCGACCTGCTCGTGCGCGTGCTGCGGCACGAGGCGTTCCTGGCCGGCGACACCCACACCGGCTTCCTGGACGAGCACGACCTCGCCTCCCCGCCCGGGCGGCCGTCCACCGTCGTGCGGCTGCTCGCGCTCGCCGCGGCGCTGGCGACGGCCGCCGCCAACCGCGCCGCGGCGCCGGTGCTGGGCGGTCTGCCGAGCGGCTGGCGCAACGTGCCGTCCCAGCCGCAGCGCGCGGCCTTCGACGGGCCGGACGGCCGCGTGGAGGTCGCCTACCGGCTGACCCGCGACGGCCTGGCGGCCGAGGGCTTCGCGGACGTGGAGCTGCTCTCGGCCACGCCCGAGGAGGTCGTCCTGGAGGTCGCGGGGGTGGTGAGCCGCTTCGCCGTCGCCCGGTACGCCGACGCGGTGCACGTGGACGCGCCGCTGGGCTCGGTGCGGCTGGCGCCCCTGCCGAGGCTGCCGGAGCCCGTGACGCGCCTGGCCCCGGGCTCACTGCTCGCCCCGATGCCGGGTACGGTTCTGCGCATCGAGGTCACCCCGGGCGCGAAGGTCGACGAGGGGCAGCCGATCCTCATCCTGGAGGCGATGAAGATGGAGCATCGGATCTCCGCCCCGGCGGCGGGCGTCGTGTCCGCGCTCAACGTGGCGCCCGGCCGCCAGGTCGAGGCCGGCGCCGTGCTCGCCGTCATCGACGACACGGCCACCGCCGCCGGTACGGAGGAGCGCCGATGACCACGCTGGTCCGTGAGGAGGTCCGCGGCGGCGTCGCGACCGTCACGCTCGACTCGCCGGGCAACCGCAACGCGCTGTCGATCCGCCTGCTCGGCGAGCTGGAGCGCGCGCTGCACCGCGCCATCGCCGACGCCGGCGTGCGGGTCATCGTGCTCACCGGCGCGGGCCCGGTGTTCTGCTCGGGCGCCGACCTGAAGGAGCAGGCGCCCGCCCGCGAGGCGCAGCCGCACGACGCGCCCGTGACCGCCTCGTTCCCGGGGATCATGAGTTTGATCTGGGGCAGCCCCAAGCCGGTGATCTGCCGGCTGAACGGCACCGCCCGCGCGGGCGGCCTCGGCCTGGTGGCGGCCTGCGACTTCGCCATCGCCCCCGACTCCGCGACGTTCGCGTTCAGCGAGGTGCGGCTCGGCGTGGTGCCCGCCATGATCTCGGTCACCGTGCTGCACCGGGTCGAGCCGCGCGCCGCCGCCGAGTACTTCCTCACCGGCGAGGTGTTCGGCGCCGCGCGCGCGGCCGAGATCGGCCTGCTCACCCGGGCGGTGCCCGCCGAAGAGCTCGACGCGACGGTCGCCCACTACGCCGGCATGCTGCTGCGCGGCGGCCCGGAGGCCCTGGCGATCACCAAGCAGCTCGTGCGCGACGTGCCGGCCCTTTCGGTGGACGAGGGGATGCGGCAGATGGCGGAACTGTCCGCCCGGCGTTTCACCTCGGCCGAGGGGCAGGAGGGCATCCGCGCCTTCATGGAGAAGCGCCCGGCCGCCTGGATCCCCGAGCCGGACGAAGGCGCGGCTCCGGAGACGAAGCCGGAGACCCAGTAAGGCCGAGCCTGAGACCGGGCCGGAGACCGAGCAGGCCTGACGCCCCGAAGTGCACGTTCGGCTGAAGCGGGCCGCGGGCGGTAATTTGGTCGACAAACGGTGCTTACGTCCGGGATGCTGCGCATTCATGAAACAACGTACGGACATGCCCACTTCATGGAACGAGCGGGCCACGCTGGACACCTTTCTCGACTACACCCGCGCCACCGTGCACGCCAAGTGCGAAGGGCTCTCCGAGGAGGACGCGCGCAGGTCGCTCCTGCCCGGCTCGCCGCTGATGACGATCAGCGGGCTGGTGAGCCACCTGCGCTGGGTCGAGTACTCCTGGATCCAGGTGCGGCTGCTGGGCGAGGAGGACCACGGGCCCTGGACGGACGAGGACCCCGACCGCGAGATGCGCATCGGCCTCGACATCCCCCTGGCCCGGCTCCTGGCGGAGTACGAGGAGCAGTGCGCGCGCTATCGGCAGCTGCTGGCCCCGCTCGCCCTCGACACGCTCGCCAAGACGCCGGTGCGGGACGGGACGCACGTCTCCCTGCGGTGGATCCTGCACCACCTGGTGGAGGAGACCGCCCGACACAACGGACACATCGACATCCTCCGGGAGATGCTGGACGGCGTAACCGGCGACTGACCAGCCGGGCATGTGACCGGCAGCCGGGCCCTGCGGGCGCTTCGATGGACATAGGGGACAGAAGCGGTACGTTGCCTCTACAATTGCGCGCAATTGCGGCCAGGCAGGGCTCGCGCAGGGGGAAGGACGGTCGGTCATGCGTCTGCGTTTTCTCGGCTCCACCTCGGAGGCGGGCGCCTGCCCTTCGCTGTACGAGACCGACCGCGGCACGATCGTCGTCCAGGGGCTCACGGTCACCGACGCCGAGGCGTACGCCGATCTGCGTCACGTGCTCGACGGCGAGTCGGCCGTCGAGGTGCCCCGCGAGCTGCTCGTGGACATCGCCCGCCGGGTGCTCGGGGCCGCTGACCCCGCGAAATGCACCGCTGATCGCGAATAGGGAGATCCCTATGGCATGATCGCGCCGGTCGGTCTACCCTCGTGCGAGTCTGTCGCCGACGGGAGGTGAGCGTGAGCGGCTTTCAGCAGGCGCGGATGGACCTCGGCACCCGGCTACGCCAGTTGCGAGAGGCGGCCCAGCTCTCCGGCAAGGACCTCGCGGCCCGGCTGAACTGGCAGCCCTCCAAGGTGTCCCGCATCGAGAACGCCCGGCAGAGCGCCACCGAGGACGACGTCATGGTGTGGTGCCAGGCCGTCGAGGCCGCGCCGGACGTCCTCGCGGACCTGGTGACCCAGGCGGTCGCGCTCGGCGACCGGCACGACTCCTGGCGCCAGCGGCACAAAAGCGGGCTGGCCGGCCTGCAGGAGGACGTCCGCGACCTTGAGGCCCGCGTAAACCTGTTCCGGGTGTTCGAGCCCGGCGTGGTGATCGGCCTGCTGCAGACGGCCGAGTACGCGCGCAACATCTTCACCAAGGTCCACCGGGTCTACAGCGGCTCCGACGACATCGACGCCGCCATCCGGGTGCGCATGCGCAGGCAGGAGATCCTGTACGACCCGAGCAGGCGGTTCCGCTTCGTGATGCCGGAGGCCGCGCTGCGCTACCGGCTCGCGCCCGACGACGTGATGCGCGGCCAGCTCGACCGGCTCCTCGCCGTCACCACCCTGCCGAACGTCGAGTTCGGCGTGATCCCGTTCGAGGCGCAGCTCCCGTCGGCCCTGCTCAACGGCTTCTGGATCTACAGCGACTCCATGGTGGGCGTCCCGACGCGCACCAAAGACCTGCTGCTGCGCGACCCCGAGCATGTGGCCTTCTACGCGAACGCGTTCGAGGAGTTGTGCGAGGTCGCGGCGTTCCGGGAGGACGCGCGGGAGGTGATCGTGCGGGTCCTTGTCGAGTTCGCCAAACAATCGGCCTCCTGAACCGCACAATTGCTTGCCTCGCCCGGCAAGATCATGCAATCCTGGCCTCCTCAGGGCTGATGGGGAGGTGAGGCGCGCGTGCTGGACACCATGTCCGCCCTCGAACGGTTCGCCTCCGCCACCCGCCTGCACATCGACCTGTCGGTGCAGATCCTCGGCGACATGCCGCCCCGGGTACGGGTGCGCAACCGCTTCAGCGACACGCTGGCGGAGGTCGTCACGTGCAGCCCGCAGGGCGTCTTCCTCACCTCGTGGGGATACCGCCTCGGCACCACCGACGACATCGACAACGCCGCCGCCCGTCTCGCCTACCTCCTGGCGGCCCTCCCCGCCTGACCGGCCTCGCCGTCGTTCCCGCGCGCGCCTCTCGGCGTCCGGCACGCCGTCAGGACGCGGGGAAGGCCGAGCGGGACAGGCCGACCTCGCGGGCCGCGGCGACGCGGGCGTGCTCCAGCAGCCGCGCCCGCGAGAGCACCGACGGGTGGAGCGTGTAGCGGATGATCAGGCCGTCGAGCATGCCGTCGAGGCGTTCGGCGGCGCCGCGCGGGTCGTCGCAGGCGAACTCGCCGGTGTCGACGCCCGCCTGGATCACCTGCTCGACCGCGCCGATCCAGGCCGCCTCAAGCTCCAGCAGGTTGTCGCGCACGACCGCCTCGCGCAGGCCGGCCGCGAACGCGTCGATCCACAGCAGCCAGCTCTGGTCGGTGCGCGACTGCGGGATGTAGAACCGCAGCACCTGGTCGAGGCGGCCCACGGCCGTGCCCGCGCCCCGCACCAGCTCTGCGAGCCTGGCGACCTCGCCGTCGATGGTGGCGCGCAGCATCGCGGTGATCAGGTCGTCCTTGGTGGCGAAGTGATAGTGGATCAGGCCGCCGCTGACGTTCGTCGCCTTGGCGATGTCGGCGACGCGGGTGCTGGAGATGCCCCGTTCGAGCACCACCCGGCGGGCGGCCTCCAACAGCTCGGCCCTGCGTTGATCGGCCTGGTCGGCCCGGCTGCCACGTGTTCTCTCCCCACCCCGCACGGCCCAGATCCTACTCCGCCTCCCGTCCCCGCATCAGGCGCCGGAGTACAGGACGGCCATGGCGGCGTTGTGGCCCGGGATGCCGCTGACGCCGCCGCCGCGGCGGGCGCCCGCGCCGCACAGCAGGACGCGCTCGTGCGGCGTCTCCACCCCCCACCGGCCGGCGTCGGCGGCGTCCTCGGCGAAGGGCCAGGCCAGGTCCCGGTGGAAGATGTGCCCGCCGGGCAGCCCCGCCTCGTTCTCCAGGTCCACGGGCGTCTTCGCCTCGACGCACGGGGAGCCGTCGGGCGCGCGGAGCAGGCAGTCCTCCAGGGGTTCGGCGAGGACGGAGTCGAGGGAGGCGAGAGTGGCGGCCAGCGCCGCGTTCCGCGCCCCGTCCGGGTCTTCGCGGAAGAGCCGGGCGGGCATGTGCAGCCCGAACAGCGTCATCGTCTGGGCGCCGGACTCCCGCAGCGACGGCCCGAGGATGGAGGGATCGGTCAGCGAGTGGCAGTACACCTCCGCCGGCGGCACCTCCGGGATCATCCCGGCCGACGCCTGCTCGTGCGCCCGGGCGAGCTGGTCGCGGCTCTCGTTGATGTGGAACGTGCCCGCGAACGCCTCCGCCGGGTCGACCGCGCCGTCCTTCAGCCGCGGCAGCCGGGACAGCACCATGTTCACCTTGAGCTGGGCGCCCTCGGGCGGCTCGCCCGGCGCCTCGCCGAGCAGCCGGGCCAGGACGGCGGGCGGCGCGTTGACCAGCACATGCTCGCCGGTCACCGCGTGCTCGGCCCCCTCGGCGTCCCGGAAGGCGACCTCGGCGCGCCCCCGTCCGGCGGGGGCCGGACCGCTCCCGTCAGGGTCGATCGCCAGCACCTCCGTCCCGGTGCGGAGGTCGGCGCCGGCGCGCCGGGCCGCGTCGGCGAGCGCGCCGCTGACCGCTCCCATGCCGCCGACCGGCACGTTCCAGTCGCCCGTCCCGTCGCCGATCACGTGGTACAGGAAGCAGCGGTTGGCGAGCAGGTCGGCCGCCGGGTCGGCGAAGGTGCCGATCAGCGCGTCGGTCAGCACCACGCCCCGCACCACCTCGTCGCAGAACCGCTCGGCGGCCACCTCGCCGATCGGCCGTTCGAACAGATCGTCCCAGGCTTCCGCGTCCCCGACGACCTCGCGTATGGCGGCGCGGTCGCGGAGCGGCTCCAGCAGGGTCGGGGCCACGCGCCGGGCGACGTCCGCCGTCATCCGGTAGAAGCGGGTCCACTGCTCGTGGTCGGCGGTGCCGCCGGTCACCCGCTCGAACGAGGCGGCGGTGCGGCCCGCGTCGGCGTTGTCCACCAGCAGCCCGGTCCCGCCGACGGGAGTGTAGGAGGCGAAGCGGCGCCGCCGCAGGTCCAGGCGCAGGCCGAGGTCGGCGACGATCCTGCCGGGCAGCAGGCTGACCAGGTAGGAGTATCGGGAGAGGCGGGCGTCCACCCCGGGGAACGCCCGCGCGGACACCGCGAGCCCGCCCACGTACGGCAGCCGCTCCAGCACCAGCACGCGGCGGCCCGCCCGCGCCAGGTAGGCGGCCGCCACCAGGCCGTTGTGTCCCCCACCCACGATGACGGCGTCGTAATGCGACCGGTGCATGACAAAGGCTCCTAACCGGGACAGTACGGTGAGACAGCGCATCAGGGGAACATTTCTCCTGGAGATTCCAGAGCGTACAGACGGAGAGGACCGAGGGCGAGCATGCGGACGACGGGCACCGGAGAGGCGATCATCCAGACTTCCGAGGAGGTCGCCGCGGCACTCGCGACGGGAGCCCCCGTCGTGGCGCTCGAGACCACGATCATCTCGCACGGCCTGCCGCAGCCCCGCAACTTCCAGGTCGCGGTGGAGCTGGAGCAGCTGGTCAGGGAGGCGGGAGCCGTACCGGCGACCATCGCCGTGCTCGACGGGGTCGCCCGGGTGGGCCTGGACGAGGACATGCTGGAACGGGTCGCCACCGAACCTGGCCTGCGCAAGCTGGGGTTCCGCGACCTGGCCCTGGCCGCCGCGCTCGGCGCGAGCGGCGCGACGACCGTCTCGGCCACGGCGTTCCTCGCGGCGCGCGCGGGCATCCGGGTGTTCGCGACCGGCGGCCTCGGCGGCGTGCACCGCGGCTGGACGACCGACCAGGACGAGTCCGCCGACCTCGACATGCTGGCCAAGACCCGGATCGCCGTCGTCTGCGCGGGCGTGAAGTCCATCCTGGACGTGCCGGCCACCCTGCAGCGGCTGGAGACGCGCGGCGTCGGCGTGGCCGGGTACCGCACCGACTTCTTCCCCGGGTTCTACCTGCACACCTCGGGCCTGCCGGTGGACTGGCGGCTGGAGACCCCCGAGCAGGCCGCGGCCGTCATCCGGGCGCAGGACCGGCTGGGCGGTCCCGAGTCGGCCCTGATCGTCGCCAACCCGGTTCCCGCAGGCGAGCAGCTCGACCCTGAACTGCACGACCGCGTACTGGCCGACGCCCTGGCGGCGGCCGAGCGCGAGGGCGTCACCGGCCAGGCGATCACCCCGTTCCTGCTCGACTTCCTGGTCCGCGGCACCGAGGGGGCATCCCTGGAGGCGAACCTGGCCGCCGTGCGCGGCAACACCCGCCTGGCCGGCCGCATCGCCACCGCCCTGTCGAACGCCACCGCCACCGCCGGCTCCTCGGCCGCCGCCCCCGCCGGCTCCGCGGCTTCTCCGGCGGCGGAGGGCTGAGTGGCGGGCCTGCTCGTCATCGGGGACGCCGTCACCGATGTCGTCGCCCTGCACCGGGCGCCGGTGGCCACCGGCACCGACACCCCGGCCGACATCGCCGTCCGCCCGGGCGGCTCGGGCGCCAACACCGCGTCCTGGGCCGCCCACCTCGGCGCGGACGCGCGGATCCTGACCCGGGTGGGCTACGACACCGGCCAGTGGCACATCTCCGAACTGCGTGCGGCCGGCGTACGGCCGCACGCGTGGGTCGACCTCGCGCGTCCCACGGCGGTCGTGATCGCCATGGTGGACGCGAGCGGGGAGCGGTCCATGCTCACCAACCGGGGCGCGGGCGGGCACATCGGGCCCGCCGACTGGGATGACGACCTGCTGGACGGCGTCGGACGCCTGCACATCTCGGGGTACACGCTGTTCGCCGCGCCGGGGCTGGAACTGGTGCGCCGGGCCGTACGGGCCGCGCGCGGCCGCGGCGTGCCGATCAGCGTGGACCCGGCGTCGACCGGACCGCTCCACGCCTTCGGCGTCGGGCGCTTCCTCGACGAGACCGCCGCCGCCACGCTGATCATCCCCAACCGCGACGAGGCCCTCCTGCTGACCGGCCGGAACGAACCGTCCGAAGCCGAAGGCGGCTTCGAGGCCGCGGCGGCGGAGCTCAGCGGCCGCTACGGAACGGCGGCGGTGAAGCTCGGCGCGTCCGGGGCGATCCTGGCCGTCGCCGGACGGGTCGTCCACCGCGCGGCGCCCGCTCACCTCTCAGCGGGGGCCGGTGCGGGAGGAGTCGTGGATTCGACGGGGGCCGGGGACGCGTTCGCGGCCGGTTTCCTGACCGCCCTGCTGGCGGGCGAGTCCCCTGAGACCGCCCTGGAGGCCGGCTGCCGGGCCGGCGCCGCCGCCGTCACCCGTCTAGGCGGCCGCCCCCCGGCACGCCCCGCACCCGACGCCCGACCCGACGCGCTGACCCCGCACTCCGCGCCCGACTCGACGCACTGACCTCCGCAGCCCGCGTCCGACCTGATGCGCTGCCCCCGCACCCCCGCGCCCGACCCGACGCGCTGAGCCCGCATCCCGCGCTCGGTTCGACCGGCTGACCACCGCCTTCCGCGCCCGGTCCGCACGGCTTCACGGTCGCGTCGGCGGCCCTCGGGGGCGCCCGTCCTGCCGTCGCTCTCTGGGCGCCGGATCTCGCCACCCTGCTGTCCGGTGCGGTTGTGTGGGTTGTGGGGGTTTGACGGGTTCCTGATGAATTGTCATGTCAGCTGTGAGCGGCGTCGTCCGGGACGTCGGGGGTGGACGGCGGGGACCCGTCCCCACCCCCGGCGACCCGGGTCCTGAGCCGGGAGCCGAACGGGCCGCGTCCGGACCCCGGGATGTTCGCGCAGGTCAGCCCCGGCGACCGCTTGTCTCCGCGCCCGGACTCCGGCGCGCCGCCGGACCGCCGGGACCGCGGCCATGGCGTCGGCGGCGGGCGCTCACGGAGGCGGTGCGCGCTGAGGGCTAGAACTGTGTGCGCACGCGGGCAGCATGCGAGCCGCTATGTTCTCCCTTGATGGCGCTAATTGATAGCCTCCGGCGTAAGCTGCACCATTAGCAACATGCGTCACACTCGGGAGGATGCGGTCAGCCGATGGACGCCGATTCAATGATCTGCCTGAGTGATCTCGTTCCGGCTCTCCGGTGGAGCCGGCCTCAGCAGATCGCCGAAGTGCTCGCCGATCCCCGGCTGCCTGGGGGCTGGTGGGCGTCGGTCGCCCTCAGCCGTGCCCTCGGCACGACCGGCATCGAGTGGCTCTGCGACCGCCTTTCCCGGCTGGCCGTCAGCCGCTGGGATCACCTGGCGCTGATGGACGTGCTTCCGGCCCTGCAGGTCCACGCGGTCGACCCCGGCCTGCCCGGGTGGCCGGAGCCCGCGCGTTCGGCCATCAGCGGCATGGGCGGGATCCAGCGCCTGCGCAGGCTCAGCCCCGCCGACCTTCGCCTGCCCACGGGCCCCGCCTCCCCCGAAGTGATCATCACCGCGCTCTTCCGCGAGGTTCTCGGCCGGGTCCCCGCCATTTCCCCGCAGGTGCCGCCGTCCACCGTGACGGCCGCCGGAGCGCCGGCGGCGGCGCAGCCCGCCCAGCGCACCGGTCCTCATCCCGTACAGCCCGGCGCGGTCCCTCCCGGCCGTCCGGGCATGCCCCTGCCCCAGCAGGGCGTCCCGCAGCCGGGCATGCCCCAGCCGGGCATTCCGCAGCCGGGGCAGCCGTCCGGGCCGTACCCCACGCAGCACACCGGGCCGCAGCCGGGGCCGCAGGGCCGGCCCGCCGGGCCGCAGCAGGGCCCGCCCGCGGGTCCGTTCCCCGGCCGGCCCACCGGGCCGTACCCGGCGCAGCCCACCGGGCCGCAGCCGGCGGTGAACGGCGCGCCGCGCGCGGCGGCGCCGTACCCCGAGACGCCCGCGCCCCCTGCGCCTCCCGCGCCCGTGACGCCTCCCCCGCCGCCGGTGTCGGACAACCCGCTCGTCCGGCTGGTCGACGCGGTGTTCCGTGAGTGGACGCCCCTGGAGCGGGCCGTCGCCATAGAGCGGCTGTTCGCCGAGCAGCCGATCAGCCTCCGTACGCTCGCCCACGAGCTGCACGTGGACCGGGACGTGCTCTCGCAGGCCCAGCGCGCCGCCGAGGAGCGCGTGCTGCAGTGGCTGCGCTCGCCGGAGTCCACGGCGGTGACCGGGCACCTGTTCCGGCTCACCGAGTGGCTCGGCGTCGCCGCCACCGAGGACCAGCTGATCGGGGCCGATCCCGCGCATCCGATCCAGGTGCCCTCGCTGGGCACGCCCCTGTGGCGGGTGCTGGTCGCGCTCATGCCCGACCGCCGCCTGCAGGACGGCTGGCTGGTGGTCGGCGACCTCACCCGGCTCCGTGAGCGGACGGCGCAGATGCTCGGCGACAAGACCTCCGGCGAGGACGCCGTCGAGCTGCTGGCCCAGGTCGGCATCCGCGCGCACTCCGCGCAGGCGTGGATCGAAGCGCTGCCCAAGGCCATGACGCGGGCGCCGGAGCCGGCGGCCACGGCGACGAACGGGTTCGCGCCGCTCCCCCGCCGCACGCCGGGGGCGAACGGCCACCAGATGCGCGGCGGCCTGCCGATCCCCTCGGTGGCCGACAACCTGCCCGACGCCCAGACGGCCCTGGCCGCGCTGACGGCGCTGTCCGGCCCGCCCCGTCCGCACCTGGTGCCGGAGCCGCGGGCGGCCACGCAGGCGCCGCAGCACAGCCCGTCCTCCGACCCGCGCCGCTGGCAGCGCATCGATGTGACCAGCGAGCACCTGCGCGGCGAGCCGGTGCCCGTGCCCGAGGGGTACGCGACGCAGCTCGGCATGCGCCCGGGCACGCTGCTGTCGGTGACCGGGCCGGGAGAGAACGCCGTGGTGCTGGTCTGGCGCGACCGCCAGCCGGTGTTCGACTCGCTCCAGCCGGTGCTGATGCGGCTGAACGCCCGGCCGGGCGACGCGGTGTACGTCACGGTGGACGGCTACCGCCTGGACGCCCAGCTCACCTCATGACGCAGGCGCCCGCGCGTCCCTTGGACGCGCGGGCGGCCACCCGCCCGGGGCGCTCTCCGGGCGGACGATGTTCGACCGGGCCGGCGGCCGTGACCGCGTTCCCGATCACCGTGATCCTCGCTCGACGATCACCGCGATCCCCCGATCACTGTGATCACCGCTCACCGTGATCCCCCGATCGAGGACGGGCGCGGGTCAGGCCGGGCGGTCGGCCTTGAGGACCTTGCGATAGTAGGTGCCGGCGGACTCGTACTCCAGGGCCTGGTAGAACTCCGGCGCGCGCCGGGTGGCGAGCGCGATGTACCCGGCGTCACGCGATCGCGCCCAGGTCTCGAACTCCTCCAGCAGGGCACGGCCGAGCCCGCGCCGGCGGAAACCGTGCTGGGTCATCGCCTCCTCCACCCAGGCGACGTGGCCGTTGGCGAACAGGGTGAGGTGGACGAAGCCGAGAAGGTACCCGCGGACCACGCCGCCGACCGTGACGACCAGAAGCAACGCGTCCGGGTTCTCCAGCAGGCGGGGGAAGGCCGCGTCGAACGCCGACCGCTGAGGACGGAAGGACAGCGCGAATTCCCGAGTGAGCCCGAAGATCTCCTCGATGTCCTTCTTATCAGCCCTTCGCACCAGGAGATCATCAGAAGTCATGAAAAGGACTTTAGGCAGTCGGTGGCGGGTTCGTCCATTCGGCTGCCCGGCAGGTGAGACCGCGACCGGCCATCTCCCGACGTCCGGCGGGACGGTCCGAGCGTCCGAGCCCGGCGCGTAAGGAGATTCGAGGCCAGCCAGAACGTCCTCTGTCCGGACATGGCTGGAGAAGGGCCGGAGACGGGGCGGAATGTCCCATCTTGGCCATGGCGGGAGGGGACCGGAGACGGGACGGAACGTCCGGTCCTGGCCATGGCGATAGGAGGAGACCAGGGGCCGGTCAGAATGTTCGGTCCTGGCTCGGCATGGCGTAGCCGAGTTGCGCGGCCAGTTCCAGTTGGTCGAAGTACAGCCGGTGGCTGGCCACGGCGCCGTCCTCGACCGTGCACACCGAGCAGCACCGGATGGCGATGGGCCGGCCGGTCGCCTCCGCCACCTCGCCCGCCGCCATGATCAGCGGTCCCTTGTGCGTGCCGGTGACCATGAACTCCAAGATGGTGGTGTCGCCCGCCGTGACCAGCAGGGAGGGGGTCACGACCGAGTCGGGGAAGGCGCCGATCCAGTCGGCGTAGTAGGAGTAGATCTCGTCCTGTCCCTCGGCGATGCCGCCGGGCGCGACGGTGACCGCCCGGGGTGCGTAGCACCGTGTGATCGCCCCGACATCGTGGCTGTTGTAGGCCTCAGTCAGCCGAACCATCACTTCACTGGCCGTGGACATCGGGACGGACACCTCTCTCGCGGCAGGGGCCGGCGATGGGGGCACGCGGCGACGCGACCGGCTCGGCGAGCCCGCCGGACACCTCCCCCGGACGCCCCCTGTTTGCACGATAGCGCAGGTCACGGGAATGGAAGCCTAGCGCCGGGCATGCCTTTCCCCCGCGCCGCGCGGCCTATGCGGGCATGCCGAGGTGGCGGGCGATCAGCATGCGCTGGACCTCGCTCGTGCCCTCGCCGATCTCCAGGATCTTGGCGTCGCGGTAGAACCGGCCGACCGGGAACTCGTTCATGAAGCCGTACCCGCCGAAGATCTGGGTCGCGTCGCGCGCGTTGTCCATGGCCGCGTTGGAGCCGACCAGCTTGGCGATGGCGGCCTCCTTCTTGAACGGCTCGCCGGCCAGCATCTTCTCGGCGGCGTGGTAGTAGGCCAGGCGGGCGGTGTGCGCGCGCACCTCCATGTCGGCGACCTTGAACTGGATGGCCTGGTAGCGCCCGATCTCCTGGCCGAAGGCGCGGCGTTCCCGCACGTAGCGCAGGCACTCGTCGACGCAGCCCTGCGCCAGGCCCACCGACAGCGCGGCGATGGCGACGCGGCCCTCGTCCAGGGTCTGCAGGAACTGTGCGTATCCCCGGCCCCGCTCGCCGAGCAGGTTCGCCTCGGGCACCCGGCAGTCGGTGAACGACAGCTCCCGGGTGTCGGAGGCCGACCAGCCGACCTTGGAGTACTTCTCGGACACCGTGAACCCGGGCGTGCCCGCGGGGACGATGACGGTGCTGATCTCAGGGGTGGCGCGCCCGGCGCCGTCGGGCCGGTCGCGGCGGCCGGTGATCGCCGCGACGGCGACGAACCCGGTGATGTCGGTCCCCGAGTTGGTGATGAACGCCTTCGAGCCGTTGATCACCCACTCGCCTCCGTCCAGCGCTGCCGTCGTGCGCATGCCGCCCGGCACGTCGGAGCCGCCGCCGGGTTCGGTCAGGCCGAAGGCGCCGAGCGTCTCGCCCGAGCTCAGCCGGGGCAGCCACTCCTGCTTCTGCGCGTCGGTCCCGAACCGGTGGATCGGCATGGCGCCCAGGGAGACCGCGGCCTCCAGGGTGATGGCCACCGACGAGTCGACGCGGGCCAGCTCTTCCAGCGCCAGGCACAGGGCGAAGTAGTCACCGCCCATGCCGCCGTACTCCTCGGGGATCGGCAGGCCGAACAGTCCCATGCGTCCCATCTGGGCGACGATGTCGTACGGGAAGGCGCAGCGCTCGTAGTAGTCGGCGATGACGGGCGCGACCACGTCCCGGGAGAACTCCTCGACGCTCTTGCGCAGCGCCTCGTACTCGTCGGTGAGCCGGTGCATGTTCCTCACTCCTCTTCAGCGGCCGGGGACGCGGAGGGTCTCCCCGCGGCCGGCTCGGACGCGTGCTCGGCCGCGGGTGTGGCGGCCTGCTTCGCCAGGGACTCTTCCGTCGCGGCCGCGAGCCCGGCGATCTCCGCCGGTCCGGCGGGGTCGCGGCTCTCGCGGCTCGCGGGGCTCTCGCGGTTCTCGCGGTTCTCGCGGTTCTCGCGGTTCTCGCGGAGTTCCGCGGCCAGGGCCTGGACGACTCGGGACGGGCTCGGGCGGCCCAGCTCCGCCGCGAGCCACACGCTGGTCTCCACCAGCGAGGCGAGGTCGACGCCGGTCTCGACGCCGAGGCCGGACAGCATCCAGACCAGGTCCTCGGTGGCGAGGTTGCCGGTGGCGCTCTTGGCGTACGGGCAGCCGCCGATGCCACCCGCCGAGGCGTCCACGACGGTGACCCCCGCGCGCAACGCGGCCAGGGTGTTGGCCAAGGCCTGGCCGTAGGTGTCGTGGAAGTGCACGGCGAGCCGCTCGGCGCCGACGCCGGCGTCGGCGAAGGCGCGCAGGAGGGCGGTGACGTGCCCGGGGGTGCCCACGCCGATGGTGTCGCCGAGGGAGAGCTGCGCGCAGCCCAGGTCGAGCAGCCGCCTGCCGTGCCGCACCACCTGCTCGATCGGCACCGGCCCTTCCCAGGGGTCGCCGAAGCACATGGAAAGGTACGCCCGGACGGCCAGCCCGTTGGCGCGGGCGCGTTCCACCACCGGGGCGAACATCGCGAGGGAGCCGTCGACGCTGCGGTTGAGGTTGCGCTGGGCGAAGCTCTCCGTCGCGCTGCCGAAGATCGCGATGTCGGTGACGCCGAGCCCGAGGGCCCGGTCCAGGCCGCGCTCGTTGGGGACCAGCACGGGGTAGCGCACCCCGGGGGCGCGCTGGACACGCCGGAGCAGTTCCTCGGCGTCGGCCAGTTGGGGCACCCACTTGGGGTGGACGAAGCTGGTGGCCTCGATGGTGGTCAGCCCCGCCCGCGCGAGCCGCGCGACGAACTCGGCCTTGACCTCGGCGGGCAGGACGGCCTTCTCGTTCTGCAGGCCGTCCCTGGGCCCGACCTCGTAGATCGTCACCCGGCGGGGCAGGCCCTCCATCGGCGCCTGGAACGGTGCGAGCATCATGATCCTTCCTCACCGGCCGGGGAGTCCGCGGGCGCGGGACGCACGACGGCGAGCACGGCGTCCATGTCGACAGGCTGGCCGACGCGCACGGCGAGTTCTTCGACGACCCCGTCCGCGGGGGCGGTGACGGTGTGCTCCATCTTCATCGCCTCGACGATCAGCAGCGGCTGCCCTTCGGTGACCTGCTCGCCGGGGACGACCTTGACCAGCAGCACGGTGCCCGGCATGGGACTGCGCACCACTCCGTCGCCCGGGCCGCCCGCGCCGGCGCGCGCGCCGCGCTCCCCCGCCTCGTGCGGGGTGATCGCCCAGGTCCGGCCGTCCCGGCCGAGCCAGACGGCGCCGCCGTCGAGGGCGCAGGCGAAGCGCCGGGTCAGGCCGTCCATGCTCACCTGGACGGCGTCGCCGTCCCACGCGAGCCGCGCCGGGACGGCGGGGCCGTCGCCGACGGCGACCTCGCACCCGCGGCCGGGCAGGCCGCGCACCCGCACCTCGGCGCTCTCGCCGCGCGTCGCCGGCAGCCAGGTCGTCCAGGCGGGTTCGCCGACGCGCCAGCCGTCCGGCACCTCCCACGGGTCGTCGCCGGCGCGCCCGGCGAGCCGGTCGTGCAGCACCAGGGCGGCCACGGCCCACACCTCGGCGGGCACGGCGCCGCCGGGGCCGCGGGCGGCGGCGAGCAGCGTGCCGAGCCGCTGGTCGATCAGGCCGGTGCTCAGCCGGCCCGCCGCGACGTCGGGGTCGGCGAGCAGCGCGCGCAGGAAGGCGATGTTGGTCGTCACCCCGAGGACGGTGGTGGCGCTCAGCGCCGAGTCGAGCCGCCGCAGCGCGCTCGCCCGGTCCGGCGCCCAAGCGATGATCTTGGACAGCATCGGGTCGTAGTCGCTGCCGACGACGGCGCCGGCCGCGAGGCCGGAGTCCACCCGCACGTCCGGGAGGCCGCCCGGCTCGGCCAGGGCGAGGACCCGCCCGCCGGTGGGCAGGAAGTCCCGCGCGGGGTCCTCGGCGTAGACGCGGGCCTCGACGGCGTGGCCGCGCATCCGCACCTCGTGCTGGGCCAGCGGCAGCGGCTCGCCGGCGGCGACCCGCAGTTGCAGCTCTACCAGGTCCAGGCCGGTGACCAGCTCGGTGACCGGGTGCTCCACCTGGAGCCGGGTGTTCATCTCGATGAAGTAGGCGGGGTGCCCCGGCTCGTCGCCGGCGACGATGAACTCGACGGTCCCGGCGCCGACGTAGCCGACCGAGCGGGCGGCCCGCACGGCGTCCTCGCCCATCCTGTGCCGCGTCTCCTCGTCCAGCAGCGGGGAGGGCGCCTCCTCGACGATCTTCTGGTGGCGGCGTTGCAGGCTGCACTCGCGCTCGCCGAGGTGGATCACGTTGCCGTGCGCGTCGGCGAGCACCTGGATCTCGATGTGCCGGGGGCCCGCGATGTAGCGCTCGACGAGCAGGGTGGCGTCGCCGAACGCGGCGGCGGCCGTGCGGCGGGCCGACTCGATCGCCTGCGGCAGCTCCCCGGCCGAGCGGGCCACCAGCATGCCCTTGCCGCCGCCCCCCGCCGACGGCTTGACCAGCACGGGGAAGCCGATGCGCGCGGCGGCCGCCACCAGGTCGTCCGGCTCGGCGCCGCCGGGGACGACGGGCACCCCGGCGGCGGCCACGGTGGCCTTGGCCCGGATCTTGTCGCCCATCGCCTCGACGGCCTCGGCGGGCGGGCCGACGAAGACCACGCCCTCCTCGGCGCACCGCCGGGCGAACGCGGTGCTCTCGGCGAGGAACCCGTAGCCGGGGTGGACGGCCTGCGCGCCGGTGAGCTTCGCCGCCGCGACGACGTCGTCGACGGCGAGGTAGCCCGACGGCAGCCGGACCGCGGCGTCGGCGGCCCGGACGTGCGGCGCGCCGGCGTCGGCGTCGCTGTGGACGGCGACGGATCGGACGCCGAGCCGTCGCAGCGTCCTGATGACGCGCAGCGCGATCTCGCCGCGGTTGGCGACCAGAACGGTGTCGAACATCGAGGGCATCGAGGGCATGGAGGGCGTTGAGGGCATGGTCACATCCGGAAGACGCCGTAGCCGATGGGGTCGAGGGGGGCGCCGGCCGCCGCCGACAGGGCCAGCCCGAGGACGGTGCGGGTGTCGACCGGGTCGATCACGCCGTCGTCCCACAGCCGGGCGGTGGAGTAGTAGGGGTTTCCCTGCTCCTCGTACCGTTCGCGGATGGCGCGCTTGAACTCCGCCTCGCCGTCCGGGTCGCCGGGACGCACCGTCGCGAGCACGTTGGCCGCCTGCTCGCCGCCCATGACCGAGATGCGGGCGTTCGGCCACATCCACAGGAAGCGCGGCGAGTAGGCGCGCCCGGCCATCGCGTAGTTGCCCGCGCCGAACGACCCGCCGATGACCACGGTGAACTTCGGCACCCGGGCGCAGGAGACGGCGGTGACCATCTTGGCGCCGTGCTTGGCGATGCCGCCGTGCTCGTAGGCCCTGCCCACCATGAACCCGCTGATGTTCTGCAGGAACACCAGGGGGATGGCGCGCTGGTCGCACAGTTCGATGAAGTGGGCGCCCTTGAGCGCCGACTCGGCGAACAGGATGCCGTTGTTGGCGACGATGCCGACCGGGTGGCCGTGGACGTGGGCGAAGCCGGTGACCAGCGTGGGGCCGTACTCGGCCTTGAACGGAAGGAACCGGCTGCCGTCGACGACCCGGGCGATCACCTCGCGGACGTCGTAGGGGGTGCGGGTGTCGGCGGGCACGATGCCGTACAGGTCGCGCGGGTCGTGCAGCGGCTCTTCGGGCCGGGCGCGCTCCCAGGCGGCGGGGCCGGCCGGGCGGAGGGTGGCGACGATGTCGCGGACGATGGCGAGCGCGTGGGCGTCGTCGTCGGCGAGGTGGTCGGTGACCCCGCTGACCCGGGCGTGCACGTCGCCGCCGCCGAGCTCCTCGGCGGTGACCTCCTCGCCGGTGGCGGCCTTCACCAGCGGCGGGCCGCCGAGGAAGATCGTGCCCTGGCCGCGCACGATGACGGCCTCGTCGCTCATGGCCGGCACGTACGCGCCGCCGGCGGTGCAGGAGCCGAGGACGGCGGCGATCTGCGGGATGCCGCGCCGGGACATGGTCGCCTGGTTGTAGAAGATGCGGCCGAAGTGCTCGCGGTCGGGGAACACCTCGTCCTGCAGCGGCAGGAACGCGCCGCCGGAGTCGACGAGGTAGACGCACGGCAGGTGGTTGTGGAGGGCGACCTCCTGGGCGCGCAGGTGCTTCTTGACGGTGATCGGGTAGTAGGTGCCGCCCTTGACGGTGGCGTCGTTGGCGACGATCACGCATTCCCTGCCGGAGACCCGGCCGACGCCGGTGATGATGCCCGCGGCGGGCGCCTCGTCCCCGTACAGCCCGGTGGCGGCCAGCGGGGACAGCTCCAGGAAGCGGGAGCCGGGGTCCAGCAGCGTGCCGACGCGGTCGCGCGGCAGCAGTTTGCCGCGCTCGACGTGCCGGGCGCGGGAGCGCTCGGGACCGCCCAGGGCCGCGACGGCCAGGCGCTCGCGCAGCTCAGCGGCCAGGCGCTCGTTGACCTCCGCGTTGCGCTTGAACTCCTCGCCGCCCGGGCCGACCGTCGTCCGGAGCACAGGGGCCATGGTCGCACGCACCTCCCTCGGGTTAACGTCCGCTAACACCGCCTCGGATGTTAGTCATCATTAACAGATTCGTCTACTATTGCGGTTCATGACCGTTGTGCGGAGTCCTAACCGCGTTCCGGGCTCCCGCCGCAGGGAAATCCTGGACGCGGCGGCGGGGCTGTTCGCCGCCCGCGGCTTCCACGGGGTGTCGATCGAAGAGATCGGCGGGGCGGTCGGCATCTCGGGGCCGGCGCTCTACCGCCACTTCAGCGGCAAGGAGTCCCTGCTCGCCGAGATGCTGCTGGACATCAGCGACCGGCTGCGCACCTCGGCGGTGGAACGCGCCACCCGGGCCGCCGACGGGCGAGCAGCCCTGGACGCGCTGCTCACCGGCCAGATCGACTTCGCGCTCGACCACCCGGCGCTGATCACCGTGCACGACCGTGAGCTCGGCAACGTCCCCGAGCCGGCCCGGCGGCAGGTCAGGCGGCTGCAGCGGCTGTACGTCGAGGAGTGGGTGACGGTGCTGAGCGAGCTGTACCCGCACGTGCCGCCGCCGCGGCTGCGCGCCGCGACGCACGCGGTCTTCGGCCTGCTGAACTCCACCCCGCACAGCGCGGGCGAACTGCCCCGCGACGCCATGGCCGCCCTCCTGCACCGCATGGCCCGCGCCGCCCTCGCCGACCTGGCCGGCCTCACCGAGGGGCCGGGGGCGGCGCGAGCCGCCGGTTAACGACCGCTAACTACGCACTTCTTTCCCGCTCCCTTCCCCGACGACCGCCCTCCAGGGTGCGCCGCACTCTTCCCCCATGTCCTGACTTGGGGGTTGTTCTGCCAACTATCTAGATATATCGTCAACGTATCTCGATAGTTGGAAGATCGGTGAGATGGACGCTTCGAACTTCGCCGGGCCACCGGGCCCGCCGCCCGGAACGCCACCGGGCCCGCCGTCACCGGGCCCGCCGCGGGGGCCGCACTTCCCGCCCCGGGTGCGGCGCGGGGAAGTTCGGGCGGCCCTGCTGTCCCTGCTCAGCGAGGGCGCCCGCAACGGCTACCAGATGATCCAGGAGATCCAGCACCGCAGCCAGGGCCTCTGGCGGCCGAGCCCCGGTTCGGTGTACCCGGCCCTCCAGCAACTCGAGGACGAGGGGCTGGTCACCGGCGAGGAGTCCGGCGGCAGCCGCACCTACGTCCTCACCGAGGCGGGCCGCCGGCACGTCGACGCCCGCGTGCCCGGCGACCCCTGGTCGCAGGTCGCCCGCACGCTGCCCGAGGACATGATGGAGCTGCGGATGCTGTGGGGGCAGCTCGGCGAGGCCTTCGGCCAGCTCACCCAGGTCGCCAGCCCCGGGCAGGTGCGGGCCGCGCGCGAACTGCTCAAGACCACCAGACGGTCCGTCTTCGCGATCCTCGCCGACGACGGTGACGAGGAGGAACGGCAACGATGACGACAAGCGAGGCGCCCGCCGTCGCCGTACGGGGGCTGCGCAAGAGCTACGGCGACTTCGAGGCGGTGAAGGGCATCGACTTCGAGGTCCGTCCCGGAGAGGTGTTCGGCTTCCTCGGCCCGAACGGCGCCGGCAAGACCACCACGATCAGCATGCTCTGCACGCTCACCCGGCCGACCGGCGGCCACGCGTCCGTGGCCGGGCACGACGTGGCCAAGGAGCGCGACGAGGTCCGGCGCAACATCGGGCTGGTCTTCCAGGACCCGACGCTGGACGGCTACCTCACCGCCGAGCAGAACCTGCGCTTCCACGCCGAGCTGTACGGGGTGCCGAGGGAGGCGGTCGGCGAGCGCATCCGGCAGGTCATGGAGATGGTGGCGCTCTGGGACCGCAAGGACGCCAAGGTGAACACCTTCTCCGGCGGCATGAAGCGCCGACTGGAGATCGCCCGCGGGCTGCTGCACTCCCCCAGGGTGCTGTTCCTGGACGAGCCGACCGTCGGCCTCGACCCGCAGACCCGCTCGGCCATCTGGGGCTACATCAACAGGCTCCGGCGCACCGAGGACATCACGATCTTCATGACGACGCACTACATGGACGAGGCGGAGTACTGCGACCGCATCGCGATCATCGACCACGGCGAGATCGTCGTGGTCGACTCCCCCGAGGCGCTCAAGGCGAGCGTCGGCAAGGACCGCGTCCAGATCCACACCGCCGACGACCAGCGCGCGATCGCCGCGCTCAAGGAGCGCTTCGAGCTGGAGGCCGCCCTGCGGGAGGGCGTGGTCACCTTCGCCGTCCCCTCCGGCGAGGCGTTCGTGCCCCGGCTGTTCGCCGAGCTGGGCGTGCCGATCCAGTCGGTCAACGTGTCCCGGCCGTCGCTCGACGACGTCTTCATGAACTACACCGGCTCCACGATCCGCGACGCCGAGGGCGAGAGCGGCGCTTCGGCGTGGATGCGCGCGATGGCGAGGAGGTAAGGCGATGACCACAGGCGTCACCGCGCCCGGAGTGGTCCGGGTGCACGTCCCCGGGCGCAGCCTGCGGCACGACCTGCGGGCGATCAAGATCGTGCTGCACCGTGAGATGCTGCGGTTCGTCAACGACCGCACCCGCATGGTGTCCACGCTGGTCCAGCCCGCGCTGTGGCTGTTCGTGATGGGCACCGGCCTGAGCACGCTGGTCTCCCGCGGCCCCGGGCAGGGCGTCGACTTCCGCACGTTCATCTACCCGGGCGTGATCGCCATGACGGTGATCACGACGGCGATGTTCTCCGCGGGCTCGATCGTGTGGGACCGCGAGTTCGGGTTCCTGCGCGAGATGCTGGTCGCCCCGGTCGGCCGGGCGTCCATCGTGATCGGCAAGTGCCTGGGCGGCGGCATCGTGGCGACCGGGCAGGGCGTCATCATCCTGGCCCTGGGGGGCCTGGTGCACGTCCCCTACTCACCCTCGCTGATCCTCACGCTGCTCGGCGAGATGTTCCTCGCCTCGTTCACCATCACCGCGTTCGGCGTGAGCCTGGCGGCCCGGATGAAGAACATGCAGTCGTTCTTCGGGATCATGCAGATGGCGATCATGCCCATGATCTTCCTGTCCGGCGCGATGTTCCCGCTGGCCAACCTGCCTGCGTGGCTGGCCCTGCTCACCAAGGTCAACCCGTTGACGTACGTCGTCGACCCGATGCGCCACGCCGTCTTCACCCATCTGGACGTCGGGCCGCAGGCCGTCGCGGCGCTCAACCCGGGCGTCCACTGGTTCGGCTGGCGGGTCACGACCGGCGTCGAACTCGCGATCGTGGCGCTGATGGGCGTCGCGCTGCTCGGCGTCGCCATCGTCCAGTTCCGCCGCACCGACTGACGTGCGCGGCTCCGGCTGACGTCCGCCGCTCCGGCTGACGCGACCGTCCAGCGGAGACGGTCCCGCCGGTCCCGCCGGTCCCGCCCGGCCAGGGCGCCGGACGCGGACGGCCCGGGAGCGCCAGGCTCCCGGGCCGCCGTCACCTCGCGGTGATCATGTCGTGCGCTACTTCTTGACCTTCACGTAGTCGCTCTTGCTGCTGGAGGCCTTGGTGTCGTGGCTCCCCTTGAACTTGATCTTCCAGTAGCCGGAGTGCCACGCCTTGACCTTGGTGTAGAAGGCCCCGGCGCCGTTGGTGCCGGCCGTCTTGACGTACTCCCACTTGCTGTGACCGGCCCGCTTGAAGTACAGCGCGACCTTCACGTGGTCGTAGGCGGCCCAGCGGTGGCCGTCCCAGACCTGCAGCTTGCCCGTCTGCTTGACGTACTTGCCGTACTTCACGGGCTCGGGATAGGCGTTGTACTTGACGATGCGGGTGGCGGCGGGCTTGAAGACCTCGCGCACCTTGACGTGCTCGGAGCGGCTGGCCGTCCCGCGCACGCCGGAGGCGCCGGTGAAGACCGCGCGGAACCAGCCGGACTCCACGGCCTTGGCGCCGATCCAGAACCGGCCACCGCGGTCGGTCCAGTCGTGCCCGACGGCCTTCCAGCGGTGCGCGCCGTCGGCCTTGAACAGCAGCGTGACGCGCTTGCCACGGTAGCCGTCCCAGTCGCTCGCGCGCTCCACCGTCAGGCGGCCGCGCGCCGCGAGCCGGTCACCCTCGTCGACCGGGTCGGGACCGACCCGGAAGCCCGAGATGTGGGTGCGCCAGATCTGCTTGACCTGGAAGGCCTTGCTCGCCGTCCCGGTGCCGACCACACTGGTCGCCTTGGCGGTGACGTTCCACTCGCCGTCGGCGTCCGACCGGGTGAACGTGCGGGTGCCCTGCCACTTCTGCTTGCCGTCGGTGTCGCCGACCTTCTTGGCCTCGACGTCGACGGTCGACCCGTCGGGCCGCTTCAGCGTGAAGCCACCGGTGGTGGCGCCGTCGACCAGGAAGCTGAAGGTGACGGCCTTGCCGTCCCTGTCGTAGACGCGGACCGTGTCGGGGCTGACGTCCACCGAGGAGACGGTGGGCGCCGCCTGTACCACGGCCGTCGCCGGCGTGGCCACCAGAGCGAGGGCTCCGGCGCCCATCGCCATCGCCACGACGATGGCGCGGATGCGTTGTAACACGGGGGATCCATCCTTCCCGTTGCCTTAACGCGGCTTGAGGGTGCCACGTCATTCCTTTGTCAGATAGGACGGCCAGGGGGCGACAGTGGTTGGGGGATCTGACAAACGGTCATTGATCGCAGTCAAATCTCCTGGTGCGGACCGATGATGAGACGGTCTCGGCAAGCCACGGGACGCGACGCGGTTCGTGGCGACATAATCGGCCTTGTGGCCCGCGACACAGTAGAGACGCACTTCCTCGAGTCGGTCGCCGCGATGATCCCGGGCGACCGACGAGATCCGGGCCTGCCCGTGCGGGCCGGCACGTCGCTGACGGGCGTCCTGTGCCGCGACCTGTTCGAGATCCAGCTCGCCAGCAGACTGCTCGACATCGCCGCCCGCTGGCTCCGCGAGCAGGGCGAGGGCTTCTACACCATCGGCTCGGCCGGGCACGAGGGCAACGCCGCGCCGGCGGCGGTTCTGCGCGCCACCGACCCCGCGCTGCTGCACTACCGCTCGGGGGCGTTCTACCTCACCAGGTCGGCGCAGGCCGGCCGCCTCGCCGAGGAAGGGCTGCGGGACGTGCTGCTCGGGCTCACCGCCGCGGCCGAGGAGCCCATCGCCGGCGGGCGCCACAAGGTCTTCGGCCACCCCGACCTCGCTATCATCCCGCAGACCTCGACGATCGCCAGCCATCTGCCCCGGGCGGTCGGCGTGGCCTTCGCCATCGAGCGGGCCCGCAAGCTCGGCGTCCCCGGCTCGCCCTGGCCGGCCGGCTCGATCGCGGTGTGCAGCTTCGGCGACGCCTCGGTCAACCACGCGAGCGCGCTGACCGGGTTCAACACCGCCGCGTACTGCGCCTACCAGGGGTTGCCGCTGCCCATCCTGTTCGTCTGCGAGGACAACGGCATCGGCATCAGCGTGCGCACCCCCGAGGGGTGGGTCCAGGCCGCCGGCCACCCGCTGATCCCGAGTTTCCGCGCCGACGGCTGCGACCTGGCCGAGGCGTACGACGCGGCCAGGCAGGCCGTCGAGCACGTGCGCACCCGCCGATCGCCGGCGTTCCTGCACCTTCGCACCGTGCGCCTGATGGGGCACGCCGGCTCCGACGTGGAGTCGGCGTACCGCGCGCCGCGCGAGATCGCCGCCGACCTGGGCCGCGATCCGCTGGTCGCCACGGCCAAGATGCTGGTGGAGGCCGGGCTGACCACGCCCGACGAGGTGACCGGACGCTACGAGTCCCTGCGCGAGCACGTACTGAAGCTCGCCCTTGAGTGCACCCGCCGGCCGAGGCTGGGGTCCGCGCGCGAGGTGATGGAGCCGCTCGCGCCCCGCCACCCCGCCCAGGTGGCGACGCTGGCGGCGCGGCGGGCGGCCGACCGCGGCCCGCTGTTCGGCGACACCCCGCCAGAGCGCGAGGGGCCGCTGACGCTCGCCCAGTCCATCAACCGCACCCTCGCCGACCTGATGGGCGCCCATCCCGAGATCATGCTGTTCGGCGAGGACGTCGCCCGCAAGGGCGGGGTGTACGGGGTGACGCGGGGGCTGCTCAAGCGCTTCGGCGCCGGACGGGTCTTCGACACCCTTCTCGACGAGCAGTCCATCCTCGGGCTGGCCCTCGGCTCGGCGGCCTCCGGGCTGCTGCCCATCCCCGAGATCCAGTACCTGGCGTACCTGCACAACGCGCTCGACCAGCTCCGCGGCGAGGCGGCCACGCTGCGGTTCTTCTCCAAGGGCGCCTACCGCAACCCGATGGTCGTCCGCGTGCCCGGGTACGCGTACCAGAAGGGGTTCGGCGGCCACTTCCACAACGACGACTCCGTGGCGGCGCTGCGCGACATCCCGGGCCTCGTCGTCGCCTCGCCCGCCCGGCCCGACGACGCCGCGGCGATGCTGCGCACCTGCGTCGCCGCCGCCGCGGCCGACGGCGAGGTGTCGGTGTTCCTGGAGCCGATCGCCCTGTACAACACCCGCGACCTGATGGACGAGGGCGACAATGGTTGGCTCGCGCCCTACGTCCCGCCGTCGCGGTGGCCCGAGACCCACGTGCCGATCGGCCGCGGCCGCTCCTACGGCGACGGCAGGGACATCACCATCGTGACCTTCGGCAACGGGGTGCGCATGAGCCTGCGGGCCGCGATCCGGCTCACCGCCGAGGGGTACGGCTGCCGGGTGCTCGACCTGCGGTGGCTGTCGCCGCTGCCCGTGGACGACCTGCTGCGCGCGGCCGACCTGACCGGCAGGGTGCTGATCGCCGACGAGACCCGCGCCTCGGGAGGCGTGTCGGAAGGGGTGCTCGCCGCGCTGGCCGACAGCGGCTACACCGGCCGGGTCGCCCGGGTGACCTCAAGGGACAGCTTCGTCCCGCTCGGCGACGCGGCCGCCCACGTGCTGCTGTCGGAGTCCGACATCGAGGAAGCCGCCCGCAAACTCCTCGGCTGACGGCGGCGCCCTCTGAGGGGCGGCGTGTTCGAGGTCGGCGTCTTCTAAGGTCGGCGTGCTCTAGGGGCGGCGGCCGGTGAGGGCGAGGGTGCGGGTCTGCGCGTCGGCGTCCCCCGGCACCGGCACGGGCTCGCCGAACAGGCCGCTGGCGGCCAGCGTGTCCTTCATCGGCAGCAGGTGGTCGTAGGCCGCGCTCATCAGCCCCGGGTCGACGTGGTCGTCGGCGTGCAGGGCGCGGGCCAGGTCCCAGGCGTGGACGGCGAGGTCGGCGGTCATCTCCATGCAGTAGTGCCGGGCGCTCACCGTCCCGTACGACAGGTGGACGTCCCGGTCGAGCGCCCCCGGCTCGGCCAGCGCGCGCTGCGCGGCGACGGCGGCCACCGTCCAGCGGGCCACCGGGTCGTCGCCGAGCCGGTCGCCGGCGAAGCGGTCGCCGACGCCGCCGACCGTCTCCCCCGCCAGCAGCGGCGGCACCCACAGTTGCTCGACCAGCAGGTGGTTCACCAGATCGCGGACGGTCCACTCCGAACACGGGGTCGGAGCGTCCCACATGTCGCCGGCGACCATCCCCACCCGCAGGCCGAACTCGTCCATCGCGACGGCGTGCAGTTCCAGCAGACGATCCTCCATACGCGAGGACCTACCCGGAATGGGCGTCTCATCCCGCCGCCCGATCGCACCGCGGCGGATCAAACCTGGAACGCCCGCCCCGCCCACCGGACCACGCCCCGCGGACCTCTGCCGGCGGACCGGGACCGCGTCCGGCGGAGCGAATCCCCGGGCGACGGATCGGGGCCACGCCCGGCGGACCGGACTTCCGCAGTCGGCGGGTCAGAGCCAGTCGCGGCGTTTGAAGATCAGATAGAGGGTGACGCAGACCGCGGCCATGAGGGCGACCGCGAACGGATAGCCGTACGCCCAGCCGAGCTCGGGCATGTGGGTGAAGTTCATGCCGTAGATGGTGCCGACCAGGGTGGGCGCGAAGAGGATGGCCGCCCAGGAGGAGATCTTCTTGACCTCCTCGCTCTGGGCGTAGCTGGCCTGGGTGACGTTCTTCATCTCCTCGTTCTGCGCCTGGCTGACCAGCGTGGAGTTCACGATGAGGATGTCCTGGAGCATCTGGCGGAAGTTGTCCACCCGCTCGACCACGGTGATCGCGTGGTCGGCCACGTCGCGCAGATAGCGCTGCAGCTCGCCGTCGACGCCGTACTTCGGCGAGCCGGCGATCAGGTTGCTCAGCATCTCCAGCAGCGGCCGGGTCGCCCGCTGGAACTCGATGACCTCGCGCGAGAGGGCGTAGATGCGCCGCGGCGCCGCCGGGTCGCCGCCGAAGACCTGCACCTCGATCTCGTCGATGTCCTTCTGCAGGCCCGCCACGACCGGCGCGTAACCGTCGACCACCGCGTCCAGGATGGCGTACAGCACCGCCTGCGGCCCCTGGCGCAGCAGGTCGGGGTCGTTCTCCATCCTGCGCCGGACCTGGCTCAGGTCGGGGGCCTCGCTGTGGCGCACGGTGAGCACGAAGTCACGGCCGACGAAGACGTGCAGCTCGCCGAACTCCACCTTCTCCGGCGAGTCGAGGTACTGCGCGGCCCGCAGCACCAGGAACAGCGTGTCGCCGTACCGGTCGGCCTTGGGCCGCTGGTGGGCGACGATGGCGTCCTCGACGGCGAGTTCGTGCAGCCCGAACTCGCCGGCCACCTTGAGTATCTCGGACTCCGCCGGACGGTACAGGCCGATCCAGGCCATGCTGCCGTGCCGGGACCGCAGGGCGGCCACCGCCTCGGCCAGCGACGGCGGACTGTCGACGCGCCTGCCGTCGACATAGATCGCGTTGTCGATCACGCTGTGCCGCGTGGCCGGGGAATCGGTCTCCTGCGGGCGGGGGTCCATCGAATGCTCAGGGGCGACCTCGTGATCGCCACCTCGCACGACCGGCGCGCGCATCAAGTCCCTCAGTCCGCGCACACGACGATCCGACATCGACACCTCCCCTGATGATCGGGGGCGGTCACGAACATGCAACCTGATGGACCCGCCCGTGTCAGACCTTAGCCCGATATGGGAGACCCACTTCGCAGGTACTCGTCGAGCCGGTGGCGCGCCTGGTCGCGGATCCTGCGGCGCAGAGCCGGAGTCCAGCCGACCAGCATGCCGGTCGGCCTCCCCAGCGCCAGCGTCGACCAGTCGCGGAAGTCGAAGTCGTCGTGGTGGCGCACGATCAGCCCGTCCTCGAACCGGAACTGCGCCTGGACCTGGTTGACGACCCGTCTGCCGTTGCGCCGCAGGACGTAGCCGGCCGACCATCGAGCGCCGCCCGAATGCTCGTCGGCCGTGATGTCCCACGCCGACACCTGAAGATCTGTCACCGACGCGAGCAGCATGCTCCACATGCCCACGACGAGGGCCCGGCCTTCCAGTTCGAGGAAGACAGGATCACCGAAGCTGATATCCGGGTGGTAACACCGTCCGAGGGCGTCGGTGTCACCTCGCCCGAAGGCATCGAAGAACCCGCGGATCACCTTCTGGTGGTCCGCGGGTCGCGATGCCGGTGTACGGGAGTTGTGCACTCTCCCAGCTTAGAGCGCATTTGACGGAACGCCGATCCCGTCACCGGCATACCACCGGCACCCGGACTTCACCGAGCCCGAACCACGCCGGAGCACGCGACCGATGCGCCGAGGACCGCTCACCCTCCTCACGCCTTGAGGACTCGCTCATCGGCCTCGGGCCGCCGGACCCCCCTCGGCGCCACACCACGAACTCCTCGAACCGCAGCAGAAAGCAGGCACGAGGGCACGACTTCCCCTAACCGAATCTTGTTCTAGTCGGTCACGGGACATGGCGTGTCATCGGGCATGCGAGGCTATGTCCGCGTGCTCTCGCCCACGGCACCGTCCGGCGGCGCAACCGATGGAGGTGGACCCTGCAGACGCTCAGCGGTCTCTGGGCAAGGCTGACCACCGCGCAGCCGGACCCGCCCATGTGGATCACCGCGCTGGCAGCGCTCGTCGCCCTGGGTGTGGTCGTCTATCCCACGTCATGGCACATCTCCAGAGGCCTGATCACGGTCGCGCACGAGGGAGGGCACGCGCTCGTGGCGCTGCTCACCCGGCGCAAGCTCCAGGGCATCCGTCTGCACTCCGACACCTCCGGCGTCACCCTGACCCGAGGACGCCCCACCGGACCGGGCATGATCTTCACGGCGGCCGCCGGGTACGTCGCCCCGTCGCTGCTCGGGCTGGGCGCAGCCTGGCTCACCGCCCTCGGGTACATCACGATCCTGCTCTGGACGATCCTCCTGCTGCTCGCCTGCATGCTGCTGATGATCCGCAACGTCTTCGGGGTGGTGTCGCTCCTCACGATCGGCGGAGCGGTGTTCGCGCTGTCCTGGTTCGCCTCCTCCGACATCCAGACGGTGGGCGCGCAGCTCGCGGCGTGGTTCCTGCTCATCGGCGGCGTCCGGCCGATCCTGGAGCTGCGCCGCAAACGCCGCCGAGGCCGCGCGCCCGACTCCGACGCCGACCAGCTCGCACGGCTGACCCCGTTCCCCGGCGGGTTCTTCGTCTTCCTCTTCCTGCTCGTCTCCGGCGCGGCCCTGATCATCGGCGCCTACCTGCTGACCCCCAGAGCAGTACTCGACCTCCTCAACGCCACCTGACCCACCACCCACCCACCCGCACCGCCAGGTGAAGCGGGCCGGCGCTCACCACACCACAGATCAGCCGACCGGCGACACACGCGCCGCAGAGTGTGGCGACCGACGAGACCCACCCGCAGCGCGGTGCGATGCGGAATCTGCCGGGTCTCATCGGGGCGGGGCTTGGGGGCGGCGGCGGCTCCGGTGTGCCGGGGTGGTTCAGGCCGGGACGGCGACGGCGAGGGTGGAGCCGAACCGTTGCTTGGTCACCTTGAGCTGCGCGGGCACGCGGGCCCGCAGCTCCGCGACGTGGCTGACGATGCCGACCGCCCGGCCGCCGTCGCGCAGTTCGTCCAAGATGTCGAGGACGCCGTCGAGCGTCTCGTCGTCCAGCGTGCCGAAGCCCTCGTCGATGAAGAGCGTGCCGAGCTCCACGCCGCCCGCCTCGGCGGTCACCACGTCGGCCAGCGCGAGGGCGAGCGCCAGCGAGGTCATGAACGCCTCGCCGCCGGACAGCGTCACGGGGTCGCGGTCGGCGCCGGTCCAGCCGTCGAGGACGCGCAGCCCGAGCCCGCCGCCGGACCGTTTGCGGTCCGCGGCCGACTTGCGCACGTCGTACAGCAGGCTGTAGCGACCGCCGGACATGTGGTCGAGCCGCTCGTTGGCGGCGTCCACGACCTGGCGCAGCCGCTCCCCCAGGACGTACGACGACAGACGCATGTCGTGCCTGTTGTCGGAGGAGGTGCCGACGGCCAGCTCGGCGAGGCGCTTGGCCAGGCGGTAGCGGTCCTCCGCGGGCCGCCAGTCGGCCAGCGCCGCCTCCAGCCTCCCGGTGAGCGCCAGCAGCTCGTCGTACCGTCCCTTGGCCTGATCGCGGGCGGAGGTGCGCACGGCGTGCTCGCGTTCGGCCCGGTCGTGGCCTTCGGCGAGGACGGGCAGGTCGGGCGCGGGCACGGCGGCCGCGGCCGCCAGCGCGGGGTCGGCCAGCACCTTGACCACGGCGGCGCGCTCGGCGTCCAGCGCCCGCAGTCGCTCGGTCATGGAATCGCGCGCCGCCGCCGGACGGGTGGCGGCCCGCACGTCCGCCAGGCCGGCGAAGCCGGCCTTCGCCGCGGCGCTCTCGGCCCTGGCCACGGCGGCGTCCCGTTCCGCGCTCTCGGCCAGGGCGAGCCGCGCGGTTTCGACGGCGTCCCGCAGCAGTTCGGCCTCGTCGTGGAGCCGTTCGAGCCGCGCGGCGAGCGTGGCGTCCTCGCCTCTGGCCTCGGCCAGCCGCTCTGTGAGCCGTGCGGCGTCGGCGGCGGTGTTCGTCTCGGCGGCGCGCTCGGCGGCGATCTCCAGGCCGACGCGCGTCGCCGTCTCGCTCAACTCGGCGATCTCGGCCTCGATGCGGCCCACCGCCTCCACGAGCGCGGCCTCGCCCTCGGCGGCCTCCCGCAGCCTGGCCAGCGCGTCCTCGGCCTCGCGCAACGCCTCCTCGGCCCGCGCCGCCGTCAGCTCATCCCGAGCGTCACGCCAAACGACCGCCCGCGCCGCGACCTGCTCATCCTCGACGTCAGGCGGGTTGGTGGCGCCCGCCGTGGCGGGCTTGTCCTCGGCGGCGCGGAGGACGGCGGCGCGCGCCTCGGTGTAAGCGTCGGCGGTCTCGCCCACGCGAGTGGCGGCCTGGACGGCGACGACCAGCAGGTCGGTCTCGCCGGTGACCCGGGCACGACGAGCGCTCACCGTGTCGTCGCCTCCGCGCGCCGCGTCCAGGACCTCGGTCAGGTGGCCGAGCTCCTGGCGCAGCCCGGCCTGGTGGGCGCGCTGCTCGGCGATCAGGACATCGAGGTCGCGCGCTTGGCTCGTGGCGGCGTCGAGTTCGTCCTGGAGGGAACCGGCCCGCGTCTCGATGCCGGGGAGCTGCTCGGCGAGCAGATGGAGACGGGCCAGCTCGGCCTCGGCCTCGTCACGCGCGGCCCGCGCCGCCTCCGCCGACAGGCCCTCGGCACGAAGCGTCGCGTCCTGCAGCTGGGCGGACAGCACCGCGACCGCGCCCTCGGCGGCCTGGCGCGCCTCCTGAGCGGCGTCGGACAGCGTCTGGGCCGCCTGCTCGTCGTCCACCGTCGGGGTGGGCAGCGCGGGGGACGCGGGCGCGGGGTGGTCGGCGGAGCCGCACACCGTGCAGGGCTCGCCGGGCACCAGGCCGCGGGCCAGCTCTGCCGCCATGCCGTCGATGCGGGCCTGCCTGATGGCCTGGAGCCGGTCGCGCACCTCTTGGGCCTCGTCGGTTGCCCGGCGCCGTTCGCCTTCGGCGGCTTCGAGCTCGGCCGTGAGCGCGTCACGACGCGACGCCTGCTCCAGCAGGACGGCGGCGGCCTGACAGGCCGCCGCGGCGCCCGGGATCAGCGCGGCCTCGGCCCGCACCGTCGCGAGCCGTCCGAGGACGTCCTCCAAGCGGGCGGGAAGCTCGGCGCGGGCCGCGGACAGGGCGGCCTCGCGCTCGGCCAGCTCGGCGAGCCGGTCGTCCAGGGTTCGCAGCTTGGCGCGGACCTCGGTGAACCGTGCCTCCTCGGCGCGGCGAAGCTCCAGTCCCGCCAGCTCGTCGCGATGCGCCCGTTCGAGCGCGGCGAGCCGGTCGTGGACCTCCCGCGCGACCTGCCGCACCCGCGCCGCGCTGGACGCGAACCGTCCCCCGGACGCCACCCCTCGCGCCACCTCCGCGAGGGGATCAGGCCCGAGGACCACCGACTCCCCCGCCGACGGCGCCGCGCCGAGCCGCACATCGGCAAGCCCGCCGGACGCGAGATGCACGCCCGCCTCCACCGGCGCCGCGTCACCCGCACCCTCGCCCACCCGCGCCGCGGACTCGGCCATTCTCATGGGGTCGGAGGGTTCGGACGGTGATGAGACGCGAAGGTCAGCGGGGAGGGCGGCGAGGGCGCTCAGCAGGTCGCGCGCGGCGGCGGCGAGCCGCTCGGCCAAGGCGTCCCGGCGGCGGACGGCCTCGAGGTCGCGGGTCGCGGCGGACACGGCGGCGCGGGCCCCGGGGAGCCCGGAAGCCGCAAGGCGCGCCTGCGCGAGGCGCTCGCCGGTCTGCCGGCGCAGCTCGGGCAGCGTCGCGAGCCGTTCGGCGGTCTCGGCCTCCTGTGCCGCGAGCACCGCGAGGCGCTTTCCGGACGCGGCGAGCTGCTCGCGCAGGCCCGCCAAGCGCGTCTCTTCAGGCCGGAGCTGCTCCAGCCGCACGATCTCGTCACGGCGGGCCTGGGCCAACTCGGCCAGCCATTCGGGACTGACCGGCTCACCCAGGCGCGACACGCCCGACGCGTCCCGCACCCGGACGCCGGAAGACTCCGGCACGTGCGGTACGCCGCCGTCACGCGAGGCGGACTCGAACTGGTTGAGCGGGTGTGGTGCGCTGGGATCGAGGGCGTGGGCGGCGGATAGTCTGCCGGTGAGCGGGAGGGCACGGGCCACGGCGTCCGCGGCCAGGCCTTCGGCCTTGGCGGCGGCCTCGGCGCGCTGCTCGGCCTGCTGGACGAGGGGCAGCACAGCGTCCGCGCGAGCCGCCTCGGCGAGGATGGACTCAAGGTCGGAACGCTCGTCGGCGGTGCGGTCGAGGGCGTCGCGGCGTGCCAGCGCCTCGGCGTGGGCGCGCTGCCGCTGGGCCAGCTCGCGGGCCGCCTCGATCTCGGCGCGCGCCGACCGCAGCGCCGCCTCGCTCGCCACCTGGGTTCGAGTCTCGGTCTCGTAGGCTTCCCGCGCCACGGCGAGCAGCGCCTGCGCCCACTCCAGCGGTCGTTCCGCGGCGTCCGGGGCGAGCGTCGTGGGAGTGGTGTCGGTGGTGGGGGCGTCTGCGGGGGCCAGGAGGGCGGGACCGGCGGCGCCGCGCATCTGGTCGATGACGGAGTCGACGCGCTGGCGTGACTCTTGGCGTTCGTGCCCTGCGGCGGTGCGGTGGTCGGCCAGCCACCGCTCGACATCGCTGAAGATCTTGACGGAGAACAGCTTTTCGAGCAGCTTGCGCCGCTCTTCGCCGTCCGCGCGCAGGAAACGGGCGAAATCTCCCTGAGGCAGCATCGCGACCTGGCAGAACTGGTCGGCGTTCATGCCGAGCAGCCCGCCCACCAGTTCGCCGGTCTCGTCGGCGCGGCTGGACAGGAAGACGCGCTCGCCGGACGGGAGAACCTCCTCGAGCAGGACCTTCGCCTTCTCTTCGATCAGGCCCTCGCCGCGGAGCTTCGGGCGTTGCCAGACCGGCGAGCGGGTGAGGCGGAAGCGCCTGCCGCGCAGGGTGACGTCCAGAACGACCTTAGGCCCGCGATCGGCGGGAGCGTGGTCACAGCGCAGGCGCCGGGCGCTGTTGCGCTGGCCGGGCACCTGGCCGTACAGCGCGTAGCACACGGCGTCGAGCACGGTGGTCTTCCCCGCGCCCGTCGGGCCGTGCACGAGGAACAGGCCCGCCTCGCCGAGGGCGTCGAAGTCGACCTCCTCCTCGCCGGGGAAGGAGCCGAAGGCGCTCAGCCGCAGCCGGTGCAGCCTCATCGGCGGCACCCCCTTTCCGCCGTGCGGGGGTGCGCCTCGCCGCCACGGCGTGTGGCGCGGCGGCGGTGGACGGACGGGGAATGGGGCCTCACGCGAGAGCCTCCTTGGCTCGGCAGGCTTCGACGGCCTCGCGCAGCAGCCGCGTCTCGTCGTCGTCGGCCGGCTCGCCGCGCACCTCGCGGATGAAGTCGAGCGCGACCTCGATCTCGGGGCGGCCGGAGAGACGGGCCGCGCGGGGGGCGGCCTGCGCGGTGGTCTCGGGCTCGAAGGCGAGGGCCAGCGTGTGCGGGAAGCGCCGCCGCAGGCTCTCCATCGCGCTCTTGGGCCGCACCGGGTCGGTGAGGGTGACCTGCAGCCAATGGCCCTCGAACCGCGCCCACCGCTCTGAGGTGAGCAGATCGGCGAGCCGGCCGCTGACGCGGGCGATCGGGCGCGGCACCGGGGCGGGCACGAACTCGGCGGCGCCGAGGCCGCCGGGCCCGATGTCGACGAGCCAGGACCCTTTGACGTGCGCGGCCTCGGAGAACGAGTACGCGATCGGCGACCCGGAGTAGCGGACGGACTCGCTCATGCGCTGCCGGCCGTGCAGGTGGCCCAGGGCGACGTAGTCGACGCCGTCGAAGGCGGTGACCGGCACGTGCGCGACGCCGCCGACGCTGATGTCGCGCTCGCTGTCGCTGCCCTGACCGCCGGTGACGAAGGCGTGGGCGAGCACGAGCGACCGGGTGCCGCGCCCGGCCAGGTCGTCGCGGATCAACGCCATGGCGTGCTCGATGGCGGCCGAGTGGCTGCGCTCGGCCAGCTCCCACGGCGCGCGGACGACCTCGGGTTCGAGGTAGGGGATGGCGTAGAAGGCGACGCCGTCGATGACGACCGGCTCGGCGACGCGGGCGGGGTCGGTGCGCAGGTGCACGCCGGCCGCGTCGATCAGGTCGGCGCCGAAGCCGAGCCTGCGCGCGGAGTCGTGGTTGCCGCTGATCAGGATGGTGCGGACGTTCTCGGCGACGAGCCGGCGCAGCGTCTCGTTGCACAGCGCCACCGCGTCGACGGAAGGAAGCGCGCGATCGTACACGTCGCCGGCGACCACCACCACGTCGACGCGCTCCGACCTGATCGTCTCCACCAGGTGGTCGACGAAGGCGGCCTGGGCCTCAAGCAGGCTTTCGCGGTGGAAGGCCCGGCCCAGATGCCAGTCGGAGGTGTGCAGCACACGCATGTCGCAGGAAGCTAACAGGTCTCACCGACAAAGGTGGCCCCTCAAGCACCATCGTTCCATCCGCGTGACTTAACCTGATGATCGGAGGTCATATTAAGGGCGGAACGCCCTCGTATAGAGGACATGCGCACCAGGGCAGGCCCGCCTGTGAAGTCGGCCACGGTGCACGGTCCGACGACGAGCCGCCTTGAGGAGGAGGTGGCGTGAGCGTCCGGAGCCGGTTGAGCGTGGCGGTCGGGGTCCTGCTCGGGGTCCTGGCCACGGTGGGCTACGTGCTGTCCCCTCCGTCCTTCGACCCGCCCCGGCTGAGCCAGAGCGCGGGCCTCCAGGCCCTGCCGGCGCAGCCCGCCGCCGAGTACGGCGCGGTCCCGCACGACGGCCCCATCGACGTCAAGGACATCTCGGTGCCCACGCAGGGCACCACGCTCACGGCGACGATCAGGTCGCCGCGCACTCCCGGACGCCATCCCGCGCTGGTCTTCGTCCAGGGCTCGGGCTCTGGCGACCGGGGCGAGTTCACGACGCAGGCCACCTGGCTGGCGCGGGCCGGAGTGGTGACGCTCACCTACGACAAGCGGACGGTCGGGTACGACTTCCGCCACCGCGACTTCACCCTGCTCGCCGACGACGCCCTCCACATGATCGAGGTCCTGCGGCAGCGCGCCGACGTCGACCCGGGCCGCACGGGCCTGTGGGGCGTCAGCGAGGGCACCTGGGTGATCCCCATCGCGGCGGCCAAGAGCATGGACGTCGCCTTCACCGTGATGGTGTCCGCCCCCGTCGTGTCACCGATGCGGCAGGTCGCGTGGGCGCTGAACGAGCAGCTCGAACGCCTGCACGCGCCCGCCGGGGTCCGCGAGCTGCTGACCAAGGCGATGGGCGGCGTCGGCTTCGACTTCCTGCGCTATGACAGCGTGCCGGTGCTGCGGCGGGTGACGCAGCCGATGCTGGCGCTGTACGGCACGATGGACCCGTCGATCCCGTTCGTGGAGAGCACCCAGAAGCTCACCGCCGCGCTGCAGGACGCGCGCAACTCGGGCTACACCATCCGCTTCCTGGGCGGCGCCGACCACGCGATGAGGGTGAACGGCGGGCCGTTCGCCCACGGATACCTGGAGACGCTGGCCAACTGGGTGCTCGGGCTGCCCGGCACGACGCGGCCGCCGGCCGGGGCGCAGATCGCGGGCGCCACCCCCGTGCAGCGGTACGTCGCGGCCGACGTGCCCACGGCCCCGTGGTACGCGCGCGGCGCCATCCTGGGCTTCGCGCTGACGCTGACCGCCGTTGGTTACGTCGCCGCGCCGGTCACCGAGATGGTCGTACGGCTGCGCGGCCGGGACGCCATCGCGTCCCGCCCTGAGTTGTGGCCGGGGATCCGCCGTCGCCTGCGCCGCATGGCCTGGACGGGCGTGGGCCTGCTCGCCGCCGTGATGGCGTTCATCACGCTGATCGTGCTGTTCTCGGTGAACCAGGCGGGGGCGTGGCCTGCCGTGCTCTCGGGGTGGCTCGTGGTCCGGGTGCTGGCGATCCTCATGATGGTGCAGGAGGTCACGACGGTCGCCGCCGTCGTCACCGCCCTGCGGGACGGCTGGGAGCCGGGACGCTGGCAGCGTTTCGCGCTCGCCGCCGTACTCGGCGGCACCGCCATGCTCATGATCACCGCAGCGTACTACGGCCTGTTCGGCATCCCCTGGTAGCCGCTCGCCATCCCTGATGCGATGACGGGAGAGGCCCGCCGGGTCCCCGCCGTAAGACGGCGCCGACAACCACCGTCCATCATCCCGCCGACGCGGCGCCGATGAGAAAGCCCACCGGAGGAAGCGGGACGAGAAGAAGCGGGGACGGGAGGGAGCAGCGCGGGGCAGGTGGGCGGTTGCCGCTTTAGGTGGCCGCTCGGGGCTTTCTGGTGGTGGTGCGTGTGCCAGCCGGTTGGTTGGGTGTCTCTTTCTTCGCGTACCTGTACAACTCGACGGGTGTTCCCGGCGCGTTCACGTCCGTGTCGGCTGCGGCGGTTAGATTGCCCCCTTGATCGAAGGGGATGAGCGTTGCCGGAGAAGATCAAGCCACGGGAGACGGCCGCGGTCATCGGGTGGACGGCCCTGTCGGCCCTGTTGCCGGGCGCGGCGCATCTGCGCGCCGGGCGCCGCCGTACCGGGGCGCTGCTGCTGTGCGCGTACGGTGTCCTGCTCGCGGCGCTCGGGGCCGTCGCGCTCACGGCGGACGCGGGCTTGGCGGGCCGCCTGCTCGACCCCGCGTGGCTGCGCGCCATCGTCGCCATCGCGCTGGTCGCGGCGCTCGGCTGGTTCGCCCTGCTGGTCCGCTCGTACGTGATCCTGCGGCCGGGCGAGCTGCCGCGGGCCGGGCAGGTGGTCTCCGGCGTCCTCGCCGGGACGCTCGCGGTGACCGTGGCGATCCCGTTCGTGGTCGTCGCCCAGTACGCCATGGTGTCGGGAGAGACGCTGGACACGGTGTTCGACGCCCCGGCCACCGCGGCGGCGGCCGCGCCCAGCCCGGGCGCGCCGCCCGCCGACCCGTGGGCGGGCAGGACGCGGGTGAACGTCCTGCTCCTCGGCGGCGACTGGCAGCCCGACCGGGTCGGCGTGCGCACCGACAGCCTCAACGTGGCCAGCGTGGACGTCCGCACCGGTGACACCGTGCTCCTGAGCCTGCCGCGCAACCTGGAGAAGGTGCGCTTCCCTCCCGGCAGCCCCATGCGGCGCAGGTTCCCGGCCGGGTTCCGCCTTCCCGCCAACCCCGACGGCTCGCGCGAGGACCTGCTGTTCGCGGTGTGGGAGTACGCCGAGACCCACCCTGAGCTGTTCGGCGGCCGCCGCGGCATGGGCCCCGAGACGCTCAAGCAGACCATCGGCTACACCCTGGGCCTGGACATCGACTGGTACGCCCTGGTCAACATGTGGGGGCTGGCCAAGATCATCGACGCGCTCGGCGGCCTGACGCTGACCGTCCCGACCGACGTGGTGTTCGGCAAGTACAACGAGGGCCTGGTCAAGGCCGGCACCCGCAGGCTGCCCGGCGCGGACGCCATGTGGTTCGCCCGGTCGCGCACCTTCAGCGACGACTACACGCGCATGGGACGCCAGCGGTGCGTGCTGGACGCCCTGCTCCACCAGGCCGACCCGGCGACCGTGCTGGTCAGGTTCAACCAGCTGGCCCGGGCGTCGAAGGGCATGTTCCGCACCGACATCCCGCGTCCGATGCTGGAGCATTTGGTGCCGCTGGCCGTCAAGGTGCGCGGCGCCCGGGTCACCGGGGTGCAGTTCGTACCGCCCCTGATCAGCACCGCCGACCCCGACTGGGCGCTGATCCGCGCGCGGAGCGCCGAGGCGATACGCGACTCGGCCGCCGCGAGGCTCTCCCTTTCGGCCTCGGCCGCCGCGACGTCGTCCCCTGCGGCGACCGCCTCTCGCGGGGCGGCGGGCACCCCGTCCCCATCGGCGTCCGCCACACGCGCCGGCTCGCCCGGCAAGCACGCGGAACAGGGCATCTGCGGCGCCTGACGCCCTGGCCACAGGGACGGCGCGCCGCCCGCGCCAGGTCACGGTTCGATAACGGCGACACCTCGATCACATGAAGTAGCCGCATGACTACGGTAAGTCTTTCTCGTGTGTCCGCCCCCCGTGACGCGGTCGTGCTGAGAGCCCTCTGCGACGATGCGTCCTTCCCGTTCCCTCATCCGCGCCCCGGGTGGCCTGTTACGAGCGTTGTTCCGGCAGCCCGCCACTCTTCCGGCGGCGGAGGTCGCACAGCCCCGCGCCGCCACGCCGGGCCACCTGAGCCCGCACACGGGCATGGGCGCCTCCATCCCCGAGCGTCCCGCCGGCAACGCCGACAATCCTGACAAGGAGAGCGCAGTGTCCAACGCGGAAGCCAGTTCGGGCATCACCGTCACCGGCGTCGACGACAGGTACGGCGCGCTGTGCCAGGGGTTCAACCAGCGCTGGACCGCACGTCCCGACTATGTCAAGGTCGTGCGGTCCACCGCCGAGGTGATCGGCGCCCTGAACGAGGCGCTGAACAGCGGCCGCACGCGGGTCACCGTCCGCTCGGGCGGCCACTGCTACGAGAACTTCGTGGCCGGCGGCGACGTCCAGGTGATCATCGACATGGGCGGCATGGACGGCGTCCGCCACGACCCCGCCATGGGGGCGTACTGCGTGGAGGCCGGGACGACGAACTGGCACAACTACGCCCGGCTGTACCGCGAGTCCGGCCGCACCCTGCCCGCCGGGTCGTGCTACTCGGTCGGCGCGGGGGGCCATGTCTGCGGCGGCGGCTACGGGCTGCTGTCGCGCCGCCACGGCCTCACCGTCGACTACCTGTACGCCGTGGAGGTCGTCGTGGTGCGCCGCGAACCGCTCGGCGACTACCAGGCGCAGGCGGTGATCGCCCGCAGGGACGACGACGGCGACCTGCACGACCTGTGGTGGGCGCACACCGGGGGCGGCGGCGGCAACTTCGGGGTGATCACCCGTTACTGGTTCAAGGACCTGCCCCGGCCGCCGATCAACGTCTGGCTCAGCGCCGTCGGCTGGGACTGGGAGGACATGACCTACGACCGCTTCGCCAGGCTTGTCAGGAACTTCGGGCGGTTCTGCGCCGAGAACAGCCGGCCCGGCAGCGAGTACGCCGGTCTCTTCTCGATCCTCAAGCTCACCCACCGGGCGGCCGGCAAGATCGGGCTCATCACGCAGGTGGAGGCCACCAACCCCGCGGCGGGCCGCGACCGCCTGGACGCCTTCCTCGCCCAGGTCGAGGACGGCCTGGACGTTCCCCGGGCCACCCTGGACGTGGAGACCGGCGAGCATCCGCGGATGGACGGCATGCACGACGAGCCGCGGCTGATGCCCTGGATCCAGGCGACACAGACGCTCAACGGCTCGGGCGCCAACCGGCGCGGTAAGTACAAGTCGGCGTACATGCGCAAACCGTTCCCAGACGAGCACGTCGAGGTCATGTGGAACTTCCTGTCCGGCGCGCGCGACGGCACCGAGGTCCCCGGCGACGACGGCTACGACAACACCGCCTACGCCAACCCCGAGGCGCTGATCCAGGTCGACACCTACGGATGCGCGATCAACGCGGTGGGCGCGCACGAGACCGCCGTGGCGCAACGCGACTCCATCATGAAGCTCCAGTACCAGACGTACTGGACCGACCCGGCGGAGGACGCCGTCCACGAACGCTGGATCCGCGAGCTGTACCGCCGGGTCTACCACGCCGACGGCGGCGTGCCCGCGCCCGCGGCGGCCGACGGCGCGGTCGACCCGGACGCGGTCACGGACGGGTGCTACATCAACTACCCCGACCGCGACCTGAGCAGCCCGCAGTGGAACACCTCGGGGACGCCGTGGTACCGCCTGTACTACGGCGACAACTACGAGCGCCTGCGCCGGACCAAGCACACATGGGACCCGCACGACATCTTCCGGCACGACCAGTCGATCAGGTGACCTCAGGCCCGCCGCCGCCGGCGTGACGACATCCAAGCCTGCGGGGAGGCCCGGACTGGTGCGGTGGCCACTTACCCTGACTGTGCAGCGGAGATCTCGCCACCCAGTGGACGCGTCCTCCGGCGCCGAAGCGATGTCCATCTACTCCGACCGTGCCGAGGATTTCGCCCCCGTGGATGCGTTCTCCGGCGCCGAAGCGGCCGGTCACGGGTACGGCGAAACCGGCGCCGCTTACGGCGGCCCGGCACGGCGAACGTTCGCGGACACCGCACCAGCCGTGACGCGGGCGCGAGTCGTCGGCGTGGCGGGGTCAGATTCGGAAGGAGTCGCTGGCGAGCCGCCGGACGCGGTCTTCGTCGACCAGGTGGCCGAGGCCGGGCTGGGTCAGCGGGACGGCGACGACGCCGCCGGAGGCGCCGACCGGCGGCGTCACGATCTGCGCGCTGCGCGGCGGCTCGGTCACGTCGCTGGGCAGTGTGCATCCGGGCAGGCTGGCGACGGCGACCGTGGCCGCGCGGGCCAGGCCGGTGCCGCGCCCGCCGGCGGCGGTGATGTCCCATCCGGCCCCCACCGCCAGGTCGTGCGCCGTCCGCACGGCGCGCAGCGCCCCGAACTTCGCGGGGCGCAGCAGCAGCGCGCTGCCGGCCCGCGCCGCGATGGCCTCCTCCAGCGCCGCCACCGAGTGCACCTCGATCGCGACGAGCGAGGTGACCCGTTCTTGCAGCTCGGCGTGCAGGTCGAGGTCGGCGGTGGCGCCGGGGCCGCCGAAGGGCCGTTCGATGGCGGTGACGCCGTAGGAGTCCAGCGCCGCAAGGGCCGTGGTGTCGGTGTAGGCGCCGCGGGCGTCGACGGCGAGCGCCAGGGCGGGGTAGGCCGCGCGCACCGCGCGCACCGGCTCGACGTCCCAGCCGGGGTGGACGTCGAGGGTGACGTGCGCGTACCCGGCGCACACGTGGCGGTTCACCCTGGCGACCATCGCCTCCAGCGACCGCTCGGCGGCCAGTCGCACGGTCGCCATCAGGGACGTGCGGCTGCCGCCGATCGCGTGCGCCAGCGGGACGCCTTCCATCCGCGTCCACAGGTCCCAGCAGGCCAGATCCACGGCGGTGCCGCCCGGGATCGTGCCCAGTTCGTCGGGGTGCTCCCAGTCGACGCCGAGGAGCGCGGGACCCAGCGACTCCTCCAGCGTGGCCCACGTCTTGCCGAGCACGTGGTCACGGTCACGGTCACGGTCGGCCGCCTCGCCGGCGGCCGCCTCGTGCGCGGCGTCAGCGGCCGCCGTGAGCGGCCGGGTCTCCCCCGGCTGGACGACCTCTCCCCAGCCGGTCATGCCGCCGTAGTCGGTGAGCTTGACCAGGATGCTCTCCGGACGTCTGCCATAGGGCAGCACGAGCCGGAAGACCTCGAGCTCACGGACGCGCGGCATGGAACCCCCTCATCGAACACCTGTCCCTTCCATGGTGCCCGCTGCGGGGTTGCGCTCCAAACGCAGGCCTCACGCGGGGAGGCCGCCTCCGGTCGACCGGGTGGCTGAACGCTCGGCCCGGCCGGCGATCGGCAAGCCCAGGGCGGCCTGGGCGACCATCAGTCCCAAGCAGGCCAGATACACCCACCAGGCGGTGGCGAACGCCGCGAAGACCGCGCCGGTGACGGCGACGACGACGACCGAGAAGACCGACTCGCCGATCTGCAGCGAGGAGCTGTTCCTGCCCTCCTCGCCGGGAGCGGACAGTTCCAGCGTGAGCACCGACAGTGTCGGGTAGACCAGGCCGATGCCGAACCCGGCGGCCAGCCACGCGATCAGGCCCGCGAGCAGCGGGACGGCGTCGAAGACCAGCGAGGCCGTGCCCGCGATGCCGGCGGCGACCAGGAAGGTGCCGACGCGCAGCAGCCTTGTGCGGTCGTACCGGCCGCGCCCCTGGATCCAGGAGGCGAGCGACCAGGTCAGCGCCGACCCGGTGAGGAACAGGCCCGCCAGCGTGGGGCTGAGTCCTCGCTCGCCCGTCAGCATGAGCGGCACGAACACGTCGGCGGCGAACGACGCCCCGGCGGCCAGGCCGCGCAGGAGCACCACCGCCGGGAAGCCGCGTGCCGCGCGCATCGTGCCGCGGGGCAGCAGCCGCGGGAGCGCGAAGGCGAGGACGGCGAGGCCCGCCACGAGCATCACGTACCCGTCGCGGCCGAGGCCGCTGCCGTACTGGAGCAGGGCCGCGCCGGCGGCCACCACGCCGCCCCAGGCCAGCCGGGCCCCGAACCCGGCGCGGGAGGCCTCGGGCCGCGGCTCGTCGTGCGGCGGGACGACCGACGACCGTCCGGCCAGCCCCCGCCACAGCACCGCGGCGGCGGGGGCCACCAGCAGCGGAATGCCCAGGAAGACCCACCGCCAGCCGATGTGCTCCACGACGGCGCCGGTGATGGCCGGGCCGACGATGGACGGGAGCACCCATGCCGTCGCCAGCAGGGAGAACACCCGGGGGTGCATCTCGGCGGGGTAGACCTGCGCCACGACGACGTACAGCGCGACCGAGAAGAGTCCGCCGCCGACGCCCTGCACGAAACGGCCGATGATGAGCAGGTGCATCGTGGGCGCCAGCCCGGCGATGAGCAGGCCGGCGGTGAATGCGCCGACCCCCGTCCACAGCGGCGCGACGGGGCCGCGCACGTCGCTCCACCGGCCGCCGGCGACGGTGGCGATCACGCCGGCCGCCATCGACCCGCTGAAGGCGAGCCCGTAGAGCGTCAGGCCGTCCAGGGCGCGGGCCACCACCGGCATGGCCGTCGCGACCGCGAGGTATTCGAACGCGATGAGGATGACGAGGGCGACGATGCCGGCGCTCAGCCCTCGGTAGGGGCGGCTGAACACTCCGGGAGGAGACGCCGCGGGCGATTCGATCAACTTCAAGGACACCTGTTCACCGTAGGAATGCGTCTCGTCCGCCGCATCGGCCATCTGCCCCGGCCTTTCGTCCTAGGACGCCTGGACCGCGCCGCCATCGCGGCCGGAGCACCCGCGGACGCCGTCCGGAAGGCCGGGCGCGCACCGGCCACGGCCGGCGCCACCGGCTCGGCCGACGACGACCGGTGTACCACAAACCACGCATGCGCCGCATATCTGGTCATTTATAGATTTATCCCGACATCGCGCTATGTGGCGCGGACCGCGAGGGTGCGTTCGGCCCACTGGGCGATGTCCCGCCGTTCGATCGCCGCGGCCATCAGCCCGGGGAAGGCGTCGGGCGTGCAGGCGAACGCGGGGACGCCCAGGGCGGCCAGCGCCTCGGCGTTGTCGCGGTCGTAGTGCGGCTGGCCTTCGTCGGACAGGGCCAGCAGCACGATCACCTGGACGCCGGCCGCGGTCATGGCGGCGACCCTGCGTAGCATCTCCTCGCGCACCCCACCCTCGTACAGGTCGCTGATGAGGATGAAGATGGAGTTCGCCGGACGGGTGATGAGCCCCTGGCAGTAGGCGATGGCCCGGTTGATGTCGGTGCCGCCGCCGAGCTGGGTGCCGAACAGCAGCTCGACCGGGTCGTGCAGCTGGTCGGTGAGGTCGACCACGCTGGTGTCGAACACCACCAGAGACGTGCGCAGCGACCGCATCGACGCCAGCACCGCGCCGAAGACGCTGGAGTACACCACCGAGGCGGCCATCGAACCGCTCTGGTCGATGCACAGCGTGACCTCGCGGGTCACCGCGCGCTGCCTGCGGGCGTACCCGACCAGGCGCGACGGCACCACCGTGTTCCTGTCGGCCAGGTAGTTCTTGAGGTTGGCCCGGATCGTACGGTCCCAGTCGATGTCGGCCACCCGGCGCGGCCGGTGCGTGCGGGCCGACCGGTCGAGGGCCCCGCTGATGGCCGTCCTGGTGCGCTGGGCCAGTCGCCGTTCGAGGTCCTCGACGACCTTCCGCACCACCGCGCGGGCGGACCGCCGCGCGGTCTCGGGCATGACGCGGTTGAGGGACAGCAGCGTGCCGACGAGGTGCACGTCGGGCTCGACGGCCTCCAGCATCTCGGGTTCGAGCAACAGGCGGGTGAGGTTCAGCCGTTCGATGGCGTCCTTCTGCATCACCTGCACGACCGTCGAGGGGAAGTAGGTGCGGATGTCGCCCAGCCAGCGCGCCACCCGGGGCGCCGACGCGCCCAGCCCGGCGCCGCGCTGGGCGCCGCCGCCCCCGCCCGGACCTCCCTGCCCCGAGCCCTGGCCGCCGTTGTACAGCGCGGCGAGGGCGGCGTCCATCTGCGCGTCCTCACCGCCCAGCGCGTGCCCCGTGCCGTCGGCGTCCCCGCCCAGCACCAACCGCCACCGCCGCAACCGCTCGTCCATCGACATCTCCCTCCACCCGCCAACCACGGACGCCTGCCGCCCGCCCCCGTCACATCCCGAGCCTCCTCGGCCCAGTGCCCCCCTCACGCCCTCTGCACCCAAGGCGCCTTCGAGCCCTTCACCTGATGGCACCCCCTCCGCCTTATGGCGTCCCGAGCCACTTCACCGACGGCACTCCTCCGCCTCGCGCCTCTCCGTCTCGCGGACCCCCATCTCCTCGCCGCACCCCCTCCTCGCCCGCCCTCACCCGCGGAACACCCCGTTCCGCGGCAGGCCCCCCTCTGCCCTGGATCCCGGCGGCCCACCTCGGCTCCACGGCGAGCCGGCCGCCCCGCCGCCCGCAGGCGAACGGCCTGGGGTCGTCGGCGGGGACGGGCCGGAGTGCCAAGGGAAGTGGCACCCCGGCCGGCACGCCGGCCCATCAGGCGCTCCCGAGGATGGAGAGCACGGTGCGCACGGCGGGGGCGGCGCGGTCGTGATCGGCCTCGGGCGTGGTGGCCCTCGTCGTCTCCCCGGAGGACACGCGTCCGCCGATGGCGCGGCGCTCAGGCGGGCCGAACGCGGCGAACGTGCGGCGAAGCAGTGGCAGCACGTCGACGAACGCCTCGCCGGTGAGCCCGGTCAGCCACTCGTCGATCAGCGCGAGCAGGCCGGGGTCGTGGACGAGCAGCAGACCGCTGCCCGAGAGGAACCCCTCGACCCACGCCGCCGCCTGCGCGGGCGGGGCGCCGGCCGACATCGACCGGGACATGCGCCGCGCGACCTCCTCGGCCGGGATCGTGCCGGCGTCGAGCAGGATGCGCGTCAACCGGCCCGCGATCAGCCCGTGGAGGTCACGCCGCTCGGCGACTCCCCGCAGCGTCGCCAGCCAGCCCTCTCTGCGCGACTCCAGCAGGCCCACCGACGCGTGGACGGCGTCGACGTGCCCGAGCATCTCTCTGGCCGCGTCGTCGTCCAGCCCGGTCACCGCCGCGGGAAGCCCCGCGCGGATGCGGCCGAGCAGCGACTCAACGATGACCGACAGACCGGCGGCCGGGGTGCCGCGGACGTCGCCGTAGCGCTGGGCGCGCACCAGCGCGGGCAGCGCGGCCATCAGGTGGGTGACGTCGCTGTCGAGAGCCGCCCGGGTCGAGATGGAGGCCAGGACGTCGGGCAGGGCCTCCGGCAGGTCGGCGAGCAGGCATCGTTCGGCCACCCCGGTGAGCTCGGCCAGGGTCGTGGCGGTCCGCGCGGCGGAGGCCGCGCTGGGCGCGGCGTGCCGGGCCGTACGCCCCGAGCCGAGATCGACCAGTTCGCGCACCCGCGCGGTGGCCGCGGCCGGGACGGTGGTGCCGTACGCCCCCGCGTCGATGAGGTCGATGTCGAACTCCGGGCGCCACTGGAGCGTCCACGACTCGCGGAAGGTGCCCTTGCCGCGCGCTTCGCGAGGCCTGCCCCAGCCGACGCCGATCAGGCCCAGCCGGTGCAGCAGGCGGCTGCGGTCGAGATCGAGTGGTTTGCGCAGGTCGAGGTCGAGGTCGTGTTCGAGGGCCTCGGGCTTGAGCTTCAGCCGCCGCTGCCGGTCGCGCAGGTCGCGCTGGAGCGGCACCATCGGCGTGTCGTCCGGGACGCCGCCCAGGCGCTCACCGACGACCATGCGCCGCTGGATGAGCTCCACCGGCAGTTCGTCGCCCTCGCAGAGCACCGCCCGGACCGCCTCGGTGACCTCGCCGAGGCCGGCCAGCGGGCGGCCCCGCACGACGGCGAGGCCCTCGGCGAGCCGCACGGCCTCGATGACGTGGGCCGAGGAGACCGGCAGGTCTTCGTCGCGGAGCACCTGGGCCGCCGCCGTGAGCCACCGCTCGATCGGGCGGTCGGGCGCGGTGAACAGGTGGTCGTACCAGCCGGGCGAGGTGACGCCGGCGCCGTAGCCGCTCCAGGAGGCCAGGCGCCCGTACGTCCACGGGACCCACGTCATCTCCACCTTGACCTTGGGCAGCCCGCGCAGGAGGCGGTCGTCCGGGGCGGCCGGGCCCGGCTCGCGCAGCGCCGGCACGTGCCAGGCTCCGCAGACCACGGCGACGCGCTCGTGCCCCTCCTTGAGGGCGCCGCGAATGATCTTGCGCATGTAGGCCTCGCGCCGGGCCTCGTGCTCGTGGGGAACGTATCCCTCTCTGACCGCCGCCATCGCGTCGGCGATCACCTCGAACGGGGTGTCGCCGCGATGCTCGACGGCGTCCTCCCACCAGCGTTCGGGGTCGTCGTACCCGGCCGCCCTCGCGAGCTCCCCGATCGGGTCGCGCCGCACGGCCTCCCGCCCGTCACGCCCCTCCGGCTCATCGGAGCCCCCCGGCCCACCACCGCTTCCCGGCCCGGACTCCGTAGTGCCCTCCGGCGAATCGCGAGCGACGTCCCGGGACCCCGGGGTGTCGTCCGGTGGCTCTGGGGCGGTGTCCGGTGGCTCTGAGGTGGCGTCCGGTGACTTCGGGACGGGGTTCGGGGATGGCGGGGGGATGTGGTCCTGAGGGGCGGGAGTGGGATCGGCGGGGTCGGCGGGGTCGGGGGTGGGGTGTTCGGCGAGGCCGTGCGCGGCGGGCAGGTCGCAGAACCTCGCCGGGATCCCGGCGCGGGCCGCGTACCTGATGGCCTGCCATTCGGGCGAGAACTCGGCGAACGGCCAGAAGGCCGCCCTGGCCGGCTCGCCCGGCACGTGCGCCAGCAGGGCCACCGGCGGTTCCATGTCGGGGTCGGCGGCGAGCGCGACCAGGCCGTCGGCCTCGGGCGGTCCTTCGATGAGCACGATGTCGGGGCGCAGCCGTGCCAGCTCGTCGCGCACCGCCTTGGCGGACCCGGGCCCGTGGTGGCGGATGCCGAGCACGGTCACACCGGCCGGCCCCGCCCCGGCCCGTGCCCGCCGCCCACCGGCGCCACGCGCCCGCGAGCCGGTGACCGGATCGGTCGCCCTCGTGACGTGGGAGTCGCGCTCAGGAGGCATCGCGGCAGGCCCGGTAGAAGTCGCGCCATTCGGGACGCTCGCGGACGACGGTCTCCAGATACTCCTGCCATACGACACGGTCGGACACAGGGTCCTGGATCACGGCGCCGACGATGCCCGCCGCCACATCCCCCGCGCGGAGCACCCCGTCACCGAAGTGGGCGGCGAGCGCGATGCCGCTGGTCACCACGGAGATGGCCTCGGCCGTGCTGAGGGTGCCGCTGGGAGACTTCACGGTCGTACGCCCGTCGGCGGTCACCCCGGAGCGCAGCTCACGGAAGATCGTGACGACCCGCCGGATCTCCTCAAGGCCGGTCGGCGTGGCGGGCAGTTCCAGCGAACGGCCGAGCTGGGCCACCCGCCGGGACACGATGTCGACCTCCTCCTCGGCGGTGGCGGGGACGGGCAGGACGACCGTGTTGAACCGCCTGCGCAGAGCGCTCGACAGCTCGTTGACGCCGCGGTCGCGGTCGTTGGCCGTGGCTATGACGTTGAACCCGCGGGCCGCCTGCACCTCCTGATTGAGCTCGGGGATCGGCAGTGTCTTCTCGGACAGGACGGTGATCAGCGCGTCCTGCACGTCGGAGGGCATGCGGGTGAGTTCTTCGACCCGGGCCAGCCGGCCTTCGGCCATCGCGCGCATCACGGGGCTCGGAGTCAGCGCGTCGCGCGAGGGCCCCTCGGCGAGCAGCCGGGCGTAGTTCCACCCGTATCTGATGGCCTCCTCGGCGGTGCCGGCCGTTCCCTGTACCAGCAGCGTCGAGTCGCCGCTGATCGCGGCGGCGAGGTGTTCGGACAGCCAGGTCTTGGCGGTGCCGGGGACGCCGAGCAGCAGCAGCGCGCGGTCGGTGGCGAGGGTGGCGACGGCGACCTCGACGATGCGGCGCGGCCCGATGTACTTGGGCGAGATCTCGCGGCCGTCCCCCAGGAGGTAGGTGGTGACGGCCCAGGGCGACAACCGCCAGCCCGGCGGCCTCGGCCGGTCGTCGGACTTGGCGAGGATCGCCAGCTCCTCGGCGTAGAGGTCTTCCGCGTGCGGACGCAGGACGGTCATATCGGCTTCAGCTCGCTTTCGCGTAGTCGGCCAGATCGAAGATGTCGGTCAGAGAACGGGCGGCGCCGCCGCGACCGCGAGCCCGGCGTCGCGGAGGCGTCGGCCCGCGACGGCCCATGTCGGCGCGGTCGTGGCCGCCTCTGGGGTCGCGGAAGCGGACGATCATCCGCCCGCCGCCAGTTCGGCGAGCATGTCGAATCGGAAGCGCAGGGTGGCGGCGACCTCTTGGACGGGCGGCTCCAAGGACAGCCGCGCCGCGATCGTGTGGAAGGCCGGGTCGATGCGCTCGCCCGCCAGCCGCACGAGCTCGCCGAGGTTCCACGGCTGGCGTTCCACCGTGTCGAGGATCTTCTCCAGAACGGCCTTGGCCAGCGCGGCGCCCCATGGAGCGGGAACGCCGCCGAGCATCATGATGAGCTGGCCGTCGACGGGCTGGTCGCGTACCAGCTCGGCGGCCTTGTCGCCGCGCTCGCCGGGAGGCAGGACGGCCAGCAGGTCGGTCAGCGGCTCCACCGCGAACAGCGCCCGCGCCCAGGTGGCGTCGTTCTGCAGCACGGCGGCCCGTTCCCAGCCGAGCCTGACCTCTCTGGACCAGTCGCCGGTGTTGAGCGCGACGATCTGCTTGGCCGTGCGGCCGAAGCGGACGGTCCAGAAGGGGAGCGGGGTGTGCGCCACGATCTGCTGCAGCCACCAGCTGCGCTGACCGGTGCCGCCGGGCGCACGCGCGCGCACGCCGTCGCGTTCCATCGCGGCGTCGCACGCGGCGGGCGGCTCGGCGACGAGCCGATCACCGGACAGCCGAAGGCACCGCTCGGCCCGTTCGGACATCCTGCGGCCGAGCCGTGAATCGGGCAGCCGGGTGAGCAGGTCGGCCGCCTGGCCTCTGACCTCGCGCCGCCGATCGTCGAGCGCGGCCTCCAGGAACGGCTCGTCGGCCATCGACAGCCCCTCGGCCATCGCGTGGACGAACGCGGCCCGGTCTTCGGGCGACTCGGTCTGCCAGCCTCGTGCGAGGAGCGCGCGGGCGCCGGCGGGGTCGGCGGCGCGCAGCTCGCGCAGATACGCCAGCCGATCGCCCCGGGTGCCGAACTCCCAGAGCGGATGCGTCGGGACGCTCTCGTCCGCGCTCGGATGACTCTCGCCACCGTGGGCTCCGCCGAGCCCGTCGGACGGCGCACCGGCGCCGTCCCCCGGCCCTTGACGTCCCCCGGAGCCGGACGCGGGAACCGGACCGGACGTGGGAACCGGACCGGGTGCGGGGGCGGCGGGACGCACTGACGCCTCCTCAAGGAGATACGCCCATGAGGGGTTGAGCGAGGCCAGCCAGCGCCCCCTGGCGCCGGCCAGCACACCGATGAGGGGACGCAAAGAGCGGTCGCGCGCCCCCTGGTCGAGGACCGAGGGGATGACCTTCGGCGGCAGGCGGTACCCGCGGGCGGCGGCGGCCTCCAGCCATTCGGGCAGCAGACGGGGATGCTCCCCGCCGAGGATGCGCGCGACACGCTCGCCCGCCGCGCGTGGCACCGGTGACTGCTCCTCGGGGGGTGCGACGGGCAGCGGCTCGCCCCTGTGAAGCCGCTGCCCCGCCCGCACCCCGGCGGTGTGCGCCGCCGCCTGCCCGAGCAGATCGGGCACGGGGCGGCGGTCGGTGCCGACCAAGGCCGCCGACACCAGCCGCTCCCACTCGTCGACCGTGATCACAGCACCACCACCTGGCCCTCTTCGTCCCATGTCGTGAGCGGGCGCAGCCCGCGTGGCGTCCACTCGGCGGCGACGGTCACCGGGTGCCCACCGGACACGGCCAGCAGCCGCCACGGAACCCCGGCCGACGGATGCAACGGAACCCCTTCGACGGCCCCGGCGCCGAGCCCGGCTTCCGCCGGAGCAGAACTTCGAGCGGCCGTGAGGTCTGTGCCGGGGGTGGCGCCGGCCAGGAGCCAGCGGTCGGCGCGGCGGGCGGGGATGACGTCGCTCAGCACGACCGGCCAGGACTCCAGCCATGGGTCGGCGGCCAGGGCGGCGGCCGGCTCGTTCAGGGCCGCACGCGGACCGACGCCCGGCGGAGGCGCGGGCGGGACCGCCTGGTGCCGGACCGCGACCAGGGCGCGCAGCGGGGCGGCGCCGGGATAGAACGCCAGCTCGGCGTCGACGACGGTGCCGGTGACCAGCGACGCGTCCAGCGCCTGCCCGGACCGGGCGAACGACAGCACCAGGGCGGACCTGCCGCTGGAACGCCCGCGGAGCCAGACGCGGCGGGTGACGAGATGGTCTTGTTCCTCGTCACGCGAGCCGAGCACATGCCAGTGGTCGCGCAGCGTGGCACCCGCGAGGACCTCCTCTCGGGAGGTGAGGAAGCCCACCCGCGACCGGATCGTGTCGCGGAGCGGCGCGGGCAGCTCGGCCGCGCGGCGGTAGCCGACCGCGAGCAGGTGGAGCAGGCCGTACTCCCCCAGCAGGCGGGCCGGCCAGTCTTCCTCGGCCAGCACGCGGGACAGGCGCGAGACGACGCCCGCGACGCCGGGCGCCTGCGCGTCGACCAGCCGCCTGGTCAGCTCGTCCCACTGGGCGAAGGCGGTCTGCCGCGCGCCGGCGAGGCCTTGGCCGACCTGGTCGGCGAGCCAGCGTTCGAGCTCGGACAGCCCGGCGGCCACTCGGGCCTCGCGCTGGGCGGCACGCTGGTCGGCCTCGCCGCCGCCGGCGGAACCCGGCCCGCCGGCGTGCGCCCCGGCGCCTCGCCCGGCGGCCTCCCGACCCGGACGCGCGTCGCCGCCCGCCCCTGCCCCGGGCTCGCCGGCCGCACCGAACCCAGACTTCCCGGTCGCACCGGACTCGGGGTCGCCGGTGCCGCCGGGCCCGGGGTCGCCGGTGCCGCCGGGCCCGGCCGGGTCGGACAGGGAGGCGTCACCGCGAGAGGCCGCGGCCTTGGCGGCGCGGGCGCGGCGCTGCTCCACCCACTCGGCGACCCAGTCGGGAGAGGCATCGGCCGACGGGACGCCGTCGGCGGACCACAGAAGGAGCAGGCCGAGCGAGTGCTTGCACGGGAACTTGCGGCTGGGGCAGCTGCACCGGTAAGCGGGTTCAGCGAGGTCGACGCACGCGCGGTACGGCGTGGCGCCGCTGCCCTTGCACTCACCCCAGAGCACGTCGGGCATCACCCCCGCCGCCGACCACTTCGCCGGAGTGCTGACGCTCTGCGCGCCCTTCTGGGAAGAGGCGTCGGGGGCGAGCGCGAGCACTTGTTCACGGCTCCAACGTTCGATCACGACTGGCACACTAGCGACGGCCTCTGACAAAAAACCGGCCCGCGAACAGGGCCCGGAATACTCGCCGATTCACGGGTACGGGAGCACCATGAGCCTCATCTGGGAGCAAGTAGTGATCGACGCGGCCGGCCCGGCCGCGCTCGCTGAGTGGTGGACCAAGGCGCTCGGCTGGGTCGTCGTCAACGACGCGGATGACGAGTACGAGATCAGGCTGGCTCCGGACGTCCTGCCGAGCCTCCTCTTCGTCCCCGTGCCGGAGGAGAAGAAGGGTAAGAACCGGCTGCACCTGGACTTCCGGCCGGTCGACCAGCAGGCCGAGGTGGACCGGCTGCTGGCGATGGGCGCCCGGCGGGCCGACGTGGGCCAGGGCGCCCAGTCGTGGGTGGTGCTCGCCGACCCCGAGGGCAACGAGTTCTGCGTGCTGGCACCGCGCGCGACGTGACGGCGGGTCGGTCGGCCCGGCGCCGGTGGGGATCAGTGGGCGCGTCGCCGGTGGGAGCGGATCAGTGGGCCGGGCGCCGGTGGGAGAGTCCCGCCGAGCGGAGGTGGCGGAGCGTCCAGCCGTGGCCGGAAGGGTCGAGCGTGCCTGTGGCGGCGGTGAACAGCTCGGCCGCCCGGCGGTAGGACAACCGGCCGCGCCCCGTCACCGGGCACTGGTCGCGGGCGGGCGTGCCGGGCGCCGCGCGGCGCCGGGTCAGCAGAAGAGGGCCGCTGGTGCGGCCGAGCAGGAGCAGCGGCAGGAGCCTGGCCGCGCCCGGACCCCAGCGCAGCGATGGGACGCCCCTGGCACGCCGCCGCCCCAGGTCGAGGTCGTCGACGTTGAGGGCGAGGATGCGCTCGACGGGGGCGGCGGTCTCGTACAGCAGGCGCCAGCAGGTCTGCTCGCGCAGGTCGGCCTGCAATGCGAAGATCTCCGCCACCTGTGCGGGCGTCAGCACCGAGGGCGGCGTGACCGGTATGGCCGGAGGCCGGAGACGCGCGCCCGCCACCCGTAGCGGATCGCCGTGGATCCAGCCGCGCGTGCGCCACCAGGCGAGCGCGCCGCGCAGTATCGAAAGCTCGCGGCTCACGGTGCGCGGGTCGGCGGTCGCGGCGCGCTCGTCCAGCGCGGACCGCAGGCGGTGCGCGGTGCCGGGCGCGTCGAGCAGGGCCAGCGGCACGATGGGAGGCGTCGCGCCGCGCCGCGCTCTGCCCTGTGGCGGGGTCTTCCCGACGAGCGGCCACGCCCAGGTGGCCAGCGCGATGCGATAGACGCGCCGCGAGGCGTCTCCGAGCCGTAACGTGGCCAGATAGTGGTCGATCGCCACCGCGTACTCGACGGGCTCCGGGGACACCGCCGCGTCGATGTCGGGGGCATGCACGGTCAGATCACCCTTCCCGCAGCGTGCTCGGCGTCACCGTGCCGGCCGGCGTCCGGCACGGCCGGAGAGCCACCCGGGCGGCCCGGCCGAAGAACCGACCGAGCGGCGCCGCCGGCCGCCGCTGACCGGCACGGCCGCGCCGGATCCCGGCTCGGACATGTCGCTGGTCGGGCGCAGGGACGCGGGGCCGCCGGTGACCTCGGGCCTGGGGCGCTCCGCAGCGCTGGAGCTCGGTCGCGGCGGGGCGGAGTTCCGCACTGCGCGCATCGGTCGTCGTCACTTCGGATCTTTCTCGATATCGCAGTAAAAAACTAGGCGGTGGGGCGATCGCCGTCGAGTCTAGTGAGCCTGAGGGCCAGGTCACCCGGATGGTCGACGACGGAGACCTGGCCGGATGGTTGATGCAGTAAAGGGACTCAGGTTTCCTCAGTGGACCCGTTGCAAGGCGATATGCCGAACGCCCAAGGTGAGGGCCATGAGCGCGAGGAAAATGCCACGGCTGCCGGCCGCGCCGGCTCATCGGGACCTACGGCTGTTCTTCATCGGCGAGGCCACCTCGCTGTTCGGTTCGTCAATGGCTTCGCTGGCACTCGCCTTCGCGGTGCTCGGCGGCGGTGGCACGCAGTCCGATCTCGGGTACGTCATGGCCGCCCGCATCGTCCCCATGGTGGCGCTCCTGCCGTTCGCGGGGGTGATCGGCGACCGGCTGGGGGCCCGGCGCGTGATGCTGGGCGCCGACATCCTGCGCTGCGCCACCCAGGCGGTCCTGGCCGTTCTGCTGCTCGCGGGGCATCCGTCTCTCTGGGCGTTCGTCGTGCTGGTCGCGGTGTGGGGGGCCGGGGAGGCGTTCTACATGCCGGCGCGCGGAGCGCTCGTTCCGCAGGTCGCGGCCGGCGGCGCCTCGTACGAGGGGAAACTGCGGGACGCGAACGCGCTCGCCGGTCTGGCGCAGTCGATGGCGTCGGTCGGCGGGCCCGCGCTCGCCGGGGCCGTCGTCGCGCTGGTGGGTCCGGGCGCGGTGGTCGCGGTGGACGCGGGCACCTACGCGGTGAGCGCCGTCGCGCTCGCGTCGCTGCGCCTGCCCGGCCGCATCCCCGCCCGCGCGGTCGCCCGCGGAGCCGTCCCCGCGGTCGCCGGCGGAGGACCGGGTTCACGGGGCCTGCGGGAAGGATGGGAGCATTTCCGTTCCCGCACCTGGCTGTGGGTGACCACCTTGCAGTTCACGCTGTTCAACATGCTCGTGTGGGCGCCGTTCCTGGTGCTCGGGCCGGTCGTCGCGCATGAGCGGCTGGGCGGCGCGGGGGCATGGGGGCTGATCATGGCGTGTTACGGCTGCGGCGCCGTCGCGGGCGGTCTCGCCATGATGGGCGGCCGCGTGGTCCGCCGCCCTCTGCTGGTGGCGACGGTGGCCACCTTCGGCTGGGCCCTGCCGTCGGGCGCCGTCGCCGCCGGAGCGCCGGCGCTGGTGGTGGCGGGCGCCGCGCTGGTCGCGGGCGTGGGCTCCGCGGTATGCGGCACGCTGTACGCGACGACGAACCAGGAGCGCCTGCCGGCGGGAGTGCTCGCGCGGATCACCTCCCTCACCACCGTCGGAGCGTTCGTCCTCGGCCCCGTCGGGCTGGCCGCCGCCGGGCCTGCGGCCTCCGCCGTCGGGGTCTCCGCCGTGCTGGGCTTCGGCGCGATCTGGCAGGCCGTCGCCGGCTGCGCCGTCCTCGCCGTACCAGGCGTGCGGGATCTACCCGCGGCCGCCGCCGGGGCCGGGAGAACCGAGGCGGCCTCGCCTGCCGGGAAGCCGGCGCGACGGTGAGGTCTCCCGCGTCCACGAAGGCATGACGGCGGAGCACTCGGGACGACGGTGAGCTCACCCGGGAGGGGACGGGACGGGCTCTCGGCGTTCGCATAAGATCTGCCGCGTGCTGCTCATGACGCTCGGCGCGTACCCCGACGGCCCCTCCCTCCCCGTGGCCGACGACACCGAGGCCCTACGCGTCGCCAACGACAGGCTCGCCGGGCCCGAGCAGGTCGTGGCCGTGGACGACGACGGGCGCCTGCGTTTCCTGCGGCGGGACGTCGCTGGGAGGTTCGTCGCGGTGCAGCGGCGCCCGCCGGTCGCCGAGGCGCTGGACCTGCTCCCCCACCCCGAGGGCGGGTGGTTCCGCGAGACGTGGCGTACGTCCGTGGACGTGGAGCCGGCCGGTCACGGCGGGGTGCGGCAGAGCGCGACGGGCATCTACTTCCTGCTCCAGCCGGGCGAGGAGTCCGTCTGGCATGCCGTCCGTTCTGACGAGGTGTGGTTCTGGCACAGGGGCGGCCCGCTGACGCTCGTGCTCGGCGGCACGGGCGACCGGCCGGGCGCGGAACACGAGGTGACGCTCGGCCCCGACGTGGAGAAGGGACAGGTGCCGCAGGCCCTCGTGCCGGCCGGCGCGTGGCAGGCCGCCCGCCCCGCGGGCCGGGAGGAGGTCCTGGTGAGCTGCGTGGTGTCTCCCGGCTTCGACTTCGCCGACTTCACGGCCTTGTGACCCGCCCGCGCCCTGACCCGGCGCACATAAGCGGCGGATCGAGGCGCCGGATCGGATCAGCAGGTTGCCGCCGATTCCGAGCGGGGCGGGCGAGTTGGGTAATGACATGTCAGGCGGAAGAATGACACGTAAGCGCCCATGCGAGGAGGTCAACGGTGACCCAGCAGATCGTCTCCGTCGTCGGTGGCAAGGCCGCCGAGAACGCCGACGCCTCGGCCTACGACTCGATCAACCCGGCGAGGACGGCCGAGACCGTGGCCACGGTCCGGCTCGCCGACGCCGCGACCTTCGCCTGGGCGTGCAGCGTGGCCTCCGCTGCGCAACGCGAGTGGGCGCGGGTGCCCGCGCCGGTCAGGGGACGGGTGATCGCCTCCATCGGCCGGCTGGTCGAGGCCAACGCCGAGGCGCTGGCCAGGCTGGTCACCGACGAGATCGGCAAGCCGTACGCCGAGGCCCTGGGCGAGGTCCGCGAGATCGTCGACACCTGCGACTTCTTCCTCGGCGAGGGCCGCCGGCTGTACGGCCAGACGGTGCCGTCCGAGATGCCGGACAAGAGCCTGTTCACCTTCCGCACGCCGGTCGGGACGGCCGTGGTGATCACCGCGGGCAACTTCCCGGTGGCGGTGCCGAGCTGGTACCTGGTCCCGGCGCTGCTGTGCGGGAACAGCGTCGTGTGGAAGCCCGCCGAGTACGCCTCGGCCTCCGCGCACGCCCTGTACCGCCTGTTCGCCGCGGCGGGGCTGCCCGACGGGGTGCTCAACCTGGTGTTCGCCGACGGGGCCGCGACCTTCGCGGGGCTCGACCAGGCGCTCGCGGAGGGCAGCGTGCAGAAGGTCGGCTTCACCGGGTCGACGGCCGTGGGCCGCAAGATCGGTGAGCTGTGCGGGCGCCACCTGCAGTCGCCCTGCCTGGAGCTGGGCGGCAAGAACCCCATGGTGATCATGCCCGACGCCGATCTCGACCTGGCCGTGGAGGGGGCGCTGTTCTCCGGGTTCGGCACGGCCGGGCAGCGCTGCACGTCTCTGGGGACGGCGCTGGTGCACCGGTCGGTGCACGAGAAGTTCGTCGGCCGGTACGCGAGGGCCGTGGCGAAGGCGACGGTCGGCGACCCGGCGGGCGACGTGCTGTACGGCCCGATGCTCGACCGCCGCTTCGCCGAGCGCTACGAGGACTACCTGGGCTGGATCGAGCCGCACCACACGGTGGTCACCGGCCCGGCCGGGCGCATCACCCCGGACAATCCCCGGGGCGGCTTCGACGGCAAGGGCGGCCTGTACTACCACCCGGTGGTGGTGGACGGAGTGCGCCCGGGCGACCGCCTGTTCATGGAGGAGACGTTCGGGCCGATCGTGGGCGTCACCCCGTTCGGCAGCCTGGACGAGGCGATCGAGCTGGCCAACCGGCCCGGCTACGGGCTCTCGTCGTCGATCTACACCACCGACCCGACGGCGGCGTTCCGCTTCCGGGCGGGCATCGGCGCGGGCATGGTCAGCGTCAACAACTCCACCTCCGGCGCCGAGGCGCATCTGCCGTTCGGCGGCAACGGCAGGTCGGGCAACGGCAGCCGGCAGTCGGGACAGTGGGTGCTCGACCAGTTCACCCGCTGGCAGGCGATGAACTGGGACTATTCCGGACGCCTGCAGAAGGCGCAGATGGACGTCGCCGAGATCATCCCCGACCTGGAGTTCCTCCTGTGACGGAGCGCGGCTCCGATCGGCGGACGCCGGGCTCGGCCTCCGCGCGGCGCATGAGCCCGGCGGCCCGAGGCGCGGGAGGCGGCGGAAGCCGCACCGGCCCCGGGCCGTGGCCGTCGGGTCATGGCACGTCGTGGCCGTCGGGTCGTGGTGCGTCGTGGCCGTCGGGTCATGGTGCGTTCTGGCCGCCGCGCCCTTCGTAGCCGAGCAGGCGCATGGCCGTCTCGGGTTCCATGGCGGCCGCCAGCAGCTGCGCCCGTTCGATGGCCCGGTCTCTGGCCTCCTCCGCCTTGGCCCGTCTCGCCTGCTGCGCCCTGAGCGTCACCAGGGCGAGCCCTCCGCAGATGAGCAGGACGCCGACCAGGATGATCAGCCCGGCCAGCAGGTTGGCGGACGGCATGACCGTGGCCTGCACGCCGATCGCCGACGTGCCGCCGAACAGCGCCAGCCCGGCGAGCACGAAGACCACCAGCGCCACGGCGGCGGTCAGCGCGATCATCGCGGGACGCCAGGACCGGCCCTTGGGGGCGAGCGGCACCGTCCCGGTCGGCAGGGGCGGCAGCGAACCCGGCAGGTGTGCCGGCTCCGGGACGAGACGAGAACGGCCGGGATGCGAACGGCCGGGATCAGGACGGTCGGGCTTCCATGGGATGAAGTCCGGCGATCCGGACACGCCCGTTCCGTTGCCGGCGGCGGACCCGTTGCCGGTCTCCACCGCACCTCCCGAGACCGACCCGTTGCCCGTCTCCAGCGCGCCGCCCGGCACCGACCCGTTGCCCGTCTCCAGCGGCCCGCCCGTCACCGAGCCGAAGGGCGGGGGCACCAGGGTGGGCGCCGGCACGCCGGCGTACGGGAGCACCTGGCCCGCGATGACCGGAACGGGCAGCTCGGCCGCGCGCGGCCGGGGCAGCGGCGTGGTGACGTGGCTGTGCGTGCGGTGGGCGTCGGCGGCCACCTCGTGGTAGGCCTCGATCTCCTCGTAGAACTCGCCGGAGTCGTACAGCGAGCCGTCGACCAGCGGGCCCCGGGTGCCCTCGATGACGGCGACCACGTCGTCGCCGTTGAGGGTCTTGTGCTGTTCCAGCGCGTGGGCGACGCACAGGATCTCGCGGCGGTTGGCCCTGAGCAGGTCCTCGGTCTTCTTCAGCAGCCTGGCCAGGTTGAACTCGATGCGCTCGGCCAGCATGTCGGGGGTGAGATGGTCACGTCGCCCGCCGGGCTCCTGGGTGTAGCCGATGCCGCCTCCGCCGCCGGGCCGCTGCGCCGCCTTGCCGTCGCGGATGCCGAGCTGTTGCAGCGCGGGGAGGGAGGCGACTCCGACGCCCATGCCCCAGTACGCCTCCATGAGCCCGGTGACCATGGTGGCGCTCTCGAGGTCTCCGGAGACGCCGGAGGAGTTGTCCTCTCCGAAGAACATGCGCTCACCGGCCAGCGAGGCGAGCGAGACCATGATGTCGGCCTCGTACTCGCTGCGCCAGCGGGTGAACTGGTCCTCGGGCTTGATGCTGGACACCATGCCGAGGTAGTCCGAGCCCTTCTCGATGGTGGCGAGGTCGATCTCGAGGTGCTGGCGGGTGCGGTAGGCGGTCACGGCGTGGCATGCCTCGTGCACGGCGACGGCGTGGCGTTCGCGCTCAATGTACTCGACGTCCTCGGGCGGGCCGAGCTGCTTGAGCCGCTTGGCGGTCATGACGTCCGCCCAGGTGATGATCTCCCGCCCGTGGCGGATCGCGGTGATAAGCGACTCGTTGACCAGGTCCTTGATGGTGGCGCCCGTGGCGTACGGGGTGATCGTGGCGAGCTTGTCGAGCTGCTCGGCGGTGAGCTCGTGCCGGACCTTGTCGAAGTAGCCCTGGTAGGTGCGCACGCGGCCGGCCTTGGAGGGGTAGCCCACCTTGTAGATGCGGTCGATGCGGCCGGGCCGCAGCAGCGCCTCGTCGAGCGAGTTCGGCATGTTGGTGGCCATCATGACGAGGATGCGGTATTTGGGCGGCGGCTTGGGCCGCATGCCGAACAGCCGTCGCACGTAGCGGTTGAGGAAGCCGCGCGGCTTCTTCAGCCCCGACAGCTCGGTGAGCAGCGCCTGCAGGGTGCCCTGGTCGCCGGACCCGCCCATGCCCATGCCGCCCATCACGACGCGGTCGCGGCCGGGCTCGGGCGCCTCGGCGCGGGACGGGCCGAGCGCCTGCCGGGTCAGCTCGGCGCGGGTGTGCTCCGACAGGTAGGTGAACCCGTGGCAGTCGCCGGCCTGGAACGGCGCCCCGGGTGAGAAGCCGGTCGAGCCGGGCGGCCCCTGCTGGGCGAGCGCGCCGCGCCGTCCGAGGGAGTCCGCCTCGTCGAAGAAGACGATCACGCCGCCGTACCGCAGGGACAGCTTGCGCAGCTTGCGGAACAGCGACTTGACCTTCAGGATGCCGATGCCCATGAACATGTTGATGAAGGCGCCGGGGTCCACGAACACGTACGGCCGGCCGGTCTCGCCGGCGACGGCCTCGGCCATGAGCGTCTTGCCGGTGCCGGGCGGCCCCCACAGCAGCAGGCCGCTCGGCACGTAGCCGCCCTTGGCCTCGATCTCGTCGGGCTTCTCCAGGAAGACGATGTTCTCCTTGACGCGCTCGACGACGTGGTCCTGCCCCCACACGTCGGAGAAGCGCGTCTTGATGTCGTCGGGGAAGTAGGTCTCGACGCCGCCCCTGGACATGAACCAGAAGAGCCCGATGAACTGCACGATGACGAAGAAGAACCCGAAGGCGAGCTGCAGCCCGTACGGGAGCACCTGCCAGAGCAGGGCGGGGGCCTGGAACAGCGCGAGGGCCGGGGAGACGTCCAGGATCTGGCCGAGCACCAGTGCGAGGATCGCCACCCAGAACAGCCACTTCAGCGCCCGGGCGATGCGGTAGCGATTCCAGTCGCTGAACCGGCGGCGGCTCCACCGTTCGAAGCCGCCGAAGACCTTCACCGTCCAGAAGCGGTGGTAGCGGGCGGACCGCTCGCTCACCACGAAGTGGGCCTGCCGCAGGACCTCCGCGCCGATGAGGGCGAGGATGATGGAGCCGGTGCGGCTGTTCACCGTGACGCGCGCGGCGTCGGCGAACGGCATGATGCCCTCGAACTCGGCCATGTTGTGCCACACCAGCACGAAGAACGCCAGTGTCAGTCCGAGCAGGAACTTGATCCGGTCCCAGAAGGGCATGGTGCGCCTGCCCGGGACGGCGGGGCCCGAGTCGGGGGCTCGAAGCCCCGTGGGTCGCTCAGGGGCGGAGGGGTGTGTCATCGGGGCTCCTCACCCGGTCACCCGGGCATTCGCTTGACCTTGAAGGACTGCGCGATCTTTCCGAGCTCCCCGGCGCGCTCCTGGTAGCACGCGGCCGAGCAGCGGATGAGGAGGACCGATACGCGCGTGCCGTCGGCGGCGAGGTACGCGGTCTGGTCGAAGGTCTGCACGGGACCTCCGAGGACCTTGTAGTTGTAGACCACGTGCACGCCACGCACACCGTCCGCCGTCGGCAGCACCTCGTCTTTGAGGAGTTCGAAGCCTTTGAAGGGATAGGCGGGCGCCTCCTCCATCTGCTCGCGCAGCTCCTCGGTGATCGCGACCGGCAGCATTCCCGCGTTGCGCAGGACGTCCAGGGACACGGCGTCCCTCTGCTTCTCGGTGAGGTTGGAGACCATGGCGAAGACGAAGGGCTCGTCGGGCACGGCGGCCGGGGCGAGCAGGTGGTCGGCCGACGGAGTAGTGAACCCGTCGTAGGCGACCGTCCAGGACAGTTTCTTGCGGGCCTGCGCGAGCCCGGAGGTCAGGTCGCCGAAGACCTTCTCGTCGAGGGCCTTCTGGTCTACCTTGCGCCAGGAGCCGGGCACCTTGAAGTAGCTCTGCCCGTCGCCGCCCATCACATAGGTGAAATCGGCGCCGCCACAGCCGGCCGCCGCGCCGACCAGGACGGCGATCGCCGCCGTCACGGTCAGCCGTGACCCCACCCGCGTTCTGTACACAGGGGCCATACCTCCGCTTTGCGGGCCAACACGGTAACTGTGCCCGTTTTTGAAGGCTCCTCCCCTACAGCGGCTGGGGAAATCTTGACCAAATCGCGCCGCAAGTTAGCTCAACTTGTTACATGCCCGCACGGTGGGCGAAGCGCGCCGGCGCTCACGGGAGGATGCGAGGTGACGCACCTCTCACCGGAGCCCCTCGGGAATAGTTGAAATATCAATATCTGTTGTGCGTAGTATCGTTGCACCGGGCGGCTCCCCTGCCGCTCGCAGAAAGAAGGGCTCCCATGCCTGCCGTAACCGCTGACCCTTTGACCCTGCCGCGTGTGGCCGCGCCGGCGGACGCCGTGGCCCGCCCTGTGCTGGCCGTGACCACCGCGCCGAGTGGCTTCGAGGGCGAGGGCTTCCCCGTCCGCCGGGCGTTCGCGGGGATCAACTACCGACACCTGGACCCGTTCATCATGATGGATCAGATGGGCGAGGTGGACTATCAGCCCGGGGAGGCCAAGGGCACCCCGTGGCATCCGCACCGCGGCTTCGAGACCGTCACCTACATCCTCGACGGCATCTTCGACCACCAGGACTCCAACGGCGGCGGCGGCACCATCACCAACGGCGACACCCAGTGGATGACGGCCGGAGCCGGCCTGCTGCACATCGAGGCGCCGCCGGAGCACCTGGTCGTGTCCGGGGGGCTGTTCCACGGCCTGCAGCTGTGGGTGAACCTTCCGGCCAAGGACAAGATGATGGCGCCCCGCTACCAGGACATCCGGGGCGGCAACGTCAAGCTGCTCGCCTCCCCCGACGGCGGCGCGCTGCTGCGCGTCATCGCCGGCGAGCTGGACGGTCACGAGGGTCCCGGCATCACGCACACGCCGATCACGATGGTCCACGCGACGCTGGCGCCGGGCGCCGAGCTCACCCTGCCGTGGCGTGAGGACTTCAACGGCCTCGCCTACGTCCTCGCGGGCCGCGGGGCGGCCGGCGCCGAGCGCCGGCCGGTCCACCTCGGCCAGACCGCCGTCTTCGGCGCCGGTTCCTCGCTCACGGTCCGCGCGGACGAGAAGCAGGACTCCCACACGCCGCACCTGGAGGTCGTCCTCCTCGGCGGGCAGCCGATCCGTGAGCCCATGGCCCACTACGGCCCGTTCGTCATGAACACCCGCGCGGAACTGCAGCAGGCGTTCGAGGACTTCCAGAAGGGACGGCTGGGCACGATCCCGGCCGTGCACGGGATGTCCGAGGGCGGGCTGTAGGGCTCACCCTGACCGCGCGCGGACGGGTCCCCCTCCCCGCGACCCCCGGCGGCAGGACGCGGAAGCGTTCCTGCCGCCGGGTGACCAACCCGCCGCGCCCGCCGGTCGCTAGTCTTCGTGCATGCCCACCGCACTGATCACGGGCGCGACCGCCGGCATCGGCGCCGCCTTCTGCCGCAGGCTCGCCGCCGACGGCTTCTCCCTGGTCCTGGTCGCCCGCGACGACGAGCGCCTGGCCGCGACGGCGGCCGAGCTGCACCGCCGCTACGGGGTGTCCTGCCGGACGCTGGCCGCCGACCTCGCCACCGACGAAGGCATCGCGGCGGTCGAGGCGCGGCTGCGGGAGGGCGTCGACCTGCTGGTGAACAACGCCGGCTTCGCCCACCCCGGCCCGGCCAAGGACGTTCCGGTCGCCGACGAGCTGGTCATGCTGCGCGTGCACTGCGAGGCGGTGCTGCGGCTCACCATGGCCGCCCTGCCCGGCATCCGGGCGCGGGGACGCGGCGGCGTCATCAACGTCGCCTCGGTCGCGGCGTTCTTCGCCCATGGCACCTACAGCGCGTCCAAGGCGTGGGTGGTGAACTTCAGCGAGTCGCTGGCCGCGCAGATCCGCGAGCCGCGGGTGCGCGTGATGGCCCTGTGCCCGGGGTTCGTGCGCACCGAGTTCCACGAGCGGGCGTCGATCGACACCTCCGCCATCCCGCGCTACCTGTGGCTGTCGGCCGACCGCCTGGTGGACGCCGCGATGCGCGACTTCGCCCGCGGCGTCCCGGTCAGCGTGCCCGACCCGCGATACAAGGTGATCGCCGCGGTGGCGCGTTACGTCCCGCGCGGCCTGGTCGGCGCGTTCTCCCGCCGCGTGGGCCGCTGACGCGCCCGGCCGCGTACGCCGCCGGGCCCCGGCGGCGTACGGGCGGCGTACGGGCGGCGTACGGGCGGCGTACGGGCGGCCCGGTGTCCCGGAGCCGCCCGGTGTTTCCCGAGCCGCCCGGTGTCCGGAGCCGCCCTGGCCGGGGATCACAGCCGCTCGACGTTGTCCCCCCGGCAGCGGTTGCGCGCGTCGAAGACGAAGGCGCTGGCCCGCCGCACCATCTCGTAGTCGAAGCAGTCGTGGTCGGTGAGCACCACGACGGCGTCCGCCCGCGACAGCTCGGCCTCGGTCAGCCGCACCATGTCGAACTCCGCCGGCATCAGCACGGCGTCGACGTGCGGGTCGGCGACCCGCACCCGCGCGCCCAGCTTGCACAGCGACTTGGTCACCTCGATGGCGGGCGACTCGCGGCAGTCTCCGGCGTTCTTCTTGTAGGCCAGCCCCAGCACGAGGATGCGGCTGCCCTTGATCGGCTTGGACCGCTGGTTCAGCGCGAGGGTCAGCCGTTGGACGACGTGGTCGGGCATGTGGTCGTTGATGTCGTTCGCCAGCTCGACGAACCGGAAGTTGTGCCCCAGGCTGCGCTTGACCCGCCAGGACAGGTACGACGGGTCGATCGGCAGGCAGTGCCCGCCCACGCCGGGCCCGGGGGTGAACCGCATGTAGCCGAACGGCTTGGTCGAGGCGGCGTCGATGGCCTCCCAGACGTCGATGCGCAGCTGCTGGGCGAAGATGGACAGCTCGTTGACCAGCGCGATGTTGACGTGCCTGAAGGTGTTCTCCAGCAGTTTGCACAGCTCGGCGACCTGCAGGGAGGACACCGGCACGACCTCCTGGACGATGCGGCCGTAGAAGGCGCGGATGCGCTCCAGGGACGCCTCGTCGATGCCCGAGACCACCTTGGGAGTGTTCGAGAGGCGCCACAGCTCGTTGCCCGGGTCGATGCGCTCGGGGCTGTAGCCGAGGTGGAAGTCCTCCGGGGTGCGCAGGCCTGACCCGTCCTCCAGCAGTGGCCGCAGATGCTCCTCGGTGGTGCCGGGATAGGTGGTGGACTCCAGGATCACCGTGGTGCCCGGCCGGACGAGCGGGGCGATGGCCACGCCCGCCGACCCGATGTGGCGCAGGTCGGGCACGCCGTCCCGCAGCGGCGTCGGCACGGTGATCACACAGACGTCGAACCCCGCGGCGTCGGCGTAGTCGGCGCTGGCCAGGTAGCGGCCCGAACGGTGCGCGGCCTCCAGCTCATCGCCGCTGATGTCCTCGACGTAGGACTCGAAGGCGTTCAGGCGCTTGACGCGCCATTCGTCCACGTCGATGCCCACGACGTCGAACCCGGCCTCCACGGCCCGCATGGCCAGTGGCAGGCCCACATAACCCTGCCCGATGACGACCAGTTTCTCACGCATACAGGACCCCCGGCTTTTCGGAAACCATAGGGACGACTGTAAAAGGCCGTCCTTGTTATAACGCCGATCCGGCGGCGGGGCGGGCGTGTCGCCCGGCGGGTCGCGGAGGGACCGGCGATAGTGAGCCGAGACACCGATTCAAGCGGTATTGATACCGAAGTGTGGACGATATTATGCCGAATATCTCTTTCTCGCCCATTTCCCAATTTTCCCGCTTTCTGGGGCTGCCTCGGCGCGCCGTCCCGGTGGCCGCCGCCCTGGCGGCCCTCCCCGCGCTGCTCCTGCCCGCGCCCTCGCCGGCCGGGGCCGCGTCCACGCCCTCGCACGCCGGGGACGCGTTCACGCACCGGACGCCGCGCGTCGTCGTACCACCGGTGCTGCTCGGCGACGCGGCGGACTGCGCCGTGCTGGCGGGGATGGCCGTGACCAGCACGGACAGGACGCTGATCGTCGGGGACGTCAACGTGACCCCCGGCGCCAACGTGACCGGGTTCCCGCCCGGGATGGTCAGGGGCACCATCGACCGGGACAACGGCGAGGCCAGGCGGGAGAAGGCCGCCGCCGTCGCGGCCTACAACAACGCCGCCGGCCGGCAGCCGACCGCGACCGTGCCGCCCGTCCTCGGCGACAACACCGTGATGACCGCCGGGGTCTACGACACCCCGAGCGGCGTGTTCACCCTGAACGGGACGCTGAAGCTCGACGCCCAGGGCGACCCGGACGCGGTCTTCATCTTCCAGGCGACGACGCTGGTGACGGCACGGGTGAGCAACATCGACCTGCTCAACGGGGCGCGCACCGACAACGTCATCTGGCAGGTGGGCGACTCGGCCTCCCTGGGCAACCTGTCCACCTTCCGCGGCAACGTGCTGGCGCGCAACTCCGTCACGGTGAGCACCGGGGCGGTCGTGTACGGCCGGACCCTGGCGCTCAACCAGGTCGTGCAGACCAACGGCACGACGGCGGGACCCGCCACCCGCGTCATGGTGCCGGACAACCCGCCCACCAGCACGACGCTGACCTCCTCGCCGAACCCCTCTCAGGTGGGCCGGCCGGTCACCTTCACCGCCACGGTGCAGGGAAGCGACCAGGGGTTCCGTCCCACCGGCACGGTGCTGTTCAGGGACGGGCAGGTCATCATCGGCTCCGCCAGGCTGAACACCTCGGCGGTCGCGACCTTCACCACCTCGGCGCTCCCCGCGGGCCCGCGGCAGATCACCGCCGTCTACGTCGGCGACGGCACCGCGGTGAACGAGGAGTGGGTCCACTTCGCACCCAGCGTCTCGCCCGTGCTGATCCAGCAGGTACAAAGCTGAGCGACGGCCCCGCCGTCGCCCTCCTCCCGCTCACGTCCGCGCGGCCGTCCCCCCGGCCGTCCCGGCGTGCGCTCCGCTCCGCGCCATTGGCGGCGCCTTCGCGGCGCCCGTCCGGGTGAGATCCGGCGCGCTTTCATCATCACCCTCTGCATAGCACGATAAATACACTTATATCGTCATATAGACAATTCGTCCGCGCCGAATAATGACCGGAGAACTATTGCCAATAAGGACTCAGAGTCGTAAAGTCGGCACCACAGAGCGTTACCAAGGCCCCCACGATCTCCATCACCCCCCTCTCCCGGATCCGGCACCGATAAAGGTGCGAGTGTCAGCACAAGTCGTGCGAATTCCCCAATAGCGGCGAGCCCCCCACCCTCTCCGCTCCGTCACGACGATCCGGGCTCCCTCCAGCGGACGATCGTCAAGGTCGGGCCTCAACGCGTCACCACCGGTCGCCCTCCGGGGCGCCGAGACCGTCGAGAAGTTGAGTCGCATGTCAAGATCCCCCCGTAGCAGCAGCCATCCCCACCTCCCTCTGGACGGCGGTGCGCGCCGTCCCCATGCCGGCCGCAGCCGGCGCTCCGGCGGACGCCCGTCCGCGCGCTCCCGCGTCCTGCGCGCCTGTCTCGCCGCGGCGATGTCCCTCGCCGTGGCGGTCGCCGCCGCCGTCCACGCCCCGCCCGCCGCCGCCGCGACGCAGCCGCCGATCAGCCTGGGCGCCGCCGCCCCGTTCGGCGTGCTGGCCGGCAGCGCCGTGACCAGCACCAACCTCACCGCCGTCACCGGAGACCTCGGGGTCAGCCCCGGAAGCACGGTGACCGGCTTCCCGCCCGGCACCGTCAGCGGGACGATACACACCGCCGACGCCGCGGCCGCCGCGGCCAAGGTCGACCTGGTCGCCGCCTACAACGCCGCCGACGCCCGCACCCCGGCCGTCACGGTGGCCGCCGAACTCGGCGGCACGACCAAGACCCCGGGGGTCTACACCCCCACCGGCGGCTCCTTCCAGCTCACCGGCACCCTCACCCTCGACGCCCAGGACGACCCGGACGCCACCTTCATCCTGCGCGCCGGCGCGCTCAACACCGCCAACGTCAGCAACGTCGCCCTGATCAACGGCGCCCAGGCCGACAACGTCTTCTGGCAGATCACCGGAGGAGCGTCGCTCGGCACGCTGTCCACCTTCCGCGGCAACCTCATCGCGGTGAGCACCGCGCAGGTCGGCAGCCAGGCCGCCGTGTTCGGCCGGGTGTTCTCGCTCGGCGGCACGGTCGTCCTGGTGGGCCCGACCGACACGCCGAGGACCCGCGTCACCGTCCCGGACGACCCGCCGACCACCACGGCCCTGTCCACCTCGGCCAACCCCACCAGGACAGGGCAGTCGGTCACCTACACCGCCACGGTCAGCCCGGTCTCCGGCACGCTCACCCCCCAGGGGGAAGTGGCCTTCAAGGACGGCGCCTCCGTCATCGGTTCCGACAACCTCAACTCCTCGGGCGTCGCCACCTTCACCACCTCCGCCCTCGACCCCGGACAGCATCCGATCACCGCCGTCTACCTGGGCGGCGACACCTCCAGCGGCGAGCAGATCATCCACTTCGCGCCGAGCAGGTCCAACGAGATCGTCCAGGTCGTGACGAGCTCGCTGTGGGACCCCTCCGCGACCCCCGCCGTGGCGTCCTCCAGCGACGACCGGGCCGTGGTGGTCGGCGTGAAGTTCCGGCCGGCGGCGAACGGCACCATCAGGGGCGTCCGCTTCTACAAAGGATCGCTGAACACCGGCACCCACGTCGGCGGCCTGTGGACCACCGGCGGCACGCTGCTCGCCAGCGCGACCTTCACCAGCGAGACGGCCTCAGGCTGGCAGCAGGTGAACTTCGCCAGCCCCGTCGCCGTCACGGCCGGGACGACCTACGTGGCGTCCTACCACACCACCTCGGGCCGTTTCTCCCACACGTCCGACTACTTCAGCACGCAGTACACCAACGACCCGCTGGTCGCCCCGGCCTCCGCCGCCTCCGGCGGCAACGGGGTCTACGCCTACAGCGCCACCAACACCTTCCCCACCAGCACGTTCCAGGCGACCAACTACTGGGTGGACGTGGTCTTCGTGCCCGCCAAGAGCCTGTGGCCCGCCACCGCCGTCCCGGCCGTCGTCACCAACCCCGACACCGCCCCGGTGGTGCTCGGGGTGAAGTTCCAGGCGACGACGGGCGGCGTCATCGAGGGCATCCGGTTCTACAAGAGCCCCCTGAACACCGGCACTCACGTGGTGAGCCTGTGGACCACCGGCGGCACACTGCTGGCCAGCGCCACCTCCAGCGGTGAGACGGCCTCAGGCTGGCAGCAGGCGAACTTCGCGACACCCGTGGCGATCAGCGCGAACACGACGTACGTGGCGTCGTACCACACGACCTCCGGACGCTTCTCCAACACCACTCCGTACTTCACCACGCAGTACACCAGCGGCTCGCTGGTGGGCCTGCTGAACGGCGAGCAGGGCGGCAACGGCGTCTACGCCTACAGCGCCACCAACACCTTCCCCACCAGCACGTTCCAGGCCTCCAACTACTGGGTCGACGTCGTGTTCACCGTCACCTAGCCGGCCACGGTCCACGACATGAGGAACGCGGGCGGGCGCCCCTCCCCGGAGGCGCCCGCCCGTCGTGGCGGCACAGGCGGCGGCGCTCTCCGGCGCCCGTCGACGCGGGCGTAAGGGTTTCGCAAGAGCTCTCCAACGCGGCCGGGACACCGCGCCTCCCGGCCGCGCGCCGGTGTTCACTGCCGGGGTGAGCATGACCGATCTGGAGACCATCCCCTTCAACCGCCCCCACCTCGCGGCGAACGAGCTGGACTACCTCGCCGAGGCGGTGCGCGGCGGGCTCACCTCCGGCGACGGCCCGTTCACCCGGCGCGCCACCGAGTTGCTGCGCGAGGTGACCGGGGCCGGCCGGGCGCTGCTGACCACCTCCTGCACGCACGCGCTGGAGATGTCGGCGATCCTGCTCGACCTCGGCCCCGGCGACGAGGTGATCATGCCGTCGTTCACGTTCGTGTCCACGGCCAACGCGTACGCGCTGCGCGGGGCGATCCCGGTCTTCGCCGACATCCGGCCGGACACGCTCAACGTGGACGAGAGCCTGGTCGAGGCGGCGGTCACCGAACGCACCCGGGCCGTCGTGGTCGTGCACTACGCCGGAGTGGCCTGCGAGATGGACGCCCTGTGCGCCGTCGCCGACCGCCACGGGCTGGCCCTGGTCGAGGACAACGCGCACGGGCTGGGCGGCTCCTACCGGGGGCGGCCTCTCGGGTCCTTCGGCCGCATGGCGGCGCAGAGCTTCCACGTGACCAAGAACGTGCAGTGCGGGGAGGGCGGCGCGCTGCTGATGAACGACGAGGAGCTCACGGCGCGGGCCGAGATCGTCCGCGAGAAGGGCACCGACCGCAGCCGGTTCTTCCGCGGCCAGGTCGACAAGTACCGCTGGGTCGAGATCGGATCCAGCTACCTGCCGTCGGACGTGCTGGCCGCGCAGCTCACCGCGCAGCTCGAATCGTTCGGCGCCATCCAGGCGCGCCGACTGCGGGTCTGGCGCCGGTACCACGAGGAGCTGGCCGACTGGGCGGCCGCGAACGGCGTCGTGCGGCCCACCGTGCCCGACGGGTGCGAGCATCCCGCGCACCTGTACTACCTGCTGCTGCCCGACCTCGCCCGCCGGCAGGACTTCATCGCCCACCTGGCCGAGCGAGGTGTGCGGGCGGCGTTCCACTACCAGCCGCTGCACGCCGCGCCGGCCGGCCTGCGGTACGGGCGCACGGCCGCGGGCGGCTGCCCGGTGACCGAGCAGGTCGCCGACCGCCTGGTCCGGCTCCCGCTGTTCGCCGACCTGACCGACTCCGCCGTCACCCGCATCATCGAGGCCGTCCGCTCCTACACCCCCACCACCCCGTGACCGACACCGCGACCGGCACCGTGGACGGCGGCGCCGCGCCGCCCGGTGAACGGGAGACGCCACCCGGCGACAGGCCGGACGCGCCGTCCCGGGAACGGGCCCGGCCGGCGCGGCCGCGCGCCGTGCCCTCCCCGTTGGAGACGGCGCGCTTCGGCCGGACCGTGGAACGCCTCACCGTCACGGCCGAGCCCCCCGTCGCCCTGGCCGACGTGCGGAAGGCGATCCTCGCCTCGGCCGCCGAGGTCGTCGTGCTGCGGTACCCCGCCGAGCACGTCACCTGGTTCGCGGAGCTGACCGGGCTCGGCCGCACGGCCGTCTTCGCCGACGCGCTCGTGTACTGGCGCCTGGCCGCCGGGCACGGCCGCCCGCCGGAGCCGTCCCCTGACCTCGGCACCAGGCCGATCGGCGGCGCCGCCGAGGTCGAGGACCTGGTGGGCGCCATCTTCTCCGGCTACGCCAACCACTACGCGGCCAACCCCCTGTTCACCGCCGCCCAGGCGGTCGCCGGGTACCGCGAATGGGCGCTCCGCTCCGCCGAGGAGGGGCGCTGTCTCGCGCTGCACGACCCCGGCACGCGAGCCCTGCTCGGCCTCGCGACCCTGGACGAGGACGGCCCCGCGACCGAGATCCTGCTCGCCGGCGTGGTCCCCTCGGCCCAGGGACGCGGACTGTACGCGCACCTGCTCAAAGGGGTGGAGGACCGTGCTCTCGCCCGCGGCGCGGCGCACGTCGTGATCTCCACCCAGGCCCACAACGTCCGCGTCCAGCGCGCCTGGGCCAGATACGGCTTCGAACCCGTCCGCACGGCCCTGACCGTGCACCTGCTCCGCTAGTCCACGAAGGTTCGCCGGTCGGGCGCCATAGGGCGGCGCCGGCATCGCCGTACCGCGACTCGCCGCCCCGGCGCCGGTCACATCCGGCACGCACACCAGAGGAGAACGGCACCCGGTGAAGGTATGTGGTCACCGCACTGGCGGCCCCGCCCGCCGTCGCGCCGGGATTCGCAGTCACGAAGCGTCCTAGAACGGTCACATTTGCGCCGGACACGGCGCGGCTGTCCGGCCTACACTCGCGGCGTGGAGGAGGCCAGGGCACGGTTCGCCCGGCGATTACGGGCGTTGAAGGACGCTTCGGGGCTTTCGGTGCGCGCGCTGACGATCGCCAGCGCCCGTACGCCCAGGCGCCGCGCGGGCCAGGAGCCGATACGGCTGCGGCGCAGTACGGTCGACGGGATGATCAGCCAGAGCCGGCCCGTCCGGCCCGAACGGCACAATTTCGAGGTCTTCGTCGACACCTGCATCCGGGTGGCCGCCGAGACGGCCCGGGTCCTGCCCGAAGGGCTCGGCGACCGTGACGCCTGGGACGCGGCCTACCGGGCGCTCCGCGAGGAGACCGACAACCGAGAGCAGGTCCGCGACACGGTCCGCGACGCCCGCCGCTCCCCCGCTCCGCCACCGCCGTACCGCGGCCTGGAGGCCTTCGGGCCGGCCGACGCCGCGTACTTCTTCGGCCGTGACGAGCTGACGGCCGCGCTGCTGGACCGCATCGCCGGCACCGACGGCGTACTGATCGTCATGGGGCCGTCGGGGTCGGGCAAGTCGTCCTTGCTGCGGGCCGGCCTGGTGCCCGCGCTCACCCGCGGCGCCGCCAGCGCCCCGGTGGTGTTCACGCCGGGCGCCGACCCGTGGCGGACCCTGTGCGAACTCGCCCGGACCGGCCCCGGCACAGACCCGGAATCGGTGACGGAGCGTCTGCGCGACCTGTGGTCCGGCACGGCCGTCATCGTGGACCAGTTCGAAGAGGTGTTCACCGGCGGCCAGGAGAGCGGATCCAGGCGGTTCATCGAGGTCGTGACGGCACTGTGCGCCGGAGCGGGCGGCCCCCTCGTGGTCGTCCTCGGGGTCCGGGCCGACTTCCTGGGCCACTGCACCCAGTACCCGCCGCTCGTCGCGGCGGTCGAGCGTCCGGTGGCGGTCACGCCGATGACCCGCGAGAACCTGCTGGAGGTCATCCAGGGCCCGGCCCGGCTGGCCGGCCTGACCCTGCAGGACGGCCTGGCCGAGCTGCTGCTGGAAGACCTGAGCAGCGACCGTGACCACGCCGGCGCCGTCGGCGTGCTGCCGCTGCTCTCGCACGCGTTGCGCGAGACCTGGACGCATCGCGAGGGCACGAACCTGACGCTCGCCGGATACCGGGCGTCGGGGGGCATCGCCCGCTCGCTGGCCCAGACGGCCGACGCCACCGTCAACGCCCTGGACCCGGCCTCCCGCCGGACGGCCCGCAGGCTGCTGACGCGGCTGGTCCACCTGGGCGTGGACTCCGCCGACACCGCGCGGCGGATGCCGCTGACCGAACTGCCCGACGACCCGCTCCACCACGAGGTGCTGGACCGTCTCACGCAGGCCCGGCTGGTAACCGTCGACGCCTCCAGCGTGCAGATCACCCACGAAGCGCTGATCCGCGGCTGGCCCCGGCTGCGGACCTGGATCGAGGAGGACCGCGCGGACCTGGTGGTGCTGCAGCGCCTCGACGCGGACGCGGCCGCGTGGGACGAGGGCGGGCGCGATGCCGCGTACCTGTACCGCGGCAACCGCCTGCGGACGGCGCGCGACGCCTTCGACGCGGCGTCGTGGACGCACTCGGCGTCCGACGCCAGGACCCGCACGTTCCTGGCGGCCTCGGAACGGGCCGCCGCCGAGGCCGGGAGCGCCGCCGTGCGCCTGCGGCGGCTGAGCCGGGCGGCGGTGGCCCTGCTCATGGTCCTTACCCTGGCCGCCACGGTGGCCGGTGTGCTCGCCATCCGCGCCGCCGGCCGGGCCGAGGCGCAGCGCCGCGAGGCCGTGTCGCGCCTGCTGGCGGCACGAGGTGAGGTGATGCGCACGGCCGATCCGGTCCTCGCCGGCCTGCTCGCCGCGGCGGCGTGGCGCCTCGCGCCGACCGACGAGGCCAGGTACGGCATGCTGGCGGCGCTCGCCACACCGCTGGACGCCGTGCTGAACAGCCCGTCCGCCGAGGTCACCGCGGTCGCCGTCAGCCCGGACGGCCGGACCATCGCCACCGGTGACATGGAGGGGAAGGTGCGGCTGTGGGACGCCGCCGGCCGTCCCAAGGGCGCGCCGCTCACCGGCCATGGCTCGGGTGTCTATCCCATCGTGTTCAGCCCGGACGGATCCGTCATCGCCTCGGGCGACGGCGACGAGGAGCACGACGGAGTCGTCCTGATCAGGGACGCCGCCACCGGAAGGCGGCTGACCGCACCGCTCACCGGCCACAAGGACGCGCTGAGCGCCATCGTCTTCAGCCGCGACGGGGCGAGGCTGACCACGGCCGACGGGAGCCAGGTCGTCCAGCGCTGGGACACCAGGACGTGGCGCCGCGTCGGGCCCGCCGTCGGCCCGCTGCGGAAGGGCCGGGAGGTGTGGACCCAACTGAGCCCGGACGGCTCCGCCCTGGCCGTCCAGACCGACCACTTCCGGTCCACGTCCCGCTGGCAGGTCTGGGACCTGGCCACCCGCCGGCCGTACGGGCCTCCGATCCTGGCCGGAGAGATGGCCTTCAACCCGGATGGGCGGACGATCATGACGTCGAACGACAACTTCGGCGAGGACGGCGGCCTGATCCAGCAGTGGGATCTGGTCACCCACCGCAAGATCGGCAAGGCGGTGCGCGTCGGCACCTCGGTGTACGCGATGACCTACAGTCCGGACGGCCGGACCGTCGCGGTCGGCGGCGGCGACGGCGTCGTCCGCTTCCTCGACGCCCGCACCCGGCGACCGGCGGGCACCGTCCTGCGCGGCCACGACACCTTCATCGTCGACCTCGCCTACTCCACCGACGGCTCCCGCCTGGTGACCACCGCCGGAGAGCGGAACGCCCGCGTCTGGGACACCACCGTCTGGGCTCAGGTCCCCGGTCCGACGCCCGCCGTCGATTCCGTCAGCGGGGCCGCGATCAGCGCCGACGGCCGCGTCCTGGCCGTCCGCGGGTGGACGTCCCGTCCGGACCGGCAGGGCTCGGTCCGCCTGCTGGACGCGGCCACCGGCCGCCCGACCGGCGACCCGATCGACCTCGGGTCGGAGGACTGGCTGTACTCGCTCTCCAACGACATCGCCCTGAGCCGTGACGGCCGCCTGCTGGTGGCCGCCGTTCCTCATCCCTCCCCCGGCAATGAGGCCGTGACCACCGACGGCACCCGGCTCGTCGTCATGGATGCCGTGGCCCACCGCAGGGTGAGCTCGATCGACCGTCTTCCCGACAGGTTGAACGCCATCGCCATCAGCCGGGACGGCAGCATGATCGCGACATCGGGCGAAAGGATCGCGCTGCGCGACACGGCCACCTTGCGGCAGATCGCCGCCTCGCCCTCTCTGGACCACGGCCACTCCACCATGATCTTCACCCCTGACGGCAAGGCGGTCATGACGGCGGAGACCAACGAGGCCGACACCGGCAGTCTCATCCGCGTGCTGCGCACCAGCGACCTGGCGCAGATCGGCAACCCCTTCCCGGTCCCCGCCTCCGTCACCGCCATGGCCGTCAGCGGGGACGGCGCCTACCTGGCGACCGGCGACACCGACGGCACATTGCGTCTGTGGGACGTCCGGTCGCGGCGGCAGATCGCGGTCGCGCCGCCCGCCGGCCGCACCCAGCAACCGGCGAGCCTGGCGTTCACCCCGGACGGCACCACCTTGCTCGCCGTCGCGCGCGACGGAAGCGGCAAGCGGTGGCCATTGCGGCTGCCGTCCGACCCGTACCGGGCGATGTGCGCGGTGGCCGGGCGGTCGCCGACCCAGCAGGAGTTGCGCCAGTTCCTCCCCGCCGGCGAGCCGGACATGGCGATCTGCCCGTGAGGTGTCCGGCGCCGCCGGACACCTGGACACCGCTGCCGCCCCGCCTCTGAACAGGGCGGACGGAGCCGCCCTTGGGAAGGCGTCCGGTCCGCTGGCCGGACGCGCGCGCACGCCTCCACCGTGGTCCCGACCACGAACCTCCCGTCGAGGAGTCCCCATGCGCACTTCGCTGTTCACCACCGCCGCGGCCTCGGCCGCACTGCTCACCGCTCTCGTCGCCGCCGCGCCCGCCCAGGCGGGCACCCCGGCGGCCGTCCGCGCCAGGTGCTCGGGGCTGAGCTGCACCTTCACCTTCTCCCCCGCGGCGACGGCCAAGATGAAGAAGGCGGCCGACCGGGCCGGCTGGCTCAGCGGACCGGCCGCCGACATCATCTGCGCCCGCATCCCCAACCGCCTCATCGCGCTGGGCTGCGCGGTCGCGCTGGTCCTTCCCTACAACAACGCCAGAAAGCGCCTGACCGAGGCCTACGCCAAGCACGGCTGCTTCGCGGTCAAGGCCGAACTCGGACCGACCGTGCCCATCAGGTTCGCGGCCCTGCCGCCACACCACCCGAACTGCGGCTGATCCCGATCGAGCGGGCAGGGTGGTGGCCCGGCCGGCCACCGGCCAGGATGGTAGGAGTCACGGCCGCGACGCGAAGGAGGAGCACTGATGGAGGGCTTTCTGCCCGCCGAGGCCCCGGAGGCGGTCGCGGTGACGGCCGCCGTGCAGTCCGGGGACGTCGCGGCGCTGGAGCGGCTGCTGGCCGAGCGGCCCGAGCTGGCGACCGCGCGCATCGGGGACGCGGCCGTGTCGCGGACCGTGCTGCACGCGGCCACCGACTGGCCGGGCCACTACCCGAACGGGCCTCGGGTCGTCGCCGCCCTGGTCGCGGCGGGCGCGGAGGTGAACGCCCGCTTCGCCGGCCCGCACGCCGAGACGCCGCTGCACTGGGCCGCCAGCAGCGACGACGTGCCCGTACTGGACGCGCTGCTGGACGCCGGCGCCGACATCGATGCGTCCGGGTCGGTCATCGACGGCGGCACGCCGCTCGGGGACGCCGTCGCGTTCGGCCAGTGGAACGCCGCCCACCGCCTCGTCGAGCGCGGCGCCCGGCAGAACCTGTGGCAGGCGGCCGGGCTCGGCGACCTCGACCGGGTCCGCGCCCTGCTCGGCGCCGCTCCCCCACCCGACCGGCGGGAGATCACCAGCGCGCTGTGGTGCGCCTGCCACGGCGGCCGGCAGGCGACCGCCGCCTACCTCCTCGACCAGGGCGGCGACCTCGACTGGGTCGGCTACGACGGCCTGACGCCATTGCAGGCGGCCGAGCGTTCCGGCGCGACCGACCTGGCCGCCTGGTTGCGCCGGCACAGGGCCGGCTCCACCGGCGAACCAGACGACACCACCCTGCCCTGACCCCGGCACCCGCCCTCCCCGGCCCCGCGCTCACACTCCTCGTCGCCGGGGTGCCATGCGTTACATTCACTGCACCCATACTTGATCTTCATTCACCACCTGGATGTACGCATGCACCCCCTCATCGTGGCCTTGGCCTTCGTCACCACCGCCCCCGTCACCGCCCACGCCCAGACCGCGGAACCCGACCCCGTGGCGGGCGCGCGTTCGCTGCTCGCCCGCGGCGCCGGCGCGACCACCGAGTTCTACGGCAGCGCCGCCACGGACGTGACGGGGGAAGTGCAACTGAGCGACGGCAGGCGCATCACCATCGCGAGCGGCATGGAATTGCGTGGCACCGGCAAGGTCAAGCTGGGTCGGGCCGGCGTGATCGCCTCGGATCACACCAGGCTGCTGCGCATAGAGAACAAGCACCTCATGGTGGACGAGGCGGAGAAGGACCCCTACTTCGCCGGCGTGCTCCGCACGGAGGGCACGCTGCGCACGATCAGCGTGGGCGGCCGGCAGTACCAGCTCGCGCCACGGGCGAAGTCCTGGGTGCGCACCGGCCGGGCGAGCGGCGCCGCCGCCGGCTACGGCGACCAGCTCATCAACGTCCTGGAGCCGGCCACGCTGCGCAAGTTGCTGTCCACCACGACCCGCAAGAACGTCGCGCCCTGGACCAGGGACCGCACGACCGGCCGCAAGCAGCGCATCTACACCCTGAACGGGACGATCGCGCTCAAGGAGCTCTACCGCGTCTCCCCCAGCTTCCGCGAGGCCGCGGGAGCCGCGGCCCTCGGGACGTCGGAAGTGACCTGGACGTACATGTACGACGACCGCGGATGGCCGTACCGGATCTTCTGGGCCTTCGACGTGCCCCCGCGGTCCAAGGTCCGCGGGCTCGGAGACGGCCGGATCCCGCAGGCGCGGCTGGGCACGCAGTACCGGAACTGGGACAAGCCGTTGACGATCAAAGCGCCCAAGGCGACGCCTGGCCGAGGGCTGGCGGTGGACGACCTCGCCGACGTCCTGAGCGCCCCCGCCCGCCGCGCGTGAGGCCGGGCCGGCCATCCGGCGCGGGTTCCCGCTGAGCGGCGAGCGGCCCGTCATCCCTCCCCGTCAGCCGAGCGACGCATCGGTGCGGAGGTCGTGAGGCCCGCCGCGCGCGCCAGGAGGTCCACCAGGGCGCGCGCGGCGGGAAGCGACGTCAGGGGAAGCGCCACCGAGACGGTCCTGCGCGGGGCATGCTCCCCGAGGGACCGGAGCACCAACCCCTCCGGCACGGCCCAGGCGGCGATCGCGGGGACCAGAGTGACGCCGAGCCCGGCGGCGACGAACCCGAACTTCCCCGTCCACTCGCGGATCTGCAGCGTCGCGCGCGGCGTGAAGCCCGCGCGGGCGCAGGCGTCCGCGAGCATGGTGCGCTGTCCGGGCGGAGGCGCCTCGATCCAGGTCTCCTCCCGCAGGTCGCGCAGGTCGACATGGTCCGCCGCGGCCAGCCGGTGGTCGCCGGGCAGCGCGACGAGCAGTTCGTCCCTGACCAGCTCGCTGATCCGGATCTCGTCGTCGTAGGGCAGGCCGGAGGGGTAGTCGCTGACCACCGCCACGTCCAGGCTGCCCTCGCGCGTCCGGCGCATCAGGCTCGCGCTGGGTCCCTCGACCGGGACGAGCTCGACGTGCGGGAACTCCCGCCGGAACGCGCGGAGGGCGGCGGGCACCAGGGCGACGTTCGCGGTGGCGAAGGCGCCCAGCCGGACGCGTCCCCGGTAACCGCCGTGGACGCCGGCCAGGTCGTCGGCGGCCCGGGCCAGGCGATTGAGGACGGCGCGGGCGTGCTCCCAGAGCAGCTCCCCGGCCGGTGTCAGCCGCACGCCGCGGGCCAGTCGCTCGAACAGCGGGCCGCCCGCCTGCCGTTCCAGGGAGGCGATGCGGCGCGAGACCGCGGACTGCGTGTAGGCGAGCTCCGTGGCCGCCGCCGTGAACGACCCGGTGCGCGCCACCGCGTCCAGCAGGCGCAGGGCGTCGATGTCGAACATATTCCTCCAGTGCATGGGACGCATGCAATCTAGTCGCTGGTGGAATGCCTCGCCCGTCTCTACCGTCGTGACCCGTGATCGCTTTTCTCGGACTGGGGCGCATGGGCGTCCCCATGGCCCGGCGGCTCGTGACGGCCGGGCACACGGTGACCACCTGGAACCGCACTCCCCGCACGGTGGCGGGAGCCGCCACCGCCGCCACCCCCGCCGAGGCGGTGGCGAAGGCAGAGCTGATCATCACCATGCTCAGCGACCCGGCGGCCGTGACCGAGGTGCTGGAGCGGGCCGCCCCCGGGATGCGGGACGGCACGCTGGTGGTGGAGATGTCCACGATCGGGCCCGAGGCGGTGGCCCGGCTGCGCGACCGGCTGCCCTCCGGGGTCGCCCTCGTGGACGCCCCGGTGCTGGGCAGCGTGGGTCCGGCCGTCGAAGGCACCCTGACGGTCCTGGCCGGCGGGCACGCGGAGGACATGGCGCGCTGCCGCCCCGTACTGGAGGTCTTCGGCCAGGTGCGCCATCTCGGCGGGCCGGGCGCGGGAGCGGCGACCAAGCTCGCCGTGATGAGCGCCGTGGTCCCCGCGCAGGTGCTGCTGGCCGAGACGGTGACCTACGCCGAGGCGGCGGGCGTGGACGTGGCGACGCTGCTGGACGTGCTGGCGGCCACTCCGCTCGCCGCCCTGACCGGACGGGTCCGCCCCGCTGTGGAGGGTGAGGCCGCCGAGCGGCGCTACGGGCTCGACTTGGCGGCCAAGGATCTCGCGCTGGCCGCGCACCCCGTCCAGACGCTCGCGGCGGCGGCCCGGCGCCGCCTGGACGCGGCGTCCGCAGCAGGGCTCGGCGGCGAGGACCTGACCGCCGTCTTCCGCCACGTACGCACCGAAGCGGACGGCACGGCGGGAGCGGTGGGAAGCGGGGCGCGCCGCACACGGGTGGAGAGGATCAACCCAGCCTCGGTGCCGCCCACCAACGGGCTGTACTCGCACGCCACCCGTGCGGGGGACCTGCTTTTCGTCTCGGGGCAGGTCGCGCTGGACGAGGCGGGCGACGTGGTGGGACCCGGAGACATGACCGCGCAATCGGAGCACGTGATGGAGTCTGTGACCCGGATCCTCGCCGACCAGGGCTGCACGTTCGACGACGTGACCCACATCCGCTCGTTCGTCACCGACATGTCGCTCCTGCCGGAGTACGGGGCCGTGCGCAGGCGCTTCATCACCGGCGAGCCCCCGGCCAGCACGACCGTGGAAGTGACGCGGCTCTTCCGCCCCGGTCTGCTCATAGAGGTGGAGGTGACGGCGGTCAGGTCTACGCCCCTGTAGACCTGTGGCGACTCCCGCCGGCGCCGGGATCCCGGTTCCGGGAATCGTCGGCGCCGGTCACCTGTCCGCTGCCGTCGGCATCGCACGGCGCCGTCACCTGCCCGGCCTCGCCGCGGTCCACCACGGGGGCGGGACCGCGGCGAGATCACCTCGTCTCCGTCAGCCGCAGGTCAGCGTCGGGGTCGCGGGCGAGCCGTTCGCGGTGAAGCCGAAGGTGGTGGTGGCTCCGGCCGCGAGCCTGCCGTTCCAGGATTCGTTGCGTACGGTGACGTCGGCGCCGGAGCCGGAGTGGACGCCTCCCCAGATCTGGTTGATGGCCTGCGATCCCGGCCAGCTCCAGTTCACCGTCCAGCCGTTGACCCCGCTGTCGCCGGCGCGCACGGTGACGTTCGACTGGAAGCCGCCGGGCCAGGAGTTCACGGTCTCGATGGACGCCACGCACGCGCCCGGCACCGGAGTGGGGGTCGGCGTCGGCGTGGGAGTCGGCGTCGGCGTCGGGGTGGGAGTCGGGGTGGGGGTGGGAGTCGGCGTCGGGGTGGGAGTCGGCGTCGGCGTCGGGGTCGGCGTCGGCGTCGGCGTCGGAGTCGGCGTCGGGGTGGGCGTGGGGCCGCCGATCACCACGGTCGTGACCGCTCGGGGCTTGAGGGTGACGGTCCCGCCCGTGACCGGGGAGGACGTGAGCGCGTTGGACTCGTCGGTGAGATAGGCGGTGGCGGCGCCCTGGACGCCCTGCCATGTCTGCGCCGTGGTCCCGGTGTTGATCACCTCGACCACCTTGGAGCCATCAGAGTTGCGGAACGCCGAGACCTTCAGGGACGAGTCGCTCGACGAGGCGTCCAGCCGGACCGCGCCCGGCCGGATGAACCGGCTGTAGGCGGCCATCGCCCACAACCGCTTGGACACGCGATAGGTCCTTGTGGCCGAATCTATCTGGATGAACGCCTGGGTGTCGCCCCGCGACCCGCCCAGCCAGAAGAGGTAGGCGCTGACGTTGCCGGAGGTGAGCGCCTGGTGGATGGCCTGCGCGATCGTGAGGCCGTCGCGGCCGCTGCCGTCGTCCCACCTCTCGTTCCAGCCGCCGCTGGAGGGACCCCACTCCGACATCCAGACGGGCTTGCCGGTCGGTTGCGTACTGGTCACCGGGCTCGCGTACGCGTGACCCGAGTACGTCTGCACCCAGCGGCGCGCCTCGCTGTCGGCCTCGATGGCGGAGGTGTAGGGCTTGGCCTGGTCCCACCCGAAGGAGTCGCAGCAGACGAGCTTCACGTCCGTGGCGATCGGGCCGAGCACCTTGACGAACGCGGCCGCCTGGGCCGGGGTGAAGCGCATGGACTCATAGGGCGCCGTGAAGTCGGGTTCGTTGGTGAAACCCAAATCTGTGATCTTGATGCCCTCTTGCGCGTAGAACTTCGTGTACTGGGCGAGGTACTTGGCGTAGGCCGTCCGCCACTCGGGCTTGAGAGTGCCTCCGTTGCTCTCGCTCCCGTTGTCCTTCATGTAGCCGGGCGCGCTCCAGGCGTCGGCGTAGAACCTCTTCACGCCGTACGACTGGGCGACCTTGGCCACCCAGACCTGGGCGCCGTCGTCGCCGTCCCACACGTACCTCGGCGGGGCGTCAGGGCCGCCCGGATTCTGCGGCTGGATGGAGACCATCTTGTCGTACGGGCTGCCCGCGGGAGAGGCGCCGATGCCGAGGCGCAGGATGCTCAGGCCCGCCCCGGAATCGCGGTCGAACCACAGACGGAAGATCTGGTCCTGCTGTGCCTGCGAAAGGTCGCGGAGCAGTTCCCCTCGCCGGAACGCGGTGGACACACCGAAGCCGTCGATCTGCTGGCGCTGGACGCCGTCCGACACGGTGATGCTGACGGCGGCCGCGGCCTGTGCGGCCGCAGGGACCGCAGGAGCCGCGGCCGGCGCTGCCACCAGGGACGTGCCGAGAAGAGCGGTTGCGAGGACGATCCGTGTCACGGACTCTCCAATCGTTTCCATCAGCGGCCGGGTCACCCGCCGGCAGGGCTCGTCATCCCTGCCTCACTCCGGGCACCCGTTCCTTCTCCGCCCGGCGCGGACGCGGACGGCCAAGGCGTTTCAACGGGCGGCGCGGACCGTGGCGACGAGGTACGGCGAGGAGGGCGGGACGATACGTTTGTTAGCGCTAACACCCTGCATCGCGAGGGTCCCCTTCCACCGAAGGCCTGTGACGCACCAAGAGGCAGGAGCCCCACCGCAGGTAGCGGTCTCCGCGAGCGGAGCCAACCCGATCGAACGCGAAACCGTCAACCGCCGGAGCGCCGGCCCCCGCTCACCCGGCTCCGTCGCACCGCCATCACCTGGGACTGCACCCGCGAGCGACGGGGGACGCCCGCCGGCGACAACTGAAACGTTCACGCGAAAAGCGATGCCCGATCTCAGGGCGACACGCCGCCCTCGGCAAGGGCAGATGGGAGCGCGCACGTGACCGACGGCACGCCGGAACGAGGGGTGTCGGGGCCATGCGGCGTCGTGTTCGCCCCACCGCACCACCGCCGACTCACCCCGAGAACAGCGAGCGCGAAAGATGGAATGTTAACGCTAACGGACAGTTCGTCACGCGTATGAGGCCCCGCGCCCCTCGCGCGCCCCCGATACACCCGCGCCGGCGACACCCCCTCCCCCGGCGACGACGCGACCTTCGCGGTTCACCGCACGACGAAAGGACCCCAGCGTGACTCCGAAGGGAAGGCGACTCCCGGGGGTGCGAAATCGCTCCATTGGACGCTCAGGCACGAGCCGTGTCGCGCGAGAGCGATCAGGGTTTCATCCGCAGGGCATTTGCGCGGCTGGATGACGAGCATGCCCGTACGGAGGTGTCCAACGAACAGGCGAAAATCTCGCAGATCGGCGATACCAGCAGATTGAACCTGCTCGGCCTGGATGCCATATGCCATCAGCACGTCATGAACCGACGCGAAAGAACACCACGTCAAGGTGAAGGCGTCGCCGAGCTGGTCATTGAACCATTCGAGGTATTGTGCATCAGCCGTCGACGCTCCCCGCCTTCCTGTCCGCATCCTACGTTCCGGTGAAAATAAGGCGATCTACAGCCATCGGCGACCGTCCGAACACGCTGCGCGGCGGTGAGACTGCGGAGCGGTTTCCCCTGCGCCGGCCCCTGATCCCGGACACGATTCCCGTACGGCGGTACCGCACTAAGATCGCGTCTCGTGCCTACGGATGGTTTATGGCGGATCACCAGGCTCGGAATAGTAGGCCTGGTTCTTGTGGCGGCGGTGGCGGGCCTGGTGCTCGGCGACGCCTGGCTGTGGGTGGCCGTCGACTGGTCCCCGCCGGTCTATGCGGACTTCTATAGGGACTACGGGTTCGACGCCACGACGACTGTGGCGCTGCTCGTGGCCGCCGTGGTGAAAGCCGTGTTCCTGTGGCTGATCCTGCGCGCCCCCGCGCCGGGACCGCTGGACCGCCGGGCGAAGGCACTGCGCCGGCTGCTGTATCTGGCGGTGGCGTACGCCCTCGTGCTGTGGTACCCGGTCGCGCTGCTCCCTGACGCGGTGGATGCGGCATGCCGGCTCGCGCTGTGGACCGCGATCGACGTTCTCTACCTGCTCGTCATCCGCTGGCGTTCTCGCGTGCTGCGCGTGGCGGCCGGAGTCATGTTCGCGGTCGAGCTGGCCGGGATGGCCAACGAGCTGCTCGACGCGCTCGACCTCCCGGAGCTCGGACCGGCGGGCATCATCGAACCGAGCCTGATGCTGGGCGGAGTGGCGGTGACCGTCATCACGCTCGTCGGCCAGCGGCGCGATGGCCGGTGGAGCCGCGGCACGCAGGCCGCCGGGTGGGCGTCGGCGGGCGTCTGCGTGCTGGTGATCCCGCTCAACGCCTTCGCCGGAAGCATCTCCGGCGGCAACACGGCGATGCTGGCCATGGTGAACACGACGTTGCTCGTCAGCACCGTGTGGATCGCGGCGACCGCCCGTGAACTACCCGCCGACGGCCGACCGGCGGACCTTTCACCCGCGCGGGGGCGCGTGATCCGCGTCGCGGTGGCGGCCGTGGCCGTACTGCCGGTCATCGCGCTGATACACCCGGAGCAGACCCCGCGCCTCACCTACTCCGGCTGGTCGATGGGCTGCTATGACCAGCCCAGATTCGGCGACCTGGGAGCCGCGGAACGCGACGCCGCGTTCCTGTGCCGGGCGCGGAGCACAGAGGGCGGAGTCCCGCCCATGTTCCCCGACAGCCTGTCGGACCAGCAGGTCCTCGGGTACGGGCGGGCTCTGTGCCGTGCGAAGGACCGCGACGGTCAGGAGGCGGTCCTGAGACAGGCCGGGAGCGCGCGGCCCGCCTGGGGCGCGGACCCGTGGGACCTCGTCTACGTCTGTCCGGAGGTCGTCGGTGCGACCCATCCCGAGCTGCTGCGGTCGACCGCCGAGGCGGAGGCGGCGAACGCCGCCTACATCGCCGAGAAGAACGCGAAGTGCCGTGACCCGTGGCCCCGGACGAAGGGTGTCGTCCAGGCCACGGCCAACTACTTCCTGTTCGTCGACGGCGATCCCGGCTATCTCGTCCACGACCCCGAAGACGAAGCGGCCGACGAGGCGGCGGAACAGGCGACGGACAAGGTCTACGACGACGACCTCATCGGGGTGGCGGGCGGCGCGGTGCTCATCGGGCACGTCGAAGACGTCGCCGATCTGTGCCTCACGGTGAAGGCCTTCCGCACCCCGCCGCCGCAGCGGACGGCCGGGTGGGATTACGTCAGCGAGGTGCCGATCGTCAGCCGCAGCGGCCACCTCACCGTGCCGGAGAAGGGCGAGGGCGGAGACGTGGGCGCGGGTGCCCCGATGCCGAACCTGGCGATCTCGGGGAAGGGCCGCTACCGGGTCCGCGTCTACGTGCGGGTCGGCGACGCAGGAGAGGAGCATCTGGTCGTCGTGTTCCCCGGTGCGACGAGAAAAAGGCTCATGCTGAAGCCGTGAGCGGTGGCAGGGCGCAGACTCTCCTCCGCCGCCCATCTACGAGTGGCGGAGCCGGCCACCAGGACGGGGGCTGCTCGGTCAGGTCGAGGGCCGCACCGCTCCCGACGGGCGATTCTCATTGACCGGGTTGGAAGAGGGCGGCGGCGCGGGTGAAGGGGGCGACCTCGACCACCTTGCGGGGGAAGTCCGTCCACGCCGCCGCCCCCGCTTCATGGCCGGTGCCGCGCCGTCCGCCCGGCCCCGGACTCCCCTGGCACAGGGTCGCCCGGCTCACACTGCCGGGGGCATGACGGCGTGTCCTGCGCCGGCTCGTACTTCACCTGGCACCACACCGTCCTGCCGGCGGCGTCGTCGTAGACGGCCCACCGGTACGACAGCGTCTCCACGAGCATGAGGCCCCGGCCGCCCTCGGCGTACATGTCGGCACGCACTTCGGGGGCCGTCTCGCCCCCGGCGTCCACCACGTCCACGTGAATGAGGTCGCGGCAGTCGGCGAGAGCGAGGGTGATCCTCCCGCCGTTCCTCGAATTCGAGTGCAGTACAGAATTGGTGACGAGCTCGGAAACCAGCAGCGTCACGTCGCCCAAAGCCGGATGCTCCTCACCGAGCTTCGCCTTCACGAACTCACGCGCAATCGACACCGATTCGGGAGCTCCAACCAATTCTGTGACGCCTAGCAGACTTCCTGTCCTCATTTGTCGGCCTTTCGCACCGGGGGAAGTGCGGATCGCAGTGACTCTTCGCCGTACCAGATTGGTCAGGTGGGGCTACTATCGGTGGCGGTTTCCCCTCTCGGTTCCACCACAACTAGCGAGAGGAGATAAGCGAGTAAGCCAAAACGCGCAGATTTGACAGGAAGGTGATAACTTGTCCCCCGACCGAGAAATCGATCCGCACTCGTCCCCGCGAGCCCTCTTCGCATTCGAACTACGCCGTCACCGTCAGATCGCACACCTGACGCAGCACCAGCTCGCCGATCGGCTCGGTTACTCGGACAGCCACGTGGCCATGGTCGAGACCTTGAAGCGACCACCGACCAAGAAGTTCGCCGAGCTGTGCGACCAGGCCTTGAAGCTGGACGGCGCCATGATGCGCCTGTGGGTCAACACCACCTGGGATCGGGCTCCGGCGTACTTTAGGCCATGGCTGGAGGAGGAAGCCGAAGCCACGGCACTGCATAACTGGGAACTCGTCGTCATCCCCGGACTCCTTCAGACAGAGGCGTATGCCCGTGAAATGCTCGCCACTTCTCCCGGCGTCACGAGCGAGGAAGTGGAGGAACGCCTAGCGAGCAGAGTGCGGCGACAGTCCGCGTTGCGCCAGGACAAGCCTCCACTGATCGGCATCGTCATGGATGAGGGCGTGATTCATCGCCGTATCGGCGGACCGGAGGTCATGCACGAACAACTACTGTTCGTGCTCGAAGTCGCCGAGTATCCCAACGTGACGATACAGATCGTCCCCTACGAGGCTGAGGCGCACTGCGGACTGGCAGGCGGGTTCATCATCGCTGAACGGAACGGTGCGGCCTACGCCGCGTACGTGGACGCTCAGCCGGTAGGACGAACGATTGATGACCGACAGGTCATCGGCCAACTGGCGGCCCGATATGACGCGATTAGGGCGCAGGCTCTACCGTTCAAGCAGTCGGTCAAGCTCATCCAGGAAGTGGTGAACCACCATGAGTGACCTTCGGGACCCGCAGTGGCGCAAGAGCACCTTTAGCCAAGACACGGGCAACTGCGTCGAGGTGGCGTCGAACCTGCCACGTTACGTCGCTGTCAGGGACAGCAAGAACCCAACCGGCCCGAACCTGGCCTTCGCTCCAGCCGAGTGGTCGGCATTCGTGGCCGCCCTCAAAGCCCGAGCGCTGGACAACTGAGCGCGCCAAGCCCATGAATCGATAGCCCCCGCCCAGGCGGGGGCCTTTCAGTAGTAGGCCGCAGAAGGGAAGCGGTGCACCAGAATGCGGGGCCACCACCACAATGTGCTGTCTTGAACTTCGCTGATCCGAACGCGCTGCGCGGCGGCGAGATGCCGAGGCAGGTCAGGGACGCACAGAAAAGACAGCGCCGAAGGCACCATTTCGAGGACGGCCGATGCCGCCGAGGCAGGGCTGAATGCCGAGATCAGTGGAGGCGGCCGGGGCGGTAGGGCTTGGTTCGGGTGGGGTGGTAGGACAGGTCCGAGGGGACGTGGACGCCGGCGCGTTCGCGGACGACGTACGTGGGGCGGCCCATGCCGCCGGCGTGGATCCGGCCGACGTACTCGCCGAGGACGCCGATGGACATGAGCTGGGCCGAGGAGAACAGCGCGACCATCGAGGCGATGGTCGTGAACCCCGCGACGGTGGTCTCGCCTGCGATGAAGCTCCACAGCACCGCCCCGCCGAGCAGCAACCCGACGACGCCGACCAGGAACCCCAGGTAGCTGGCCACGCGCAACGGCGTGGTGCTGTAGCCGAGAAGCATGTTCATGGCATGCCTCACCAGCAGGCGCGGGGTGTAGGCCGATCGCCCATGGCCGCGTTCGCTCATGTGCACCTTGACCGAGCCGACCCGGGTGGTCGACCACGACAGGGCGACGTCGAGGCAGGCGTGCGGTCCTGACAGGTCCTGGAATCCGTCGCGCAGGCAGGTGCGGAACGCGCGGAAGGCGCTGATGGCCCGGGCGGTGCGTACCCCCAGGGCGATCGCCATGGCGGCCTTCACCGAACGGGAGGCAAGGCTGCGGACCAGCCCGTGCTCCTCCTTGTGCGGGACCCCGTACACCAGGTCGAGGCGGTCGCCCTCCAGGGCGGCCAGCAGTTGCGGGATCTGCTCGGGCAGGTGCTGCAGGTCGTCGTCCATGGTGACCACGACGTCGAACACCGCTTCCCTGATCCCGGCGACCAGGGCGTTGTGCTGCCCGTAGTTGCGCGACAGGTGCACGGCGCGGACGACGTCGAAACGCGCGGCGAGGTCCGCGGCGGTCCGCCAGGTGTCGTCCGGGCTGCCGTCGACGACGAGGATCACCTCGTGCGGGACCGACACCTCCTTCAGGACGGGCAGCAGCCTGGCGACCAGCACGGGAAGGGCCCGGGCGGAGCGGTAACACGGAATGACCACCGACACCGACATTGATCCCCCGATCATCTCTCGCCCGCAGCGGATCACATCCCCGGTGGCGGACGCCAGGACGGCTGCGCGGGATTGCGGTGTCCTTGGCCCGGGGTTGCCGCACGCCGGGAACGGACCCGCCCGGCTTTTGCCTGCCGTGATCGGCCGTTTGCGGACCACAGCGAGCGGGGGACGGAGTGGTGCGCCGGGTTCCCGCCGTAGGGCGGCGCCGGGATTCGCCATCCACCATCCCGCCGACGCGGCGCCGATGGGAGAACCATCGGACGTACAAGAGTCGGATGGACGGGGAGTCCGACGTGCAGGAGTCCGACGTGCAGGAGTCCGACGTACAGGAGTCCGACGTACAGGAGTCCGACGTACAGGAGTCCGACGTGCAGGAGTCGGACGTACAGGAGAAGGTGCAGCCGGCGAAGGTGAGGGGTGGGCGGTACTGGAGGTTGTTGAGTCCTCCGGGGGCGGCAAGCTGCGGGTCATTGTTCGGCAAAGGCACGGACGTCGGGGGGCCGGCCGGTGGGACCGCCCTTAGATTCGGGGCCGATGAGGCGGCCATGCGTTCTCCCGGGAAGGCGGCGTGAGCGATGAAAGCGCTCGTTCTGGCAGGTGGCAGGGGTACGAGGCTGCGCCCGCTGACCCATACATCGGCCAAGCAACTGGTCCCCGTCGCGAACCGGCCGGTGCTGTACTACGGGCTGGACGCGATCCGCGACGCCGGGATCACGCAGGTGGGCGTCATCACCGGCGACACCGGGCGCGAGGTCCGTGACGCCGTCGGCGACGGCTCGGCGTTCGGCCTGGAGGTGACCTACATCCCGCAGGACGAGCCGCTGGGCCTTGCGCACTGTGTGCTGATCGCCAGGGAGTTCCTCGCCGACGACCCGTTCGTGATGTACCTGGGCGACAACTTCCTGGTGGGCGGCATCTCCGACCTGGTGGACTCCTTCCGCGAGGCGCGGCACGACGCGCAGCTCCTGCTGACCAAGGTCGCCGAGCCGCAGTTCTACGGCGTCGCCGAGCTCGGGCCCTCGGGTGAGATCCTCACGCTGGAGGAGAAGCCCGCGCGGCCGCGCAGCGACCTGGCGATCGTGGGGGTGTACACCTTCTCCCCCGCCGTCCACGAGGCGGTGCGGGCGATCCGGCCGTCGGCGCGGGGCGAGCTGGAGATCACCGACGCGGTGACCTGGCTGGTCGACAACGGCTACCGCGTGCACTCCCATATGGTCAGCGGCTACTGGCGGGACACCGGGCGGCTGCAGGACATGCTGGAGTGCAACCGCATCGTCCTGGAGGGCGTCGAACCGCGCATCCGCGGCACGGTGGACGGGGCGTCGGAGGTGTCCGGCCGGGTCGTCATCGAGGCGGGGGCCACCGTGCGCGGGTCGGTGATCCGGGGTCCCGCGGTCATCGGGGCCGGCGCGCGGATCAGCGGGTCCTACATCGGCCCGTACACCTCGATCGGGGACGGCTGCGTGGTGGAGGACGCCGAGGTGGAGTACGCCATCGTCTGCGAGGAGTCGACGGTCAAGGGCGTCGCGCGGCTGACCTATTCGCTGATCGGCCGCAACGTCGAGGTGGTGCGCTCGCGGGGCGTGCCGAACGCGTTGCAGCTCATGGTGGGCGACCACAGCAAGGTGCAGGTGCGGGCATGAGGCTGCTGGTGACCGGCGGGGCCGGTTTCATCGGTTCCAACTACGTGCGCGCGCTGCTGGCCGGCGCCTATCCGTCCTGCGCGGACGCCCGGGTGACGGTGCTGGACAAGCTGACCTACGCCGGCAACCGGGCCAACCTGCGGCCGGTCGCCGGCCACCCCGGGTACACGTTCGTCCATGGCGACATCGTCGACGCCGGGCTGCTCGCCGAGGTGGTGCCCGGCCACGACGTGATCGTGAACTTCGCGGCGGAGACGCACGTCGACCGGTCGATCACCGGGGCGGCGGACTTCGTGACGACGAACGTGCAGGGCACGCAGCGCCTGCTGGACGCGGCGCTGGCGGCGGACGTGCGCACCGTCGTGCAGGTGTCGACCGACGAGGTGTACGGGTCGATCGCGACCGGGTCGTGGGACGAGGCGGCGCCGCTGCTGCCGAACTCCCCCTACTCGGCCGCCAAGGCCGGGGCCGACCTGCTGTGCCGGGCCTACCACCGGACCTACGGGCTGGACGTGCGGGTCACCCGCTGCTCCAACAACTACGGCCCGTACCAGTACCCCGAGAAGGTCATCCCGCTGTTCGTCACCAACCTGATCGACGGGCTGCCCGTCCCCCTGTACGGCGACGGCGGGAACGTCCGCGAGTGGCTGCACGTCGACGACCACTGCCGGGCGATCCAGCTCGTGCTCGACAAGGGCGGCGGCGGCGAGGTCTACAACGTCGGCGGCGGGGTCGAGCTGACCAACCTGGAGCTCACCGAGCGGCTGCTGGCGGCGTTCGGCGCGGGCTGGGAGATGGTCGTCCCCGTGGCCGACCGGCCCGGGCACGACCGGCGGTACTCGGTGGACAGCTCGAAGATCGAGGCGCTCGGGTTCGCGCCGGAGGTCGGCTTCGACCGGGGGCTGGCCGAGGTCGTCCGGTGGTACCGCGACCGCCAGGACTGGTGGCGGCCGCTCAAGCCGCCGCCGGGCGGGGACGGCGGGCCGGGTCACGGCCGCCGGAGTCAGGGCGATCACCGGAGCGGGCCCCGGAGTCAGGGCGGTCACAGGAGCGGGCGCCGGGGTCCGGACGGTGACCGGAGCAACGAAGACCAGCATCAGCAGAGCCACGGGCGTCACGACGACGATCACGAGCGTCACCACGGCCACGAGGGTCACGAGGGTCACTAGGAGGAGCCATGGAGGCCACGGAGATTCGCCGCACGGTCGAGATCGAGGACCGCCACTGGTGGTTCAGGGAACGGCGGGCGATCCTCGCCCGTGAGCTGCGCGAGCTGCGGCGGTCCGGACCGCCCGGCCGGGCCCTGGACATCGGCGCGGCGGGCGGCGGCAACACGCGCGTCCTGATCGAACACGGCTGGGACGCGCTGGTCGCGGACTTCTCGCAGACCGCCGTGGACCTGGCCCGCGAGCGCGGGCTGCAGGCCATCCACGCCGACGCGCGGAACCTGCCGCTGCCGGACGGGCACTTCGACCTGGTACTGGCGTTCGACGTGCTGGAGCACATCAAGGAGGACGATCTGGCCGTGCGCGAGATCGTCCGGGTGCTGAGGCCGGGCGGCACCGCGCTGATCACGGTGCCGTGCGACATGGCACTGTGGTCGGCGCACGACGTGGCCTCCGGTCACGTCCGCCGCTACACCCGCGACGGGCTGCGCTCGGTCATCATGCGGGAGGGGCTGGAGATCCAGCGGATGTGGAGCTGGAACGTCCTGCTGCGCCCGGTGGTGGCGCGCCGCAGGAAGCACACCTCCGGCTCCGACGTCGTGGAGACGCCGCCGCTGGTCAACATGGCGCTCTCCGCCGTGATCGCGGCGGAGAGGTACCTGCCGGTCCGGTCGCTGCCCGGCGTCTCCCTGATCACCAGGGCGCGCCGCCCCGCCTCCCGCTGACCTTCCCCTTCATCGGCCCGGTGGCCCCGCTCGCGACGCGCGAGCGGGGCCACGGTCGTCTGATGGTCCGTGGCCGCCCGCCGTACGGGAGCGGGCCACCGGCCGTCACATGCCCGTGGCCGCCCGCCGGACGCGAGCGGCCACCGCCGTCAGATGGTCCATGGCCCCGTCCGCCGTGTGCGGGCGGGGCCGTGGCCGTCAGGTGTCGCGTTCGGCGCGACGGCCGGTGCGCGGCGGGCCGCCTCCGCTTCCGGTGTCGAACAGCACGTCGACCCAGTAGTTGGCCGCCTGGTAGGTGAACTCAGGGAAGGTGTTGTCCGGACCGTAGATGTACACGCCGTTCCCCTCGGCGGCGTCGGAGGCCGGCGCCAGGAGCGGGAAGTTCGTGTACTGCCCGGTGAAGTACTGCAGCGTGTACGAGAAGTGGCCCTCGGCCGTGTGGTAGGAGGCGATGTACGTCGTGCCCGCGGTGATCGGCACCGGGGTCGCGAAGTACGCCTGCTGCCAGCCGGAGGCCGTCTCGCCGGTGAACGTGACGCTGGCCAGCAGCTCACCGCCGGTGGTCCACAGACTGCCGACGTGGGTGCCGGTGTTCTCCGCGCTCTTGAAGAACCGGATGCCCCTGATCGTGCCGTTGGCGGTCGCCTGGAACTTCACGCCGAGCGTCACCGGGTCGGCGTCGGGATGGGAGACCACGGCGGGTGTCGCCGAGTCGTCCCACAGGCTGACCGACGGCGCGAACACCACGTCGGTCCAGTAGTTCGCCGCCTGGAAGCTGTTCGTCGGGAACTCGTTCGCGGCGCTGTAGACGTAGACGCCGTTGCCTCCCTGCGCCCCGTCCGCCGGAGCGGTCAGCGGCGGTCTGCTGTACTGCGTCGTGAAGTACTGCAACGTGTACGGGAAGTGCCCGGAGGCGACGTAGGTCGAGGCGATGTACGTCGTGCCCGCGTTGATCCGCACCGGAGTGGCGAAGTTCGCCTGCTGCCAGCCGGACGGCGTCTCGTTGGTGTACGTGGCGCTGGCCAGCAGCTGGCCGCCGGTGGTCCACAGGCTGCCGATGTGGGTGCCGGTGTTCTGCGCTCCCTTGTAGAACCGGACCCCCCTGATCGTGCCGGTCGTGCTCGCCGTGAACTTCACGCCGACCGTCAGCGGGCTCGTCTCGGGGTTGCCCGGCACCGCCGGGGTGGCGCTGTTGCTCCACAGGCTGGCCATGGGCGTGAAGGACACGTCCACCCAGTAGTTGCTGGCCTGGAAGGTGTTGGTGGGGAACGCGCTGGCCGTCCCGTACTGGTACACGCCGTTGCCGCCGTCCACGCCGTTGCCGAGCGCCGTGAGCGGGCCGTTCACCACGCCGCCGGTGTTGAAGTAGGCGAGGTTGTAGGAGTAGCGGCCGTTGGGCGCGAAGTAGGAGGCGACGTAGGTGGTGTTGATGTTCACCGGGACCGGCACCGAGAAGTTCACCTGCTGCCAGCCGGAGGCCGACTCGGCGGTGAACGTCGCGCTCGCCAGCAGCTGCCCGGACGAGCTCCACAGGTTGCCGACGTGGGTGCCGGTGTTGAGCGGCCCCTTGAAGAACCGGATGCCCTTGATGTAGCCCGCCGTCGTGACCCGGAACTTCACCCCGAGTTCCACCGACTTGGTGTCGTTGGAGCTCTGGGTCGCGGGCTCGGTGGTCGGCGACCAGATCGAGCAGGGGCAGACGGTGTTCACGTTCACCGTGACGGTCGTGGGCACGACCTGCAGGTTGCCGATGTCGTCGACGGCCCGCACCCTGATGGTGACGCTGTCCTCCGACCCGTTCGGCGTCCAGGCGAACTGCCAGTCGCCGCGGCCGGCGGCCTGGAACCACCGGCTGCCGTCGAAGGAGATCTCGACGCCGGCCACGACGCCGCCGCCGGTGTCGGACGCGGTGCCCTGCACGATGAACGGCGTCCCGCTGTTGACCGTCGCGCCGGCGGTCGGCGTGGTGATCGTGGAGCTCGGCGGCGCGGTGTCGGTGGACGGCGTCGCCGGCACCAGTCCGGGTTGCAGGGTGACCGGCTGGCAGTTCATGTCGGCGAAGAGGTTGACCGTCGCCTGCTGCATCGTGATGTCGGTCGGGGTGCCCGGCTTGCTGTGGGTGGCGTCCAGCCCCCACGACCACTGGATGGTGCCCGCGCCGAAGACCAGCGCGCCGCTCGACACCTTGTACAGCGACAGGCTGTGCGTGGCGGTGCCCGCGCCGAAGTTGCTGCCGAAGTCCAGCAGGACCTTGTTGGGGTTGGTGATGGTGGTGCGCGAGTACTTCACCGGCCCCGGCGGTTCGAAACCGTTGTCGGGGACCTGGTCCCATTCCGAGCCGAGCGTCCCGGCGGGGAAGGTCGCCACCTGGCCGGGCTGGAGGTTCGCGACCGCCGTGTTGCGCCAGAACCGCATCTGGGCGAACTCCGCCGGCACGGTGATGGCGTCGTTCACCACGCCGTTCATGATGAACAGCGTGCCGGTGACGGCGTTCTCCGGCCGGCCGCCGTTGGACGGCGGCGAGAAGCGCGGGTCGCGCCAGGTGCCGGTCCACTGCGGGCTCGGGTCGATCTTCTGGTTGGCGTGCGTCTCCTTGTAGCAGACCAGCGTGCGGAACCCTGTGCCCGAGCCGTCGATGCTCGGTTCCCAGCGGGTCTTCCAGAACATCTCGTTGCCGGAGAAGAACGTGAGGTTGACGCCGCCGTCGCGGGCGTTCGTCACGCTGGTCCGTTCGTCATCCGACCAGTACTCGTCGTGGCCCACCGACAGGAAGACCTTGTGCTCCAGCAGCTCGGCGCCGCGGGAGGCGGTGTCGACGCTGGTGAAGTAGCTGACGTCGTAGGCGTTGGCCTCCAGCCAGCGCACCATCGGGTACTCGGCGAGGGTGAACCAGGTCTCGTTGCCGCCCTGGCAGCACGAACAGCAGGCGGTGGTGAAGGGACGGTTGTAGCTGACCTTGTAGGCGCGCCCGACCGGGTTGCCGCTGTACAGGCTGTTGCCGCCGTAGGCGTTGTACGCCTGCCAGGAGGCGTCGGAGGTCTTGAACAGCAGCTCCGACTGCCGGGCGTCGTCGCGGACGACAAAGGTGATGTGGCTGGCGCCGGGCGTCCCGTCCGTGCGGACCAGCTTGCCGAAGTACACCCCCGACACGGCGGAGGCCGGGACGGTCCAGGACGCGGACACCGCCCAGTTGCCGCAGTCGACCAGGCCGGTGGACGCTTCGGTCAGGCAGGCGGGCTGCGGCTGCGGGAGCGTCGCGGTGGGGTTCACCGTGGTGATCAGCCGGGCGCCCAGGCCGCCGTAGTAGCCGTAGCGGTAGATGTCCATCCGGTAGGCCGTCGCCGGGGTGTTCACCTTGAACTGCACGGTCTCGCCGACGTTGACGCTCATCCGGGTCGCGTAGCCCTGGATGCTCGGGTCGCCGGCGCCGACGATGTCCCACTCGCTGGGCGGGCTGCCGGGCAGGCTGTTCTCGATGCAGATGACGGACGTGGGGGGGCAGTCCGCGCGGCGCTGCGCGGTTCTGCGCTCCGCCCGCTCGGCGAGACGCTTGTCGCGCCTCACCAGTTCGGCGAGGCTTATCCGCTCCGCCGGAGCCGGGCGTCCGCCCGGTCGCGCGGCGTCCGCCTCATGCCCGCCGCCGGGCGGCTGCGCCTCGCGGAAGCCGATGTGGTCCCGGCCGCCGCCCGGCCCCTGGGTCTCCCGCAGCCGCTCGGCCTCGTGCTCGGCGCGGGCCGCGTCCCGCAGCGCCGCGGCCCGCCCCTCGTCCTGCCCCCGCGCCTCGGCTCCGCCCTGGGCGCCCGCCTCACCCTGGGCGCCCGCCTCGCCCTGGACGCCGGCGCCGTCCCGGGTGCCCGCCGCCTCCTGCCTGCCGGCCGTGTCCCGGGTACCGGACGCTTCCTGCCTGCCGGACGCGTCCTGGGCTCCGGACGCGCCGTGCTCGCCGGCTTCGGCGGGTTCCCGGGGCCCGTCCTCGCCGGCTCGGTCCCGGCCGCCGTTCCCCGCCCCCGGGTCGGCGGTCTGGCTGCCGTCCTGGGGCGGGGGGTCGTCGGTGACCGGCTGGACGGCCCCCCGCGCGGGGACCGCCGCGTGCTCGAACCGGGCGGCCGGCGGGCTCGCCGCCGAGGCGAGGCCGCAGGGACCGGCCGTGGTCAGCACGGCTGCGACACAGGTGATCAAAGTGATCCGGCGGCTCCACGCGGACCGCGGCGGCGATGCCGCCCGGCCGGTCGTCAGCGGCGCGCCAGAGCCTCTCCAACGGCCGTTACAAGGCCACGTCATGCTCATGCGCGCAAGCGTGACAACCGGTGCCCCCGCCCCGGTGTCCGGACGCACCCGCCCAGCTCTATCGTTGCCGCCCTTTGCCCCGGCCAAGAGCATGAATTCCGCAAAGGCTCCCGAAGGCGCACAGCCGTCCACCAACGTGCCCCGCGTCCGGCCTCCTCGGGCGTCCCGCCCGGCGGAACGATCCCGGCGGCGGCCGGGATGGTCGCGCGGCGTGCCGGTATCGGTGACACGCCGGGGCACAACCGCGCCCGGATGGTCACGCTCCGTAATATGTCCCTGGTAATCGCGGGTCCGGCCACGTCCGGCCATCGTCCACGTCTCGCGTCCACGTCTCGATGGATTGGCACTCAGATGACGCTTCCCAAGTACGTATCCGACGACGCGGGCGCCGGGATCTCCTGGTGCCACGCGCTGCGCTGTCCCCGCTGCCGGGGCCGGCTCCGCGACGGGGACGGTCTGCGCTGTGACGCCTGCGCGATCACCTATCCGGTCGAGGACGGCATCCCGCGCTTCGTCCCGCCGGACAACTACGCGGAGGGGTTCGGATACCAGTGGAACCGGCACCGGCTGACCCAGCTCGACTCCCACTCCGGCCTCACGATCACCCGTGACCGGCTGTTCCGGGCGAGCGGCTGGTCCCCCGACGACCTGCACGGCAGGACGCTGCTCGAATGCGGCAGCGGCGCCGGGCGCTTCACCGAGGTGCTGTGCGAGACCGGCGCCCAGGTGACCTCGTTCGACATCTCCAGCGCCGTGCGGGCCAACGCCGCCTCCAACGGCCGCTTCCCCAACCTGCGGCTGGTGCAGGCCAGCGTGTACGAGGCGCCGTTCCCCGAGGAGTCCTTCGACTACCTGTTCTGCTTCGGGGTCATCCAGCACACCCCCGACGTCGAGCGGACGTTCAAGACGCTGTTCCGCTACCTGCGCCCCGGCGGCCGGTTCTGCGTCGACGTGTACGCGGCGATGGTGGCCTACCCTCATCCCCGCCAGGTGCTGCGCCCGATCACCAAGCGCATCCCGCCGGCCCGGCTGTACTCCCTGGTCGACAGGGCGGTGCCGCGGCTGCTGCCGCTGTCCATGGCGCTCGGCGCGGTGCCGAAGGCCGGCCCGTACCTGGCGCGCATGGTGCCGGTGGCCAACCACCGCCACCTGGGCCTGACCGATCCCGAGATGATCCGCAGCTGGTCGGTGCTGGACACCTTCGACTGGCTCGCGCCGCGCTACGAGCAGCCCCAGCCGCGCCGCCGCCTCGCGCGGTGGGCGCGGGAGCTCGGCCTGCGCGAGTTCTCGATCCGCCGCGACCGCGGGCTGTACGTGATCGGCGGCGTCAAGTAGATGTGCGGCATCGCGGGCACGGCGTCCACCTCCCGTCCCGACCCGGCGCTGGTGCGCCGCATGTGCGACGTGATCGCCCACCGTGGCCCCGACGGTGAGGGGTTCCACGACGACGAGCACGCGGCGCTCGGCATGCGCAGGCTCGCCATCATCGACGTGGCGCACGGCGACCAGCCGGTCTACAGCGAGGACGGCCGCGTCGTCGCCGTCTTCAACGGCGAGATCTACAACTTCGCCGAGCTGCGCGAGGAGCTGACGCGGCTCGGGCACCGCCTGCGCGGCGCGGGCGACTCCGAGTGCCTGGTCCACCTGTACGAGCAGTACGGCGACGAGATGGTGCACAAGCTGCGCGGCATGTTCGCCTTCGCCGTGTGGGACCGCGACCGGCGGCGGCTGCTGCTGGCCCGCGACCGCGCCGGCAAGAAGCCGCTGTACTGGTGGGCGGACGCCGGCGCCATCAGGTTCGCCTCCGAGCTGAAGTCGCTCGCCCAGGACCCGGCGCTGCGCCGCGAGGTCGACCCGGTGGCCCTGCACCACTATCTGAGCTACCAGTACGTCCCCGCGCCGTGGTCGATCTACCGGGGCGTGCACAAGCTGCCGCCGGCGCACCTGCTGGTGTGGGAGGCGGGACGGACTGCCGTCCGCCGCTACTGGCTGCCCGACCGCACGCCGGCGCCGCCCGTGCCGGAGCAGGAGGCCGAGGAGCGGCTGCGCGAGCTGCTGCTGGAGGCCACCCGCCTGCGCATGGTGAGCGAGCGTCCGATCGGGGCGTTCCTGTCCGGCGGCGTGGACTCCTCAGCGGTGGTGGCCGCGATGGCCATGCAGAGCGCGGAGCCGGTCAAGACGTTCTGCATCGGCTTCGAGGACGGCCGCTACGACGAGCGGCACAAGGCGCGCATGGTCGCCGAGCGGTACGGGACCGACCATCACGAGCTGGTCGTGACCCCCGACCTGCTGGACGTGCTGCCCCGCCTCGCCTGGCACTTCGACGAGCCGTTCGCCGACTCCTCGGCGATCCCCAGCTTCTACGTGGCGCGGCTGAGCCGGGCGCACGTCACCGTCGCGCTCAACGGCGACGGCGGGGACGAGTGCTTCGGCGGGTACCGCCGCCACGCGCTCATGGCCCAGGCCGGGCGCATCCCGCGCCTGCCCCGCGCCGTCGCGGGGCCGTGCGGACGGGCCGGGGCCCTGGTCGCCGAGCGCAGCGAGTTCGGCGGGCTCCCCCGGCGGCTCGGCCGGCTGATGCAGTTCGCCGCGACGCCGCCGTCCCGGCGCTACCCGCAGCTGATGTCGTGCTTCACCCCCGAGCAGAAGTGGCGCCTGTACGGCGACGCCCTGCGCGAGCGGCTGGCGGGGGTCGACAGTCACGCGCTGCTGCGCGAGGTCTACGACTCCTCACGGGCGGGCTCCGACCTCGGCCGGGTGCTGGAGGTGGACACCCTGACGTACCTGCCGGACGACCTGCTGGTCAAGGTGGACATCACGACGATGGCCAACTCGCTGGAGGCCCGCTCGCCGTTCCTGGACCACCACCTGATGGAGTGGGCGGCGCGGCTGCCCGACTCGTGCAAGGTGCGGGGCAACCACACCAAGGTGCTGCTCAAGCGGGCCGTCGCCCCCTGGCTGCCGCCCGGGCTCGCGCACCTGCCCAAGCAGGGGTTCGGCGTGCCGCTCGCCGCCTGGCTGCGCGGCGAGCTGCGCGAGCTGGCCTACGACGTGCTCACCGACCACACCGCGCGGGTCAGGGGCCTGTTCCGGCCGGCGGCCGTGCGCGACCTGCTGCAACGCCACATGGGCGGCGTCGACCACGGGCCCCGGCTGTGGACGCTGCTGCAGTTCGAGCTGTGGCACCGGGCGCACGCCGTCCCGGGCGGCGCCGGCCTGCCCGCGACCGGCTGCGCGGCGTCCTCCTTGGCGTACATAAAGGAGTGACAAGGACATCGCCGGGCGCGGGCGTCCCCGCCCGGCGACCCGTCCTCGTCTCGCCAAGCTTGCACGCATGACCCACACTCCGCCCGTCGAGTTCCGCGCGGCCGTCCCGCCGGCGGCCGCGCCCGCCGTCCAGGCGCCCCCGGCGTCCCGGTGGCGGCCGCACCGATCGGCGTGGCCGCCCGTCCTGGCCGTCGCGGCCCTGACCGCGGCGACGCTGACCCATTACGGGGTGTCCGTCACCGACATGGCCCTGTTCGGCGCCTATATCGCCGCGGGGCTCGCCCTCCCGGGCACGCTGCTGGTGCGGGCGCTGTACAGCGGGGCGCGCACGCGCGCCGAGGAGATCGCGCTGGGGCTCGCGCTCGGCTACGCCGTCGAGATCCTGTGCTACATGGGCGCCCGCGCCGCGGGAGCGCCGTTGCTGGTGCTCGCCTGGCCGGTGGCCGTCGTGGCGGCGTTCCTCGCCGTACCGCGGCTGCGCCGGCACTGGCGGGCGCCGGCGCAGGTGGAACGCGCGCCGCTGTGGGCGTCGTGGTCGCTGGCGCTGACGATGGCGTTCCTGGTCGTCTGGGGCGCGGCGAGCTTCTTCCGCACCCATGCCCTCACCTGGCCGGGGCTCGGCGCCGCGTCCATCGACATGCCGTTCCACCTGGCGCTGATCGGCGAGCTGCGGCACCACATGCCGCCCACGGTGCCCATGGTCGCCGGCGAGCCGCTGCTCTACCACTGGTTCGTCTACGCGCACTACGCCGCGGCGAGCTGGGTCACCGGGGTGGAGCCGCTGGTGCTGCTGTTCCGCCTGGCCGCGCTGCCCATGCTCGCCGTCCTGGTCGTCCTGATCGGCATGACCGGGCGGCGGGTGACGGGCTCGTGGGCCGGGGCGGCGCTCGCCGCCGCGGGCACCGTCTTCGTGGCGGTGCCCAGCCTGTACCTGGGCACCAACGGGTCGTTCACCTGGGGCGGCGTCACCGACCTGGCGTGGACCAGCCCCACCCTGACCTTCGGCGCCATGCTGTTCGCCCCGGTCGTCATCCTGCTCGCCGACCTGCTGCGGGGACGGCGGAGCGCGGGCCGGTGGGTCATGCTCGGCGTCCTGCTGGTCGCCGTGATGGGAGGCAAGGCGTCCTACCTGCCGCTGCTGGGCGCGGGCCTGGTGGCCGCCGCCGGCGTCGAGGCGCTCAGGCGCCGCCGCCCGCCCTGGCCGGCGCTGGCCGCGCTCGGCATGACGGGCGCGCTATGCCTGTACGCGCAGGTCCTGCTGTTCGGCGGCGCGCGCCAGGGCCTGATCATCTCTCCCCTGTTCACGATGCGCACGACGCTGGCCGAGCTGACCGGGACGGGCGGGCCGGACGGGCTGGACCTGCCGCCGGTGGGCGCGGCGCTCGGCGTCGCGCTGGTCTACCTGCTGTGCTGGGTGGTCGTCTGGGGCGGCGCGCTCGGCCTGCTGAGCCGGGCCGGCGCCCTGTTCCGCCCGGACGTGGTGCTCTTGCTCGGCATGGGCGCCGCCGGGCTCGGCACGGTGGTGCTGCTCGGGCATCCGTGCCGCAGCCAGCTGTTCTTCGTGTGGGGCGCCTACCCCTACCTGGTGATCGTCACAGTGCACGGCGTCCTGGTGCTGCTGCGCCGGGCGCGGGTCTCGCCGAAGGCGGCGCTGCTCGCCGCCGCGGCCGGCGCCGCCGCCGCGTACGCGGTCGCCCTGCTGTGCCGGGTGCGGGTGCCCCTGGAGGCGGGGACGCCCACGGCGTCGCTGTACCGGCCGTACATCGCGCTGGCGGCCGTCGCCGCCGTGGCGGGCGTGGCGCTCGCCGTGCGGGCGGGTGCGCTGCGCGCGTGGGCGCTGGTCACCGTCATGCTCGCGGCCATCGGGCTGCCGTCGGACCTGCACGCCCGCGTGCTGTCCACGGCGGGCCGGCTGGCCGGCGGCGGCCCGATCGCCACGGCGGCGCCGGCGCCCGTGACGATCCCCGACGGGATCCTCGCCGCCGGGCGCTGGCTGCGCGCCCACTCGGGACCGGGTGACCTGGTGGCCACCAACGCCCACTGCGAGTGGGGCAAGGAGAAGCCCTGCGCCGCCTACCACTTCTGGGTGGCAGCGCTGAGCGAGCGGCGCGTGCTCGTCGAGGGCTGGGCGTACACCGCGGCGAATTTGCGCCGCTGGGACCAGAGCGTGCCGCTGGAGTACCTGCCCTTCTGGGACGCGCGGCTGATCGGGCTGAACGACGCGGCGTTCACCGCGCCGTCGCGCGAGATCCTGCGGGAGATGCGCGATCGCCACCAGGTGCGCTGGCTGTTCGCCGACGGGCACCTGACCGAACACGGGCTCGGCATCGGCCGGTTCGCACGGCCGGTGTTCCGCTCAGGCGACTACGCAATCTACGACCTGTCCGCGCTCGCCGCCCCCGCACTCTGAACTCGCACGGAAGAGGACACATGCGCATCATCCACGTCGGATACCGGCTGCCCCCCGAACCGGGCGGCCTGGAACGCCACATCGAGCGCCTGGCCCGCGAGCAGCTCGCCCGCGGGCACCAGGTGATCGTCGCCCACCGGCGCGGCCGGGCGCCGGAGGGCGCCGAGACCCTGCCGCTCCGGCCGACCCGGGCGAGCAGGCTGCTGGCCCGCAGGTCGGACGTGCTGGCCTTCGGGCTGGAGTGCGCCCACGCGCTGCACCGGGCGGACACCGACATCGTGCACGTCCACGGCGACCACCGCGAGGCGCTCACCCTCGGCCCGGCCGCGCGCCGGCTCGGCGTGCCGCTCGTGGTCACCGTCCACGGCGCGATGACGATGCGGCACCTGCCGATCATGCCGTTCGCCTTCCGGCACGTCGACGACTTCATCGCCATCGGCGCGCGGCCCGCGCAGGACCTGCGGGAGGCCGGTGTACCCGCGGCCAGGATCGCCACGATGTCCAGCGGCCTGAACCTCGCGAGCATCGCCCGCCACCGCGGGCAGCGGGCCGAGCCGGGGCTGATCGTGAGCGTCGGCTCGCTGGAGAAGGTGAAGAACCACGCTTTGACGATCGAGGCCTTCCACGTGCTGCGCGCCTCCCATCCCGGCGCGCGCCTGGTCATCGCCGGGGAAGGCGGCGAGCGGGCGGAGCTGGAGCGGCTGGCCGCCGCCGGCGGCGGCGGCGGAGTCGTGCTGGCCGGGCACCTGCCGGAGAGCGAGGTGTACGCGCTGGTGGGACGGGCGCAGGCGTTCGTGCTGGCCTCGCGCAGGCTTCCCACCATCGGCGAGGGCATCCCCACCGCCGCGCTGGAGGCGCTCGCGCTCGGCACCCCGGTCGTGCTGTCCTCGGAGACCTCCCTTGAGCCGGTCGTCGAGCCCGGCGCGTACCGCACCTTCCGCAGCGGGTCGGTCGCGGACCTGGTGGCGCACCTGCGGGCCGTCCTGGAAGGCGATCCGTCAATCCCCGGGGCGGTCGAGCGGGGCGTGCGCGCGGCGTCGGCGCTGGACTGGTCGTCGGTGGCCGCCCGCGTCGAGGACCGCTACAGCGCGCTGCTTCCCGGCGTCCCGCGCCGGCCGGCGACCACCTCATGACCGCCGGCGCGGCGCGATGCGCGGGCAGGCGATGACGAACCTGCGCGAACGGGTCCGGATCGGAGCCGGTGGCGGGCACCTGCGGACATTCTCCACGCTGGCCGCCGCCGGGCTCGCCGAGGCCGTCCTGTCCTCGCTCAGCCTGGTCGCCCTGGTGCGGGTGACCGGCGCCGAGACCTCCGGGCGCGTCATCTTCGCCCAGTCGGTGGCGAGCCTGTGCTTCCTGGCGCTCGACCCCCGGCTGGACAACACCGTGCTGCGGTACGTCCCGATCGAGCAGCGGCGCGGGCAGGGGTTCGCGCTGTACCGGCGGCTGGTCCGGTGGGACGTGGGCATCCGGGTCCTGGCGGCCGGCCTGTGCTTCGCGGGGGTCGCGGCGGCCTGGCTGCTCGGCCTGGCCGGGGACGAACTGGCCCGCATGCTCGTGCTCGCGGTGGCCGGGCGCGCGGCGCTGGCCGCGAACGGCGCCGTGCGCGCGTCGTTCGCCCTGGCCGACCGGCTGCACGAGCTGGGACTGCTGCGACTGGGGTGCGCGGTGGTGGCGTTCGCGCTGCCCGTGGGCGGGCTGCTGGCGGGCGGGCCGCTGGCCTACCTGGCCGGGCAGGCGCTGGGCGCGATGCTGGCCGGCCTGGTCGTCGGGACGCTGGGCTCACGGGCGCTGCTGGCCCGGCTCGGGAAAGGGACGGCGTGCGCGGCCGTGCCGGCCGGCCTGGTGTCCTTCACCGTGAAGGCGACCGGCGGCACGGCGCTGGCGGAGGTGGCGGAGTCCGGCGTCCTGACCGTGGCGGGCCTGGTCGGCGGCTCCACTCTGGTGACGGTGCTGAAGATCGCCTCGGCCCCCGGCCGGCTGTACGCGACGCTGGTCATGCCGGTCGCGTCCATGCTGTACCCCCGGCTCGCCCGCGCGGCCGCGGCGGGCCTGGAGAGGACGCACGCGCGCCGGGACATCGCCCGCGCGAGCGTCCCGCTGGCCGCCGCCGGGCTCGTGACGCTCGCCGTCGCGCTGCCGGCGCTCGACGACGTGCTGCGCCTGGTCTACGGGCCGCCGTACGCGGCCATCGCCCCGGTGGCCGCCGTGCTCCTCGCCGCGGCGTGCGTCAAGGGGCTGGTGTGCTGGTCGAACGTGCTGCCGCTCGCCCTGGGCCGGCCGGGCTGGCGGCTCGCCTACCTCGCGGGCGAGGGCGCCGCGCTGCTCGGCGCGCTGGTGCTCGCCCACCGCCTCTCCCCCGGCCCGGAGGGCGCCGCGCTGTGCTTCGCCTGGGGAACGCTGGCCGCCGCGGTCGCCGGGGCGGCCGTGTGGGCGGCCCTGCTCCGGCGCATCTCCACCGGGACCTGCGACCCCGCTCAGCGCGGGCGGGCGGCCGGGGCCAGTTCCCGGTAGAGGTGTTCGAACCAGTCGGCGGTGTCGGCCATGTCGACGGTGCCCGCGCTGGCCGCCGCGCCCTCGCGCAGCCGGCGATGGACCACCGGGTCCATCGCCTCCAGCAGGCCGCGCGCCAGGTCGCGGGCGGAGCCCGGCCTGGTCAGCACGCCGTTCTCGCCGGAGCGGACCAGTTCGGCGATGCCGCCGACGTCGGTGGACACCACCGGCACGCCGGCGGCGAGCGCCTCCATGACGACGACGGGCAGCGCCTCGTGGGCGGAGCCGAGCACGACCAGGTCGGCCGCGGCGACCAGCCTCCTGGCGCCCGCCACCCGGCCGAGCAGGCGCACGCCCGCCTCGACGCCGTGCCGCCGGACGTCGCCGGCGACCTGGTAGCGCAGCGGCCCCTCGCCCGCCAGCAGGAACAGCGCGTCGGGCCGCGCCCGCAGCACCTGCGCCGCCGCGCGGACCAGCAGCGCGTGGTTCTTCTCCGGCCGGAAGTTCGCGACGCACGCGATGACGAACGCCTCGCGCGGCACGGCGAACTCGCGGCGGGTCTCCTCGCGCCGGGCGGCCCAGCGCCGTTGCTCCTCCACGTCCACTCCGTGCAGGCGGGTCAGCACGCGCCTGGCGCCCCGGGTGGAGGGCGACCGCGCCACCTGCGACGACACCGCGACCGTCCGGTCGTCCAGCCATCGGGTGAGCAGGTCCAGCGAGGTGCTGAGCGCCGAGGTGAGGCGCTCGGCGAGTACCGTGCCGGTGCGGCGGCTGTAGTGGACGGTGGAGACCAGGATCGGCCGCCGGCGGCTGAGCCGCACGAACGGCCGGAGGACGACGGCGGGCATCGGCGAGTGCACGTTGAGCACGTCCGGGGACAGCCGGCGCACGGTCGTGACCAGCCGGGCGACGGCCAGCGGGCGCGGGCGGCGGCCGAGGTTGACCACGGTGACGCCGAGGGAGCGCAGTTCGTCGATCAGCTCGTCGGTCGAGGCCTGCAGGCACACGACCGTGTAGCCGGTGTCGCCCTTCGCGGCCCGCCGGAGCCTTTCGACCAGCAGCGTCTCGACGCCGCCCAGGTCGAGGGTCTTGAGCACCTCGCACACGCGCAGCCCCTGCCGCGCGGTCCGCCCGGTCATCGCGGCGTCCCCTCGGGCAGCGCCCGGCGGCCGGCGAGCGCCGGCTGCGGCGGCGTTCTTTCAGGCAAGGGACTGCGGCCGGTGGGCGCCGGCTGCGGCGGCGTCCCTTCGGGCAAGGGCCGGGGGCCGGCGGGCGCCGGTTCCTGTGGCGTTCTCTTTCTGGCCGCCCGGACGTGCTGGGACCAGGCGACGGCCGCGAGCAGGCTGGTGATCATGACGATCGGCATGCGCTGGCGGAAGATCAGGCCCACGTTGGCCATCGTCGTCGCGTACACGATGGCGCCGGGCACGATGAACAGCAGCAGGAAGCAGACGGTGGCCCGGTCCTCGCGCCACAGCCAGACGCCGCCGCGGACCGCGCAGAACAGCAGGAAGTACCAGACGAGCACCTCGATCTTGCCGAGCTGCAGCGTCAGGCTGCCGCCGGTCCAGGGGAACGGCGACAGCAGGGTGTAGACCAGCTTGAGCCCGAGCTGGTTCCACGGGTCGCCGCCGTCGTCGAAGATCACGCCGGAGCCGCCGACGGCGTTCCCGCGGCGGACGAGCTCGGACTGCCCGTAGTCGAGCTGTTCCTGCATGGCCTCGACCGGCGGGGTCTCCGCGACGTCGCTGAACGGCAGCACCGCCAGCAGCGCGGCGAGGATGAGCAGGGTGCGCACCGAGAGCACCTTCTTCAGTCCCACGAAGCCGAGGGCGACCGGCATCGCGCACATGAACACCATGTACGGGCGCACGTACCACAGCGCCCACAGCGTCACCCCGAGCAGCGCGACCTTGCGCATGTCGAACCGCCGCAGGTTGGAGACACCTAGGGCGAGGCTCGCCACGACGAGGAAGGCGTTGAAGCCGTCCTTGAACATGTCGGAGGTGTGCAGGACGAACGCCGGCATGAACGCGGTCAGGACCATCAGCCGGTACGCGGCACGGCGGTCGGCGCCCACGAGCAGGGCGAAACGGTACATGATCAGGCACAGTGCGCAGGCCAGCAACGCCACCAGCGCCGTGCACGCCAGCGAGGCCGGTCCGCCGCAGATGTACAGCACCAGCGCGAACGCGTTGCACGGGATGGCCGCGGCGTACAGGGACGGGATCTGGTCCGAGGTGACGAACTGGAAGCCCTCGCGTCTCCAGTAGGCGACGACCTCCAGCGCCCGGGACTCGTAGGTGATGTTGTCGCCGCCATAAGGGATGACGTGGTTCTGCATCACGAGGATCTGGACGGCCAGCCGGGCGGCGAACGCCACGAGGAGCACCGGCATCACCCGCCGGAACGCCTCGGCGTCGACGCCCAGGTGGACCGTTCCGACGAGCAGCAACGCGGCGGCGGCAACGATGACATATTCCATGGAAGGGCACCCTCAGTTCGCCTCGAGATCAGGCCGCGGCCGTCCTGCGGCCCGCGCCGGACCGCCGGGCACGGACTCTGCGAGGCGACGCTATCCGCCGGGAATGCGAGGCGGCGCCCGCGGCGGACGCCCACATTCGACCATTACCTTGGTTTACGGACTCTTTTCGCGCAGCGGAATCCGGGCCCCGCCGCTTTCGGCGGATATTCGCGGGATTTCCGGTGGCAAGCCCGCTTCGCCGGGGATTCCGGTGGATTCGCGGGCCGGCTCTCATCATCGGCAGCCCCGTCACCAGGGGCGATGCCGGGCGCGGACCCGCCGCGACGTCCGCCCGATCCCCCGGTCCATCGCGACGAATGCCGATCGATCATGCGCAGGTAGGGATCGGGAAAACATTTCGCCACCACCATGACGGTGTCGGCGAACAGATCAAACGGCGAGCTAGCTTCTCGGAGGTGACCAGTCGGATACGTGTCATGGAGATCATCGCCCGGATGAACGTGGGCGGCCCCGCCACCCAGGTGGCGGGGCTTTGCAAGTCGCTCGACAGCGAGGAGTTCGACCACCGTCTGTACACCGGGCACGTCGACGAGGGCGAAGGGGACCGTCTGGTCTTCGGCGACGCCGACCTGCCCGTCCACCGCGTGCCCGGCCTCGGCAGGTCGGTCAACCCGGCCGGCGACCTGCGCGCCCTGTACCGGCTGGCCGGCACGATGCGCTCGTTCCGCCCGCACATCGTGCACACCCGCACCGCCAAGGCCGGCGCCCTCGGGCGGCTCGCGGTCTCGCTGTCGGGGGTCGGCGCGGCGCGGGTGCACGTCTTCCACGGCCACCTCCTGGACGGCTACTTCTCCCCGCCGAAGCGGGCGGTCTACGTGAACGCCGAACGCTTCCTCGCCACCCTGTCCGACCGGCTGGTGACCGTCGGGACGCGCGTCCGGGACGACCTGCTGCGCAACCGCATCGGCCGACCGGAGCAGTACGCGGTCATCCCGCCCGGCGTGCGCCTCGGCCCGGTGCCGGACCGCGCGACGGCGCGCCTTGCGCTCGGCCTGCCGCCCGGCGCGCCCGTGGTGGCCTACGTCGGCCGGCTGACCCGGATCAAACGGCCCGACCGGCTGGTCGCGGTCGCCCGCGAGGTGCTCGGGCGCGTGCCCGGCTGCCGGTTCGTGGTCTGCGGAGGCGGCGAACTGCGCGAACAGGTCGAGCGTGACGCCCGGTCACTGCCCGGCCCCTTCGACCTGCTCGGGTGGCGCGGCGACGTCGCGACGGTGTACGCCGCCGCCGACGTGGTCCTGCTCACCTCCGACAGCGAGGGCACGCCGCTGAGCCTCATCGAGGCCGGCATGGCGGGCAGGCCCGTCGTCGCGACGCGGGTCGGCAGCGTCGCCGAGGTCGTCAGGGACGGGCGCACCGGCCTGCTCGCTCCCCCGGTCGCCGAGGAGCTGGCGGCGCACACCGTCCGGCTGCTGTCGGACCCCGAGCTGGCCCGCCGCATGGGAGCGGCCGCCGAGAAGTGGACGACCTCCGCGTTCGGCGTGGAGCGGCTCGTCGCCGACACCGAGAACCTGTACCGATCGCTGCACGGCGCGTCCACCCGCCGCTCGACTCCGGAGACGAGCACCCCATGAGAATCCTTGTGACCGGCGGCGCCGGGTTCATCGGCGCCAACCTCTGCCGTGCGCTCACCTCCCTGCCGGAGGTGCGGCGCGTCACGGTGCTGGACGACCTCACCAGCGGCTACGCGCGCAACCTCGACGGGCTGGACGTGGACTTCGTCCACGGCAGCATCCTGGACCCCGAGCTGCTGGCCACCCTGGCCCGCGACGCCACCACGGTGGTGCACCTGGCGGCGCGCCCGTCGGTGCCGCGGTCGCTGGAGGACCCGCTGGCCTCGCACACCGTCAACGCGACCGGCACCCTGCAGGTGCTGGAGGCGTGCCGTGCGGGCAGGCCGCACGTGATCCTCGCCTCCTCCTCCTCGGTCTACGGCGACTGCCTGGAACCGCACAAGCACGAGGACCTGCCCACCCGCCCGCTCAGCCCGTACGGCGCGAGCAAGCTCGCCACCGAGGCGTACGCGCTGGCGTACGCGCGGAGCTTCGGCCTGCCGGTGCTGCCGTTCCGCTTCTTCAACGTGTACGGGCCCCTTCAGGCGGCCGACCACGCCTACGCGGCCGTCATCCCGACGTTCGTGTCGGCGGCGCTCGGCGGGCGGGCGGTGCCCGTGCACGGCGACGGCCGTCAGGCGCGCGACTTCACCTACGTGGGGTCGGTGACCGACGTCATCGTGCAGGCGGCGCGCGACCGCGTCACCAGCGCCACGCCGGTGAACCTCGCCTTCGGCACCAGGGTCTCGCTGCTGGAGCTGCGCGACATCCTGTCCACGGTGCTCGGCTCGCCGGTCGAGACCGCGTTCCTTCCGCCGCGCGCGGGCGACATCCGCGAGTCACAGGCCTCTCCCCGCCTGCTTCGCGACCTGTTCCCGGACGTGCGTCCCATGTCGCTGGCCGACGGGCTCCGCATGACCGTGACCTGGTTCGAACAAGCCATGAGATCCCAATCCGCCTCGCACATGTAATGGGAGAAGTCGGTGAGCACCCCAGCAAGGAACACCTACTTGATCACCGGAGGCAGCGGTTTCGTCGGCTCGCATCTGGCCGACGCGCTGCTCTCTCGCGGCGACCATGTCGTGATCTTGGACAACCTGTCCACCGGGCGGCTGGAGAACCTGCGCCCGCATCCGAACCTGCGCTTCGTCCAGGGCTCGGTCCTGGACGAGCTCGTCGTCGACGAACTGGTCCACCAGTGCGACATCGTGGTTCACCTGGCGGCCGCGGTCGGCGTCAAACTGATCGTCGAGCAGCCGCTGCGGTCGCTGACGACCAACATCCGCGGCTCCGAGATCGTCATCGAGGCCGCGCACCGCTACCGGCGCAAGATCCTGGTCACCAGCACCAGCGAGATCTACGGCAAGAACTCCTACGGCCCGCTGCGGGAGGACTCCGACCGCATCCTCGGCAGTCCCGCCGTGGTCCGGTGGGCCTACAGCACGGCCAAGGCCGTCGACGAGATCCTCGCCAACGCCTACCACAAGGAGCGCGGCCTGCCGACGATCATCGTGCGGCTGTTCAACACCGTCGGCCCCAGGCAGAGCCCGGCCTACGGCATGGTCATCCCGCGCCTGGTGCGCCAGGCGCTCAGCGGCGACCCGCTGACCGTCTACGGTGACGGCACCCAGACGCGCTGCTTCGCCCACGTCGCCGACGCCGTCGACGCACTGGTGCGCCTGCTGGACGACGAGGCGGCGATCGGGCAGACCTTCAACGTCGGCTCCGCCGAAGAGATCAGCATGCTCGAACTGGCCAAGCTGATCGTCGAGCACGTCGGCTCCACGTCGGGGGTCGACCTGATCCCCTACCACGAGGCCTACGAGCACGGCTTCGAGGACATGACGCGCCGGGTGCCCGACACCGCCAAGCTCCGCGCGCTCACCGGCTGGACGCCGCGCCGACACCTGGACGAGATCCTCACCGAGATCATCGCGGAGGCCCGCGCGGACCTCGCGGTGCCCGCGCGGTGAACGCGGCGATCGCCCTGGCCGCCACGGCGGGCGCCTGCCTGCTGAGCGCGGCGGCCACCCCGGCCCTGCGGCGGCTGGCGCTGCGCTGGAGCCTGACCGACCGGCCGGGCGGCCACAAGGCACACGACCATCCGACGCCCTTCCTGGGCGGGCCGGCGATCGTCCTCGGCACGGTGGTGCCGACGGCAGGCGTACTGGGCCTGGCGGACCTGCGGATCACCGCGATCCTGCTGGCCGCGACGGCGATCGCCGCTCTCGGCCTGATCGACGACATCGCCTCGCTGCCCGTGGTGACCCGCCTGACGGTGGAGTCGGTGGCCGCGGGCGGCGTCGTGCTGTCCGGCGTGCACATCACCGTCACCGGGCAGTGGCTCGACGGGCTCATCACGGTGATGTGGATCGTCGTGATGACCAACTCCTTCAACCTGCTCGACAACATGGACGGCGCCCTCGGGACGGTGGCCGCGGTCATCGCGGCCTTCCTGGCGGGCGCCGCCCTCATGGGCGACCGGCCGGCGTTCGCGGTGCTCCTCGGCGCGCTGGCGCTCGCGTGCCTGGGCTTCCTGGCGCACAACTGGCCGCCCGCCAGGATCTTCATGGGGGACTCCGGCTCCCTGTTCATCGGCTTCACCCTCACGTGCTCGTCGGTCGCCGTGGAGACCGGCCACGCCGCCGGCGTCACCGTCGCCGGGCTGCTGCTGTGGACGTTCGTCGCCATCGTCGACACCGGCGTGGTGCTGGTGTCCCGGATCCGCGCGGGGCGCTCCCCGCTCGCGGGCGGGACCGACCACGTCTCCCACCGGCTGCGCCGCATGGGCCTCGGCGCCCATGCCGTGCCGGCCGTTCTCGGCGCGGTCGCGGCGGTGCCCGGCGCGCTGTGCCTGGCGATCGCCGTGGGCTGGATCCCGGCGCTCGCCGCGGCCATCGTGGCGGGCGGCATCGCCATGCTCCTGATCGGCCTGCTGCAGGGCGGGCACGCCTACGCGCCGGCCGGTCCTCTCGACAACCTCGCAAAAATCACCGAAAGGCGGCGATGACCAGGTGGATCTGCTCTACTTCGTACGACTGGCGCGCAGGAGCTGGATGGTTCTGGCGCTGTCGCTGGTCTTGTCGGTGGCCGCCGCGCTCGTCCTGACCGCGAAGACCCCGCCGAAGTACGTCGCGACGATCACCATGATGGTCTCCGGCTACGACAAGGTGGGCAGCCTGACCACCGCCTACCAGGCGGGGATGCTGTCCACGCAGCGCGTGCAGTCCTATGCGAACCTGATCACCAGCCGCCGGGTGGTCAGCCAGCTGGCCACCGGCGAGGAGGTCCAGCGGCTGCAGGACAACATCAAGGCGGAGGCCATCCCCGCCACCATGCTGCTGCGCGCCACCGTCACCGACGCCGATCCCGGCCGCGCCGCGCGGCTGGCCAACACGCTGGGCGCCCGGTTCACCCGGGTCATCGACCAGATCGAGCGGCCGACCCGCAACAGCCGACCCGCCGTGAAGGTGACGGTGGTCGACACCGCGGACATCCCGGCCACGCCGATCAGCCCGCGCCCGCTGGTCAACATCGGGCTCGCCCTGCTGATCGGACTGCTGGTCGCCTTCAGCACGCTCGTGCTGCGCGACCGGCTCGACACCACGGTCAAGTCCTCCGAGACGCTGCAGGAGACCGCCAAGAGCTCGGTGCTCGGCGTGATCGGCTACGAGAAGGACGCCCGGCGCCTGCCGCTGATCGTGCGAGAGCACGGCCGGTCCACCCGCTCGGAGTCCTTCCGCTCGCTGCGCACCAACCTGCAGTTCATCGGCGTCGACCGGCGGCCGAGGTCGCTGGTGGTCACCAGCTGCCTGCCGAACGAGGGCAAGTCCTCCACCTCCGCCAACCTGGCCATCACCCTCGCGCAGGCCGGCTGGCGCGTGATCCTGGTGGACGGCGACCTGCGCAGCCCGCGCATCCCGCACTACCTCGGCATCGAAGGCTCGGCCGGGCTGACCGACGTGCTGATCGACAAGGCGGCGCTGAAGGACGTCATCCAGACCTGGGGCCGGCCGGCCCTGTCGGTGCTGCCGAGCGGTCAGATCCCGCCCAACCCCAGCGAACTGCTCGGCTCCAAGGGGATGCGCGCGGTGCTCGCCGAGCTCGTGGACGACTACGACCTGGTGATCATCGACGCGCCGCCGCTGCTGCCCATCACCGACGCCGCCGCGCTCGCCGCGGTCTGCGACGGCACGCTGCTGATCGCGCGGCACGGCAAGACCCGGCGCGAGCACATCGCCCGTGCCGTGGAGACGCTGTCGTCCGTCAACGCCCGCCTGGTCGGGACGGTGCTGAACTTCGCGCCGGGCAAGCGGGACGCCTACTACGGCTACGGATACGGGTCCGGCCACGGGGCCGAGGTCCGGCAGGACGGCCCGGTCAGGATGCCGGTCAACGTGTGAGAAGCGCGAACGGGCCGGCGAGCGCGCCGGCGATCCGCCGTCCCGCCGCCCGGTAGGCGCGCGCGGAGCGCCCGTAGGGGTCGTCGATGTCGGGCTGGTCCACCCGGACCAGCCCGCGCCGCGTCGCCGCCTCGGCGACCAGCGCGCGGGCCCGCGGGCCCCGATCCCCATGACGGTCCAGCGTCCCGGCCGGCACGGCCTGGGCGAGCACGCCGAACTCCGCGATCGTGAAGGCCCGCGCGGCGGCCGCCGGGCACATCGCCACCGCCGCCGCCCGGTGCTCCCGGGCCGCGCACAGCACCAGGTCGGCGTCCTCCACCAGCCCGGCCGTCAGCGGCCGGGAGCGGAAGCCGCCGGGATCCCCGCCGAGCGTCCCGAGCACCCGGGAGGCGTGCGGAGTCATCGGCATTCCGGGGTAAGCGCGGGTGCCGGCGCTCGCGACCTCCAGCGCCGGGCAGGGCCCGAGGGCCGACCGGGTGAGCCGCTCGGCGAGCGGCGACCGGCAGATGTTCCCCGTGCACACGAAAAGGATGCGGAACCGCGGCGGGCCGGCCGCGCCCGGCGTCGCGCCGGGCTCCGCCCAGCAGCGGCGGCCGCACCTCTCGTGCCCGGACGGCGCGACGCGCACCGTCCTGCCCTCGCCGCCGATCGCCGTCGAATCCCCCAGCCCCATGAGGCGACGGTAGATCGGCCGGAAGGCGCGCGGGCCTCCGACGCGCCGTCCTTGGGCCTTTCCTGCCGCCGGCCGGTTCTCGGACCTGTCCGGCCGCCGGCCGGTTCTCGGACCTGTCCGGCCGCCGGCCGGTGCTCGGGCCTTCCTGCGGCCGGCCGGTGGACCGCCTACGGGACGCAGCCGCCGGGGGCGGTGACGACGCGGGTCTGCTGCGGGCGGACCAGCGGTTGCACGGGGGTCAGCGGCGGCCGCGCGGACGCCGGTTCCACCAGGTCCAGGCGCAGGGTCCTGGACTGGCGGGGGCCGAGCTCCAGCAGCGTCGAGTAGACCGGATGCGAACGCTCGACGTCGGTGACGACCTGCGCGGGAGCCCCGTCGATCGAGGCCGCCTTCAGCTCGGCGCCCACCCCCGCGTACAGCGACACCCACAGCAGGTTGGAGCCGACCGGGCGCGGACCCGGCGAATGGTCCAGCCGGCCGGTGACGTAGGTGGGGAGCGCGACGGCCGGCACGTCGTTGGTGAGCCGCACCAGCACGCTGGTGGCCCGCCGCCCGTTCCGGCACGGGCCGAGCTCGTAGGTGAGGGAGCGGCCGAGGTAGTAGTCGAGCTTCCCCCCGGCCGAGTTGTTGACCACCAGCGCCGCGTACGGCCCCGGCCGTCGGGGCAGCACGCCGCCGAGCTCGATGGACGACAGGCGGCGCTGCTCGGCGTCGTGCCGGCTCCAGATCTGGATCCTGCGGTCCTCGACCATGGGTTTGATCACCGGGAGGGCCTGGGCGGGCTCGGGGAACGACTTGGGCAGGGCCTCGCCGACGGCCTGGGCGATCGAGATGAGGAAGCGCTTGCGTTCCAGGGGGTCGGGGTAGCGGGCGTAGGCCGCGCGCTCGGTCAGGTCGACGACGTTGGCGGCGGTCACCTTCTCACCGCCGGGGAGCGTCACCGGTCCGATGAGGCCGAGGATGTAGGACAGGCCGACCGGGTCGATCGCGATGGCGCCGTCCAGCCTGCGGCCGGTCCGGCGCTCCCACATCGCGGTCCAGATCTCGGCGGCGTAGGGGAAGTGCGGGGAGAGGTTGGACACCGACAGCAGCTCAAGGGGGCCCTGGCCGTACCTGGCGCGGAAGGCCCTGCCGTGGTCGATGACGGGGCGGGGGCTGCCGTACATGCCGGTGTTGGCGGCCAGGCGCGTGATGCGGGTGCGGCCGCGGTCGGCCGACAGGACGCCGAACGCGCCGACGAGCCCGCCGGTCCCCCGCGACTCGGCGTTGGTCTGGAAGGCCAGGAAGTAGTCGCGCCGCCCGTCGTTGCCCAGCATCGGCGGGATCAGCGCCGCCGCGGTGGCCGCGCCGCCGATCCAGCGGCGCAGCCTGTCCAGCTCGTGGAGCGCGGTGCCGCGCGCCTGGTCGAGCGAGCCGGCCCCCGTGTGCGCCGGGGTGGCGGCCAGACGGCGGTGGGCCGAGGCGAGCCGGGCGGCGGCGCCGTCGAGAACCGGCGCCGCCGCCGTCAGCCCGTTCAGGAACTGGCGCATGTCATCGGTGGAGCCCGGCCCGGCGGTGAAGAACGCCGTGCCGGTCCGCTGGACCCCGCTCAGCACCTCGGTGATCTCGGCGGCGCTCTCGGCCAGCCCCCGCACCGTCGTGGCGCCGTCGCCCACGACGGGCAGGAGCGTGAGCAGCGTCCAGTCGGGCCCGCTGGTGAGGCGCCGCGCCTCGGCCGCGTGACGGCGGGCGTCGGCCAGCGTCACGGCGATCCGGTCGAGGTCGCGGCCGCTCATCACCGCGCGGAGGTGAACCAGGGCGTCCCTGGTCGCCTGCAGGTGGTCACGGACGCCGAGTCCCAGGTGCGCCGACCATCCCGCCGACGCGACGAGGACCAGGACGGACGAGAGGGAGCCGGCGAGGACGAGCCGGCGTCGCCGGCTAGCGCGCACCAGCGGTTCGGCGGCGCCGCACGGAGATCACGACCCCGGCGGACCCTGCGACCAGCAGGAGGGCGCCCACTCCGGCGACCGCGGCCACCGGGGCGCCGGTGAAGGGCAGGCTCCGGCCGGCCGGCTGCGCGGCGGCGTGCTGCTGTCCACCGCCGTGGTCGTCGCCGCCCGCCTCGGACTCGGCGCCCTCTTCGCCACCGGGACCACCGAAGTCGTGGCCGCCGTAGGAGTCGCGGTCGCGGTCGTACCTGTTGTGACCGCCGCCGTGGTCGTCGGCGCCCTCGACGTGGAACAGCTTGTCGGCCCTGATAATTTCGTTGTGGTCGTCGTCGTTGTGGTGGTGCCGGTCCGACTTATTCACATCGTCGATGAAATCGGATGGCTTGCCGGGCCACGTCGTGTCCTTTTCGCCATGCTCGGCGTGCTCTTCTTCCTTCTTGTGGCACGACTTGGCGGGATGACGGACGACGATATTGCTCGGCGCCGAGACGTTACCCGCGGCGTCCCTGGCGCGGACGAAATACAGCACCTTCTCGCACGGGCCACGGTGGTCGGTGAAGGTCGTCACGTTGCCCGGGACGCTGCCGATGAGCCGGAACGGCGACGTGCTGGCGTAGATGTCGTAGGCCACCACGCGGCTCGGCGGATAGACCGGCAGATCCGTGGAGGGGTCCCAGATCAGGACGATGACTCCCAGCGTGAGCTCGGTGAGCCGCAGGTTGGTCGGCGCGGTCGGAGGCTGGGTGTCGGGCTGCGCGTACGCGACCGACTTCAGCGCCGGCGACTGCGTCCCAACGGCCGCCATCGCGACCGGTCCCGTCGCCGCCCCACCTGTGAGCACCGCCGCCAGAAGAATAGGTACCGTATATTTCCCAGCCATTCAGGACTCCCCGATGGACAATGATTCGGGCCATAGAGACATCGCCCATGAGGCGGGCGACATGTCGATGCATCCCGTTGTATCCACTTGAGCCGAATGGCCGTGCGCCGCCGCACGCCTGTTACCGAAACATCACGCTGGGCATTCCTTCCCTTTGCCGGACAGGAAAAGCCCCCGCCGCGGGAGGGGTTGCGCGGCGGGGGCTTTCCTGTCGGGGAAGGTGTTCGATCATCCCGGCCGGCCGGGCCGCCCCGGAGGGACGGACCGGCCTGAGGCGATCAGGCCCCGGGGAGCCGGATCGTCCGGGCTCAGCGGCCGACGTTGGCGGCGTGGCCGATGGCCAGGCCGCTGTCGGTGTCGAAGTAGTGGAAGTTGTGCGTGTCCACCACGAGCTCGATGTTCTGGCCGGGGCGGGCGTGGCTGCGGGCGTTGACGCGCGCCGTCCACAGCGACTTGTCGCCGACCAGGGGCAGCACGCTCTCTTCGTCGTCACCGGTGTCCTGGGCGGCCACGGTGTCGCGGTGCTCGACCGGCGGGGCGTCGATGAGGAACAGGACGTTGATCTCGCTGCCCAGCTCCTCGGTGACCTCGGCGCGGGTGGGGATGTGTGCCCAGCCGTCGGAGTGGCCCGAGGCGGAGGCGGCGTCCTCGAAGTCGGAGGGGCGGATGCCGAGGATGAGCTTCTTGCCCAGGTACTGGTCGAGGCCCGGCTTCTCGGCGAAGGTCGAGTCGGGCACCGGCAGCTTGTAGCCGGCGAAGGCGACCGCCGCGCCGCTGTCGTCGCGCACCAGCTCGGCGTTGACGAAGTTCATGGACGGGGAGCCCATGAACCCGGCGACGAACAGGTTGACCGGGCTCTCGAACAGGTTCTGCGGGGTGTCGACCTGCTGCAGGATGCCGTCGCGCAGCACGCAGACCCGGTCGCCGAGGGTCATGGCCTCGACCTGGTCGTGGGTGACGTAGACCGTGGTGACGCCGAGGCGCTCGTGCATCTGGTTGAGCGAGGCGCGCATGGACACGCGGAGCTTGGCGTCCAGGTTGGACAGCGGCTCGTCCATCAGGAAGGCCTGCGGCTCACGGACGATGGCGCGGCCCATGGCGACACGCTGGCGCTGACCACCGGACAGGGCGGCCGGCTTGCGCTTGAGGTACTGCTCAAGGCCCAGCATCTTGGCGGCTTCCTGCACCCGCTTGGAGATCTCGGCCTTGGGCATCTTGCGGAGCTTGAGGCCGAAGGCGAGGTTCTCCTCGACCGTCATGTGCGGGTAGAGCGCGTAGTTCTGGAAGACCATCGCGATGTCGCGGTCCTTCGGCGGCAGGTGGTTGACCACCCGGTCGCCGATGGCGATCTCGCCGCCGCTGATGTCCTCCAGGCCCGCGATCATGCGCAGGGCCGTGGACTTGCCACAACCGGACGGGCCGACAAGAACCATGAACTCGCCGTCGCGGATCTCGAGATTGAGGCCGTTGACGGCCTTCACACCGCCGGCGTAGATCTTGTCGACGTTGCGCAGAACGATTGATGCCATGGCGTTCCTTCGTGCGTCCGGATGCCGCCGGATGTGGATACGTTTTCATGAATCTCATCGGAACCGGACATCTCTGTCAAGCCCTTCCGGAATAGTGGCTTCTCACACTCTTCGGATGGGCCCCCACGCTTGGCTTCCCGGTGGAACTCATGATGGAATCGTTTCCATGAGACCGACCGGGCAGCGCCGTACGACCATCAAGGACGTGGCCGAGGCGGCTGAGGTGGGGGTCGCCACCGTCTCCCGCGTGCTGTCGGGCACCGGGTCGGCGAGCCCGGAGACCAGGGAGAAGGTCCTCGCCGCCGCGGCCAGGCTCGACTACCGGCCGAGCGCCCTCGGCCGCAACCTCCGCCGCCGTCGCACGGGGGGCATCGGGCTGCTCGTACCCGACATCACCGACATCTTCTACGGGCGGCTGGCCGACGGCGTGCTGTCCTGCGCGCGCTCGGCGGGCGAGCCGGTGATGATCGGCACCACCGGCGACGACCCCGAGCGCGAGGCCCAGCTGATCGGCACGCTCATCGAAGAGAGCGTGGAACGGGTGATCGCGGTGCCCTCCGGCGACGGCGAGATGTGGGGCCCGGCCCTGCGCTCGGGGCTCGGCGTGGTCTTCGCCGAGCGGCCGGTGCCGGGCGCCGAGCACGTGCCCTCGGTGGTCACCGACGACCGCACAGGGGTCCGCACGGCGGTCGAGTACCTCGCCGGGCTCGGGCACCGGCGCATCGCCTTCCTCGCCCGGCACGGCCAGGCCCAGCGCGTGCGCGCGTTCCGCGAGGCGCTGGCCGCGCGGGCGATCCGCGCCGACGAGGAGCTCATCGTGCACGCGCACGCGACGCGCGACTCCGCCTACGCCGCCGCCGCCGGGCTCCTGCAGCACCGCTCGGACGTCACCGCCGTGCTGGCGGGCGGCAACCTGCTGGGCGAGGCCGCCGTGCTGGCGGCGCGCGAGCTGGACGTGCGGGTCCCGCGCGACGTGTCGCTGATCATGTTCGACGACGTGCCGTGGGCCGAGCTGTGCCATCCGCCGCTCACGGTGATCTCCCAGCCCGCCCAGGACATGGGCTACCGCGCGGCCGAACTCGTCCTGCGCGAGGGCGGGCGCGCCCGCACGGTGACGATCCCCACCGAGCTGATCGTCCGGGGCAGCTGCGGCCCCCGCCGCTGACCCGCCGCCGGGCGTCCCGCCGAGGGCACCGGCCGAGTCCTCCCGCTCTCAGATCACCGTCGGCCCGTATCACCCGTAACCTCGCCAAATGGCCAGGAACAGGGCACAGAGCGACGACGCGGCTCGCCGGGCAGGATGTCGCGGTAGTCCCATATTCACGGGTGGTGTCGCGCGAAACCTCAACCGTGCGGCATTTCTGCGCCATCCGGTGATCACGGGGACCGCGACACGGGCCAACGGGGTCCCGCGAGACGGCAGAGATGTGCCGCCCCGATCGCAAACAACCGTCCGTGGCGTGTCGCGAATGGCGGGCGGCGGGCGCGGCGGCTACTAGAAACCGCCGTAGAACCCGTCGCGGCGCCTTCCGGGGACACTTTCGTGTCTCAACCGATTCCGGACCGGCCACGCGGACGTCCCGCCGCCCGAGCCACGGGCGGGAGGACGACGGTGGCCGCCGCGCGCGGCCGCCTGCCGCACGCGACCCGATGAATAGGACCGATTTGGACAGTAACCGCGCTTTTCGTGGCGCAGTCGCGGCCGTCATCGCCGCCACCGTCCTGAACGGGACGGCCGGAGCGGCCCAGGCCATCTCGGAGTCGGAGGCGACACCCGGCTCCCCCGCCGCAGGAACGGCGGAGCGGGCAGCCTCTGCCACCGGACCGGCGGAGCCGGTCTCGGCGGCGTCCGGGGCCATCCCGTCGCGGGGAACGACCACCGCAGCACTGCCCGGGGACACGACGTGGTCCCCGATCCGGCCGCGGGTCCCGATCTGGACCCGTGCGGGGCTGGCCGCGACGGCCACCGGCCTCACCACGGCGATCGGGACGACCGGGATGACAGAGACGACAGAGACGGCGCCGATGACGGCGGCCGTCGCCGGGCGGATCCGGGCGAAGCACCCGGACCGGGCCAGGCTCAGAGGCAGGACCGGGACCAGGGCCGGCAAGGCGGCCGGGACCGGCGCCGGTGCGAAGGCCGCGACCGCGGCCGGGAGCACGGCGGAGAGCACGAGCGGGAGCACGGCGGCCAAGACCGCCGGCGCCACCAAGGCACACCGGGCCGCGAAGGCGCACCGGGCCGGCAAGGCCGTCCGCGCGCACCACGTCGCGCGGACCCGGCAGGCCGTCAAGACCGCCGAGGCCGGCCTGCGGGCGGCGCCGGCCAAGGCCGCCGGGACCGTGAAGACCGCGAAGACGGCCAAGACGGCCGCAGTGGTCAAGGCGGCCGCGGCGGTCAAGGCGGCCGCGGCCGTCAAGGCCGGGACCACGGCGCGGGCCGCGCGGCGGACGGCGCGCACGGCCGCGAGGCACAAGGCCGCGGTCGTGCACCGGGGTACCTGGCGCACCTCGGCGCAGCCGAAGATGCGCCTGTGGGCGCCGACGACGCCCAAGGGCAGGAACAAGGCGATCGCCTTCCGGCTGCTCGCCCAGCGGGCCTGGCCGGTGAACCAGTTCCGCTGCCTGGACAGCCTGTGGACCAGAGAGAGCAACTGGAACCACCGGGCGCAGAACCCCTCGTCGGGGGCCTACGGCATCCCGCAGGCCCTGCCGGGCCGCAAAATGGTCGGCGTGGGGCACGACTGGCGGGTCAACCCCGCCACCCAGATCAGATGGGGGCTGAAGTACATCAGGGGCCGCTACGGCTCGCCGTGCGGCGCCTGGGGCCACTTCCGGTCGCACAACTGGTACTGAGCGACCGGTACCGGCCGACCGGAGTGCCCAGGGGAAGGGCGCACTCCGCGCCCGGGGGTGCTCACCCCCCGGGCGCTCCCCTACTTCGGGGACGTGGAGTCCTGGAGCTGCAGGGCGATCGCCCTGATCAGCAGGTCCAGCCCGTATTCGAACGCCTCCTCGTGGTCGCGCACGACCAGCAGGGGCGCGAGGGTGCCCACCTCGGGGAACAGCGTGGCGTCCACCTCGGCCAGGTGCCCGTCGTCCGGGCCGTGCACCGGGGCGAACGCCGGGGTGACGCCGACCTCGCGCATCAGCGAGCCGACGACGTAGGCGATGAACGTGCGCACGATGCGGACGGCGTCCTCGCCGGGGAAACCGGCCTCGCGCAATGTGGCCAGCGCCCGCTCCAGCGGCAGCAGCCCCGCCGGCGACCGGAGCGGGCGGCTCATCACCAGCATGGTGGAGCGCGGGTAGTCGTGGGCGATCTGCCGGAACGCGCGCGCCTGCACCCGCACCCGCTCGGTCCACTCGGCCTCGGGGTCGTCGGTGAAGGAGATCTGCGACAGCACCGTCTCGGCGACCGCGTCCAGCAGCGCCGCCTTGCTCGCGACGTGGTTGTACAGCGACATGGCGCCGACCCCCAGATCGGCCGCGATGCGCCGCATCGAGACGGCGTCGGCGCCCTCTCGTTCGATCAGGTCGGTGGCGGCGGCGACGATGCGGGCACGGGTGAGAGGCGGCATGTGAGCATTCTTACCCAGCGCATTGACGTACGTACAGCGTACGTGCCACGCTCCATGTACGTACGGTGTACGCCCCCCTGGAGGCTCCTGTGTCGACCCACGAGCTCTACACCATCCCCGCCGAACTCTCCACCTGGGATGTGGAGATGCAGGGGTCCGCCCGGTTCACCTGGGAGTACGACGAGGGCCGCGACCGCATGCTGGCCCTGTACCAGAAGGGCAAGGACAAGCAGTGGGACTCGGTCAAGCGCATCGACTGGGGCCTTGAGGTCGACCCCTACAACGTGCTCGGCATCCCCGACCAGTCCATCGCCATCTACGACACCCCGCTGTGGCACCGCATGGACGAGAACACGCGCAAGGAGGTCAGGCGGCACGGCGCGGCCTGGCAGTTCTCGCAGTTCCTCCACGGCGAGCAGGGCGCGATGATCTGCTCGGCCCGCATCGTCGAGTCGGTGCCCGACCTCGACTCCAAGTTCTACGCCGCCACACAGACGATGGACGAGGCCCGCCACGCCGAGACCTACGCCCGGTTCCTGCAGGAGAAGGTCGGCATCGCCTATCCGATCAACAAGTACCTCAAGTCGCTGCTGGACGACACGCTCAGCGACTCGCGCTGGGACATGCCCTATCTCGGCATGCAGGTGCTCATCGAAGGGCTGGCGCTGGCCGCGTTCGGCGTGATGCGCGACATCACCACCAAGCCGCTGCCCAAGCAGATCCTCGCCTACGTCATGCAGGACGAGGCCCGGCACGTCGCCTTCGGCCGGATGGCCCTGCGCGACTACTACGGCCAGCTGTCGCAGGCCGAGCTGCGCGAGCGCGAGGACTTCGTCATCGAGGGCTGCTACCTCATGCGCGACCGCCTCCGCGGGGTCGAGCAGTGGGAGAACCTCGGCCTGTCCCCGGCGGAGGTCCAGGAGGCGATGCGGGCCACCGACGAGTCGGAGTACCTCAGACTGTTCCGCTCGCTGCTGTTCAGCCGCATCGTGCCCTGTGTCAAGGACATCGGCCTGTGGAGCGAGCGCCTGCAGAAGGCCTACGCCGACATGGGCGTGCTGGAGATGGCCGGACAGAGCCTGGACGCGCTGATGAAGCAGGACGAGGACATCGCCGACCGCCTCGACGCCGAGCGCTTCGCCGCCGAGGAGGCCGAGCGCGCCCAGGAGATCGCCGACACCATGACCCTCGGCGCCGAAGGCTGACCTTCACCGGTGACCGCTCACCTTCACCGGTGACCGCTCGCCTTCGCCGGTGACGGCGTCCCGGCCGGGGCGCCGTCTCAGCCGCCAGTGAGGACGAGAGCGATCGCGCCGCAGGTCAGGGCCAGGGTGCCGAGCCAGGCGAGCAGGGTGTCGGCGCCGGCGTCCAGCGGCAGCCCCTCGTGGACGGCCCGCTCGACGCGGCGGTGCCGTACGCGCGTCCTGGCCAGCAGCACCGCGCCGCACAGCGCGGCGAGCACGAAGGGGACCGCGGCCATGCCGTGGCCGGTGTGGCGGCCCGCGATGCCCGCCGCGCCGAGCCCGCCGGCCGCCAGCGCCGTGGCGGTGCGGATCCACGCCAGCAGCGTCCGCTCATTGTGCAGGCCGGGCACCGCCTCCGGGTCCTGGCCGCTCACCACGTCATCCGGGGCGTCCTGGCCATCCGGGGCGTCCTGGCCATCTGGATCATCCGGGTCATCCGGGTCATCCGGCGACGACGATGAGGACGAGCGCCAGGACGGCCACCACCGCGACGCCGTAGCCGAACACCGGGGCGAGGGCGAGTTTCGGCAGCGGAGCGTTCAGGCGCAGCGCCCGCTGCACGCGCCGCCAGCGCGGGTAGGCCAGCAGCGCCGCGAGCGCCGACAGCACCACCAGGACGACGGCGAGCGACGTACGGACCCACGGCACGAACACGTCCCGCGGCAGGGCCGCCATGGCCACGCCACCGGCGCTCAGCGCGAGCGACGTGCTGAGCCAGGTGAGAAACGTCCGCTCGTTGGCGAGCGTGAACCGGGGGTCCGGCTCCCTTCCCTCGACAGTCATGAGGAAAGGCTAATTCGACACCAATCCCCCTAGAGATCTCGGGTTTTGCCCTCGTCGTCCGAGTTCTGCCCTCGTCAGGTGCATTCCTGGGCGATCGTCTTGAGCGTCGCCGCCGTGTCCGTCGCCACCTTCTGCGCGGCGTCCACCGCGTCGTTGGCGTCCTTGACGTTGAAGTCCTTGAAGGTGTCGGCCAGATCGCCCAGCGCCTCGTTCAACGTGGTGTTGCCCGCCTTGTCGGCCACGTCCTGCAACTTCGCGGCCCCGTCCTCCAGGGCCTTCTCCATCGCCTTGGGGTCGTTGGCCAAACTGGTGATCTTCGAACCGGTCTCGGCGATGACCTTGTTGGCCTCGATGCACGCCTGTGCCTTGTCGACGGTGCTGCACCCCGTGGTGAGCAAGATGAATCCGGTCGCGGCCACTGCGGCGAGGGGGATGAATCGCATGATTTTGACCCTATCCAACTCCTCAGAGGCGGGCGCGCGCGCTTTCCGCCCGGACGATCGGTGATCGATTCTCCGGGTAGGAGGGGACCATGCGGACATCCTGGTCGCCGAGGGTCGCCGTGCCGGTGATGCACCAGCAGTGGACCGCCCTGACCTTCATCCACTGGCGTTACCCGCCCGACCTGGTACAGCGACTGCTGCCGCGGGGCCTCACCGTGGAGACCTTCGACGGCGCGGCCTACGTCGGCCTGGTGCCCTTCCTCATGGAGGGCGTGCGTCCCCCGGGCGTGCCGGCGCTGCCGTGGCTGTCGCGCTTCCCCGAGACCAACGTCCGCACCTACGTCAGGGACGCCGACGGGCGTAGCGGGCTGTGGTTCCTCTCCCTGGACGCCGAGCGCCTCCCCGCCGTGCTCGCCGCGCGCGCCGGGTTCTGGCTTCCCTACTACTGGTCGCGCATGTCCGTCCGCGTGGACGGCGGGCGGTACGCCTACCGCTGCGAGCGCCGCCTGCCGGGGCCCGCCGGCGCCCGGTGCGACGCGGACGTCTCGCTCGGGCCGCCGCTGGCGCCGGGGGAACGCGACGAGCTCACGAGCTTCCTGACCGACCGCTACCGCTTGTTCAGCGTCGTCGCGGGCCGGCTGGTCCACGCGGAGGCCGAACACCCGCCCTGGCCGCTGCACCACGCCACGCTGACCCACCTCGACCAGAGCCTGGTGCAGGCGGCGGGACTGCCCGCGCCCGCCCATGAACCGCTGCTGCACGCCTCCCCCGGCGTCTCGGTGCGCATCGGCATGTGGCACGGCCCGCGGCCCACCGCGCCCCCCGCGACCTCTGGCCTGCACTAACATCGGTGCTCATAGGGGGATTCAATGGGTGAGTGCGAAGACATGCGCATCGAGGTGGAGGCGGAGGCGCGAACTCCCGAGGGATGCGAGGAGTGCCTGGCCGAAGGCCGGCGCTACGTCCATCTGCGCAAATGCGTCGACTGCGGGCACGTCGGCTGCTGCGACTCCTCGCCGGGCCGCCACGCGACCCGGCACTTCCAGCAGACCGGCCACCCGGTGATGCGGTCGTTCCAGGACGGCGAAGAGTGGCTGTGGTGCTTCGTCCACGAGACGGTGAACATGTCGCACCGGACCCGATAGCCGCCGCCCGCGGGCGAGGCGACGCCGGTCGCGCGGGCGAGGCGGCGTCAGTCGCGCGCCAGGGTCGCCTCTTCGTAGTCCAGCTCCATGGTGACCCGGCGCAGCACCTCGTCGTCGATGCGGCGCTCGTCGCGCATGCGCACCAGCACCGTCCGCTCGGCCGACAGCATCTCGCGGCGCAGCCTGCGGTACAGCGAGCTCGGCGTCTCCTCGCCCTCGGGGCCGACGCCGCCGCCGAGGCGCTCCCAGGCGCCCATCGCGCGGCGTTCGGTCTGGACGCGCAGGCGGTCGACGACATCGGCGTGGGTCTCGATGACGCCGTCCTTGGTCAGCTCGTCCAGCCTGGCGAGCGCCGCGCCGGCCGCGGCCTGCTGGGCCGCCGCCTCCGACAGGTTGTCCTGGTAGATCTCGCGCTCGCTGGACACGCCGAGCTTCCTGATCAACAGCGGGAACGACAGGCCCTGCACCAGCAGGGTCGCCACGACGACGACGAACGTCAGGAACAGCACCAGGTCGCGGGCCGGGAAGTCGGCCGGCAGGGCGAAGGCCGCGGCCAGCGACACCACCCCCCGCATGCCCGCCCAGCTGATCACCGCCACCGAGGAGGCGGCCGGACGCGGCTCGCGCTCGCGGATCTTGCGGAACAGGACGCGGGGCAGGTAGGTGGTGGGGATCACCCACGCGATGCGGGCGAGCACCACGGCGGCGAACACCGCGGCCGCGTACCCGGCGACGTGCCAGGGATTCTGCCCGCGCAGGCCCTGGAGGATCAGCGGGAGCTGCAACCCGATGAGCAGGAAGACCACGATCTCGAGGAAGAAGTCGAGCACCTTCCACATTGAGTGCGAGACCAGCCGCGTGCCGTAGCTGGTGCGGTTCATGCGGTGACCGAGGAGGACGCCGACCACCACGACCGAGATCACCCCTGAGGCGTGCACCGCCTCGGCGGTGAGGTAGGCCACGAACGGCACCAGCAGCGAGACCGTGTTGGTGATCAGCGGGTCCACCAGGCGGTCGAACAGCTTGACGACGCAGAACGCGAGCGCCAGGCCGATGGCCAGCCCGCAGCCCGCGGCGTACAGGAACTGACCCAGGGCCACGAGCGGGCTGACGGTCACCCCGACGGCGGCGGCGACCGCCACGCGGTAGGCCGTCAGCGCGGTGGCGTCGTTGAACAGGCTCTCGCCGACGAGGATGGTGATGATCTTCCGGGGCAGGCCGAGCCTGCGGCCCACGGCGACGGCCGCCACGGCGTCCGGCGGGGCCACGATGGCGCCGAGCGCGAGGGCCGCCGCCAGCGGCAGGCCGGGGATCATGGCGTGGGCCAGCAGGCCCACCACGATCGCGGTGAACAGCACCAGGCCCACCGACAGCAGCCCGACCGGCCGCCGGACCGCGCGCAGGCGCAGGTAGGAGCTGTCGAGCGAGGCGGAGTACAGCAGCGGCGGCAGGAACACCAGCAGCACGATCTCGGGGTCGAGACGGTATTCGGGCACGCCGCGGATGTGCGAGGTGACCAGCCCGGCGAGCAGCCCGGCCAGCACCAGCAGCAGCGGCGTGGACCAGCCCCGCCAGCGCGCGATCGCCGCGACCGCCAATGCGCCGGCCGGGAGCAGCACGAGCTGGAGCGCTATCGTAATGTTCATTGATCACAAGGATATGCCGTGCGCAAACCCTTAGGTTTCCTGCCAGTGGCGGCCAGGTTTCTACCAGTCGCGGCCGCTTTCCTGCGGGTAGGGACGGCCCCGGTCGTCGGCGTGCGGCCGGCCGTCGGGCCTGACGCGCTCACCGGTGGTGTACATGTCGTCGTTCACGTACGGGCGCGGCAGCTCGGGGTCGGTGGAGTCGGCCGGGCGCTGCCCCATGACCCCGAGGCCCAGCGGATCGGAGGGGTCCACGGCCGCCGGCGGGACCTCGCCGTAGCCGGGCGCCTCCCCCGCCGGCCGGTACGCCGCGTCCGCCCGCCCCGCCGGCGCCTGGCCGTAGGGCAGGGAGTCGTTGACGATGAGGTTCTCCCTCGGCACGGCGTCCACGTCACCGGCGCCGTAGCGGGACCCTCCGTACTCGGCGGGCGGCGGGTACTCCCCCGTGGACCCGTAGACGGGCGGGGCCGAGTAGTCGAGCGGCGGGGTGACGTAGCCGGCGGGCCGCCCGTACTCGGCGGTGGTCCCGTAGTCCGGCGCGGCCCCGTACTCCGGTGCGGCGCCGTACTCGGGGACGGATCCGTACTCGGGGACGGATCCGTACTCGGGCTTGGCGCCGTAGCCGGGCGCGGACCCGTACTCGGAGCCGTCGCCGTAGCCGGGGGCGGCGCCGTACTCGGCGGTCCCGTACTCCACCGGGCCTCCGCCTGCGTACTCGGCGCCACGGCCGTACTCGACGCCGGTTCCGTACTGCGTGCCCGCCCCGTACTCCTCGGCGCCGCCGGCGTGGTCGCGCCGCCCGCCGTACTCGCCGTACTCGCCTGAGGGCGACGCGGGGGCGGCGCTCACCCCGTAGTCGGCCCGCGGGACGCCGCCCGCGGGCGCAGGGTAATCGTCCTGGTAGGTCGGGAAGCCGCTGGGGGGCGTGTAGTCGGGGTGGACGCCGTGATCGGCGCCGAGCGCCGGTGACACCGGCTGGGGACCCGTGCTCGGACCCGTCCCCGGGCCGTGGTGGACGGCCGGGGAGTGCCCCCGCTGGGCCGCCTGGGCCGGAACGCCGCCGAGCGGCTCGGGGTGCGCGGGGTAGTCGCTCGCGCGGCGGGCACGCTCGCCGCGCGGCGCGCGACCGGAACGGCCGGAGCCGGCGGGTGCGTCGGAGGGGGCGGGGTAGCCGGCCTGGGCCGGGTAGTCGGCCTGCGGCGCGTATTCGGACTGCGCGGAGTAGTCGGGCTGCGCAGGGTAGTCAGGACGTACCGGATAGTCGCCCTGCGCGCCGTGCGCCGGGTAATCGCCCGGCGAACCCTGAGCCGGATAGTCGCCGTGCGAGCCCTGACCGGGGTATTCGCCTTGAGTGCCCTGACCGGGGTATTCGCCCTGAGGGCTCTGAGCCGGGTAGTCGAGCCCCTGGGCCGGGTACTCCACCTGGGCCGCCGCCTGCTGGGCGTAGTCGTCCTGCCGCGCTCCCCGCGGGACGGGCCGCTGAGGACGGCCGCCGCCGCGCGCGTCGTCGTCGCCGCGGCGGGGGCGCGGTGCGACCAGCTTGTCGGGCACGGGCACCGTGCCGCGCGCCACGAGGACGTCATTGGGGCCGTGGGCTCCCACCGGGAGGCCCGCGGCGTCCTCACGCGGGTACGCGTCGGCGCCGCCGTGCGGGTGCTCGGGGTGCTCGCCCGGATACGGAGCGGCCTCGGCGTAGCCCTGCTCGTCGGGGTAGGCGTGGTCGTCGGCGTAGTCGTCCTCGGCGGGATAGCCGTCCTCGCCCGGAGCGCCGGCCGGCCTGGCGTACTGCCCGGTGCCCGGATACTGCGGGTACTCGGCGTGCTCGGCCTCGTCCCCGTAGTCCTCCTCGCCTTCCGCGTAGTCGCCGCCCGCCTCCGCGTACCCCTCGTCGAGCGTGTCGAGGAGGCGGCCGACGTCCTCCATCGGCATGCGGAAACTGGCGGTGCACATCTCCCCTCGCCACAGGCTGAGGACGAGCGTGCCCTCGTGCCAGGTGACCCGGAGAACGCGCTCCTGGCCCCGGGCGTCGAAGAACACCTCACCGAACGACGGCAGTGGGACAACTTCCGACATGGCAGACATCGTGCTATGACCAGCCTTTATTCGTCCACTCAACCTCGATAAACCCTACCGAACCGTACATGTCGCCGTCATCGCAGACCACGTCGGTAACATCTCGCGCAATGGCCCCAAGAGCGGGCGGGCGAACGTCGGATCGTCCTCGACCCCCGAGATCCGGCCCCGCCAGTCTGCCATGCCGTCCGCCGCCCGGGTTCCGGAATGCCGAGATGCACCCGGAACGCACCGCGGGCCGCTGTGCGCTCCGGGCACGGCGACCCCTGGGAGGCCGGTAGCGTTGCATGCCGTGCTCGACGACTCCCTCAGCGCCATCGACGGCGTCCCCGAAGACGTCACCGGCCACGGCCACGACTCCGGCCCTGTCAGCGGCCCTGTCAGCGGCTCTGTCAGCGGTCCGGTCAGCGGCCCTGCCGGCGGCCCCGGCTCCGGCGAGGAAGGCCTCGAAGATCTCGCTCATCTCGATGAGTTCGACGCGGAGGGCTCCGAGGACGGGTCCTCCGGCGGGGAAGATCTCGACGAGGAGGACGACGAGGACGCGGAGGAGTTCGAGGAGGACGACGACCTGCCGCCCGTGGAAGATCTCCTGCGGGCCGCGGTCGCGGGCGTGGGCGGCGCCGAGAGGCCGGGGCAGGTCACCATGGCCAAGGCCGTGCGGGACGCCATCGAGCACGACGAGCACGTCGCCGTGCAGGCCGGCACCGGCACCGGCAAGTCCCTCGCCTATCTGGTGCCGGCGATCAGGCACGCCATCGAGTCCGACAGCTCGGTCGTCGTCTCGACCGCCACCATCGCCCTCCAGCGCCAGCTCGTGGACCGCGATCTGCCCCGGCTGGCCGGCTCGCTCGCCGACCACCTTCCCCATGAGCCGCAGTTCGCCATCCTCAAGGGAAGAAGAAACTATCTCTGCCGTTACAAGTTGACGGCGGCCTGGCCGGAGGACGAGGGCGAACAGCTCTTCGACCCCCGCGAGGTCGGGGCCACCGGCCGCATGGTCCAGCGCATCCAGGAGTGGGCCGAGGACACCGAGACCGGCGACCGTGACGAGCTGGTCCCGGGCGTCAACGAGCAGGCCTGGCGGCAGTTCTCGGTCAGCGCCAAGGAATGCCTGGGCGCCCAGCGCTGCCCGAGCGGGGCAGAGTGCTTCGCCGAGCAGGCGCGCGAGCGGGCGGGCCAGGTCGACGTCGTGGTCACCAACCACGCCCTGCTGGCCATCGACGCCATGGAGGAGTTCGCCGTCCTGCCCGAGCACGATGTCGTCGTGGTGGACGAGGCCCACGAGCTCGTCGACCGGGTCACGAGCGTGGTCACCGACGAGCTGTCCGACGCCGCCGTCGCGTCCGCCGTGCGCCGCGTCGGACGGCTCATCGAGCAGGGCGTCGCCGACCGCCTCCAGGAGGCGGGCGAAGATCTCAAGGCGCTGCTCGCGGCCGCGCCGCCCGGACGCCTCGACCAGCTCCCGCAGATCCTCGGCGTGACGCTGTCGGTCCTGCGGGACGCCGCCTTCGCCTGCATCACCGCGATGGGCTCGCGCGGCGGCGACGGCTGGGGCGGCGGGCGCGACAAGGACGACCCCGAGGCCGCCGGGCAGCGCAAGGCGGCGTTCACCGCGCTGGACGACGTCCACGACACTGCCGTGCGCATCCTGGACGCGTTCGGCGGCGACTCCGAGGTCGACCGGGCCGAGGTCGTCTGGCTGGAGGGGGCCACCGACCGCCGCCCCGCCGTACTGAAGGTCGCGCCGCTCAGCGTCGGCGGGATGCTCCGCGACAAGCTTTTCGCCGACCGCACCGTCATCCTCACCAGCGCCACGCTCGCCCTCGGCGGCACCTTCGACGGCATGGCCCGCCAGTGGGGCCTCGGCCCCGCCCGGCCCGGTGCTCCCGCCGGCGAGACCGCGCCCGGCCGGGACGAGGCGACCGGCCGGACCGGCGGTGACCGGAGCAGCGGAGCGGGCGCCGGGCACGACGGCGGCGAGTCCCCGTCCGCGGACGAGCGGCGGGCGCCCGCGCAGGAGGGGGAGCCCAAGCGCAAGGCGTGGACGGGGCTGGACGTCGGCTCCCCGTTCGACCACGCGCGCAGCGGCATCCTCTACATCGCCCGGCACCTCCCCCAGCCCGGCCGCGACGGCCTGCCCAAGGAGTACCTCGACGAGATCGCCGAGCTGATCGAGGCCGCGGGCGGGCGCACGCTCGGCCTGTTCTCCTCCATGCGGGCGGCCAAGGCCGCCACCGAGGCGCTGCGCGAACGGCTCGGCACGCCCCTGCTGTGCCAGGGGGACGACTCCACCTCGCTGCTGGTCAAGCAGTTCGCCGAGGACCCCGCCACCTGCCTGTTCGGCACCCTGTCGCTGTGGCAGGGGGTCGACGTGCCCGGCCCATCGCTCAGCCTGGTGATCATCGACCGCATCCCGTTCCCCCGGCCGGACGACCCGCTGGCCTCCGCCCGGCAGCGGCACGTCGCCGCGCGGGGCGGCAACGGGTTCATGGCGGTCGCGGCCACGCACGCCGCGCTGCTGCTGGCCCAGGGCGCGGGACGGCTGCTGCGCGGCCAGGACGACAAGGGCGTGGTGGCCGTCCTGGACCCCCGGCTGGCGACCGCTCGCTACGCCGGCTTCCTGCGCGACTCGCTCCCGCCGTTCTGGGCCACCACCGACCCCCAGAAGGTCCGCGCCGCCCTCCGCCGCCTCACCGCCACCCCCTCTTAACCCCGGAAGTCCCGCGCAGCGCTCTTCCACTCCTTTCGCTGCAACGCACAAGGACGGCTCCGCGACGCCGACCACGCCGGTTACGGCCGGAGGAGGTTCCGTCGGACCGCTGCGGCCGCGAAGCCAGGGCTTGGAGCGCTCCCTGGCGATCATTGACAGCTCAGATATGCCGTGGTCCTTTGGGGATGTCCCGATATCAGTACTGCTTGCCGGTGATGGGCTGGACAGGGGAGACGGTGTGACGGAACTGGTCCGCATCCCGCTGAACGACGGTGAGGCGATCATCGCCGAGGTGGACCGTTCGGACATTCCCGCGGACGCCGTGGTCCTGGCGGCCCCGGAGCCGGGGAAGGCGATCAGCCAGGCGACGCACAGCCTGGAAGCGAGCTTGCAGTCTATCCGCCCAGCGATCACTGGCCTCGTCCGCATGCTCGAAGGCTGCGGCCCCGATGCGGTGACTGTGGAGTTCGGCCTCAAGCTCGGCGGGGAAACCGGAGTCATCCTGGCCAAAGGGACCGCAGAGGTGAACTTCACGGTGAATCTGGAGTGGAGACGTTCAACGGAGGAGAGCACCGCTACTGAACGAACGGCTTAGTGAGGGGACGTGACAGTCGCTTCCGGGGCCGGAATCGCACGGTTCCGCTCGGCTGCTACGGGTGAGGTCGTGGGCCATGGTGTTCTCGTCGACGACGAACACCTTGTGACCTGCGCTCATGTGATCAACGCCGCCCTGGGGCGTCCGCTCACTAGTCCAGAAGACCCGTCTGGGCAGATTCTGCGCGTGGAATTCCCCGCCGCAGGGCGGCTCGCCTCCGTGCCCCCAGAACGACGAGCACGCGTTGATGTGTGGGCGCAGCCGGGCGGCGCGTTCGATGGGGTTGACGTGGCCGGCCTGACTCTGGTCAGCGAACTCCGGCCGGGAGGCGCGGTACCGATGCCCCTGTCTCATGACCGGGACACAATGACCGAGGTCTTGCTGTACGGCTCCGTCACCGATCGCCCCGGCGGATGGGTGCGTGCCCGGATGCTCCCCCTTGTCGCCCCGCACCGCCAGCAAATCGAACAGCAGATAAGGGGTGCGTTCGCAGCCCGGCCTGGATTCAGTGGCACCCCCGTGGTGGAGGAGGCCACCGGTCACATGGCGGGACTCTTGGTGGCCACCGCGACCGGGAGGGAGGACACCGACGTTTATGCCATCCCGTTGGCCAGCCTCGTTTCAGCGTGGCCCGCGGTGCTGGCATCCGTCCCCCCTTCCCCGTACAAGGGGTTGGAGGCATTCGGAGTCGGCGATCGAGACCTTTTCTTCGGCCGGAGCACAGGCGCGGACGAACTTGAACGCGCTGTGGCGCGGCAGGGCCTCGTCGCGCTCGTCGGGGCTTCTGGGGTCGGCAAGTCGTCCTTGGTTCAGGCCGGGTTGATCCCGCGACTCCAGGCTCAGGCGGCACGGTGGAGCATCGTGACGGTACGGCCGCAACCGAACCTGTCGATGGCGCTTGCCGCCGGGTTCGCTCGAATGACAGGGGCACGCGTTCCTGTCCCTCCGAATGATCTCGAGGCTTGGCGGCGCCGTATCCATCAAGACGGATTCAGGGGGGCGAGCGATATGGCGCGCGCCTCCGGCGAGAACGACCGTCTCCTTCTGGTCGTCGACCAATTCGAGGAGGTCCTTCAGAACGAACCGCCCGACAACGACGAGTTGCTGCTCCAGTTCGCCGAACTGTCGGAGGCACGAGATCCCACGCTCACCGCCGTGCTGGCTCTTCGGGAGGACGCTTTCGGCACCTTCTTTGTTCGGCATGCTCGCTTCGGGGAATGCTTGCGTAGGAACGCCATCGCGCTCCGGGGCATGGACGTCCAAGAACTGGCCGAAGCCGTCCGTGCTCCCGCCGCCTTGCGAGGGGTGACAATCGCCGACCGTCTGGTCGAAAGGCTCGTCAAGGCCGTGGCCGAGCGTCCTGGCGCACTGCCGCTCCTGGAGTTCTCACTTGATCAGATGTGGCGGACTCTAGGACCCGGCCAGAGCGTGTTGTCCTTCGACGCCTATGAGGAGATCGGCGGTCTAGACGGGGCGCTGGCGCGCCATGCCGATGAGGTCTTCGACTCGCTCACCGAGACCGACAGGACCGTTGTGCCCAGCCTTTTCCTCAACCACCTCATCTCGTCCGAACGCGTCGACCTCCGCCGTGTCGCCCGCAGGGCCGATATTCCGGCAGGAGACTGGCCGGTCGCCGTTACTTTGGCCAACGAGCGGTTGCTGACGATCGGTCGCCGTGACGACGGTCATGAGACGGTAGAGGTCGTCCACGAGGCGTTACTGCGCGCCTGGGGCAGGCTGCATACCTGGCTTGACGTCGAGCAGCCGTTTCGCGAGTGGCGACGCCAGTTGCGCTACGCCATGGAGCCGCAGCCTGGTGAGCAGGACCCGGAATTGCTCACCGGCCCGATGCTCGCGGCTTCGCTGCGGTGGCTAGAGGAGCGGCCTGGCGATGTAAGTCTCGAAGAGCGCCGATTCATAGAAGCGAGCAGAGTCAAGCGCGATGAGGCCGAGTACCGTTACCGGCTGCTCTATCGCCGGTCGCTGGCGCGGACGCTCGCAGCGGCGGCCGAGGCCGTGACGGACGGAGTGCTCTCTCTCCTGCTCGCCGTCGAGGCGCTGGAGCGATCTTCGGATGCCACAGCCGACCGTCTCGTCCGCACCTGCCTACAGCGCTTGCGCGTGGGGGAGACAGAGCCCGTCAGCAGCGACGCGGATCACGACAGCGGCTTCAGCAGAGCTCGCGATCGGCTGACGCTCGATGATTGGGGCAGGGGACCCGGCCTGGCGGGGCACTGGCGGCTCACCGGTGACGGCTACGCAGTGCTGATCGACGAGCGCGGCCGAGCAGGCGTCGTATGGGACCACGGCAAGACGACCACCATCTCGATGTCCGGCCCCGCGGTCACCGCGGCTCATTCGCCCCAAGCGGGGGTGATGTGCCTGGCCACGGAGGAAACCGGCGAGTTGCTCGTCTGCCGGGTCACCGACAACGTAGAGATCATCGGCAGGCGCACTCTTGGCGTTCCCGTCACATGTGTCGCTCTGAACGACAGCGCCGACTTGCTGGCGGTCGGCTGCGATGACCAGGTTATACGTTTCCTGCACACCGCCGGTGGATTTGAGGAGGTGGTGCGCGTGCCCTGCGCCGGCTTCGTGCATGACGTCGACATCAGTGTGGACGGTACCCGCGGAGCGGCGCTCACAAGAACAAGGATCCTTGTATGGAATCTGTTGACACTGGAGTTGGAGGCCGAGGCTCGCTCCGACACCGACATCAGGCGGGTCGCGTTCACAGGCGAGCAGGATCATTTGATCGTCGGCAGCAGGGAGCGGTCGGCAGGCAGGGTTCCCATCAGCGGCAGCACCTTGGCCAGCTGGGCCAGGCGAGCGGCGGGCCGGAGTCTGACGCCGCAGGAGTGGCGGCGCTACGTCGGCGCAGAGGACATGGACTGACTCGCTCTCAGCCTCGGCGCAGTACTCGCACGGACCTGTCCGTCACCGGTACCACCTCGCCACCCCGGTACAACTTGGAGCTGATCTCGATAGGAACCGCAGTGTCGATCTCCGAAACCCAGACGTCGCCGAAGTCTTTGGGGATGACGAAACCGATGCTTTCGTGGTGGGCGTTGAACATCAGCAGGAACGAGTCCTCGATGATGCGCCGTCCCCTGCGGTCGGACTCGGTGATGGCCTCGCCGTTGAGGAACACGCACAGCGACCTGGCGTAGCCGTTGTTCCAGTCGGCGTCGGTCAGCGCCACCCCGGCGGTGGTGAGCCAGGCGATGTCGGGCAGCTCGTCGCCCGACCCGCGCACCGCGCGGCCGAAGAAGAACCGCCTGCGCCGGAACACCGGGTGGTCGCGCCGCAGCCGGGCCAGCCGCTGGGTGAACTCCAGCAGCAGCCGGTTCTCCCTGATGTCGGACCAGTCGACCCAGCTGATCTCGTTGTCCTGGCAGTAGGCGTTGTTGTTGCCGAGCTGGGTGCGGCCCAGCTCGTCGCCGTGGGAGAGCATCGGCACGCCCTGCGACAGGAACAGCGTGGTGAGGAAGTTGCGCTTCTGCTGCTCGCGCAACGCCTCCACCGCGACGCTGCCAGGGCCTTCCTCGCCGCAGTTCCACGAGCGGCTGTCGTCCGTGCCGTCGCGGTTGCCCTCGCCGTTGGCCTCGTTGTGCTTGTGGTCGTAGGACACCAGGTCGCGCAGGGTGAAACCGTCGTGGCAGGTGACGAAGTTGATGGAGGCAGCCGGCCTGCGCGCGGCGTCCTGGAACAGGTCGGCCGATCCTGTGAGACGGGTGACGAATTCCGGTGAGGGCGTGCCCTTCCCACGCCAGAAGTCGCGGATGGTGTCGCGGTAGCGGCCGTTCCACTCGGTCCAGCGGGGCGGGAAGTTGCCCACCTGGTAGCCGCCCGGCCCGACGTCCCACGGCTCGGCGATCAGCTTGACCTGGCTGAGCACGGGGTCCTGCTGGACCAGGTCGAAGAACGCCGACAGCCGGTCGACCTGATGCAGCTCGCGGGCGAGCGTGGCCGCCAGATCGAAGCGGAACCCGTCCACGTGCATCTCGATGACCCAGTAACGCAGCGAATCCATGATCAACTGCAATGTGTGAGGGGAACGGACGTTGAGGGAGTTGCCGGAACCGGTGGTGTCGACGTAGTGGCGTGGGTCGTCGTCGACGAGCCGGTAGTAAGTCCGGTTGTCGATGCCGCGCATGCTCAGCGTGGGTCCGAGGTGGTCGCCTTCAGCCGTGTGGTTGTAAACGACGTCGAGAATGACCTCGATGTTCGCCTCGTGCAGGGCCTTGACCATGGCTTTGAACTCCAGCACCTGCCCTCCGCGCTGCCCTGCGCTCGAGTAGGAGTTGTGCGGGGCGAAGAAGCCGATGGTGTTGTAACCCCAGTAGTTGGTCAGGCCGCGCCGCTGCAACGTGTCGTCGGTGATGAACTGGTGCACGGGCATCAACTCGATCGCCGTCACCCCGAGCATCGCCAGGTGGTCGATGATCTCCGGGTGCCCGAGGGCGGCGTAGGTGCCCCTGATGCGCTCGGGAATGCGCGGATGCTGGATGGTGAGCCCCCGGACGTGCGCCTCGTAGATCACCGTGTCGTGGTACGGCGTCGCCGGGGGGCGGTCGTGGCCCCAGCCGAAGAATGGGTTGATGACCACGGATTTCATGGTGTACGGGGCGCTGTCGACGGGACTGGGCCGATAGCGCGAAAAGCCACGCTCATCTCCGAACAGCGCGTCGTCCCACTGTGGCAGGCCTTCGATGGCCTTGGCATAAGGATCGAGCAGTAGCTTGGCGGGGTTGCACCGTCGTCCGAGGACGGGCTCGTAGGGGCCGTGGATCCGGTAGCCATACCGCTGCCCCGGTCCGACCCCCGGAAGGTAACAATGCCAGGTGAACCCCTCGACCTCGGTGAGCAGCACACGCTCTTCGCCCCCGTCGCCGAAGAGGCAGAGCTCGACCCTTTCGGCGACCTCTGAAAATACCGAGAAGTTCGTGCCCACACCGTCGTATGTCGCGCCTAGGGGGTACGGGTCGCCGGGCCATTGCTCGTGCACACCGCCTCCTCACCCGGGCCGCCTGCCATGCGGAGTCTCTTTGGTTCGGCTCGTGTCGAAGCGCGCCGCGAACGCCATACCGCACCACGATCTCATGAGCACTCTGCCGACCGACCTCATCTGCGCCGATCTGCTGCCGTGCCCCGCCGTCTCCAAGGGTGGTGGCACCGGTGCCTCTGCGGAGTGCTCAGGGTGTGAGCGGGTCAGGCGGAGGCCGCCCCGGTACGCGGAGGAGGTGGCGTGCGCGGCGTTCCGCCGGTCAGACGTAGGGGTCGAGGCCGGGGCGTTTGGGGGTGACCGTGTCGCCGGAGGAGGTGCCGCGCAGGCGGCGGCCCATCCACGGGAGCAGGTACTGACGCACCCACAGGCGGTCCTCGCGGAGCTTGGCCCTGCGGTCGACGTGCTCGCGCGGCGGCCAGATGTGGCGCCAGTCGTCCTCCGACGGCACGCCGAGGACCTCGCACACCTTCGCGGCGACGAACCGGTGGCCTTCGGCGTTCATGTGCAGGCGGTCCTCGCTCCACGCCCGCCAGTCGCGCAGCGACTGCATCGACCACTGGTCGACCAGGTGGCAGCCGTAGAGGTCGGCGATGGACCTGATGTGCAGGTAGAACACCGCGCAGCGGCCCCGGGCCTGGCGCAGCAGCGGCGTGTCCCGCACGTCCACGCCGGTGAACAGCACGACGTCGGCGCCGGCGGCGCGCAGGTCGCGCACGGCCCGCGCCAGGGTCTTGGCCATGCGGTCGGGGTCGGCGCCCGGCCGCAGCAGGTCGTTCCCGCCGGCGCACAGGCTGACCAGGTCGGGCTTGAGCTCGATGGCCGCCGGGACCTGCTGCTCGACGATCTGGTCGAGCAGCCTGCCGCGCACGGCGAGGTTGGCGTACCGGAAGCCCGGCTGCAGCGCGGCGAGCCGTTCGGCCACCCGGTCGGCCCAGCCCCGGAAGTGCCCGTCGGCCCCGGGGTCGTTGAGCCCCTCGGTGAAGCTGTCGCCGACCGCGACGAAGGATGTGTACTGCCTCACCGGCCGGCCTCCGCGGACCGATGGGTGTGGGAGAGGGCCGCGCGTGCTCACTGCTCGCCCTCCGCGATGGCGCGCAGGGCCAGCTCGTAGGAGCGCAGCCCGAAGCCGGCGATCGTGCCCGTGGCCACGGCGGCGACCACCGAGGTGTGCCGGAACTCCTCGCGGGACGCGGGGTTGGAGATGTGCACCTCGATCAGCGGCGCGGTGCGCTGGGCGATGGCGTCGCGCAGGGCGTAGGAGTAGTGGGTGAAGGCGGCCGGGTTCAGCACCACGGGGATCGCCCCGTCGGCGGCCTCGTGGATCCACGACACCAGCTCGGCCTCGTCGTCGGTCTGCCGGACGTCGACCGTCAGCCCGAGCTCCCTGCCGGTCTGGCGGCACAGGGCGGCCAGGTCGTCGAAGGTGTCGGCCCCGTACACGTCGGGCTCGCGCGTGCCGAGGCGCGACAGGTTGGGACCGTTGAACACGTAGACCGTTCTCATCTCACCCTCGCCGCCTGCCCTTTCACGTGAACGGCGCCCTTGGAGGGGGGCGCCGCGAGCGCCCCGCGCGTGCCCGCCGTCATCGCGCGATCTCGCGGAAGGCCGCCTCGAGGAGTTCCTCGGGCGGGTCTTCCAGGCGGGTGACCTCGGCGACGTCGTCCAGGATCACGAACCGCTGCCGGGCGCCGCGGTTCTTCTTGTCGACGCGCATGTGGTCGCGCAGCTCGGACCACACCTCGGAGCGGTAGGACGTCGGCAGCCCCACCGACGTGAGGATCGACCGGGTGCGCTCCACCAGCGCGGCCGTCGCGTGGCCGGCCAGCCGCGACAGCTCGGCGGCGTACACCATGCCGATGGCCACCGCCTCGCCGTGCCGCATCTGGTAGTCCTCGACGCGCTCGATGGCGTGCGCGAGCGTGTGGCCGTAGTTGAGGATCTCGCGGACGCCGGACTCGCGCAGGTCGGCCCCGACGACGTCCGCCTTGACGCGGACCTTGCGTTCGATCAGCTCGCGGGTGTGCGGGCCGTCGGGCGCCCGCGCGCCCTCGGGGTCGTCCTCGATCAGCAGCAGGATCGTCGGGTCGGCGATGAAGCCGCCCTTGATGATCTCGGCGAGGCCGGCGACGTAGTCCTCCCGGGGCACCGACACCAGGGTGGCCAGATCGCACAGCACGCCGGCCGGCGGGTGGAAGGAGCCGACGAGGTTCTTGCCCTCGGGGGTGTTGATGCCGGTCTTGCCGCCCACCGCGGCGTCCACCATGCCGAGCAGCGTGGTGGGCACCTGCACGACCTTGACGCCGCGCAGCCAGGTGGCCGCCACGAACCCCGCCAGGTCGGTGGTGGCCCCCCCGCCCACGCCGACGACGGCGTCGGAGCGGGTCACGCCGTACCGGCCGAACGCCGACCACAGCTCGGCGGCGACCTCCACCGACTTGGCGCGCTCGCCGTCGGGGACGGGCAGCGCCACGACCGAGAACCCGGCGGACGACAGGGCGCCGCAGACCGGCCGGGCGATCTCGGGAAGGCCGGCCGGGTGCACCACCGCGACGGTGCCGACGCCCTCGCCCACCAGCCCGGGCAGCTCGGCCAGCACGCCGGTGCCGACGACCACGTCGTAGGGGCGCTCGCCCTTGACGGTGACGCGGGTGCTCGTCATGCCGGCAGCCCCTTGACGATCTCGTCGGTGATCTCCTCGGGCGCGCGGCCGTCGGTGGCGACGATGAGCGAGGCGAGCCGCTCGTAGATGGGGCGGCGCTCCTCCATGAGCTTCTTGAGCTGGCTGCGCGGGTTGAGCACCAGCAGCGGGCGCGCCTGGGCCAGGCCGACGCGCTGCACGGCGTCGGACAGGCCGACCTGGAGGTAGACCACCGCGTGCCCGGCCAGGAGCTCCTGGGTCTCCTGGCGCAGGACGGCGCCGCCGCCGAGCGACAGCACGCCGTCGTGCTCGGACAGCGCCCGGCGCACGGCCTCGGCCTCCAGCTCGCGGAAGCGGTCTTCGCCGTCGTCGACGAAGACGTCGGAGACGGGCTTGCCGGCCACGGCCTCCACGTCCTCGTCGGTGTCGCGGAAGCCCGCGCCGAGACGGCCCGCCAGCAGGCGGCCGATGGTGGACTTGCCCGACCCGGGCGGGCCGATCAGCACAACTCTGGGAGAGGTCACTTGATCACCATCGAGGACAGGTAGCCGGAAACGTTGCGGGCGACCTCCTCCACGGAGTCGCCGCCGAACTTCTCGACGGCCGCGTCGGCGAGCACCAGCGCGACCATCGCCTCGGCGACGATACCGGCGGCGGGGACCGCGCACACGTCGGACCGCTGGTTGATCGCCTTGGCGGGCTCGCCGGTGAGCACGTCGACCGTGGACAGCGCGCGGGGCACCGTGGAGATCGGCTTCATGGCGGCGCGCACCCGCAGCGGCTCGCCGTTGGTCATGCCGCCCTCGACGCCGCCGGCCCGGTTGGTGACGCGGCGCACGCCCTCGCCGGTGTTCTCGATCTCGTCGTGGGCCTGGGAGCCCCGGCGGCGGGCGGTCTCGAAGCCGTCGCCGACCGCCACCCCCTTGATCGCCTGGATGCCCATGAGCGCCCCGGCCAGCCGCGAGTCCAGGCGCCGGTCCCAGTGGACGTAGCTGCCGAGGCCCGGCGGGAGCCCGTAGGCGACCACCTCGACGACGCCGCCGAGCGTGTCGCCCTCTCTCTTGGCCTCGTCGATCTCTTCGATCATGGCCGCGCCGGCGTCCTCGTCCAGGCAGCGCGCCGGATGCTCGTCGACGGCGTCCAGGTCGCCGGGGGCGGGGATGACCCCGGCCGGCGCCTCCGTCGTGCCGATGGACACCACGTGGCTGAGGATGTCGACGCCGAGCGCCTGCTTGAGGAAGTTGCGGGCGACCTGGCCGAGCGCGACCCGGGCGGCCGTCTCGCGGGCGCTGGCCCGGTCGAGGATGGGGCGGGCGTCGTCGAAGCCGTACTTCTGCATGCCCGACAGGTCGGCGTGGCCAGGGCGCGGGCGCGACAGCGGCGCGTTGCGGGCCTGGGCGGCCAGCAGGTCGGGGTCGACCGGGTCGGCGGCCATCACCGTCTCCCACTTGGGCCACTCGGTGTTGCCGACCCTGATCGCCACGGGGCTGCCGAGCGTGCGGCCGTGGCGCACGCCGCCGACGATGGTCACCTCGTCCTTCTCGAACTTCATGCGCGCCCCCCGGCCGTACCCCAGCCGGCGCCTCGCCAGAGCCTGCTCGACGTCGGAGGTCGTGACGGCCACCCCGGCGGGCATTCCCTCAAGGATCGCGACGAGTTCGGGGCCGTGGGATTCACCTGCGGTCAGCCAGCGCAACATGATGACAAGTCTTCCATGCACCGCCCACTGCCCTCGCCCCGCCGCCCCCCTACCGATCATCCGAAGCGCCACCCCCGCTCCAACGGCCGCCGCCCCACACCGCCCCCATCACCGGGCCGCATGGCGGGGCGCGGCGGCGGGCAAGGGTACGGCGGATCCGGCGCCTCCGTACGGCGGTGACCCCGGCGCCACCGCGACGCCGCGATCAGAAGAACGGCCGGCTCAGCAGGGCGGTGAGGGCGCCGAGGAGGATGAACGGGCCCAGCGGGAACTGGCTCTTCAGCGTGCCCCGGCGCGCGGCGAGCAGGCCGACGGCGTACAGGGCTCCGAGGAACTGCCCGGCGAACGCCCCGACGAGCCAGGCGTCCCAGCCCAGGGCGCCGGTCAGCATCCCCGTCACCCCGGCGAGCTTCACATCACCCAGGCCGAGCGCCATGGGACGCGCGAACCACATGACCGCGTACGCGCCCGCCAGGGCCAGGCCGCCGAGCACCGCGTCCCCCACCCGCCCCGAGGGGACCAGCAGCGCGGCGACGATCGGGTACGAGGGCAGGGTCAGGACGTCGGGCAGCCGCCGGGTCCGCCAGTCGACCACCGCCAGCGCGCACCCGGCCACGGCCATGTACAGCCAGGCGGCGAGCAGGCCCGTCCCGGCGAGCCGCCACGCGACCAGCGCGGACACCGCCGCCGTCGTCACCTCGATCGCCGGTGGCCACGCCGGCAGCGGAACGGCCCGCGACGCCCGGCGGAACGCCTCCCGCGCCTCGGCGCGGTACGCCCGCCGCAGCGCCGTCGCCTCCTCCCGCGATCCGGCGCGGTCATCAGCCGGGGCTTCGTCCGGCGATCTCGCGGAGTCGGGGTGGAAGCCGCCGGCCAGGACGCGCACGTAGGCTCCGGCGACCAGGCCCGCGACCGCCGCGCCGGCGACGATGAAGCTCACCCGCCGACCCTAGTGCGCGTCAGATCGGCGCGGCGGTCATCGCGGGTGGCGGCGCAGGCGGGTGAGGAGGCCGCGTCTGCGGTCGGGGACGCGGGCGACGGTCACCTCGGCGTGTTCGGACAGCTCGCGCAGCAGAGGTTCCAGGCCGTCGTCCCGCGACGGGACGCGGCCGATGGAGGCCAGGGCGTGCAGCATGCCGCCCTGGACGGCGAACGGCACCGGCCCCGCCACGTCGACCATGACGGCGGCGGCGTCCTCGCCGAGCGCGGCCCGGCAGACCTGGGGCGTCACCGCCTGGATCGGGCGCGCGTCGGCGCGCCACAGGCGGAGCGACTCGGCGCTGGTGAAGGCGGGGACGGCCTTCCTGCCGTCGGCGCCGACCAGCACCGGCAGCGCCATCTCGCTCTCTTTCTCCTGCTTGAGGCCGTGCTCGCCGACCTGCGCCTCGGTGAGCAACGCCACCACCGGCACCAGCAGGCGCGCGGTGCTCAGCGCCGACGCCACCTCGGCGGCGTCGGCCGTGCCGGCGGCGTAGGCGGCCAGCGCCGCCGTCACGGAGGCGTCGGCGCCGCCGTCGTCGTCGGGGACCAGGGGCTGCGGAATGCTCGGCACGGTTCCGACCCTACCCATCGCCGGCTCCGCCTCCGCTCCTGGCACGCACAGGCCGGTCTCATCTACGGCCGGCCAGGACATGCTGGACCGGATGGCCACGCCCCTGCCATGTACAGGCCGGTTCGGCCTGTACATGGCAGGGGCGTGCGCGTCCTCGCGCGGGGGCGATCAGCCGAGGTCGGCGATCGCCGCGACGGGGCCGCCGCCCGAGGGGCCCTGGTGGACGGCGGCGACGGACACGAACACGGCCGGGTCGCCGGTGACGCTCGCGGCCACCCCGCCGACCGTGGCCTTGATCTGCCGGTGCCAGTGCACGTCGGAGTCGTCGAGCATGATGTTCCTGCGCCCGCGCACCCGGCCGCTCGGGTCGGCCTCGCACTTCATGAACACGTTGACGAGCCGGTCGCCGAGGTCGCTCGGGTGGGGGCGGTCCGGCAGTTCGATGCCGCTGTCGCGGATGGCCTCCCAGATGCCGTCGGCGTCCAGGGCGTCCTTCATGACGCTGTGCCCGATGCGGTAGCGGCCGCCGACGCCGCGCACGTTGCCGACCACGACGATCTGCGCGCGGTCGAGCTCGACGCCCGACGAGCAGGAGGCCACGCTGGAGTACAGCGACAGGTCCTTGTGGATCTGCCCGGCGGCGGGCATCTCGATCTCGCCGAGGGCGACGGCGATGCCCAGGGCGGTCGTGGAGTTGGAGATGTCCATGGACGGCCCGGTGTCTTCGATCACGACGTCCTGGCCGCGCGACTTGGCCTCGGTGATCGTGGCGAGGGTGAGCAGCGGGGTCTTGGTCTGCACGTAGTGGACGTCGGCGGGGTCCTCGATGCCCGCGATCTTCATGGCCTCGCGGACGCCGGCGGCGACCTTCTCCACCATGGCGGGGCGGCCGATGTCCTCGGGCAGGATGACCTCGCTCATGGCGACCCCGACCGAGACGCGCGGCTCGTCCGACGGCTCCACCCGGGACGGGTCCACGGAGGCGAAGATCGTGGCGTGCGGGCTGAGCACGCCGTCGGTGCCGCCGGACCACACCAGGGGCACCTGCGCGACCTCCTCGGGGGTCCGCGTGCCCTTGGCGACGAGCACCTCGCGGAAGGCGCGGTCGGCGAGGATGCGGGTGTAGTCGTTGACGCCGCCGTTGCCCTCGGTCTTGCCGATCACGGCGAGAACCCGGTCGGCCTCGATCACCCCGTCGTCGATGAGCCTCTCCAGCCCGGAGGCGTCGGTGACGCTCTCGATGGCGACCTTGCGCACCTCGATCGGATCCGGCATGTCTCCCGCCTTTCGGTCGTTCCATCCGCTATGTCGATTCATCGTGCCCACCCGCCACGCCGGATCCGTGGAGCCACGCGCCGCGCCCTTCGCAGGGCACGCCGCTTCGACCGGCCAGGTTCACCAGCCGACCACCGTGCCGGCGTCGCCGTCGATCGCGCCGCCGAGGTGCTCCAGCGAGGTGATCACCGCCCGGCCGCCGCCCTCGGCGAACCGCAGCGCGGCGCGCACCTTCGGCCCCATGCTTCCGCTCGCGAAGTGCCCGGCCGCGTGCAGCTCGCGCAGTTCGGCGACGGTGGTGCGGCCGATCGGGCGGGCCTGGCCGGTGCCGTACCCGGCGACGGCGGCGGGCACGTCGGTCGCGACGACGAGCACGGTGGCCCGTACGGCGGCCGCGAGCACCGCGGCCGCCGCGTCCTTGTCGACCACGGCCTCGACGCCTTCGAGCGAGCCGTCGGCCCGGCGGGCGACGGGGACCCCGCCGCCACCGGCCACGACGACGGTGTACCCGGACTCCATCAGGGCGATCGCGGCGGGCGCGTCGAGGATCTCCAGCGGCTCGGGAGAGGCGACCACGCGCCGGAACCCCTTGCCGGGGAACGCGCGCCAGGTCTGCCCGAGCCGCTCGAATCTGCGCGCCTCGGCCTCGGTGAAGTACCTGCCGATCGGCTTGACCGGATCGGCGAACGCGGGATCGGCGAGGTCCACCAGGGTCCGGGTCACCACGACGGCCGCGCGGTGCCCCAGGGCGTTGAGGATCAGCACGCCGATCGTGGCCTGGGTCTGGGCGCCGCACCAGTCGAGCGGCACGGGCGGCACGACGTCGGCGGCGAGCTGGTTCTTCAGCAGGAGGTTGCCGACCTGAGGGCCGTTGCCGTGCGTCAGGACGACCTGGTGGCCCTGGGAGATGAGCGCGGCGACGTGCGTCATCGCGCGCTCGACGGCCCGGCGCTGGTCGAGCGGGGATGCGCTTCCGTCCGGCGCGGTCATCGCGTTGCCGCCGAGAGCGATCAGTACGCGTTCACCCACAGCCCGAAGCTATCCAGCGGCCCCCTGCTTCTCATTGGCGATATTTGCCCACGAACACCACTTTCTTCAGATATATCCGCTGATTCGATGGCTTGCGGGCCGGCAGTCCCGGGCGGTGCGCATCCGGTCACGGCGGTGCGCATCCGGTCACGGCGGGGCGCCATACGGGCGCGCCGGAATCGCCGCGCGAACGAGACATATCCGGCTGGCCGCGAGCCCGCCAAAAGGCGGGCGTACAGGGCAGAATCAGGGCGTGGAATCCCAGAGATTAGAGCGAGACGAAGTCGCCGCGGCCATGGCCGCCCGCCGCGAGCTCGGCCCGCAGTACGAGCTGGAGCTCGCCGAGTCGCTCGTCGACCGGGTCAACGCGGTGATCGACGCCAGGCTCGCCAAGACCCCGGCCCGGCGTTCCGGGCCCGACTGGGCGCAGATGTCCCTCGGCCTGGGTTCGCTGGCGATGTCGATCCCGCTGGCGGCGGTCGTGACCCGCAATGGGGAATCAACCGTGCCGCTGCTGCTGGTGTTCGCGCTCATCGCCGCGATCAACCTGGCCTACGCGCTCAGCAGGATCTCCGGCCGCCGCAGAGACTGACCAGGGCACGCGAGGACGCCCCGCCTGGGATGATGATCTCCCCCCACTCGAACGGAGATCGCTGTGGTCACCGCGCCATCGTCCGACGCCGCGCCCTCGCCCGGGTTCACCCACGAGCGCGTGGGCATGTTCACCGACGCCGTCTTCGCCATCGCCATCACGCTGCTGGTCATCGACATCAAGCGGCCCGACGAGCACGACTTGGAACATCTGCCGGCCTTCATCGGCGAGCAGCAGGGGGCCTTCACCGCGTTCGTGATCGCCTTCGGGATGCTCTGGGCGGCCTGGCGGGCCCACCACACGCTGTTCGACCAGGTCAGCAGGGTCTCGCGGGCGGTCGTCACGGTGCACCTGCCGCTGCTGCTGTTCGCCGCCTTCCTGCCCTACCCCACCGGCATCTTCGGCGAGGCGTCCGGCGAGCCGATCGCCATCAGCATGTTCGCCGGCACCGAGGCCATACTGATGCTGTGCCTGGCGACGCTGATGACGCTGGTGGTCAGGCAGGGGCTGTACACGCCGGACGCCGACCCGGCGCGCCTGGGCGTCCACGCGGTCGTCTACTGGGGCATCGGCGTCTACTGGGCGCTCACCGCGGCCCTCGCCTGGGTGATGGCCGGGGTGGTGCCCCTGCTGTGGATGCTGACGCCCGTGCTGGCCTTCGCGCTGGTCAGAGCGGCCCGCGGCGTCCGCGGACGGCCCGTCCCCTCCCCCGCCGGCCCGGCCGACCCGCAGCCCTGACCCCGGCGCGCGACCACGGCCCCGGACCCGGTGAGCATGGTCGTCCACATCAGGTCGTCCGGCCGTGCTCCTCAAGGCTCTTCAAGGCCCTGTAAGGATCTGTGAGGCGTAAGGATCTGTGAGGCCCTTCAGGACCGGCGCAGGCGGGCGAGCCGCGCGACGGCCTCGTCGATGATCTCGTCCTTCTTGCAGAAGGCGAAGCGGACGAAGTGCCTGCCCAGTTCGGCGTGGTCGTAGAACACCTGCGTGGGGACGGCCACCACGCCGGCGAGCTCCGGCAGCCGCCTGGCGAGCTCGGCGCCGTCCGCGAAGCCGAGCGGCCGGATGTCGGTCTGCACGAAGTACGTCCCCTCCGGCCGGTACACGCCGAACCCGGCCGCCGACAGCCCGGTCATGAGCCGGTCGCGCTTGGCGGCGAGCGAGTCGCGCAGCCCGGCGACCCAGCCGAGCTCCTCGCGCAGGGCGTGGGCGACGGCGATCTGCCACGGGCCGCCCGCCGTGTAGGTGAGGAACTGCTTGACCGACTGGACGGCCGAGACCAGCGGGGCAGGGGCGCACACCCAGCCGACCTTCCACCCGGTGACCGAGAAGGTCTTGCCCGCCGAGGAGATCATGACGGTGCGCTCGCGCATGCCCGGCAGCGTCGCCATCGGGACGTGCTCCACGCCGTCGAAGACGAGGTGCTCGTACACCTCGTCGGTGATCGCGACGAGGTCGTGCTCCTGGCAGACGGCGGCGATCAGCGACAGCTCGTCGCGGGTGAACACGGTGCCGGTGGGGTTGTGCGGCGAGTTGACGAGGATCGCCCTGGTGCGCGGGCCCACGGCCGCGCGCAGCTCGCCGGGGTCGAAGGTGAACCTGCCCTCCACCGGGCGCAGCGCCACCGGGCGGCGGACCGCCCCGGCGAGCGCGACGGCGGCGGCGTAGGAGTCGTAGTACGGCTCGAACATGATCACCTCGTCGCCGGCCTCGCACAGCGCGAGGATCGACGCCGCCAGCGCCTCGGTCGCGCCCACGGTGACCAGGATCTCGCCGTCCGGCTCGTACAGCAGGCCGTAGTGCTGCTTGCGGTGCTCGGCGACGGCCTGCCGCAGCTCGGGCAGGCCCGGACCCGGCGGGTACTGGTTCGCGCCGGCCCTGATCGCCGCGATCGCGCGTTCGAGCATGGCGTCGGGCCCGTCGGTGTCGGGGAAACCCTGCCCGAGGTTGATCGACCCGGTGCGCACGGCGAGCGCCGTCATCTCGGAGAAGATCGTCGTACCGAACTCACGCATGCGCGCGACCAGTGGCTCGTTCACGCCGGCCAGCCTATCCAGCCGCCCTGTCGCCGGCCCACCGGCAGATCGTTTCCGTGCCCCCTCCCCGAAGGGGATATATCCCGAAATAAGTAATTTCCAGGGGAATTGCAGGACCATGCAGGGGACGTCCGTCGTGTCGCCGCGTTAGCCTTCTGGGGTGGTCGCCAGGTTTGTCGGCAATGCTGAGGAGCGCCGTGAACCGGCCCCCGCCCGGATCCGGGAGCTGGACGCGCTGCGCGGCTTCGCCGTCTGCGGCATCACGATCGTCAACACCTGGCAGCACGTCTCCGGCGCCGTCCGGCGCGGCACCACCACCCCCACCGACTGGCTGGTCGAGAACCTGCTGCAGAGCCGCTTCTTCCCGATCTTCTCCTTCCTGTTCGGCATCAGCTTCGTGCTGTTCCTGCGGTCCGCGGCCCGCCGGACGGCCCACCCCCGGATCGTGCTGCTCCGCAGGCTCTCGGCCCTGGTCGCGCTCGGGCTGCTGCACCGGCTGATCGCCCCCGGCGAGGTGCTGCTCCCCTACGCCCTCACCGGCGCGCTGGTCCTGCTGCCGGCCTCCTACCTGCGCCGATGGGCCGTACTGGCCGCCGGGACCGCCGCCACCGCGTGGGCGGCGCTGTTCCACGGCGGAGGGATCTGGCTGATCCCCGGGCTGTTCCTGCTCGGCATGGCCGTGATCGAGTACGCCCCCGGGCCCCGCGCGCTGCGGGCGGCCTTCCTGGTGAGCGCGCCGCTCGCCGTGACGCTCACCGGAGCCTGGCAGTACCTGTGGGCGCACCAGGAGACGCTCCGCCTCCCCTTCACCTTGAGCGTGTACCCGCTGGCCGGCCTGGCCGCGGCCACGGCGTACTGCACCGGCCTGCTGCTCGTGCTGGACCGCCTCCCCGGGCTCATGGCCGTGCTCGAACCGCTCGGCCGCCTCGCCCTCACCGCCTACGTCGCCGGCACGCTGATCACCCTGGCGACGCTGCCGCTGCTCACCAGGGACGGCAGCCGGGCCGGCGTGCTCGCCGTCTCGGCCGCCGCCGTCGTCGCGCTGGCCGCCTTCGCCCGCTGGTGGACGGCCCGGTACAGGTACGGCCCGCTGGAGTGGGCCTGGCGGTGCATCACCTGGTGGGAACCGGTGCCCAACCGCCGCCCGCGGATCTCGGCAGCCGGGGGTCCCGGCCTTTAGGCTGGTGCGGTGACCCGCATCGCCCTGTGCCAGATCCCGGTGTCGACCGACCCCAAGACCAACCTCGAGCGCGTGCGCGACGCCCTCGGCCGCGCCGCCTCGCGCGGCGCGACGCTCGCCGTGTTCCCCGAGGCGACGCTGACCCGGTTCGGCAAGGGCATCGCCGAGTCCGCCGAGCCGCTCGACGGCCCCTTCGTGACCGCCGTGGCCGACGCCGCGCGGGCCAACGAGATCGCCGTCGTCCTCGGCACGTTCGAACCCGCGGGCGACGACGGCGCCGGCGACGGGCGGGTGTACAACACGGCCGTCGCCCTCGACCGGCGCGGCCGGCTGCGGGCCGCGTACCGCAAGATCCACCTGTTCGACTCCTTCGGCGCCCGCGAGTCCGACCTGGTCGCCCCGGGCGACACGCCGGTGGTCGTGGAGCTGGAGGGCCTGCGCCTCGGCCTGATCACCTGCTACGACGTGCGCTTCCCCGAACTGGCGCGCGCGCTGGTCGACCAGGGCGCGGACACCTTCGCAGTGATCGCCGCCTGGGGGTCGGGCCCGATGAAGGAGGAGCACTGGGCCACCCTGGTCAAGGCGCGCGCCATAGAGAACACCATGTGGACGGTCGCCGTCGGCCAGGCCCCCGACCCCGACGCCAAAGACGGCTTCGGGGTGGGGCGCAGCATGCTCGTCGACCCGCTGGGCGTGGTCCGTGCCGATCTCGGGCCCCGTGGCGCGGTCCAGGTCGTCGAGGTAGACCCGGCCGAGACCGAGCGCGTGCGCGCCACGCTGCCCTGCCTTTCGCACCGGCGTCCAGATATTTATCGCTCCATGCCGAATGCCGAGGTCGGCAGATCGTAAAATGCGGGATGTGAGCGAGCCGGCACCAAGCACCCAGATGCAAAAGGTCATTCCACCTCGGCTGCTGGTGCCCTACCTCGCGGGCCAGCGCACCATCATCTCCGGCTACGTCTACCGCGTCCAAGACTGCTCGCGGCTGACCACTCCCGAGCAGCTCGTGTCCGCCCTCGACCTGACCTTCGAGGGGTCCGAGCTCACGCCCTCGGTTCCCGAGCTGTACATACTGCGCTGGCAGGTGCGCGACACCGACACCTACGTCGTCCCCTACGGCCCTCACATGGGCGGAGATTGGAACGATTCGCCGCCCTTCGCGGGCAACGGGTTCACCACGTCCCGCCAGCACGTGGTGCCCCAGTTCCACACCCCGCCCATGCCCATCCCGGCCGGCGCGGAGATCCGCCACCTGACCGGCCGCGGCGAGCGGCGCTTCGCCGACTACGACGGCCTGACCTGGCGGCCGGCCGCATGAGCGACATCGAACCCGTCGGCCTCGGCTTCATCGCCCACCAGCACGACCAGACCTACGCGGCGGCCCTCGGCCCGGGTCCCGACGACGTGACCCTGTTCAGCGAGGAGCCGCGCGAGGGCTTCGAGCGGGCGGGCGCCTACTGGCGGCGGCAGGTCCGCCGCGAGGACCTCCAGTGGCTGGTCCTGCTGCGCACGGTGGGCGCGTTCGGCGGCGAGCCGTGCGTGGTCCTCGACGAGGACGACGACGGCCTGCACATCGCCTACACCGGCCACAGCGGGCTGAAGGCCGAAACGCTCGGCTACTGGATGGTCGACCACGGCGCCTACGAGGTGGTCGTGCCGCACGAGGAGGTCCACTCCATCCGCGTCGAACGCGTCCCGATCCCCTGTCAACCGACGCAGGGCGCAAGTGTCTCTGGAGTGTGACCGAAGCCTCCGTCATCTCACCGGGCCGGCCGTCCTTCGCCGAGATCTTCGCCGCGCACTATCCGGCGATGGTACGGCTGGCCGGCCTGCTGGGCGCGGACGATCCCGAGGACATCGCGCAGGAGGCCTTCGCGCGCCTGCACCGGCGGCTGCCCCGCCTGCGCGATGACACGGCGGCCCTGCCGTACCTCCGGGCGATCGTCTGCAACCTGACCCGCAACCGGGTACGCCACCTTCGCCTGGCACGCCTGCGAAGGCCCGATCCTCCGCCCGCGGTGGGCAGCGGCGAGGAGGCGTTCCTGATCGCCGAACGGCATCGCGACCTGCTCGCCGCCGTGGACCGGCTGCCGCGCCGCCAGCGCGAGGCCCTGGTCCTGCGGTACTGGCTCGACCTGTCGGAACGCGAGATCGCCGACGCCATGGGCGTGTCCCCCGGCTCCGTCAAGAGCCACGCCAGCCGCGCCATCGCGGCCCTCGGCCGTGCACTCCAGGAGAGCAGCGATGATTGACGACGACCTCCGCGCGGCCCTGCGCGCCCGCGCCTCGACCTACCAGATCGGTCCGCACGCGTGGCTCGGCGTCCAGCGGCGCCTCGGCGCGGGCCGGCGTCGCAGGTTCGCCGCCCTGGCGGCCGCCTCGCTGTCGGTGGCCGCGCTGGCCGCCGGCGTGCCGCTGGTGCTCTCGGACGCCGGGTACGACCGCGCCTCCACCACCCGCGCGACCGCCACCGCGGCCCCGTCCAAGGAGCGCGAGGACGCCTTCGAGAGCGAGTCACGAGAGAGTCCTCCCATCGGTGACACAGTGACCCTGGTCAACCCCACCGACGGCCGGCCCATGCGCCTCTGGTTCAGCAGGAAGCCGCAGCAGCGGGGCCTCGACCAGCCGGTGCCGCCCGGCGCGCCCACGTACGTCGTCCTCTGCTGGGCCATGCAGTCAGGCCAGCGCGGCCTGACGTACGCGGGCTGCCCGGTGATCGACGCCGACCTCCGCCGTTCAGGCGAGTACGCCTGGTACGTCGGCGGCACGGCGGCCGACTGGTCGCGCGGGGAGACGTTGATCTCCTACGGCGTCGCCCGTTCCATGGTGGGGAGGGTGTCGGCCATCGCCGCGGACGGGACCCGGCTGCCCGGTGTGATCTACCGCCCGAGGGGCGCCCCCGCGGCGGTGTGGGCGGTGACCTACCCGGCGCGGGCACGGGTGCGCACCTTCGAGTTCAGCGACGCCAAGGGCAAGGTCCTCCTCCGGGTGACGCCCGCTCCCCCCGTGCCCTTCCCGTCGAGCGCGAGGCCCTTGACGCCCACCGTCGTCATGCCCGGAGGGCTCACCGCGCGTATGTACCAGGACGAGACGCTGGCCTGGCTGCGCGACGGGGTCGCGGTCGCCGCGACGGAGATCATGACGACCGGCGCGACGGTGGGCCGGCGGGCCCGGATCCGCAACTGGCAGTTCGGGGGCGGCCGCTGGTTCGGCGTCGCCACAGAGGGGACGGCGAAGGTCGAACTGATCGCGGGGAAGCGCCCACCCGTCCGGGCCACCACGACGCGCGATCCGTGGAAACGCGGTCTCGCGCTGTTCTCGGCCCCCTGCGGGTGCGAGGACGACCTCTACGCCGAGGGGTACACGATGGTCGGCTTCGACGCCCGCGGCAAGGAGATCTGGCGGGAGAAGGAGCCTCCCCATCCGCCCCGGTGGACCGACATCCCCCTGTCCACACCGGCGCCATGAGCGGCCGCCGCGAGTCGCTCGGACGACGATGACGGACCGGCCACCAGCCACCGGCCCGGAACGGCGGCGACGGACCGGCCGCCAGCCGGGACGACGGTGACGGAGCCAGAGGTCAGCTCGGCGTGCCCAAGTAGCGATAGCGGGCCAGGCGGGCCGCCAGGCGGTCCTCGGGCGGGCGGTCCATCAGGCCGAGGATCTCGTGCTCGATCGTCGCGGCGACCCGCTCGCAGAACGCCCTGGGCTCGTACGCGGCGTCCGGGAACTCCGGGATGACGCGGTCGACGATGCCGTCCCGCCTGAGGTCGCGGGCCTGCACCCCTTGGGCCTTGGCGATCTCGGGCGCGAAGTCGATGGTCCGGTACAGGATCGCCGACGCGCCCTCCGGCGGAAGCGGCGACAGCCAGCCGTGCTGGGCGCACAGCACCCGGTCGGCCGGCAGCAGCGCCAAGGCCGCGCCGCCCGCGCCCTCGCCGAGGATCAGGCACACGGTGGGCGCGTCCAGCGTCACCAGGGTGGCCAGCGAGCGGGCGATCTCGGCGGCCAGCCCGCCCTCCTCGGCCGTCCTCGACAGCGCCGCCCCCGCCGTGTCGATCACGGTGACGAGCGGCAGGCCGAGCTCGGCGGCCAGGTCCATGCCCCGGCGGGCGACGCGCAGCCCCGCCGGGCCGAGGTGCCGGCCCGAGCTCTGCCTGCGGTCCTGGCCGAGCACGACGGCGGGCGCGCTGCCGAACCTGGCCAGGGCGAGCAGCAGGCCGGGATCGTTCTCCCCCGCGCCGGTGCCGTTCAGCGGGGTCACGTCCGAGGCGCCGAGCTTGAGCAGCGCCTTGACGCTCGGACGGTCGTCGCGCCGCGAACGGCTGATCGCCTCCCAGGCGTCGACCTGGGCGACCCGCTCCTCCGGCTCCGTACGCCAGGCGAGCCCCTCTCCGGCGGCGTCCCCCTGCTGACCCGCGTCGCCGGGACGGCCCGCGGCGTCCGCACGGTCGCCCGCGTCGCCTGAGCGGCCCGCATCACCCGGACGGCCCGCATCACTCGGACGGCCAGCGGCGTCCGCGCGGCCTGCGGCGTCCATCCGGGCGCACAGGACGTTGAGCGCGCGGATCGCCACCTCGCGGGCCTTCTCGGCGGACACCACGGCGTCGATGAGGCCGTGCTTGAACAGGTTCTCGGCGACCTGCACGCCCTCGGGGAACGGGTAGCCGTGCAGGGCCTGGAAGACCCTGGGCCCGAGGAAACCGATCAGCGCCCCGGGCTCGGCGGCGGTGACGTGCCCGAGCGACCCCCACGAGGCGAACACGCCGCCGGTGGTGGGGTGGCGCAGGTACACGATGTAGGGCAGGCCCGCGGCGCGGTGGACCGACACGGCGGCGCTGATCTTGATCATCTGGACGAAGGCGAGCGCGCCCTCCTGCATGCGGGTGCCGCCCGACGCGGGCGCGGCCAGCAGCGGCAGCCCCTCGGCCGTCGCCCGCTCCACGGCGCGCACCAGCCGCTCGGCGGCGGCCACCCCGATCGAGCCGGCCAGGAAGGAGAACTCGCAGGCCATGACCGCCACCCGGCGGCCGCCCAGCAGCCCCTCGCCGGTCACGACCGACTCGTCGTAGGGCGTCCTCGCCCGTGCCGCCGCGAGCTCCTCGGCGTACGGCGAGCCGGGGGGCGCGGGGTCGACGGTCGGCTCGTCCCACGACTTCCACGACCCGGGGTCCAGAACGGTGCGGATCAGCGTGTACGCGTCCGGCCGGGCGGCGGCGCTCACGCTTCCCGCTTCGCCAGCCAGGCGAGGACGGTCTCGTTGTCCTGGCCGAGGGCAGGGGGCGGAAGGTGCTCGGGGGGAGGCGCGTCGTCGAACCGCAGAGGCGACCCCGGCAGCTCGATGGCGCCGAGCACCGGATGGTCGACGCTGACGACCATCCGCTGCGAGCGCGTCTGCTCCCAGGCGTAGACCTCGTCGAGGGTGCGGATCGCCCCGGCCGGGATGCCGGCCTCCGCGAGCGCGGCGAGCCAGTGGGCCCGGTCGTGGGCGAGCAGCGCCTTCTCGATGTCGGCGATCAGCTCGTCGCGGTGGGCGAAACGCTCTCTGTTGACCGCGTACCTGGGCGCCTGCGGGTCGATGCCGACGATCGGCGCGAACCTGCGCCATTGGACATCGTTCGCGACGGCGATCTGAATCATCCCGTCGGCGCAGCGGAACGCCCCGTACGGCGCGATCGAGGCGTGGTGGTTGCCGCCGGCCACCGGCACCTTGCCGCCGACCGTCCATGCCGTCCCGTGGTAGGAGTGCACGCCCACCACCGACGCCAGCAGCGAGGTGCGCACCACCTTCCCCTTGCCGGTGCGCTCCCTCTCGTACAGGGCGGCCAGCACGCCGTACGCGCCGTGGATGCCGGCGAGCAGGTCGGCGATCGACGAGCCCACCCGGTACGGCTCGTCGGGCGAGGGACCGGTGAGGCTCATCAGGCCCGCCTCGCCCTGGGCGATCTGGTCGTACCCGGGGCGCCCGCCTTCGGGCCCGTCATGGCCGAAACCGGTGATCGACAGGATGACCAGGCGGGGGTTCAGCTCGTGCAGGCGTTCCACGGGGAAGCCGAGCCGGTCCAGCACGCCGGTGCGGAAGTTCTCGATCAGGACGTCGCTCTGCCGCACGAGCCGGGTGAGCAGGGCGGCGCCTTCCTCGGACTTCAGGTCCAGGGTGATGGACCGTTTGTTCCGGTTGGCCGCCAGGAAGTACGTCGAGATGTCCCCCGAAGGCCCGACGAAGGGCGGCCCCCAGCCGCGCGACTCGTCGCCGCCGTCGGGATGTTCCACTTTGATCACCATGGCGCCAAGGTCGCCGAGCATCTGCGCTCCGTGCGGCCCGGCCAGCGCCCGGGACAGGTCGAGGACCACGATGTCGCTGAGCGGTCCCTGCAAGGTCAGCCTCCACGGGGATCAGGGGGAGAACACGTTCCGGTCCACAGGCAAGCCTGCCAGGTGGCACCGGCCTCCCGACACCCAGGTGGCTCCCCGAACCGCCCCTACTTACCCCGCCCTCCCGATCACCACACCACGGCCGCCTCGCCTCCACCCCTTGCCGGACATCACAGACCCTGCCTGGTACCGGTGTGCCGGTGACCGCTTCACCTCCGCCGGGTGCGCTGCCTCCCGCCCCTGGCCGATCGATCCTCGCCCTCTGCCCCTTCCTCACCGACGCCGCGGGGCCTCGCCGGGCACCCGCCCTGCCCGATCAAACCTCGCGGATCCGCTGCCAGAAAGGCTCAGGACTTTCCAGATCCCCTGCCGCATGCCGGCCGGGAGGGGCCTTCCCAGCCTGGCATGCCGCGTCCATCAAAGGAATCGCACGCGCGAGCCGCGTCTAGTGGTGGGTCCTGCGCGTCCGCCACCGATCCACGACCTCACGCAGCTTGCGCTGGTTCTGCGGATCCTTGGCCATCGTCTTGACCCTCTCGACGCGCTCATGCCCCTTCGGGCTGCGCAGATACTCCTTGATGCGGTCCATCATGGAAGCCATCGTCTCACCACCGTCTATCGATCGCCGTTTCCACCGAACGGCTACCCTCGACATCCCCCGCCAATCACCCATTGCGCTTGCAACCCTGAAAAACAGGACAAGGCATGACGATTGCCAGGGACAACGCAGCCTGATTACTTATCGTCGCATGACTAATTCAGCATTTATCCCGACAAAGTCCTCAGAAACCGCCCGCTCGAATCCTCCCGACCGATCAAGCACGGCGCCCCAGCACGGCGAACCGACCCACCAACGACCAGCTGCCTTGCCCCGGCCGTTCAACGCGGGTCCTCCTTCCCCGTCTCACGACGTGCGTTAGTTTGGTGCCCCCGCCGAACCACCGCAGCCGTCCGCGCCGCCGGATGAGGCACCGTACGAGACGCACGAACGCGCGATCGAAGGGAGGACACCCCCTGACGAGCACCGACGCGACGTCCAGAGCCAAGATCATGGAAAGGGTCCGACGGCTGCTGGACCTCGCGGAACACCCCAACACCGGCGAGGAGGAGGCGGCGCTCGCCTCCGCCCACGCGGCCGCCCTCATGCTGCGGCACGGGCTCGACGCCGCCGCCGTGCGGCGGGCCTCCACGGGGCGCTCCGAGAAGATCGACGGCATCGAGTTCGAGGTGTCCAACCGCGGCGGCCACGCCCGGGAACGCTGCTGGGCGCTCCACCTCATCTGCGACGCCCTCGGCTGCAAGGGCGCGCAGCACTGGACCGGCGTACGGGGACGCGGCATCCGCGGCGCGCGACACGTCACGATGACCGTCGTCGGCCCCGACCCCGTCCTCGACACCCTGCGCGTGCTGCTCCCGTCCATAACCCTGCAGATGGAGAACCAGGTCCGACCCGCACTGCGGCATTTCACCGCGCGTGAACTGGAAGCCGTCCCCGGCAAGGACCGGCGCGCCCGGCTCACATCCGACTTCCGCCGCGCCTTCTATGTCGGCTTCGGCTCCGGCGTCTCGGCCAAACTCCGCGACCGGGTCGCCGAGATAGCCGACCAGGTGAAGGGCACCGGCGCCGAACTCGTACTGCTCGACCGCTCGGCACTCGTCCAGGCCGAGTTCCAGCGCCGCTTCCCCGGCCTGAGACGCGCCCGCGCCACCACACTCGACGCCGACGGCTACCACACCGGCCACAAAGCCGGCCAATCCGCCGACCTAACCGACCGCACCCTCCCCGACCTCCCTCTCCCCCGCCTCCCCCGCTGACCGAGGCACACCGTCCGGCGAACTGGCGAACCTGACCAGCCGACGCCCCAACGCGCCGGCTCCACCAGACCACCAACTCGACGGAGAAGCCCGCACTCCCCAGCGTCACCACACCCACCGGCACTCACGACGAGAAGATCAATCGTCCAGAAGACGACCGCAAGATCGAAAGGTCCCCGGCGTCGAACCCTCGAACCGATTGAGCACTTCCGGCCGATCACGCGTCCACGGCATCGGGCTGCGTTACGTTAGTGACGGGGGTTGCCGGGGCGTCGGAGGGCCGAGACCGTGACACAGGAAACAGGATCCATGCCACCCGGAACCGGCCCTTTGTCACCCGATTTCACCGGCATCGACCCGAACCTCATGGATGGTTTCATCACTGAAATCGACCACGCCCGAGGTCTCATCGGCGAACACACCGCAGCCATCCGCCGCGTCTTCACCGCCAACGGCATCCCTACGACCTCCCTCACCCCCATAGCCGAGGTCGAACACTGGATCGACACCCACCTCCCTAACCTCCGCCACCGAGTACAAATAGCCCGCAACACCAGCAACCTCCCCAACTGGTCTCCAGGCACCAACAGCACCCTGATTCCGTACGAGGAAAAGAGCGCCCTGCCCGCAGCGGAGGCTCAGCGACTCGGCCGCGAGGCCGCAGCCGAGTACCTGAAGATCGATAACAGCATCCTGAGTCTCAACCGGCCAGAAAAGTACCAAAAGGTCCTCAGCCAGCTCGCTGCGCATGCCCACGATCCCAACTTCACCAGCGCCTTCTTCGCGGCCCTTGGCAAACAAGCGCTGCAACTTCCCGTCGTCCTCCGCGAGAACCTCGGACCACCCGGTGAAGGAACTGTGGCATCACCTCGCCCCGACGATGAAATCCTCCGCACGGTGAGCCAAGCCTTCAGCACCGCGATCTCCGCAGGATCCACCCTGCCCGGGATGGAAGAGGTCAAGAACGCCCTTCGCGACTCGCACCTACCCAGCAGCGATGCCTTCGGCGGGAGCCTTCTTCTCAGCTCGGGCGCTTTCCCCTCAGAGTGGCTGGCCCAGGTAGTTGCGGCACGCGGGCTGGCGAACCCCCGCAAAGTAGACGCGGGATACCTCTACGCCCTCGGAAACAACCCCGCCGCCGCTCGTCTCGCAATCAGCATGGTCACCGACAATAACGCTGCAGGACAACCGACATTAAAAGCACTTCTGCAAGATTACACAAAATGGACCAGCAGCGCGTCCGCGATCACCGGCGACGCAGACGCATTCGGCCGCATGCTTGCCGCCGCCTCCGGCGCCTACGACGAGAGAGACGGCGAACACAGCCAAGACGCAGCAGCGTTCGCTTTCACTGTCATGACCACACTGGGAGATCTAAAAATCGGCCAAGCCAGCCGCATACACCTGGCAGAGGTAGCTGGCGCATATTCAACAGAGATAACCGAAGGAGCCAACCTGGGAGACACTAACCAAGTGCTGCCCAGCGCTTTCGAGCAAGTGAAATCCCAGATTAATGGATTGACACCTCGTTTCCGACTAAGCCCCGAAGACACCTACAAATTCATCAAAACCTTCGCCGACAAGCTGGATAACCAGCTCCCGTTCCAAGCAGGTATGGACGCTCTCACCACCCGCCTTATCAAGGAAGGCGTGTCAGTGACCTCTCACAGTAAGAGCGACACCCATATGGACGAAACCTTCGCCGCACTTGGTAATGTCCGAGGCTTTCAGCTAGCCGCTCGGAAGACCTTTGCTCAGGCCGCAGATGACGCCGCAGAGGAGTACAGCAAAGTACGAAGCTTCGCGATAGGTACAGGAATGGGAATAGGCGGACTGGCTCCACCCCTCGCGTCCATACCAATAACATGGACCGCCCTGAGTACCGCATGGTCCGCCCTCGACACGTTCAAACCCGAAGACCTTAAGGAGATGAATAAGATCGTCACGGCCGAGACACGGGAGACGCTCGGCCGCAAGCACGCCATTGTGCAGTCTTTTCTGGATGCTGGGTTCAAGGCGAGGATATCCCCTCGCGATTATCAGGCTACCCGCCCGCCCGGCGTCTCGATCACAGACGAGCATGGCCGCCTACTTCCCTTCGCGGACATCCTCAAGTCTGGAAAAGAAGGAATCATCGCCCTCGACCGCTGGTTCATCGAGAACGGATTGGGGCGCGAAGGAAATTCGCCGACCAAGTTGGCCAAGAAGCTCGCCGACACCTTCAATGGGGGAAAAGTGACCGCCGAAGCGCAAGCGGAATGGTACAAGTGATCATGATGCGGAGAGACATTCGGTCTCACCGCTGACCAGATAGACGCCGCTCATCGGAGAATCGATGACTAGAACGGTCTTGTGGAGGGTATCTGCAACGCGAACTGCTTGGGTCGCCGCCGGCAGACCAATGATTTTGTAATTTCCCACACGCTCCAACGCCCCGAGCATGGATGTCCGAATAACGTACGGGGTCGTTTCCCGCGACAGGTCCGCCCCAGTGGCAGCGAAGGTTTGCTTTACTTTTCCATCTCCACACGGAACGTTCCTTCCGCCGGCATCAATTATCTTCACGTCCAATGCGTCGCGCTCTTCGAGCAGCTGCAGAATGTGATTTTTCAACGTATGACCGGCCTCGGCGGCAGTGGGGCCGCCGTCTGGTGTACATGCCACTAGAGCAACTAGTGTGAGTAATACCAGTATGAGCGCCTTGAGACTGAGGCTTTTGGAGCTGGACAGGTCGCACATCGCTTCGCCTCCACGTCTGGCCGGGACCCGGTCGCGCCCCACATAATCTCAGTGAGAACCTCTGTACCTCCTAGTATCTACATCCGTACTCAAGACTTTCACATAGTTGGAGTCCAACGTTGCTCCTCGACGACGATCTGGTGCCGAATCCTCGGCATCGAGACCTGGAGGCGGCGCTGGCCGTCGTGCGGGCGCATGTCCGGGTGCTGGAGACGGTCCTCGATCCCGCGTGTGCCACCTTCGGCGGTCAGGCCGTGTGGGTCGGACCGACAGCACGCGTGTTCGGTGCGGAGTTGCACGGCCGGCGGGCTCGGATGAAGACAGCTGTACAGCATGTCCTCGCCGAGCTTGAGGAAGAACTGCGCACCACTCCTAGCAAGGTTTCACGCGCAGCGGCCGGGAGCATGAGCGGTTGGGGGTAGTACCGCCACCTAACAGCCTGATCGTTACACCGCTTAGACCCTGCCGTATGCGGGATCGGTAAGCGCAGAAGGGTCGGGAGGACGCACATCCGCCAGCGCTTCTCGCCAGTCAGCGGTTGTCGAGCCGAGGGAACTCAGCAGGGCGTCGAACTCGTAAGCACGCACCACGACGCTGATGATCGGGAGCGTGTGGGGGTCCCGGAGCGCGAGGGTGGCAAGGCGACATGCTTCTTCAATCTCACCGGATTTCGCAAGCGCGGTCGCATGCGCGAAGCGCACCAGCGCCGGATCGCTTGAGACAGTTGGATCATAGGCGGCCAAGGCCCGATTGGTCGCGCTCGCAGCGCCGTCGACATTGCCCAGATCGGCCCAGCCGCGCGCCTCATAGAAAGCCTGTCTCTCAGGCTGGAACGAAAGGATCCCCGGTCGCACCAGGTCAGGTCGGCATCGGTCCAACGTGTTCCGGCTCCGGTTGATCGCCCGCTCAAAAGCGTCGCGATCTCCAAGAGATGCGTGGGCAAGAGCCGCGAAACCCCACATCCACGCGATCGCAGGAGTTGCTCCGTTGGCCTGTTCGAGTCGAGGAGTCACAAGATTCAGCGCGTCTCTGTGGTTCCCGGAGTAGGTCGGAATCAAGATGCTGCTGGCCAGGGCGAGATCGGAGATATACCTGTCGCCTGCCTCATCGGCCGCTCTTCCCGCCGCCGCGTACCAACGGCGAGCAAGAGGGAAGTGGCTGAGATTGAACAGGACTTCTCCGACAACGATGGAAAGCCGCGCTCCAACACGCGCCAGGCGTCGTTGCGCGTCGATCGGCTGCTTTCGGCCCAGCAACTCGCGCACGCTGGTCAGGTGCAACAAGGTCTCCGCAAGCAGCGTGACAGGCATCACCTTTTCGATGCGCTGCCCCAGTCGATCGGCCTCACCCTCGAGAAATACGATGCGATCCTCTCCTACGGAAGTGGCGTCGAGGGCTTGTTCGAGCAGGTCTGGGCCGCGCCAGATGCTTTCGCTGAGGCCGAGGGCCATGGTGGTGGCGCCGAGGTGGAAGACTTCTCGCCGGTTCGTGGCCGCCTCCCGGTGGTCGGGGCGCGTCGAGGGAACGCCGGAGCTTCTACTCTCAGGGTCGTACGGGGTGAGCAGTTCCGCAACGGTGTGGCCGGGGAACATTCGTTCCAGGACACGGCAGTGATCGGCGTGCGGCTTGGTCTTCAGATGACCCTTCAGCCAGCGGCCGAACGCCTCCCGGCTGGGCGAGGACCCGATGAGACACCGGTCGATGGTGCGCGCGACCTTCTCGTACTCCAGGCAGAAAGCCCGATGCGACTCCTGGTGACGCTTGAGCAACAGCACCTTCAGCAACGTCTGCCGACCCGGCACACCCAACACCACCTTCCGCGAGCGCTTGACAACTTTACGTGATTACGCAGTAACGGTACGTCATCGATGGCTTCAGGTCTTCTTGATTTCGCTGCTCTGCCTGCAACGCCACGGAGAAGACACGTGGAGGACGTATCGGCGGCATTCCGCGACACGAGCGGACGACTCCGGCTACTCGCAGGAGCCGCTTAGCGTGCCGGCGAATGAGAAATGCGGGCGGCCGAGCGTTTTCGGCCGCGACCGATGCCGCGCAAGGCGCTCATGTCCGCGCACGCCATAGGTGCTCATCTCCGACGTAGGGCGTCGAGCGTTCCCGGTCTCGGTTGGAGCCGAGATCTGTTGCTCGGTCGGTCTCGGACGTGGATGGCAGGGCGGCCTTGGCGTCGGTGACCGTCCTCCCCCGACGAGAAAGCGACATTCGACTCAAGTGTCCAACTCACCGACTCCCGTCGAGCCTTTCGACGCCGTTCAGCGGATCCGGTATGCGGTTTGGTGCGCCGGTCTGTCCCTCATGTTGTTGATCACGAGCATGCGGCCGTGGGTGCGCGATGTACGACCCGGGGCCGAGATGGCGGTGGTCTCTCTGTGGGACCTGCCGGACTCCGACAGCCGCGTTGTCAGCGAGCACGGCACCAGTGCGCTCGGCATGCTGCTGCTCGCCATCTCGCTCACCCTCCTCACGGCGCTCCGGCCAGTGCGCGCTCTGGTGCTCGGCGCGCTGCTCTCGGCGATGCTCAGCTTCCTGAACACCATGTGGCTGCATCAGGCCCTGACCGGTGGGCATGGCGGCCCTGGCATGGAAGCGGTTCAGAACTCGATCACACCCGCGCCGGGCGTTGCCGCGGCCATCGGCGAGACGTTCGCGCTGATACTGGGCCTCGGCCTGCTGGCACTGGTGGACACCGCGGACGCCACCGATTCCGTGCGCCGGGCGACGGCAACCGTCGGTGAACGGGCGGCGGGCTCCGCGTGGTCTCCGGAGGCCGGGCGGAGGCTGGCCAGGGCGGCCCGGGGAGCCATGTGTTCGATTCTGCTTCTGGTCGCGAGTTCGCTGCCGTGGATGTGCCTGCACCGGTCCTCCAAGGGCGCCGACGACAGGGGCCGTGCGTTGTCCTTGTGGGAGCTGGCGGACGCGTACGCAAGCGACGAGGTGACTTCGGCCGCCGGGACGGCGCTGACGCTGCTGATCGTGTCCTGCCTTCTGCTCCTGCTGGTCGCGAGCGAGCCGGACCGGTTCGTGGGCGGCTGGGTCCTGCTGTCCCTCATCCTGACGTTGGCATCGGTCGGCCGGCTCGGTTTCGTGGCGGGAGGGCTCCGTCCTGAGCGCGACGCCATGGCGTTGACCGTGCGTCCGGGCGGGGTGGCGGCGGTCGTCGTACTCATCGCGACGGCGGTGCTCCTTGCGATCTCGTCCCTCCCGCCGAACACGCGGAGCGTGTGGAACAGGCAGCGCAGGAAGATTCGGCGGACCTACGCCCCGGCGCGGCGGGGCGCGATCATCCGCCGGGGACGACGACACGGGCATGACGCGCGGCCGACAGGCCGGTGACCGCCGATGGGACGTCGGCGGGCTGCCGGCGGCCGGACCGGTGGCCGTAGCTTTGCCGCGCCGCCCCAGGCGGCGGTACGGCGGGCGCTCCCGGCGGCGGTGGAACGTGCGTCGCCGCGCCGTTGAGGCGCCGGAAACACCATTCAGCAGTCCTCCCCCAGAAGGGCAAGGCATCCGATGCGCGACGAAGCGGTCAGCACCACGCCGGTGATCCGGCTGCTCGACAGGGCGGTGTTCCCCGCCGGCGAGGCTTCCGTCCCGGAGGCCAGGCGGTGGGCGGCGAAGCTGATCGACGGTCATCCGCGCCGTGACGACGCCCTGCTGCTGCTGTCGGAGACGGTCACCAACGCGGTACTGCACACCCGGTCGGCGGCGGTCGGTGTCGTCCTGCTGCTCGGCGACGACGAGCTGTTGCAGATCGAGGTGGTCGACAAGGGGGCGGAGACGTCGCCGTGCGTCTGCCGCCACGCATCCGCCGGACCGGCGGAGCCCGTGGAGTCCGCCGACCTGGCGGAGTCGGGGCGGGGCATTCGCCTGGTACGCGCCATCGCCGACCAGTGGGGGTTCATCGAGGAGCGGCCTCGGTGCGTCGTCTGGTTCACGCTGCGCGTCCGCCGCGAGCCGGCCGGACCGGGCCTGCGCCCCTAGAGCGTGTCGCAAAGCCCGGTGTGTCACGAGGGCGCGCGCCCCCCGGCCCGCTCCGCCCTACCGTAAGAGGGCGGAAAGCGGACGGGCGGTCGCACGCGACTCCCTGCGGCGAGGGCGGCGTCGATGCGGGTCACCGGGTCGGTGCGACGGAACGCGGGTGGGTCCCGGGTGTCACACGGTGACGACCTGCCATTCCTGGTTGGCGCCGCCGTTGCCGGGCCATTGGATGATCCGGGCGCCGTCGGCCGTGGAGCCCCCTTCGACGTCCGCGCACAATCCGTTGCCGGCGTTGACGAGCCGGGAGTAGCCGCTGGTGGCCGCCGGGACGAGTATCCACCGCTGGTTCGCGCCACTGTTGTCGGTCGCCTGGATGAGGGCGGCGCCCTGGTTGGCGTTCGGGCTGGTGAGGACCTTGCCGCTGCTGACACCGACCAGCCGGAACGAGCCGTCGGAGTTCTGCGACATCCGCCACTGCTGGTTGGTCCCGCCGGTCCAGGGCCACTGGACGATGGCGGCGCCGTCGGCGGTGGAGCCGCCGTAGACGTCCAGCACCTTGCCGCTGTTGCGGTTGACCAGGCGGACGACGCCGGTGGACGGGCCGCCCGGACTCAGCTCGACGGTGATCCGGGTCGTCGTACCCGCGGTGAGCGACACCTGCCGGGCGTGGCCGCCCAGCGGTGAGGTGGCGACGCCCGCGCTGGTGGTGATGGAGGCGATCCCGCGCCGGCAGATGAGCGTCACGGTCTGGGTGATGTCGGAGATGACGGTGGCGGTGACGGTCCGGGCGCTGATGTCCCAGGTGAGTGACTCGATCCGGATGCGGTTGCGGCCGCGCACGCCGGTGATCGTGCCCTTGGCGAACTGATCGGGCAGCGCGGGCAGCAATTCCAGGATGCCGGGCCTGGTGTAGATCAGCGCCTCGGCGAGGATCGCGGGCAGCGAGTTGGCGGCGTCGGCGTTGTAGATCGCCAGGTTGGGGTTGTGCGAGGTCATCAGCGACCGGAAGATCATGTCGTTGCCCAGGATCTTCCGCAGGTTGCCGTACATGCCGGCGCCGTCCTTGAGCCGGGCTCGGGCGAGGCCGCGGTGGATGGCGCCGTGGGCCTCGCCCGCCTCGTCCCCTCGCAGATCAAGGGCGCGGCTCGCGTAGCGGACCAGGTCGGGCTTGTCCTCGGGGTTGATCTCGTGCAGCGGCCAGACCGGGTACATGTGCTGTACGTGACGGTGGTTGTACCGGTCGGCCAGGCTGGGCCACGACCATTCCGCGAGCGCCCCGTCGCCGTTCATTCGGTAATCGGGCATCTTGGCCAGCAGGGCGGTCCAGCGTTGCACGCCTTGGCCTGAGCCCTGCTCGGTGCCGAGGAAGTTGGCGGCGTCGATGGCGGCCTGCAGCGCATGCTTGCCCGCGGCGATCTCGCCGGTCGCGTTGATCGACAGTTGCCTGCCTGTGTTGCCGGGGCTGTTCTCCATGGAGAAGCACGGCACGAAGATGACCTTGCCGTTGGCGTCGGTGCGGGTGAGGAAGTCCTCGTAGAACGACGCGAGCTCGATCAGGACCGGGGCGAGCTTGGTCCGGTAGAAGGTGGCGTCGCCGGTGACCTGGTAGTACTCGAGCAGCGGATAGAGCAGCCAGTCGGCGCCGCCGATCCAGGTGTGCCCGGGGAACCCGCCGTCGAAGTGCAGCATCTTGCCGTACTCGCCGTCGGTCCGGGAGGGAGCGAGCAGGCCGCGCGTGCCGTAGAGGTTTCTGGCGTTGGTGCGCCAGTCGTTGATCTGGCCGAGGATCAGGTTGAAGTAGCCGTCCATAGATTCGGTGAGGGACAGGATGTTGCCGCCGGCGACCTGGAAGTTGACGTTGGCGTCGGTGGTGAAGTCGCCGGCCCACGCCGCGTCCCAGGCGCCCGTCCACAGGCCGGTCAGCCGCGGCGGCAGGACGCCGCTGGAGGAGAGGAAGAGGTAACGGCCGGAGTCGTACATCCGCTCCAGCAACGCGAGGTCGATGATATTGCGGTTGGAATTCTGCCGCGCGATCAGTTCACTGGTCGGCAGTTGCCGATCGGCGGCGCTGACGTTCAGGTCCAGGCGGGAGCGGTCGTACAGCGGGCTGTGCAGGGCGGTATGCCGTGTGAGCAGCGCCGCGTAGTCGGCGTTCAGCGCGGCCAGCGCCGTGTGCAGCGGTTTGGCGTCCCACGCCGTGGAGGACTCGTAACGGTCGAGTGCGGTCAGCAGCACGAGTTTGGCCGCCCCGGCCACGACGATGGCGGCCCCGCTCACCCGTGCCGAACCGCCGGACACGACCAGGCGGGTGACGCCCTCATAACCGAACGCCCCCTGTCCGGTGGGATATCTGCCCCGCAGGTTCAGGTAGCCGTCACCGTTGCTCACCGTGGCCAGGGTGGTGAAACCGACCGACCCCGGCACGCCGCTCAGGCCCGTGTTGACGCTGAACGTGGCGTCGATCGTCCTGCCCGGCGCGGGAGTGAGTTCGTGGACGATCACCCGGTCGGCCCGGGAGGCGAAGGCCCGGCGCGTCCACGCACCATAAGAGTCGGTCCAGGTCGAGGTGACCTCACCGGTCCTGAAATCGGTGATCCGGGCGTAGTCGCCGACCGTCGTCATCCCTGGAGTGCTGATCTGCAGCTCATAGCCCGGGTGGAAGGTCTGGGTCCAGCGCAGCGACCAGCCGGAGGTGAAGTCGCCGGTGGCGCCGCCGAAGTCGCCGGCGAGCGCCTTGTCCCTGACCCCCGCCAGCCGGCCCGACAGCACTGGCGGAGTCACGTTGCGGGTGCCGTTGGGCAGGACGAACCGGTGATGCGTGAAGATCACCTTCTCCAGGGCGGGCGCACCGTAGAGCATGGCCCCGTACTCACCGTTGCCGGTCAGGAAGGCATCGGTCCAGCTCGCGGCCGCGGCCGTGTCGTAGATGCCGCGTTGCGGCAGCGTCACCTGCGGCGGCACGGCGGCGGCCGCCCGGCCGGTGAAGATCGTCGAGGGCAGCGTGGCAGCGCCTACGGCGGCCACGGTGGTGGCGATGAAGTGTCGGCGGTTCATCGGCATGTTCATTCAGACTCCCGATGACGAGGTGGGTGATGGTCGCGGCCTGATGTCACCTGTGCCGGCAAGGTCGGTTCATCGCCCCGGTGTCAGCCGCCGTACCACGAGACATCCTGATGCGGAGCATGCGGGTAGGACGTCTCCTTCGGCCGCGAGAGATCGAAGTGGTGCGTCAACGCGAGAAGGCATCCGGTGCAGAGAATTGGTTTCGCCGCAACGTATGACGTCCTATGTCTGGCGTCAAGGGACCCCTTGGCATGTCGCACGATCCGGCCCCGGATCGCGGGATGACCGGCGGCCCTGCCGGACGTCCGTGAAACTTTCACCAGCGAAGGAACGGGTGACAGGACGGTCGCCGCGCGATGTGCGCCTCGCGGGCCCCTTCCGCCGTCCGGCTGTGGACGCACCCGGCGGCCAGGGGAAACATCCCATCTCTGTCGAGGGAACAGAGTGCCGCGGTCTTCTCGTTCGACTTCCGATCACCTCGGCCGGGAATCCTTGGCACCGGGCCGGAGACCGGGCGGCGGTGGGGATCAGCGGTTGGCAGGGGTTTGGAGTTTGCGGCGGATCTGGGTGGCGTCGGGGTGGGTGAGGTCGTCGAGGATCCGCAGGGCGGTGCGCCAGGCGTGGTGGGCGGCGGCGGAGTCGCCGATGGCCTGGTAGGTGTCGCCGAGGCGGTCGAGGGTGCGGGTCTCGTAGTACATGCTGCCCCTGCGCCGGTACAGCTCCAGGGCCCGCTGGTAGCAGGCCACGGCTTCCTCGTAGTGGCCGAGGTGCTGGTGGGCGTAGCCGAGGCTGTCCCAGATGGTGGCCTCGCCGATCTGGTCGGGGAACTCCGCGCACAGTTCGAGCGATTTCTCGCAGTAGTACAGGGCGCGCTCGTGGTCGCCGAGCCGGGCGTGGGCCCAGCCGACGTTGTTGAGCGCGACGGCCTGCCCGGGACGGTGGCCGGCGGCGGTGAACAGTTCGAGGGCCCGCTCGGCGTGGTGGAGCACCCGGTCGAAGCGTTCCTGCTGGTCGTTCACCCAGGTGAGGCCCTGGTTGGCGTCCGCCTCGTAGGCGAGGTCGCCGAGGCGGCCGAACAGGTCGACGGCGCGCCGCAGGTGGGCGTCCGCCTGGTCGATGTGCCCGAGCCCGGCGTGCAGGAGGGCCAGGCCCCGGTGGCTGTGGGCCTGGCCGGTCTGGTCGCCGCGGCGCTCGGCGGCGTCCAGCACCCTGCCGTAGGTGGTCATCGCCTCGTTGAGCCAGCCGCCGCGCTGGTGGAAGAAGGTGGTGGTGAGGGTGCAGACGAGCTGCCAGGCCTGGGTGTGGAACCCGGCGTCGACGGCCTGGTCGATGGCCGCGAGCAGGAGGGGGTACTCGGCGGCGAACCAGTCGACGGCCTGCTGCTCGTTGAGGTTCTCGGGGACGACGCCGTCCAGGGCCGGGTCGAGCGTCATGGGCGGCTGGGACGAGAAGCGGTGGCCCGCCGAGTGGGCGGTGTGCAGGTAGTGGTCGAGCATGCGGTGGGTCGCGGCGCGCCGGTCGGCCTCGGGGTCGTTGGTGTGGGCGAGCTCGGCGGCGTAGGTGCGGAGCAGGTCGTGGAGAGTGTGCCGTCCCGGGCTGTACTCGGTGACGAGCTGCGCGCGGGTCAGCTCGGCGAGCAGCAGGCGGGTGCGCCGGGCGGGCAGCCCGGCCAGGCTGGCGGCGACGGGCGTGGCGATGTGCCGTCCGGGGTGCAGGCCGAGCAGCCGGAACAGCCGGGCCGCGTCCGAGCTGAGGGTGCGGTACGACCAGGAGAACGCCGCGCGCACGTTGCTCGCGGGGTCGCCGCCGTCGAAGGCGTCCAGGTCTCCGTGGGCCTCGCGTAGCTCCTCGGCGAGGGCGGCGAGCGGGAAGGTGGGGTTGGTGGCGGCGCGGGCGGCCACGATGGCGAGGGCGAGCGGCAGCCGCGCGCACAGGGCGCCGATCTGGTCCACCGCCCGCGACTCCGCGGCGACCCGGCCGGCGCCGATGCGGCGGGCGATCAGCTCGCGGGACTCGGCGGCGGACAGCAGGTCGAGGGTGATGGGCCGGGCGCCTTCGACGGCGACGAGCCCGGCCAGCTGGTCGCGGCTGGTGACGACGGTCAGGCAGCCGGGGTCGCCGGGCAGCAGGGGGCGTACGTGCTCGGCGTCCCGCGCGTTGTCCAGCAGGATCAGCACGCGCCTGCCGGCGAGCAGGCTGCGGTACAGGCTGAACTGGGCGGCTTCGCTGGTCGGGATGCGCTGACCGGACACCCCGAACGCCTCCAGGAACCCGCAGACCGCCTCCGCCGGGCTCATCATCGAGCCTTCGGGTTCGAAGCCGCGCAGGTTCGCGTAGAGCTGCCCGTCGGGGAAGCGGTCGCGGACGCGATGACCCCAGTGGACGGCGAGTGAGGTCTTGCCCACTCCGGCGCCGCCGCCGATCGCGGCCACGACGGCGGAGGACGGCGCTCCAGCGGGCGGCAGCAGCGCGTCCAGGCGGGCGAGCTGGCCGGCGCGTCCGACGAAGGAGGTGACGTCGGCGGGCAGTTGCCGGGGCGTGACGGCGGCGCTGACGGAGCCGGGCAGGTCGTCGTCCCTCTCGCGGTCGCGGTCGCGGTGGCGGAGCAGCCGCACATGCGTCTCGCGGAGCAGCGTGCCGGGCTCGATGCCGAGCTCGGAGGTCAGCCGGTTGCGGGCGCCCGCGTACACCTCCAGCGCCTCGGGGGTGCGGCCGCAGCGGTGCAGCGCGAGCATCAGCAGCGACTGGAGCCGTTCGCGGAACGGGTTCTCCTCGGCGGCGCCGCGCAGCTCGCCGACGGCGTTGATGTGCCAGCCGGCTTCGAGCTGGGCGTGGAAGTAGTCCTCCAGCGCGGTGAGCCGCCGTTCCCGCAGCCCCGGGCCCTCCAGGGCGAGGAGCGGCTCGGTCACGCCGCCGAGCGCGGGCCCCTGCCACATCGACAGCGCGGCGCGCAGCCGGTGCGCGGCGGAGTCGGCCGCGCCCGCGGACAGTTCGGCGTGGGCCTGCGCGACGGCGCCGTCGAAGGCGTCCAGGTCGAGCTCGCCCGGACGCACCTGGAGGAGGTAGCCGGGGCGGCGCCGGACGATCGCGTCCCGGCCGAGGATCTTGCGGAGGTCGGATATGTGCACGTGGAGCTGCCCGCGGACGCTGGGCGGGGCGGCCTCGCCCCACACCCGGTCGAACAACGCCTCCTCGGGCACCACGCGGTTCGCGCCCAGCAACAGTGCGGCCAGCACCGCCCGCTGTTTGGGACCGCCGAGGCGCGCCGGACCGTCTCCGACGGTCACCGTGACAGGACCCAGCAGCTGATAACGGAAACGCACCCGGTGAGCCCCCTCTTTCGGCCTGCGCCAAGGCTACTGGGGGCGGCGGATCATGTGCGGCGTCACATCATGTCCGGCGGCAGATCGGATACGGCGTTCGGATCACGTGCACCGTCGGATTACGCGCGGCGTCGGCGCGACACCTCGCGGCGGTAGCCGCCCGGGCTCTCGTCGCTGCGGACGGAGAACGCGTCAGAGATCATCTTGGCGGTCTCCGCGCGGCTCTCGGCGCTCGCCGGGACGAACTCCGTCCGCCGGAGCAGCTTGCTCTGGTATGCCTCGCGGGGCACCGGCTGCGCCGCGAACAGCGGCATCCTGCGGGAGAGCTGGATGACCTCGTCAGAGCGCCTGAAGCGCAGGTTGCCCAGCAGGGGGCCGTGCCACCAGCCGGTCTCCAGCAGGCCGTCCTGCACCTCGTAGGTGACGCTGCCCGGGAGGTTGGGGACGCCGCGTACCAGCAGGCTCCACTCCGGCGGCGTCACCGCGACCAGGCCGGTCCAGATCTGCAGCAGGCCGGGCTCGGGCGGGGTGGAGAAGACCGGCAGCCCGAGGAAGGCGTCGTCGGCGGGCTCGCCGCCGAGCAGGCGGATCAGTGTCTGCGCCGCGACGTTGGTCAGCGGCATCCAGTCGTCGGCGCTCTCCATGAGCCAGTGGAAGGCGGCGCCGTCCCACTTGATGTAGCAGTCCACCGGCGGGTAGAGGTACCACCCGAAGCCGGAGGCGGCGCGGAACGGCTCGCAGTACGAGACCGCGCGGAACGGCGGCGTGCCGAGGACGGACGGGTCGGCGGCCGTCGGGGGCACGACGCCGTCGAAGCAGGCGCGGAACGAGAAGGACGTCATGACGGGCGGGCCTTCACAAGGTGAGGGCTCCTGGCCCGGAGGCTCGGCGGCCTCCGGGACCGGAAACCGTGGATCGGTGCTACTTGACGCTCGCGAAGACCAGCTCCTGCGGGCTGCGCGGAGCGGACCAGGTGATGCTCATGCGGATGGGAAGCGTCAGCGCGTCTCGCAGGACCTGGGTCTCCGGGCTCCGCTTGTCCGTCGGCTGGGCATGCGCCATGGATCCTCCTGTGGTTCGGGTGAGGGGCCTTCTCCGTCCGGGGCGCCGCGCGGCTCTTCGAAAACGCTGCGGAGAGTCTTCACCGAGGCCGAGCGCCGAGGGGGAGCCGGCGCCGTCGCGGCGCCCGCGGACGGGAAGGAGTCGGGGGCGAGAGAGGGGTCGGGGCGGAAAGGCTGGAGAGGGCGGGACGGGTCTCCGGTGTCGGGTCTCCGGTGTCGGGTCTCCGGTGTCGGGTCTTGGGGCCGCCTCGGCCGGAGACCCGCGGGTCAGCGCGGCTCGGCGCTCATGAAGATGACTTCGTCGGAGCTGCGGGGGGCGCTCCAGACGATGCTCATGCGGATGGGGACCGTCAGCGCGTCTCGCAGAATCTGGGTCTCGGAGCTGCTTCGCTTACCCGTGATCTGACCGTGCGCCATTGAATCCTCCAGTGCTCGGATGGCGGAACCTTCCCGGTCAGGGTGTCGCGAGCCGCTTCGAAAACGCTTCGGAATATCTTCGGGACGTCTTCGGGACGTCTTCGGAACGCGCATCGGCGCACGCGGCGCACCCGGTCCCGGGGGCCTTGGTCAGCCGGCGCGGCGGGCGAAGTGGTCGGTGGCGGTGATGAGGCGGTCGAGGATGCCGGGTTCGGTATAGGCGTGGCCCGCCGCGTCGACCATGTGGAACTCGGCCTCCGGCCAGGCCCGGTGCAGGTCCCAGGCGGTCTTGGCCGGGGTGCACATGTCGTACCGGCCCTGGACGATGACGCAGGGAATGTGCCTGATCTTGCCGACGTCCCGCAGCAGTTGCTCGTCGTCGAAGAACCCGTTGTTGACGAAGTAATGGCACTCGATGCGGGAGAACGCGACGGCGTAGTCGTCTCGTTCGTGCGTGGCGATGATGCCGGGGTCGGGGCGCAGGGTGATCGTGGAGCCCTCCCAGACGCTCCAGGCGTGCGCGGCGGGCACCCGGACCCGCGGGTCGGGGTCGTTCAGCCGGGTGTGGAAGGCGGCGATCAGGTCGGCGCGCTCATCTGCGGGGATGGGCGCGACGTAGTCCTCCCACAGGTCGGGATAGACCAGTGACGCGCCCTCCTGGTAGAACCACCGCAGTTCCATGGGCCGGAGCGTGAAGACGCCGCGCAGGACGAGTTCGGTCACCCGGCCGGGGTGGGTCTGCGCGTAGGCGAGGGAGAGCGCGCTCCCCCAGGAGCCGCCGAAGACCTGCCAGCGGTCGATGCCGAGGTGCTCGCGCAGGCGTTCCATGTCGGCGACGAGGTTCCACGTCGTGTTGTGTTCGAGGGAGACGGCCGGGTCACTGGCGTGCGGGAGGCTGCGCCCGCAGTTGCGCTGGTCGAACAGCACGATGCGGTACGCCCCGGGGTCGAACTGGCGCCGGTGGTCGGCGGTGCAGCCGCCGCCCGGCCCTCCGTGCACCATGACCACGGGCTTGCCCGCGGGGTTGCCGCAGACCTCCCAGTAGACGCGGTCGTCGTGGCCGACGTCGAGCATGCCGGAGTCGTAGGGCTCGAGCGGTGGGTAGAGCGTCCTCATGACCAGCCATTTTGGCAGCGGACGGCCCGGTCGCCGCAATCGGACATGCGTGCGCGGGCGGGTTTCACTCGCGGTGCCGCCACCGAGACGCCGAACATGGGCAGGAATCATGTTCCATGGGGCGACGGGTGCGGGCACGCGAAAACGTCATATGGTCCCGCCCCCGGTTCTCGGGGGGTCGAGGCCGAAGGCGGGACCATATGAAGGCGGACGGAAACGGGTTGCGGGCCGCCCTGGGGGAAGCCCCCGGCCTGGCCGGGAGCGAGGGCGGGCACCGCGCCTTCCGTTCGCCTGCGCGCACCGCAGGGCAGGAGGGGATTGGCCCGTGGTGCGGCACCGGGAGGGGTTGTTCTCCGGTGGACGGTCCCGTTCTAGGTGCGGCCGCCGCGGCACCTTGTTCCACCGCCGTGCTCTGCGTCGGCACGGCGTCCGGCACACGGGCCCCTTGCGCGAAGGCTGCCGGGGACGGCGCCCGCCTTCGCTCCGTGAGCTGGAGTGGAACGTGTCATGGGTTTCACGTCAGGCCGAGCCCGTCTGAGGGCGCGGACGATGCCGATGGGCTCTGCGCGGGATCGCGCATCTCGGCCCGGCCCGGGGAGCGGGACGGGCAGCGCGATGGGCGCGGCAGCCGGGACGCTTGGAGGCGATCTCGCCGGCCCCGGCGGAACATGCCGCGAACACTAAGGTGAAACCGGGCATGAATGCGACAATCCCCCTCATTCGCATGGTGGTCTTCTCGCCTCCCATTCCGGTTCACATCGAACCCAGCACCGCGTGCGATTACTCCCGGCTAGCGGCATGCCTATGGGTATAGTTCCCAATGGGTTGTCCAGCGAGGGTTTGCGCCACTGGACAAACAACGTGTACCGGGAGCGCAGAAATGGGACGTCCGGAACGCGAGCTCGATCCGGACAAGGACCTGCTGCACGCGTTCGCCTTCGAGCTGCGGCGATTACGGGAAGCGGCCGGCAAGCCGAGCTACCGGCGCTTGTCCACCGAGGCGAACTTCTCGGTGACGGCCCTGTCCGAGGCCGCCGGCGGCACCGTCCTGCCGAGCCTGGCCGTCACCCTCGCGTACGTGCGGGCCTGCGGCGGCGACGTCCAGGAGTGGGAGGACCGCTGGCACAGGCTCGCCGACGAGCTGGCCAGGCAGGACGTCGCCGAGCCCGCCGGGTCCGCCGACGACGCCCCCTACCGAGGGCTGGCGACGTTCGGCCCCGAGCACGCCGACCTGTTCTTCGGACGCGAGCGGCTGGTGGCGGATCTGTGCGCCAGGCTCGCCACCTCGCCGCTGCTGGCCGTCTTCGGCGCCTCCGGGGCGGGCAAATCGTCGTTGCTGCGCGCGGGCCTGCTGCCGGCGGTGTACGCCGGCGCGGTTCCCGGCGGCGAGCAGTGGCCGGTCGTCCTGCTCACCCCCGGCGAGCACCCGCTGGAGGCGCTGAGCCTGCGGCTGGCCGCCGAGAGCGCGACGCCCGCCGCCGTCGACCTCGCCGTGGCGCGGGTGCTCGCCGACCGGCCGGACGACGCGCGGCTGCTGGTGGTGGTCGACCAGTTCGAGGAGGTGTTCACCCTCTGCCGGGACGAGCGGGAGCGCGCGGAGTTCGTCTCGCTGCTCCTCGGCATGGGCGGCGAGCGGCGGACGCGGGTCGTGCTGGGCGTGCGGGCCGACTTCTACGCGCACTGCGCCGGCCACGCCGACCTGGTGGCGGCCCTGCGGGACCGTCAGGTGCTGGTCGGGCCGATGGAGGAGCAGGACCTGCGGCTGGCCATCTCGGGGCCGGCGGAGCGGGTGGGCTGCAAGGTGACCCCCGAGCTCGTCGACATCATGCTCACCGAGGCGGGCGAGCAGTCCGGCGCGCTGCCGCTGATCTCGCACACGCTGCTGGAGACCTGGCGGCGGCGGCGCGGCGCGTCGCTGACCGTGTCCGGGTACCGGGCGGCGGGGGGCGTGCGCGGCGCGATCGCCATGACGGCCGAACGGGTCTACGGCGAGCTGCCCGAGGAGCGCCGGCCGCTGGTGCGGCAGGTGATGCTGCGCCTGATCGCGCCCGGCGACGGCACCGAGGACACCCGGCGGCGGGCGCGCCGCGCCGAGCTGGTGAACGGGCCCGGCGGCGCCGCCGTGGCGGCCGTCCTGGACAGGCTGATCGAGGGGCGGCTGGTGACCGCCGACCAGGACAGCGTGACCATCGCCCACGAGGCGCTGATCCGCACCTGGCCCCGGCTGCGATCATGGCTGGCGGAGGACCGCGAACTGCTGCGCGCGCACCGCAAGCTGACCGAGGCGGCCGCCGAATGGGACCAGCACGGGCGCGACGCCGCGTTCCTGTACCGGGGGGCGCGGCTGGCGCACTGGGATGGCAGGCCGCTGGACGGGCTCAACGACCTGGAGCGCGACTTCCTGACGGCCGGCCGGGTGCAGCAGGCCAAGGAGCGAGGGGCGGTCCGGCGGCGGGTGGTCCTCGCGCTCAGCGGCCTGACCTGCGCCGTCATCGCGGTGAGCGTGCTCGCCGCCATGGCGCTCATGCAGGCCGGGCAGATCAGCGCCCAGCGCGACATCGCGGTGTCCCGCCAGCTCGCGGCCGAGTCGCGAAGCCAGTCGCAGTTCGACCCCGAGCACGCGCTGCGGCAGGCCCGCCGGGCGTACGCCGTCCGGCCCACGAGCGAGGCCGAGACCGCGCTGCGGCAGGCGCTCATCGACCACCGGATGCTCGTGTCCCTGCCGGGCCTCACCGGCAGGCAGTACGGGGTGGCCTGGAGCGCGGACGGGAAGCACGTGGCGGCCAGCGCCTCGGACGGCACCGTACGGGTCTGGACGCGGGACGCGGCGGGGCTGCCGTCCGGCGCTCCCCTCGTGCTCACCGGGCACCAGGGCGGCGTGTTCAGCCCGGCCTTCAGCCCGGACGGGGGTCGGCTGGCCACGGCGGGCGCCGACGGCACGGTGCGGGTGTGGTCCCTGGACGGCGGCGCCGCGCCGCGGGTGCTCAACGGGCATCGGGGAACGGTGTGGAACGTGGCGTTCAGCCCGGACGGACGCCGCGTCGCCAGCGCCGGCGACGACGGCACCGTGCGCGTCCAGGACGCCGACGGGAAGGGCGAGGCGAAGGTCCTGCGCGGGCACGACGGGCCGGTGGTGGGCGTGGCCTTCAGCCCCGACGGCCGCCGGCTGGCCAGCGGCGGCCACGACCGCACCGTCCGCCTGTGGGACCCGCGCACGGGCAAGGCCACGTCGGTGCTGCGCGGCCACCAGGGCGCGGTCAAGACGGTGCGGTTCAGCCCGGACGGGAAGCGGGTGGCCAGCGCCGGCGCCGGCATCGACGGCACGGCGCGCGTCTGGCCGGCCGACGGGCACGGCGACCCCGTGGTGCTGCGCGGGCACGACGGCACCGTCGAGGGCCTGGACTACAGCCGGGACGGCCACTGGCTGGTGACCACGAGCGACGACTCCACCGTGCGGGTGTGGAGCCCGACGGGCGCCGGGCACCCGCTGGTGCTGCGCGGCCACCAGCGGGTGGTGTGGAGCGCGGCGTTCAGCCCGGACGGGGCGCGCCTGGTCACCGGCGGCGAGGACGGCACCGTGCGGGTCTGGTCGCTGCGCGACGGTTCCACCGTCCTACGCGGCCACCGCGACGCGGTGTGGTCGGCCGACCTCCTGCCCGGCGGGCGCCGGATCGTCAGCGGCGGGATGGACGGCGACGTCAGCGTCTGGGACCTCGACACCGGGCGGCGCCAGGTGCTGCGCGGCCACGACGGCGAGGTGCTCGGCGTCACCGCCGCCCCGGACGGCCGTCACGTGGCGAGCACCGGACGGGACGGCACGGCGCGCATCTGGGACCTGACCGGGGAGAAGCCGCCGGTCGTCCTGCGCGGGCACAGCGGCGTGGTGTGGACGGCGGCCTTCAGCCCCGACATGCGCCGCATCGCCACCGCAGGCATCGACGGGACGCTGCGCGTGTGGCCCGCCGACGGCGCCGGCGTCGCGCTGGTCCGCAAGGCCGACGAGGGCCAGATCAGATTCGCCGCCTTCAGCCCGGACGGGCGCCACATCGCCACCGGCGGACAGGACGGCACTGTGCGCGTGTGGGACACCACCGGCGAAGCCGCGCCGGTGGTCCTGCACGGCCACCAGGGGCTCGTGTGGGGGGTGGCGTTCAGCCCGGACGGCCGGCGCGTGGCGAGCGCCGGCAGCGACGGCACCGTCCGCGTCTGGCCGGCCGACGGCCGGGGAACGCCGCTCGTGCACCGCGCTCACCAGGGCATGGTCTGGTACGTGGCCTTCAGCGCCGACGGCCGCTGGGTGGCCTCGGCGGGGCACGACGCCACGGTGCGCGTGTGGCGCGCCGACGCGGACGGGCAGCCGCTCACCTTCTCCGGCTTCGGCGCGAGCGTCGAGAGCGTGTCGTTCGCGCGCGACGGGCGGCGGATCCTCACCTCACACGACGACGGCACCGTACGCGTGTGGAACTGCGACGCCTGCGCCCCGATCCCCACCCTCCTGCACCAGGTGGACCGCATCCTCGCCGGCCACCCCCTCCCGTAGAAAGCCCCGCAAAGCTCGCTCCACTGTCGGCCGATCGACGGTGAACCACGCGGCCGACCGTGTCGAGCGGTCGTCAGATCCTGTGTACCGACGAGTGTGGCCGCACTTCCCAGGTCGGCCGTTGGAGCTGCTCGTTGTACACGATGATGTCGGCGTGGTCGGTTGGGCGGGCCGTGGCGAAGTAGAGCTGCTGGGCGGGGATGTAGCGGTCGCGCCACGACCGTTCGATCTCGGCGGTGTCGGCGGTGGACCCGGCCGACGCCGCACCTCGGTCCCGGGCGCGATCCACCGTCCGCTCGAATGGGACGGACACGAAGATGCGCAGGTCCCACCGGTCGATCAGTTCTGGGCGCAGGAGGAAGACGCCGTCGAACAGCAGCACGGCGTCCGCGGCGGCGGTATGGGCCGGCGGGGACGACGGGGTGTCGGCGTCGCTGTCGTAGATTGCGTGCCGGAACCGCCGGTCTCCGCCCGGACCCAGCGGTTCGAGCAGGACCCGGCACAGCGCGGCGCGATCGTGGGCGTCGAAGTAGCACCCTTCGGCCGAATACCGGCCACGCCGGTAGCGCTGTGCGCGGGGGAAGAGGAAGTCGTCGACGGTCGCGCGGATGACCTCGCGGCCCTGCGCGCGCAGCACGACGGCGAGCTCGTCGGCCAGCGTGGTCTTGCCGGAGGCGGGCGGCCCGTCCACGGCGACCCGCACCGGGTGCGCGACCATGACAGAACTGATCGCCTCACCCACCCGGCGAATGAGCTCACCACGAGTGCCCTGGACTATCCCTGCCGGATCGTCTCCCATCTGACCATCTTGGCCGAAGATGGTCAGATTCAGGGGACGCTCCGGTCGTTCTCGTGTGGGCCGCACGTTGGGGCCGGTCCTGGGGGTCGCTGGGTGGTGGTCCGGGGGTGCGTGTCCGCGGGTGAGTGGTGGTCAGGTGGCGATGGCGCAGGCGTCTCGGTTGAGGGAGAACCTGGCGGGCGGGGACGCGTCGCCGGTGTGGCTGGCCAGGTAGCCGATGGTGACGCTCTGGCCGGGGGCGATGGAGGCGTTGTGCGCGGCGTTCACCGCGGTGACCATGTCGCCGCCCTGGGTGAGGTCGGTGTTCCAGTCCCCGATGACGGTCTGCCCCCGGGACAGGGGGAACACCAGTGACCAGCCGTCGATCGCCGTGGTGCCGGTGTTGGTGATGGTGAGGTCGACCTTCAGGCCGGTGCCCCAGCTCTGGGGGGTCATCTTGATCCGGCAGGTGGGCGTGGCCCGCTCGAACGACATCCGGTGCAGCCCGCCGGGAAGGTCGTTGACGACGTAGAGGTCGCCGTTCGGGGTGGCGCCGAACGCGGTGACCTGCGTGGGCGTCTCGCCGATCTCGGCCTGGAGGTAGCCGCCCCGGCCGTCCTCGCGCAGCGCCCATATGGTGGACGAGCAGTAGTCGGTGGCGATGTAGGTGCCCCCGACCACGTTGGCGAACTTCGCACCGCGGTACACCACTCCGCCGATGACCGCGCAGCCGCCGGTCCACGGCGAGTAGGTGAAGACGGGCTTGGTGTACTGGACGTCGGACCGGCACTGGGCCTGGTCGAACACCTCGAAGCCTTCGTAGCAGGACCAGCCGAGGTTCGCGCCGGCCTGCCGCCCCGCCTTGACGTGGTCGATCTCCTCCCACCTGCCCTGACCGACGTCGCCGATCCAGATCGAGCCGTCCGCCTGGTCGATGGAGAAGCGCCAGGGGTTGCGCCCGCCGTACATCCAGATCTCCCCGCGGGCGCCCGCCCGGTTGACGAACGGGTTGTCCGCGGGAACGCAGTAGGCCAGGGATCCGCAGGTCCGGCTCACGTCGACGCGCAGGATCTTGCCCAGAAGGGTGTCCAGGCGCTGCCCGGAGTCGAACGGGTCCGCGGCGGCGCCGCCGTCGCCGATGCTCATGTACAGGTAGCCGTCGGTGCCGAAGGTGAGCTGGCCGCCGTTGTGGTTGCCGTACTGGGCGTGTTCCTGGGAGAGCAGCGGCTCCAGGCGCCCCTCGTCCAGCCGGTACCGGGCCAGGGTCACCGCGGCGTCCGGCAGCGCGGTGTACGCCAGGTAGAGGTCCTGGCTCTGGGCGAAGTCGGGCGCGAGGGCGATGCCGAGCAGTCCGCGCTCGTTGTCGGATTCGTCCACCGACGCGGTGATGTCGATGATCGGGTTCTGCGCGAGGCCGGTGTCCGGGTGGTACACGCGCACGGTGCCGCGCTTCTCGACGATGAACAGCCTGTTCGTCCCGTCGTCGGGTGCCGCGATGGCGACGGGACGTCGCAGTCCGAAGGCGACCTGGGTGGTGGTCGCGTTGATCTCCGCCAGCGGGACGCTGGACGCCTGCGCCGCCCGCGCGCCGCCGGCCGGGACGGACGAGGACGCGGCCGGGACCGATGGGGATGTCGTCGCGGCGGCCGGTGGGATGAGTGCGGTCACAGGGGCGAGCAGCGGCAGAGACAAGGCGAGCAGCACACGGGCCGCCCAGCGATTTCCTGACAAGTCGGTCTCCAGGGACGGGCTTCGTCGAGGTCCGGAGCGCATCCGTGCTCACAACACGCCCGACCCGGTCGCATTCCGCCGCGAAGCGACCGGAGTGCGACGCCGACCAAACAGGTTCCATGCCCTGACGCGCCCGACCGACGGTATCGGCTCGGCCGCCGTCACAACCAGGCCCGCGACCGCGGCCTTCCGTCCCGGGAGGCGACGACGGGCCGCCTTGGCCGCGCTTTCCGTCCTGACCATGGAAGATGCGGAAGTCCTCCGGCGCGGCCCGCCGACGGCCGCATGAAACGTACATCGCCCGCGGGACCCGACCGCGCCGGCCGCGGTCCGGGCAGGGACGGGCAGGGACCGGGCGGGCAACGGCTCCGGCTCTCCTCCGTCCGCCCTCTCCTCCCCGTCCTGTCCTCCGCTCGCGCCTGCCTTCCGCCGAGGCGATTCGCCTACGGGGCGCCGTCGAGGAGGTCGACGTCGGCGTGGGGCTTGCCGCCGGACAGGGTGGGGTAGCCGGGGCCGCGGTCGAAGAAGGGGACCGAAGGAGCGGCGCGCAACCGGGCGCGCAGGGTCTCGGTGGCGGCGGCGTCCACGCGCGGGGTGTCCGCCGGCCCGTGCAGGACGACGCCGTAGTCGTCGCGGGCGCCCTCGGCGGAGACCTTGCCGTCGCGGACGTCGGCGGCCACCAGTTCGGGGTCGCGGTCGTAGGGCGAGCCCCATCCGCCGCCTCCCGTGGTGCGCACCCTGACGATCTCACCTGCCTTGACCGGGAAGTCGTCCACCAGCCCTTCCATCTCGCGGCCGGCCACGGTGACCAGGAACGGGCGCCCGGCCCGGCCGCCGTTCACCCCCCAGCAGGCCAGGATGGACCGGTCGGCGATGGACATGAACGAGGCGTCGCGCAGCATCCGGATGTGCTTGTCGTACCCGAGCCCGCCCCGGTACAGGCCGGGGCCGCCGGAGTCGCGGGCCAGGCCGAGCCGCTCGACGCGGAACGGCCAGCGCGCCTCGGCGAACTCGACGGGGATGTTGCGCGAGTCGGGGACCACGTGGATGGTGTCCTCGCCGTCGGCGTACCAGCGCCCGCCCGACCCGCCGCCGAGCACCTCGCGCATCAGGTACGGCCGGCCCTCGTCGTCCTCCCCGTACACGCCGGTGTAGCGGATGGTCTCCTGGTCGGCGGGCATCCGGCCGCCGGTGGCCTTGGCCAGCACGCCGGCGAGCACGCCGAGCAGGCGCAGGATGACGAACGTGCGGGCGTTGGTGGGCGCGGGGAAGATCGGCGTGAGCAGGGTGCCCTTGCCGGGGAACCTCATCTCGATCAGCGGCACGACGCCCTCGTTCACGTCGAGCTCGGCCATGCGCTCGGGGGTGTCGGCGAGGTTGCGCAGGATGGGCGCCAGCCACTTCTTCAGGAAGACCCCGTCGGCGTAGTCGCCGGCGTGGTTGATCGGGCCCTTGGCCTGCGGCGAGGTGCCGGTGAAGTCGATGACCAGCGGCTTGCCGGCCCCGTGGTCGACGGTCAGCGTGATGCGCTGGGCGTGCAGCCGGGGCTCGTCCACGCCGTCGTGCTCGGCGTAGTCCTCCCAGACGTGGACGCCTTCGGGGATCTTGGCCAGCAGCTCGCGGCGGAAGGTCTCGGTGGTCTTGGCGATGATCGCGTCGAAGCACGCCTCGACCGCGGCCCTGCCGTACCGGGCGAACAGCTCGGCGAGACGGCGCGCGCCCATCAGGCAGGCGGAGCACTCGGCGTCCAGGTCGCCGGCCAGCGAGTCGGGCATGCGGGAGTTGCGGGTCATGATCGTCAGGGCGGCCCGGTTGGGCACGCCGCGGTCCCACAGCTTGATCGGCGGGACCATGAGCCCTTCCTCGAAGGCGCTGCGCGCGTGGGAGGGCATCGACCCGGGGACGGCCCCGCCGATGTCGTCGTGGTGGCCGAACGCCTGCACGAACGCCACGACCTCGCCGTCGTGGAAGACCGGGACGGTGACGCACAGGTCCGGCAGGTGCCCGATGCCGCCTTCCGACAGGTAGACGTCGTTGTGGAAGAACACGTCCCCGGGGTTCATCTCGGCCACGGGGAAGTCGCGCACGATGGGCTGGACGAGCGCCGAGTAGGAGCGGCCGGTCAGCTTGCGCAGCCGCGCGTCGTGGATCCCCGCGCGGAAGTCGTGCGCGTCGCGGATCATCGGCGAGCGCGCCGTGCGGGCGATGGCCGTCTCGACCTCCATCTCGACGGAGGCGAGCGTGCCTTCGACGATCTCGACCAGCACCGGGTCCGCGACGGTCATGCGCCCGCTCCCTTCACGACGAGGTTTCCGTGGGCGTCGATTTCGGCGGTGAAGCCGGGGTGCAGCGGCAGGGTGGAGCCGTACTCCTCGATCACCGCGGGACCGGTGACGACGTCGCCGCGGCACAGGTCGCCCCGCTGGTGGACCGGCGCGGTCCACCAGCCGCCCTCCTGCAGGGGCGAGTCCGGGTCCTCGTCGAAGTAGACCCTCCTGCGGGCGGGGGACGGTCGGGTCGGGTCGGGTGGTTCGGGTAGTTCTGGGAGGGTGGGGCGGGTGATGGGGCCGATGCCGGAGACGCGTAGGTTGACCCATTCGACGGCGTGCCGGGGGTCGTCGCGGTAGCCGTACCCGTAGAGCCTGTGGTGGGCCTGGTGGAACCGGTCGAGCACCTCGGCGCGCCACGCCTCGTCCAGCGGGCCGGACGGCGCGGGCACCCGCACCTCGTACGCCTGGCCGTAGTAGCGCAGGTCGGCGCTGCGCGCGTAGACGTGCCGCCCGTCGGGGAAGCCCTCGCGGCGCAGCGCGGCGGCCGCCTGCGCCTCAAGGTCGCCGAAGATGTCCGCCGCCGTCGCGAGCGACAGCTCGCGGGTCACGTGGGTGCGCACGTAGTCGTTCTTGACGTCCACCGTGAGCAGGCCGAACGCCGAGACGTTGCCGGGGTTGGCGGGCACGATCACGGCCGGCAGGGACAGGATGTCGACCAGGCGGCACACCAGCAGCGGCCCCGAGCCGCCGAAGGCGACCATCGGGAAGTCGCGCACGTCCAGGCCGCGCTTGACCGTGATCTGCCGGATGGCGTTGGACTGGTTGAAGGCGCTGATCTCCAGGATGCCGACGGCGGTGCGCTCCGGGGACAGGCCGAGCTTGCCGGCCAGCGCCTCGACGGCGGCGCCGGCCGCGGCGGCGTCCAGCGGGATCTCGCCGCCGAGCAGGTGGGGCGGCACGCGGCCGAGGTAGACGTGGGCGTCGGTGACGGTGACCTCGGTGCCGCCCTTGCCGTAGCAGACGGGGCCGGGGTCGGCTCCCGCGGACCTCGGCCCGACCTTCAGCGTGCCCTCGGGGGAGATCCAGGCGATGGAGCCGCCGCCCGCGCCGACGGTCACGATGTCGATCATCGGGATCTTGCACGGGTACCGGCCGACCGACCCCTCGGTGGTCAGGGACGGCTCGCCGTCGACGACGACGGCGACGTCGGTCGAGGTGCCGCCGCCGTCGAGCGTGATGGCCGACCCGCGGCCCGCGGCGCCGGCGATGAGCGCAGCGCCGAGCGCGCCCGCGGCGGGGCCGGACAGCACCGTGGTGATCGGCTGGTCGACGACCTCGGCCGCGGACAGCACCCCGCCGTTGCTCTTCATCACCGAGAACGGCATGCCGAGGCGCGCGGACAGCCCGGCGATGTAACGGCGCATGATGGGCTTGACGGCGGCGTCGACCAGGGTCGTCACCGAGCGCTCGTACTCGCGGTACTCGCGCAGGACGTCGCTCGACAGTGAGACGACCGCGCCGGGGTGCTCGCGCTCCAGCACGTCCCGCATGGCCCGCTCGTGCGCCGGGTTGGCGTAGGAGTGCAGGAAGCACACCCCGACGGCGGTGATCCCGTGGTCGCGGAACCACCGTGCCACCTCGGCGGCCCGCTCCTCGTCGAACGGCCGCACCTCCCGCCCGAGGTGGTCCAGCCGCCCCCCGACGGTCTTGACGCGGTGCACCGGCACGATGCGCGGCGGCTTGACCCAGAAGTAGGAGTTGCCGTACCCGTCGGGGACGCTCTGCCGGGCGATCTCCAGGATGAACTCGAAGCCCTCGGTGGTGACGAAGCCGAGGTCGACGGGGCGGTCCTCCAAGAGCTGGTTGGTCGCCACGGTCGTGCCGTGCACGATGCCGGCGACGTCGGCGAGGGCGCGGCCGGCCAGGATCTTGCGCACGCCGTTCATGAACCCGTCCGCCGGGTCGCCCGGTGTCGAGGGGGTCTTGGTCGTGGTGATCTCACCGGTCTGCTCGTCCACCATGACCACGTCGGTGAACGTGCCCCCGGTGTCGACGCCGATACGGACGCTGCGCATGCTTCCAGTGTTTACTGAACCGCTCCTTGCTCCGGAACCAGCGAGATCCGCCAACAAAACGGGCATCCGTCGGCACCTTACGCCCGCGGCGGAAAAGGCGGAACCTCAAAGGCGCGGCGGCGGTAAGAAGGGCATGGAGCGACGCCACTTCCTGATGCTCGCCGGCGGGCTCGCCGGCGCGGGCCTGCTCACGTCCTGCACGGACGGCCGGGCCGGCGCCCCCGCCTCCCCCCGTTCCGCGCCGGGCGCGGCGGCCACGCCCTCGCCCGCGCCCGCGCGGCACATCGTCTACGCCGACGTCTCGGCGCGCCTGGCCGCCGTCGACGCCGGGACCGGGACGACGCTGTTCACCGCCGACCGGCCGGTGCCCTCGGCGGACTGGCGGCGGCTGTACACCGTCTCCCCCGCCGGCGACCTGGTGACGCTGGACGCCCTGTCCGGCGAGGTGACCGCGCGTACCACCGTCCCACGGGGTGTGATCCCACGTGTGGTGTCCTCGCTGGGCAACGCGGTGGCCCTGACCGACCCTCCCCCCGCCTCCCCGTACGGCGGGCCGGGACGCACCAGCACCACCGTGGTCGTCGTCTCGCCGGACGGACGGCAGAGACCGAAGACCGTGCGCCTGAACGGCAACTTCCAGCCGGACGGGTTCACCGGCATCGGCGACGGGCTGTTCGTCCTGCAGTACCTGCCCGCCAAAGCGCCGGAGAGCTACAAGGTCAAGGTGTACGACATGGAGAACGCGGAGCTGTGGCCGCTGTACACCCGGGACAAGCAGCCGGTGCCGGAGGGCGCGGAGGAGACCATGCGCGGCGACGGGCGCGCCGCCGTGCTCGACCCCTCCCACCAGCGGCTCTACACCCTGTACACGCACCAGCCCGACCACCTGCACACCCGTGACCTGGTGGCCGGGCGCACGACGGGGGTGCACGCCTTCGTGCACGTGCTGGACCTCAACCAGCGGTGGGCCTACTGCCTGGACCTGCCCGAGCCGTTCGGCAGGGCCCCGGCCGCCGCGCACGCCATCGCCGTCACCACGGGCGGGCTGTACGTGTACGAGGACGGCAAGGGGACGCTCGTGCGCGCGAGCACCGAATCGCTCACCATCGTCGGCACCGCGACGATCGGCGCGTCCCCCGCCGCGGGCTCGTCGCCGGCGTCGGCCTCCGTCGGCGCGATGGCCGCGTCGGGCTTCGCGGCCTCCGGCGGCTCGCTGTACCTGGCCGCCGGGCCGTCCGTACGCGCCGTCGACCCGCGCTCGCTGGCCGTGCGGGGCGAGTGGCGCCTGCCGTCGCCCGCGCGCGGCGCGGTGGTGACGCCGGACGGGGAGGGCGTCTACGTGGGGGTGACCGACGGCGTCCTGCGGTTCGACGGCGGGGAAGGGCAGAGCGGCGACGCCCCGCCGGCGGCCCGGCTGTCGGTTCCCGGCCTCTCCCTCCTCCGCCACGCGGGCCCCGCCGCCTGACGCCGCCGCACGGCCCGCCATGTGAGACGTCACGGGGCTCGCGTGCGGGGCCGAACTGTATGCTGACGCCCCGTGAGTGAAACGTCCGCCTTGTCCACCGTCCCCGCACCCCCTCATCGCGACGCCGTGCTGAGGTTCTTCCACGGCCCGATGGACTGCGGCAAGTCCACGCTCGCGTTGCAGATGAACTACAACCACGGCCGCCAGGGCAGGCGCGGCCTGGTGCTGACCAAGCACGACCGCTCGGGCGGCCCGCGCGTCACCAGCCGCATCGGGCTCGGCCTTTCCGCGGTCGAGGTCGTCGACGGTCTCGACCTGGTCGGACTGGTGCTGGCTCAGGACCGCGTCGACTACCTCATCTGCGACGAGGCGTGCTTCTACACCGTGGCGCAGATCGAGCAGCTCGCCGACCTGGTGGACGAGCACGGCGTGGACGTCTACGCCTTCGGCCTGGCCTCGGACTTCCGTTCGCGCATGTTCCCGGCGGCCCAGCGCCTGTTCGAGCTCGCGGACGAGGTGTCCCGGCTGCAGGTGGAGGTGCTGTGCTGGTGCGGGCGCGAGGGCAGGCTGAACGCCCGCGTCGTGGACGGGGTCATGGCCCGCACCGGAGAGCAGGTCGTCATCGCCGACACCGACGGCGCGCAGGTGCACTATCGCGTGCTGTGCCGCCGCCATTACCGCAACGGCGACCTCGGCGAATCGCGCACGACCCCGCTCGCCGCCTCAAGCGCTTGATCGAAAACTCTCCCCCGGCCCCGGGCGGCTGCGGTACCTTGATCATCCCCCCGGCGATCAAGACCGAAATGAGCGTTTCGACATGCCTGAAAACCACGACCGCGACGACCGGACCAGCATGGTGAGCCGCAGGGCCTTCGCCCTCGGCGCGGCGGGCGGCCTGGCCGCCACGGGCGCGGGAGCCCTCGAACTCCTGTCGGCGGGGCCGGCGTCCGCCAACACCGACCCGTCGGTCTTCACCGTGGACGTCAAGGACTACGGCGCCAAGGGAGACGGCGTCACCGACGACTCCGACGCGATCCGCGCCGCGGTGGCGGCGGCCATCTCGGGCCGCGCGTCCGGGATCGTCCGCAAGGACGTCTTCTTCCCGCCGGGCAACTACAAGGTGACCAAGAAGGACACCCTGATGTGGTCGCCCACCTCCGGCTCCGCCGACCAGATCTTCGGGCTGCGCTTCCGCGGCGCGGGCCCGCGGGTCACCAACATCGACTTCGCCACCAACTTCACCGCGAACTCCGACCCGCGCGAGAACAACCTCATCACCGCCGCCGTGCGCCTGCGCTACACCCACTTCGAGGACATGAGCTTCCGCTCGACCAATGGCGCCAACCGGTTCGCGTACTACTGGTCGGTCGACCAGGTCGACGGCGCCTCGGTGTACCCGCAGTACGGGGCCGGGCAGAACCAGTACTTCGTCTACCGCAACGTCGAATGGCGGGGAACCTGGGACCGGGTCATCGGCATCGACGGCGACTCCCAGGCCAACAACAACAGCGAGCACCACTTCATCATGTGCTCGACCGACACCGTGTCCAGGTACACCGACGCCTTCCTGCACTGCGGCATCACGAACCCGTCCGGCAACAGCCAGCAGAACCAGTTCCTCAACTACTTCATGCTGTCCTGCAACTTCGCGCTCCAGTCGGGCAACTTCTTCCGCTTCGACCGGGGCGGCTCGATCAACGTGTTCGGCGGGTCGTGGTCGATGACCAGCACGGACGCCGCGCGGTACTTCTACATGCCGACCAGTAACGGCGACGCGACCGCGTCGAGGCTGAACGTCAACGGAGTCCGGTTCGAGCCGAAGGCGAGCGCCGGCCAGAAGATCATCGAGTGCGCCTGGAACCTGGGGTCGGTGACCTTCACGTCCTGCTCCGACATCGCGTCGGTGTCGGGCTCGAACGGCGCCGCGTACAACTACCACCTGTACACCCCCAGCTCGAACCGGATCCCGATCGTCCGCTACCAGGACTGCACGCTGGCGGGCTTCCACTCGGTGAACGGCACTGGCACATCGCTCACCAACGGGAAGATGATCTACGAGGGGTGCCGCACGCACCACACGTCCACCGCCGTCGGCGTCGCCGGCACCGGCGCCACCGCGTTCCTGCGGTACGCGAGCGCGCCGGCCCGGTACGCGTTCCGCGACGGCTGGTCCACCCCGGACGTCTCCGGCTGAGCACGACGCGGGTCAAGGGCGGCCGGCCGACCCAGCGACCGAGCGCTCGGGACGGACACCGGTGGCCCAGCGCGCGGCACGGACTCCGGCCCGCCGAGCGTTCGGAACGGACGGGTTCAGGAGGCGGAGGCGATGTCGTCCATGCGGGAGGCGAGCTGCACGGGGTCGCCGCCGACCAGCGCCGACGTCGCCCGCCACCAGGCGAACCACTCGCCGCTGCGCCACATCCAGTCGACGCGTTCGACGGCGGTGATGACGTCGCCCTTGGCCTGCCACCGGGCTCCGACCAGCTCGGCGGTGGCGCCGTGGCGCAGCGCCCACTGGCGGAGGTACTCGGCCGCCTGCTGGTCGACCGTGACGGCGTAGGGGTCGGGGTCTTCGCCGGGGAGGGGGTGGGGGCCGAGGCCGGCGGCCACGCCCCAGCTCCACTGGGCCTCGGCGGCCCGCGAGTAGCGCAGCGAGGCGAGGTCGAGGTTGGTCCCGAGCTCGCCGTCCGGCCGCTCGACCACCACGGCGTCCAGCCGCCCGCCGGCGTCGAACGACACGACCAGGCGCGCACCCGCGATGACGTCCGCGGGCAGCTCTATGCGGTCCTCCACCTGCCAGGAGTTGAGGTCCACGGAGGCGACCGCCGGGCCCCACGCGGCGTCGGCGCTGTCGTCGGCGATCCAGGCGGCGAGCATCTCAAGGACGGTGAGGTCGGTCCACGGCTCGATGGCGGTGTTCGCGGCCAGCACCTCGTCGGGTGCGGGGATCTTGCCCTCGCGGCCGGAGGTCCACCAGCCGGAGCCGAGAATCGTGGTGCCGACCAGCAGGCCGGCGATCGCCGCCAGCTCGGAGGAGCGCCTGGTCAGCGCGGCCCCCTGCGCCAGCTCCGCGCAGCGGGCCGTGCGCTCTTCGCCGAGTACGGTGGCGGCGTCACCCAGCAGCGACGCGGTCGTCGGGTGGCGCTCACCCAGTAGGTCGTGGATGAGCCGCCTGGCCTCCGATCGAGCGTCCTCCGCACGGAACTCTCGCATATGCCCACGTTACGCCGGGAGATCCTCTTCCGCGAGACGTTGTAACGCTCCTGGAACACTCCGGAGTGTGATATGTCATCTGACCTGGGCAGATGTGGCGTGTCGCCGGGTCAGCGCCCCCGGCCGCCGCGGCCGAGCAGCCAGCCGATGACCGCGCTGCCGAGCGCCACGCCCGCGCCCATGCCGAACGCCGTCAGCACCGGCCACACCGGCGCGCCGCCGCGTGCGCGCCCGTCCGCCCGTCCCGCCTCGGCGCGAGGCCGCTCGAACACCTGACCGGCGACGACCGCCGGCAGGCCGGCGGCGGACGCGGCGTCCACGGCCGTGGCACCCGGCGCAACTGTTCGCGCGGCCGCGACCGGGGTCGCGGCGGGGGTGACCTGGAGGTGCTCTTCGACGGCGCTGAAGAACTCGCCGGCCGTCCGCTTGGCGACCGAGCCCAGCATCCGCTGCCCGACGCCGCCGATCATGCCGCCGACCACGGCCTCGGCGTCGTAGTCGACGCGGGTCGCGCCGCCGTCGACCTCGCTGAGCCGGATGAGAACGGTCGCGTCCACCGTGCCCGGCGCGCCGGCGCCGCGGGCCCGGAGGGTGAACCCCTCGGGCTCGCGGGGGTCGGACAGGGCGACCTCGCCCTGGTAGACGCCCTTGATGGAGGCGACGCCCGCGCTGACCGTCATGCGGTAGGTGTCGGCGCCGGTGGCCTCCAGCCGCTCGCAGCCCGGGATGGTGCGGACCAGCACGGCCGGGTCGCGCAGCGCGGCCCACACGCGGTTGCGGTCGACCCCTACGACGGCACTGCCGACGACCTTCATGGACACCTCCGATGCCGAGAGACTAGGGACGGGTCCCCGGCCCGCATAAGGGCAACTTCTGCCCGCTCGACCGGCCGGGCGTCGTCACAACTCGCCGCCGTCCCGGGCGCCCGTCCCATGTCAAGGTCACGGTAACACCGCGCCGGGGTCCGGCCGGAACGCCACGGACCGAGAGCGCCCGCGACACGGCCCGGCGCGCGGACGACACGGCCCGGCGCGCGAACGGCCGGGCACCGGAAGGCTCTCCCCAGACCTCCCGGTACCCGGCCTGCTCCAACGCCGGTGCATCCCTGGCCCCCGGTCCCGGGATGCCCAGCACCCGCCGGCACTCGCGGCCCGCCGATGCCTTCCGGCACCCACCGGGACCTCCCGTGCCCCGGACCGGTCACCCGGACTCCCGGCGCCGCCGGCCGATGGTGTCAGCCGGCGGTGAGGGGCATGTCCGCCGGACGCGTGCCGCAGGAACTCTGGACGGCGTCCGGCGCGCTGATCCACATCCGCGCCGCGACGTCCGCGGACCGAGGGGTCACCGGATGGAACATGTGCCGCACCAGGTCGCGGTGCGAGTGCTCGGCGACGTCCTCGAACAGCGGCGCCGAGATGGCGACGGCCAGGTCGGCGCCCGGGCGTTCCCGCAGCGCCGCCCGCAGCTCGTCGCTGTCGCGCATGGCGCACACCGTGGCCACCGCCCTGCCGCCGAACCCGCCGTCCTCCACCCGGGTGGGCCCTTGGTGGAACGCCATCCGAAGCCGCAGGCGCGCCGGGGCGTCCTTGCCCGGACGCTGGTTGCGCCGCCGCAGGGCGGCGCGCAGCTCGCCGACCAGTCCGGCGATCACCCGCGTCTCGTTCACGCCGGGCGGCAGGACCAGGAGCAGCCCGGCGCCCGCCCCCGTGCCGGCGCCGGGCCGCACCGGCACGGACACGCCGGACTCGGCGCGCGACGGCGCCGGCAGGCCGTGCTCCGCGCGCGGCGGCACGGGCAGGCCGTACTCGACGCGCGGCGGCGCGGGCGGGCCGGGCTCGGCGAGGTGGAGACGGTCGAGCCCCGCCGCTCCGGCGGCCTCCTCGATCACCTCGGCGAGGCGGCGCCGCATCTCCCTGTGCCGCGCGCCCGCCCGCCGCCCGCCCGGCTCGGCGTCGACGGCGACGCACAGCCGGCGTACTTCTTCCCCCAGGTGGTTCACCAGTGTTCTCCCTCCCATCTGGTCGTTCCCATGAGCCGGCGGCGCCCCGGCCGCCGCCGCGTCCCTTCGAACCGGCGGCGCCCCGGCCGCCGCCGCGTGTCCTACCCCGATCACCCCTGCGCCCCGCCGCCCTCCGGACCGCGCCGGTCGCCGCGCACCGGGGCGTCCTCGTAGTGCGGCACATCGCACCAATGGCCCGGCGGGTCGTCCGCCGGGGGCGAGACGCGCGCGTCGCCGGACGGCGCGTCGCCCGTCGCGGCGAAGGCGCGCAGCCTGCGGATGTCGTGCACGACGATGCGCGGGTAGCCGGTGCCGAGGACGCCCGTCCTGCGCAGCACGGTGAGGGCCCGGTACACCGCCGGCTCGGCGGCGTCGGCGAGCGCAGCCAGCTCGGGCCGGGTGAGCGTGACCCCGATCATGACGCCTTCCGGCACCGGCTCCCCGTAGAACCGCGCCAGCTCGACCAGGACGCGCACCAGGCGTCCCATCGCCGAGCCGGCGTCCGCCGCGTACCGGCGGGCGGCGGCACGGTGCTCGGCCGCCGCGCCGTACAGGATCTTCGCGAACTCCGGGAATCGCACGGCGAGGCGGGCCAGCTCCCGCGGCGGGACGATCCGTGCCAGGCAGGCGTCCGTCGCGGTGGCGGTGGCATCCTGGCGCCGCCCGGCCAGCGCCGCGGCCTCCCCCACGAGGTCCCCGCCGACGCGGACGCCGACCAGCGCCGGCGCTCCCTCCCCGGCCGCGGTGAGCTTGACGCAGCCGTCCAGGAGGAGGATCGCGCCGTCGGACCACTCGCCCTCGGTGACCAGCGCCGTCCCCGCCGCGTACTGCCAGGGTCTTCCCAGCGCCAGCAGTTCGTCCCTGGCCTCCGCCGTGAGGCCGCCGAGCACGCCGCGCCGGGGCCACTCGCCCACGTTGCGGATCACGCAGGTCCGCCCGGGTACGGGGCCGGTCATGGGCGCTCCTTTCGACTCACGCCGGCCGTCCAGGGCCGGAGATCCGTGCCCGGGCCCCCACCCGTGCCTTGCCGCGCGGGCGCCGGCCGCCTGCCCGCGGCGCGCTCGCCCGGAGCCGCGCGAAGCCGCCACGCCCTTCCCCGCGGCTTCGCGCGCCCGGGGCACGCCCGCGGCGCGGCCGTTCCCGTTCGCTGCCCCAACCTTCCGCCCGGGACCTTGCAGAGAGCTTGCGGCGCGGTGACCGGGACGGCCGGGCGAATCGCGCGTTTTCAGCAAGGGATCACCGAGATGGCAAGATTGCCGGTCATGGTCTGGGGACGGAAGGCGTCACACGCGGCGGCAGGGCTGGGACTTCTGGTGATCTGCTCGGTGGGCGGCGTCGCCTCATGCCAGGCGCCTTCGACGCCCTCCGCTCCCGAAGCATCCTCCGCTCCCCCGGCGTCCTCCCCCGGCCCAGGCATACCGGCCCCGGCGACATCCGTCACCCCTGGGCCCTCGGCCGGGACGGTCCCGGCGCGGCCCGCGGGGGCGATGCCGCGTCCGGGAGAGGTCGGCCGCGTCCGGGCGCGGGCGGGCGAGGCGGTGCCGGTCATCAGCTCCATCCCGACCCGGCGCAAGGTCGTCTTCCTGACCATCGACGACGGCTGGGAGCAGGATCCGGGGTTCGTACGCCTGGTCAGGGAGCGCGCCGTTCCCATCACGGTCTTCGCGATGCGTGACGCGGTGGAGGCCCGGGGCGTGCCCGACCCCGCGGCGGCGGGCGGGCGGTACGTCGGCGCGGGCAAGTGGTCCTACTTCCGCGAACTGCGCGATCTGGGCGTGCCGATCGAGGCCCACACGCTCACCCACCCGAACCTGTGGAATCTCGGCGCCCAGGCGCAGCGCAAGGAGATCTGCGGCTCGGCCAAGGCCATCGCCGGGGAGATCGGCCGCAGGCCCGTGCTGTTCCGGCCGCCGTTCGGCAACTACACCGCGACCACGCTGCGGACGGCCGAATCGTGCGGGCTGCCGGCCGTACTGCTGTGGACGGCGACGGTGCAGCCGGGCGGGAAGATCTCCTACCAGACGCCGGACAAGCGTCTGCATCCCGGCGACATCCTGCTCATGCACTTCCGGGCGAATCTGGCCAGGGATTTCCGCGTCCTGCTCGACAAGATCGAGCGACGCGGCTTCGAGCTTGGCGACCTCGACGCCTACGTCAGGGCGGCCGGAGTCCGCCTTCCCGCTCCGCCGGGCGGCGTAGGGGGGAATCAGCCGGCGGGGTGACGTCCCGGGCCGTGCCGGCGGCCCATCATTGACGCGTCGCCAGGGGGCCTGGCGGCGGCGGGGGTGTGACGAAGATCGCATGGCATGGCAGGACCTCCGCGCGGCATTTACTCTACAAGCTGTAGTACTACTTTGAGTAGAACTACAGGGCGTAGAGCTGAGGACCTGGTGAGGGGCGCATGGACGCGTTGGATCTGGCTCGGTGGCAGTTCGGGGTCACCACCGTGTACCACTTTCTGTTCGTACCCCTGACGATCGGCCTCGGGGTCTTCGTCGCCGGTCTGCAGACGGCCTGGCACCGCACGGGCAAGGAGCACTACCTGCGGCTGACCAGATTCTTCGGCAAGCTGTTCCTGATCAACTTCGCGATGGGCGTGGTCACCGGCATCGTGCAGGAGTTCCAGTTCGGGATGAACTGGAGTGAGTACTCCACCTTCGTCGGCGACGTGTTCGGCGCGCCGCTCGCGTTGGAGGCGCTGCTGGCGTTCTTCCTGGAGTCGACGTTCCTCGGCCTGTGGATCTTCGGATGGGAGCGGCTGCCCAAGCGGGTGCACCTGGCGTGCATCTGGGCCGCCGCGATCGGGTCCAACATCTCGGCGTACTTCATCCTCGCCGCGAACGCCTGGATGAAGCACCCGGTGGGCTACCAGGTGGTGGACGGCCGGGCGCGGATGACCGACCTGTGGGCGGTGCTGACCAACCCGACGGCCCTGGCCCAGGTGCCGCACGTGGTCGCCGCCTCGTTCGTCGTCGCCGGCGGCTTCGTCCTGGCGGTGTGCGGCTACCGGATCATCCGTGAACGGCGTCCGGCCGCCGCCGGGGACGCCGTCGACCCGCTCGGCCAGGCCGCCGCCCGAGTTCCGGGCGAGCCCGCCATGTGGCGCTCCGCCCTGCGGGCCGCCCTGGTCATGACCGCCATCGCCGGGGCGGTCGTCGCGGGCAGCGGCGACCTGTCCGCCCAGTACCTGCGCGAGCAGCAGCCCATGAAGCTGGCCGCCGCGGAAGGGCTCCGGCACGACACCGCGGGAGCGCCGTACTCCGTCGTCCCCGGCGTCGAGGTGCCGAACCTGCTGAGCCTGCTGGCCGCGCACGACCCCGCGGCGCCGATCCAGGGCGTGGAGGACATCCAGCGGCGCTACGCGGCCCGATTCGGGCCGGCCGACTACCGGCCGAACGTCCCCGTCGTCTTCTGGTCGTTCCGCGTCATGATCGGTTTCGGGCTGTCGACGGTGGCGCTGTCGCTGCTCGGGCTCTGGCTGACCCGGCGCCGCCGTCCCATCCCCGGGTGGTTCGCCCGCGCCTGCCTGTACGCTCTTCCGCTGCCGCCGCTCGCGATCATCGCGGGCTGGCTGCTCAGCGAGATCGGCCGGCAGCCGTGGACCGTGCAGGGCGAGCTGCTCACCGCCGCCAGCGTGTCCCCCGGAGTGGCGCTCAGCGAGGTCGCCATCTCCCTGACCGTCTTCACGGCCCTGTACGGCGCGCTCGCCGTCGCCGAGGCGCGGCTGCTGCTGCGGCACGTCAAGGCCGGGCCCGAACCCGTCGCCGCGCCGCCCGGCCCGAGCCTGCCCGGCGACGTCGACGCCCGGGCCGCCCGCCGCACGCCGACCCTCATGTACTAGGAGACCGCGATGGAACTCACCACTGTCTGGTTCCTGGTCATCGCCTTCCTGTGGACCGGCTACTTCGTGCTGGAGGGCTTCGACTTCGGCGTCGGCGCGCTGCTCCCCGTCCTGGCGCGCGGGGAGGCCGAGCGCAGGCAGATGCTCCAGACGATCGGCCCGGTGTGGGACGGCAACGAGGTATGGCTGATCACCGCCGTCGGCGCCATGTTCGCGGCCTTCCCCGCCTGGTACGCGGGCCTGCTGAGCGCCTTCTACCTGCCGCTGGTGCTGGTGCTGACCGGGCTGATCGTCCGCGGGGTGGCCCTTGAGTGGCGCGGCAAGGTGACCGGCAGGGAACGCGCGCTGTGCGACGCGGGCATCGTCACCGGGAGCGCGCTCACCGCGTTCCTGTGGGGCGCGATCTTCGGCGACCTGCTGTACGGCACGGCGGCGGCCACCGTGCTCGGCGGCGCGCTGTCGCTCACCCTGGCCGTCGTGCACGGCGCGGTGTTCCTCGCGCTGAAGACGACCGGGCCGCTGCGGGCGAGGGCCCGCAGCGCCGCGCTGACCGTCGCCGCCGTGGCCCTGCCGGTGGCCGTCGTGGCGCTGCCGGGGATCCCGTCCGCCGGGTCGGCGGGCGCGGGCTGGACGGCCGGCCCGCTGCCGTGGGCGGCCCTGGCGGCGATGGCCGCCCTGGCCGCGGCCGTCGCGCTGGTCTGGCGCCGCCGCGAGGGGTGGGCGTTCACCGCGACCGCCGGCTCGATCGTGCTGGCCACGGTGACGCTGTTCGCCACGCTGTGGCGGGCGCCGCTGCCCGGCCTGACCGTGGCGGAGGCGGCCTCCGCCCCGTACACGCTCGGCGTGCTGACCTGGATCGGGCTGGTCGCGCTGCCGTTCGTGCTCGGCTACCAGGCGTGGACCTACTGGGTCTTCCGCAGGCGCGTCACCGCCTGAGGGACCCCGCCGGGCGCCCGCTCAGCGCCCGGCGGAGCGGCGAAGCTCGTACAGCTCCGACGGGGAGATCGGCATCCGGTCGATCGGCAGTCCCTCGGCGTCCTCGACCGCCGAGGCGATCACCGCGGACACCGGGATCACCCCCGCCTCCCCCGCGCCCTTGATGCCGAGCGGGTTCAGCGGCGAGGGCGTCTCCAGGTGGGCGGTCTCGATGACCGGCACCTCCGTGGCGTAGGGCATCAGGAAGTCCATGAAGGAGGCGTTGAGGAGCTGACCGTGGCCGTCGTAGACCATGCGCTCGTACAGCGCCCCGCCGACCCCCTGCGCCACCCCGCCGTGAATCTGCCCCTCCACGATCATGGGGTTGATGAGCCTGCCGCAGTCGTGCACGACGGCGTAGCGCAGGATGCGGATCTCGGCGGTGTCCGGGTCGGTCTCGACGATGGCGGCGTGCATGCCGGAGGCGAAGGTCGAGCGCACCGGCGAGTAGTAGTCGCGTCCCTCCAGCCCCGGCTCCTCGCCCTCCTCGACCGGAGGCCGGTCCATCGGGGCCCGCCCCGCGAACTGCGTCGCCCGCGCGGCCTCCTCGTCGAAGGCGTACCGCAGCGGGTTGGACAGCACCGCCACCGTCGCCAGCGCCAGGGACGCCTCCGGGTTCCCGACCACGCGCACGACGCCGTCCTCGATCTCCAGGTCGCGAGGGTCGGCCTCCAGCGCCTCGGCGGCGATGCGAAGGGCCTTGTCGCGGACCTTGCGGCAGGCCAGGGCGATCGCGTTGCCGCTCATCACCGCGGCCCGCGAGGCGAAGGTGCCGACGGCGTACCCGAAGCGCCGGGTGTCCCCGGTCACCACCGACACGCTGGACAGCGGCACGCCCAGCTCGGTGGCGGCGATCTGCGCGAACACCGTCTCGTGCCCCTGCCCCTGGGAGGTGAGGCCGGTGGAGACGTGCACCCGCCCGTCGGAGGTCACCTGCACGTGGCCGCCCTCGTACGGGCCCACACCGGTGCCCTCGACGTAGCAGCCCAGGCCGATGCCGAGCCGCCTGCCGCGCGCCGCCGCCTCGGCCTTCATCGCCGGGAAGCCGTCCCAGCCGATCAGTTCCTTGAGCATCCGCAGCGACTCGGGATAGTCGCCGCTGTCGTAGATCAGCGGCCGGCCGTCCTGGAAGATCAGCCCCTGGTCGTAGGGGAAGTCGCCGGGCTGGATGAAGTTGGCCGCGCGCACCGCCGCCCGGTCCAGGCCGAGGTGCGCCGCGATGCGGTCCATGGTGCGCTCCATGCAGAACACCCCCTGCGGGCGCCCCGCGCCCCGGTAAGGGGTGACCTGCACGGTGTTGGTGTAGATCGAGGAGAACTCGACGCGGTAAGCGCCGATGCGGTACGGGCCGAGCAGCTGGGTCGAGGTGATGATCGGCACGATGATGCCGTACGGCGTGTAGGCGCCGTGGTCGTGCAGGATGGTCACGTCCAGGCCGAGCACGCGGCCCTCGTCGTCGAAGCCGACGCGCACGTGCTGCACCTGGCCGCGCTCGTGGGCGGAGGAGACGAAGTGCTCGCGGCGGTCCTCGGCCCACTTGACCTCCCGGCCGAGCAGCATCGCCGCCCAGGGGACCAGCACCTCCTCCGGCCAGGGGTGGACGATCTTGACGCCGAACCCGCCGCCCACGTCGGGGGCGATCACCTCGACCGACGGCAGCGGCAGGCCGAGCCTGGCGGCGATCGCCATGCGCACGCTGGTCGAGGTCTGCGTCGAGCTGTAGACCCGCAGCGACCGGTCGTCGGCGTCCCACCGGGCGTACACCCCGCGCCCCTCCAGGGGCATGGAGGCGCTCCGCTCGAAGTCCAGGCGGAACGACAGCGTGTGCGGCGCCGCCTCGACGGCCTCGCGCGCGCCCTGCCCGGTGGCGGACGGCACCTCCTGCACCAGGTGGGCGCCGACGTTGCCGGGCACGTCCTCGTGCACCAGGTGGACGCCATCGGCGGCCTCCTCGATGCCGACGACCGGCTTGAGGAACTCGTAGTCGACCTCGATGAGCCCCGCGGCGTCCTCGGCGACGTAGCGGTCGCGGGCCACCACCATGACGACCGGCTCGCCGACGTGCCGGACGACGTCCCTGGCCAGCGGGTAGGCGGTGCGGCCGTGGGTCAGCGCCGGATGCGGGATGAGCAGCGGCAGCGGGTCGCGGACCCGTTCGGGCAGGTCCTCCCAGGTGTAGATCGCGACCAGGCCGTCCACGTCCAGGGCGGCCGACACGTCGATGTCGCGGACACGGGCGTGCGCGTGCGGCGAGCGGACGAACGCGGCGGCGAGCGCGTCGTGCCCGAGGTCGTCCAGGTAGCGGCCCTGGCCGGTGATCAGCCGCGGGTCCTCCCTGCGCTGTACCCGCTCGCCGAACAGTCTGGTCGTCACGCCGCACCACCCGCCCCCGCCGGGGCCTCGTCCGCGTCGGCGATGAGCTCGGCCGCGCGGTGGACCGCCTTCACGATGTTCTGGTAGCCGGTGCACCGGCACAGGTTGCCCGAGATGCCCTCGACGACCTGCTCGTCGGTCGGCGCCGGCGTCTCGCGCAGCAGCGCGGTGACCGTGCACAGGAACCCGGGGGTGCAGAAGCCGCACTGCAGCGCGTGACACTCCGAGAACGCCCGCTGCACCGGCGACAGCGTCCCGTCCGGCGCGGCCAGCCCCTCCACGGTGGTGATCTCGTGCCCGTCCGCGGTCACCGCGAACGTCAGGCACGAGCGCACGGGCTCGCCGTCCATCAGCACCGTGCAGCACCCGCAGACCCCGTGCTCGCAGCCGACGTGGGTGCCGGTCAGGCCGAGATCGTGGCGCAGGCAGTCCGACAGCAGCCGCCGGGCCGGCACCGCCGTCTCGCGCACCACCCCGTTGACCGTCAGCGCGATCTCGTGCAGCGCCTCACCCATCGGCGAACTCCCCCGTTCTGTCTCCCGCGGCCTCCTGGGCGGCGACGCGCAGCGCCCGCTCGGCCAGCACCCCGGTCAGATGCCGCCGGTAGCCGGCGGTCGCGTGGATGTCCCCCTCGGGATCCACGCGGTCGCGCACGGCCGCCGCGACGGCGGCCCAGTCGGCGGAGGCGGCGGGCCGGCGGGCGCACACCTCCGACACATCCAGCGAGACCGGCGCCGGGCCGGCGCTCACGCACGCCACCCGGGCCGAGGTGATGCGCAGGTCCTCGTCCAGGACGACCACGGCGGCGGCCCCGGCGAGCGCGTAGTCGCCGTGCCTGCGCGCCACCTCGCAGAACGCGCTGCCCGCGCGGGGCGGCAGCGACGGGAAGAACGCCGAGACGGCCAGCTCACCCGGCTGGACGGCGGATTCCAGCGGCCCGACGAAGAACTCGGCCGCCGGCACCTCGCGCTCGCCGCCCCCGTGCCGCGCCAGCCGCACCGAGCCGTCGAGGACGGTCAGCACGGCGGGCATCTCGGCGGAGGGGTCGGCGTGCACCAGGCTGCCGACCACGGTGCCGCGGTTGCGGATCACCGGGTGGGCCACCTGCCTGAGCGCGGCCCGCAGCAGCGGCTGCGCCCGCGCGGCGGCCCGCGACCGCTCGACGGCGGCGTGCCTGGCCAGCGCGCCGACGCGCACGCCGCCGCCCCGCACCTCGATGGTGTCCAGTTCGGCGACGCGGTTGATGTCGACCAGGTGCGAAGGCGCGGCCAGCCGCATGTTCAGCAGCGGGATCAGGCTCTGGCCGCCCGCCAGCACCTTGCCGTGCGCCCCCACCCCGGCGAGGACCGCGAGGGCCTCGCCGAGGTCGCGGGGGGCGTGGTAGTCGAAAGCCGGAGGCTTCACGCGCTGGTCTCTCTCCCTTCGGCCGCGGCCGGCGCCGTCTCGCCGGACGCCGTCCGCCGCCAGGACAGCGCCCGCAGCAGGTGGTACCCGCCGAGGACCACGACGGTGCCGAGCGCGATGCCGGCCAGCGAGAAGTCGCCGGTGATCTGGTGCGCCACCGGGCCGATCGCCAGGATGATGCCCGCTCCGATCGGGACCATGTTCACCGGGTCGGCGAAGTCCACCCGGTTCTCGATCCAGATCTTGGCGCCCAGCAGGCCGATCATGCCGTACAGGATGACGGTGATGCCGCCGAGCACGCCGCCCGGCGTGGCCGCCACCAGCGCGCCGAACTTCGGCATGAACCCGAACAGGATCGCCACGACGGCGGCGATGTAGTACGCGGCGGTGGAGTAGACCCGGGTCGCCGCCATGACCCCGATGTTCTCGGCGTAGGTGGTGGTGGGCGAGCCGCCGACCGCGCTGGCCACCGCGGTGCCGACGCCGTCGGCGAAGATCGCCCGGCCCATGTACGGGTCGACGTCCGTGCCGGTCATCTCGCCGACGGCCTTGACGTGCCCGATGTTCTCGGCGATCAGCGCGATCACCGCCGGGAGCACCAGCACGATGGCCGAGACGGTGAAGTTCGGCGCGTGCAGGTCGGGCCAGCCGAACCAGGAGGCGTCCTGGACGCCCTGGAAGCTCACGCGCGGGTGGGTGTCGACCTTGCCGGCGCCGGCGTTGAAGGCGGTGATGGCGCCGAACGCCTTGTCGGCGATCCACGACAGGACGAAGCCGACGACCAGGCCGAGCAGGATGCCGATGCGGCCGGCGAACCCCTTGAACGCCACGAGGATCACACCCGTGACCAGCATGGTGATCAGGGCGATCCACGGGTCCTGCGGCCAGTACACGTCGGCGACCACGTAGGCGAGGCCGAACCCGATGAGCATGACCACCGCGCCGGTCACCACCGGCGGGAAGACGCGGTTGATCACTCCGACGCCGAGGTAGTGGACGGCCACGCCGCACAGCGCGAGCACGACGCCGGCCACCAGGATGGCGCCGGTGACCGTCCCGCTGTCGCCGCCCGCCGCGCGGATCGCGACCACGCCGCCGACGAACGAGGCCGAGGTGCCCAGATAGCTCGGGATTCTGCCCTGCACGATGAGCAGGAACAGGATCGTCGCGACACCCGACATCATGATCGCCACGTTGGCGTTCAGCCCCATGATGAGGGGGAAGACGAACGTCGCGCCGAACATGGCGATGACGTGCTGCGCGCCGAACCCCACCATGCGAGGCCAGCTCAGCCGCTCGTCCGGCCTGACCACCTCACCTGGGGTCAGGCCGCGCCCGTCCCCGTGCATTCTCCAACCGAAGGCCATGAGAGCCCCTTCACTGACCGGGCCGGGCGGTCGGTGGCCACCCCGCAGGCGGACCTCCGCGGCGTCGTACCTTGACGTACCTCAGACGTGCCAGGGTCGAGTAGGACCTACCCGCCACCCGCGCCGAGCGGCGGGAGATCCTCTTCCTGTTGCGGGCACATTAGAGCAGCGAACTCCGCCCCACATGGTAAGGACTTGCCAAACCTGCAGCCTGAGGCCGCGGTCCTCTTGCGCACCACAGCCCGCACCAGCCAGTGAACCCCCGCCGAGACCCCGCGCCGAACCACGACGGCGACGCCGCAACGGCCCCGTCCACGTCTCCACATCTACCGGCGGTCACCCTCTTCTGAAGTGCGGAAGCGCCCTCCGAACCGTGCTGTGCGTATCGCCGATGATTCTCACGGGGAGCTGGAGGACTACCGACTACCGGCGCTATCGTCTGGTCGGCGGCACCTGGGCAAAGCCCTCCATAGCGCCTGGTGACTCAGTCACGAAGGGCCTTCGCCACACGCCCGTCCACGATTCTGACCATGTCCATGAAATCGGTCGTCTTCAGCCGTGGATGTCCGATGTCCTTATCAGCCCGGAAGGCCAGATCGACGACATAGCGGCCATATCGCCCTCGAAACCCCCACTTCGAGCACTGCTCGAGCGGCCGGCCGGCGCTTTCGCCCTCCGCACAGAAGATCACCTCTTCATCCGCGCTCGGACTGGCCCCGGTCCATGGGATCTCGGTCGCTTCGACGCCGTCGACCAGGTGGAAGGTCCTTCCATATGGTGCCGCGCGGTACTCTTTGCGGGCTTCGACGGACCGTGGGAAGCGGAAAACCTCCTGACTGAGCAACCACTGGCGCTCGTCGGTCCACGCTCGCGACCCGTATTGATCAACGTCGGGCCACGCCTGCGGTACCGGCATCTGGTGAACATCTGGTTCTCTCTGGTGGAGCGAGTAGCGGTCCGCGATGGCAGCCGGCAGTTCAGTCTGATCAACGAAAAGCGTTTCGACGGGGACCGCTCGCTCGCCCATCGAACCCTTGGCGCCGACGGCGACCGATTGGGAGGCGACTGCTCCGCATGCCGATGCGATTAACGCGCCAGCTAGCACGAGAAGAACGACCTTAACGCGCCCCAGCACTGCGCCATGGCCATTTTCGTTCCTCATCACCTCACATCCTTCAACTGGTCGACGGCGTGGACCATGAACAGGTCGAAGAAATTGATTCATGGACCCGGTACTACACTCGCAGATTCGGCGGGATGGCGTGACCGTGGTTGCGGTAGTGGCTGAGTAGCGCTCTGGTTTGCGGGATTCGCAGTGTCGGCGTCGACGGCCTGGCGGTACGTGCAGGAGACCGTCATGCCGCTGTCGGCGCGCTCGTCCCAGCTCACCCAGGCCTTACGGAAGGCCAAGACCGACGGGTTGACCCACGTCATCTCGGACGGGACGCTCATCTTCACCGACCGCGTCCGAGCCGACCGCCCCTACTTCAGGGCGAGGTGACGATACGCCGGCCCTCCGTCGCGGCGGCTCAGTGCACCGGAAAGTCGACGGACCTGCTCACGGCCGCCCATTTCTCGGCCTCGGCCGCGCGAGCGCTGGAGGCCTGCTCGGCGATCTGGACCGCGTCCGAACCGAGCAGCAGATGCAAAGGCGGGTCCTCCACGCCGGCGAGGTCGACGATCGCGCCGGCCACGCGAGCCGGGTCTCCCCCCTCGTTGCCGACGTAGGCGGCGAAGAAACGGGTCATCTCGCCGACCGTCTGCCCGTAGTGCTCGGTGCCCCGTGCGCCGCTGATGGAGTCGGCCACCCAGTCGGTGCGCATCGCGCCCGGCTCGACGATCGTCACCTTGACCCCGAAGGGTCTCATCTCGATGCTCAGACACTCGGAGAAGCCGGCGACGGCGAACTTCGCCGTCTGGTAGGCGCCTATGCCCGGTGAGACCGCGACGCGCCCGCCGACCGACGACACCTGGATGATGTGACCGGATCGCTGCTCGCGCAGTACCGGCAGAGCCGCCTTGGTCACGTTGACGATGCCGAACAGGTTCGTCTCGATCTGCGCGCGGAAGTCGTCGTCCGAGGTCTCCTCGATGGCCGACACGACGCCGTACCCGGCGTTGTTCACCACCACGTCCAGGCGGCCGAACTCCTCGACCGCGGTCTGGACGGCCGCACGGGCGGCCGCGGCGTCGGTGACGTCCAGCGCGACCGCGCGGACCTGGCCGCCGTACCGGGCCACGAGATCGTGGAGCACCTCGGGCCTGCGCGCGGTGGCCACGAGCCGATGACCGGCTGCCGGCACGGCCTCGGCGAGTTCGCGCCCGAGGCCACGAGAACTCCCCGTGATCAACCAGACCTTCGACATGCGATGCAGCCTTCCGCTACGGAACCGGAGCAGAGCAGGGACACGCCGAACCGAAGTTCTCGCACGTAGAGCAAGATCGCGAAACCGGTCCATCGACGCAGAGTTCGCGGACGTCACAAACCGTAAGCGATTTCCCCGGCACCGACCACCCCCGCGCCGACACAACCTCGTCACCCGCAAGCAGAACGCCCACCGGTCGAGGTCCACGACGGCGAGCGTCGCGATCGTGCCGGCCATACGGCCGTACTCGGTGCGGCGACCGTCAGGAAGGCAGCCAGGAGGGCCACCACGGGGGGACGTTGCCTGGACGGCACGGGGCGGCGTCGCCCGGGTGAGCTCCGGCCGCATGGGCGGCCGGCGTGCCGATCGTGGCGACGTCGTGGACGATCAGCAGGGCGGGTCCCATCGCACCGACCAGCACCGCGGCGACGACCAGGGCGAAACCCATGATCCGCGATCGGCCCAGGGGCGACCAGAGGGCCAGCGGGTTGAGTACCAGAGAAAGACAACCGGACAGAAGCGCGACGATGGGAAACCAGATCAGCCGGGTCACCAGGAAACCGGAGAGTTCCCACCGCTGCGGGAGGTCCAGCGCTCCTGACGCGCTTCCGCCGAGACCACAGTCGAGCCTCGCCCGCAGGACGAGGAAATTATCCAGAAACGCTCCTGCCACCGCGGACAGCAGGACGATCACCACGGTCATGCCGCAGCCGAGGGATCGCGTCCCCGCGTCGAACCACGAACGGGACAGCCGCAGCGGACCGGACCGCGTTCCTCCACCGGCCGGACCCTGGCTTCCGTGTTCGCGCGAACGCGGCTCCCTCAGGCTTCCCACCACCCTCTAACGAGGACGTTCTCTGATTGGAAACGGCCCGGAGCCCAGGGATTCTCCGGCGGAACGATCTCGTTCGGACAGACCCGCGGCCACCGGATGCCACCGGCCGGAAGCGGACGTTCACCAACGCCGGAAGCCCCACCGCCGACCACCGCCGTCGCCGGCGATCCCTCGAAGAGGCTGTCAGGCGCCCGGAGCCGATCGCCTGCTGGTCGCACCTGACGCCCGAGGGCTCACCGTAGGGCGGTTATGGCCTTCTCGGTGGTGTCGTAGGAGGAGAACAGCTGGTTCAGGCCCATGATGTCGAAGACGTGGCCGATGTCGGGGTGGAGACCCGCGAGGGCCAGTCCGGCGCCGGCGTTCCGCGCACGCTGGTGCGCCGCGACCAGCAACGAGATGCCGGTCGAGTCGCAGAACGTCATCCGCGACAGGTCGACGACCAGCCCGCCGCCGGGGGCGAACGTGAACTCGTCCAGGACCGCCCGCAGACGAGGGGCGGAGTGGTGATCCAGCTCACCGGCCACGGCCAGCACGTGGAGGCGCTCCGAATGCGGCTGGAGGGTGACGGTCAGGCCGTCGTCATGCTGCACCGAGGCTCCTGGGGGAGGACGGCCGTCGAGCGGACGGGAACGGACAGGGCGGGCACCGCGGCGTCGTCCGGCACGTCATGGCGGCACGCGGCCGCGTGTGGGCGTTCTCCGTCGAGGTGGTGACGTCGGCTCCTTCCCACCACGGCCTCGCCACCCGGGGCGGACGCAGGGCTCCGGAGCGATCGTCCATATCCTACGTAACCGTTGAACTCTCGCATGACCTGCCTCATCAGACTGTGAGAATGTCGGCGCGTTCCCGCGGAAACGGGCGAGACGATGAGCGGCAGGGTACGAGAGAAGACCCTTGGGGCGGCCGGTCGACGCGGCCCCGCCGACGCGGCGATCGGCCCGGACGCCGTTGCCGGACGACGGCGCGGCGCAGGGCGTGTGACGTGCCGGACGCGGGGTAGACGGCCGCGCGTGGCGGAGCTGTGCGTCGAGCGGGAGGGCCCAGGATGATGCGTGACGACGCGGAGCGCGGCCCGCTGAGAGCGGCCGGCGCCGAGATCTTCACCGTCGAGGACGAGGTCGGCCGCGACCTGGCGAAGGTCGACTGGCGGGCGACCCCGCTCGGGCCGCCGGGCGAGTGGCCGCAGAGCCTGCAGACGGCGGTGAGCATCCTGCTGTCGTCCCGGTTCTCCATGTGGATGGCGTGGGGGCAGCGGCTGACGTTCTTCTGCAACGCCGCGTACCGCCGCAACACCTTGGGCCGCAAGTACCCGTGGGCGCTGGGGCGGCCGGCCGGCGAGGTGTGGGCGGAGATCTGGGACGACATCGGCCCGCGGATCGACGCCGTCCTGGCCACGGGGAAGGCGACCTGGGACGAGGCGCTGCTGCTGTTCCTGGAACGGGCCGGTTACCCCGAGGAGACCTACCACACCTTCTCCTACAGTCCCCTGCGGGACGACGACGGCGCGGTGGTCGGCATGCTGTGCGTCGTCAGCGAGGACACCGACCGCGTCATCGGCGAGCGGCGCATGGCGACGCTGCGCGATCTCGGCTCCGATCCAAGCGTGGTCCGCACCGAGCAGGAGATGCTCGCCTTCGCCTGCCGGCAGCTCGGCCGCAACCCGTACGACCTCCCGTTCACGCTGACCTACCTGTTCGACGAGGACGGCCGGGCGCGGCTGGCGGAGACGACGGGGATCGCCGCCGGGCATCCGGCCGCCCCCGCCACCGTCGCGCTCGATGATCCGGACGCGGTATGGCTGGCCGCGGCGCCGGCCCGGGGCGAGCCGGTGCTCGTGACGCTCGACGGCGGCCCGTTCACCGGCCTGCCGTCCGGAGGCTGGTCCGAGCCGCCGGCGGAGGCCCTGGTGGTGCCGCTGCTCCAGCAGGGCGGCGCGCCGTACGGGTTCCTGGTGGCGGCCCTCAACCGGTACCGGCCCCTGGACGACGGTTACCGCGGGTTCGTCGAACTGGCCGCGGGGCATGTCGCGGCGGGCGTCGCGAGCGCCCGCAACTACCAGGCGCAGCAGCGGCGGGCGGAGGAGCTGGCCGAGCTCGACCGCGCGAAGACCGTCTTCTTCTCCAACATCAGCCACGAGTTCCGCACCCCCCTCACACTGATCATGGGGCCGGTGGGGGAACTGCGGACCGCGCTCGCCGACGCCGGCCACCAGGTGCGCGAGGACCTTGAGGTGGTGCACCGCAACGCACTGCGCCTGGGCAAGCTCGTCAACACCCTGCTCGACTTCTCCCGCATCGAGGCCGGACGCATGCAGGCCCGGTACGAGCCGGTGGATCTGGCCGCCGTGACCGCCGAGCTGGCCAGCGTGTTCCGTTCGGCGATCGACCGGGCCGGCCTGGCCTTCCATGTGGACTGCCCTTCGCCGGTCGAGCCGGTGTACGTCGATCTGAGCATGTGGGAGAAGGTGGTCCTCAACCTGCTCAGCAACGCGCTGAAGTTCACCTTCGACGGCTCGGTCGGCGTCACGGTGCGCGCCGAGGACGGCCACGCGGTGGTCACCGTGGCCGACACGGGCATCGGCGTCCCGGCGGAGGAGGTGCCGCGGCTGTTCGAGCGGTTCCACCGCATAGAGAGCGCCCGGTCGCGCTCCAACGAGGGCAGCGGCATCGGGCTGGCCCTCGTACAGCAGCTCGTCGGCCTGCACGGCGGCACCATCACCGCCGCGAGCGTCGAGGGCGAGGGCACCTGCTTCACCATCCGGCTGCCCTTCGGCTCCGGCCATCTGCCGTCCGGCAGCCTGGTCGCGGCCGGAGCGGCGGAGGCGGTCTCGGTCACCGCCGGCCCGTTCGTCGAGGAAGCCCTGCGCTGGCTGCCCGGGGACGGCACGGCCGCCGAGGGCGACCCGGCCGGCGCCCGGTCCGCGGCGACGGGCGGCGGCGCGCCGGCCCGGGTGCTGGTCGCCGACGACAACGCCGACATGCGCGACTATCTCCGCCGTCTGCTCACGGGCGCCGGTCACCTCGTCGACACCGTCGGCGACGGGCGAGCGGCGCTGGACGCCATCCGCGCGGACGCTCCCGACCTCGTGGTCAGCGACGTGATGATGCCCCGCATGGACGGCCTGGCGCTGGTCGCGGCGCTGCGGGCCGATTCCCGTACCGCCGGCGTGCCGGTGCTGCTGCTGTCGGCCCGCGCCGGCCAGGAGGCCTCCATCGAGGGCCTGGAGGCGGGCGCGGACGACTACCTGGTCAAACCGTTCTCGGCTGCCGATCTGCTCGCGCGGGTGCGGGCGAACGTGGAGCTGGCCCGGATGCGCAACCGCCACGCCCGGTGGCGCAACGCCATGATCGACTCGCTGCAGGAGGCGTTCTTCGTCACCGACGAGAAGGGCGCCGTCCTGGAGATCAACTCGGCGTTCGCCGACATCATGGGCTACGGGCCGGAGGGCCTGCCCTACGCCGCCCCGCATCCCTGGTGGCCGGACGAGCACGCCGACCCGCAGGCCCACGCCATGGCCGCCGAGGCGTTCGACCGGCTGGCCGGCGAGGGCAAGGGCAGATGCGTGGTCCCGGTGACCCATCGTGACGGGCACCGGCTCTGGATCGCGGCCACCTTCAACGACATCGCCGATCCCGACACCGGCCGGCACCGCGTCGTGGGCACCCTGCACGACGTCACCGCCGAGCACTACCTCGTGCGGCGCGAGAGCGCCCTGGCGGCTCTCAGCATGCGCGTCTCCCAGGCGGACTCCGTGTCCGACGCCCTTCACGGAGGACTCGACGCGCTGCGGGAGGTCTGGAACGCGCGCAGCGTCCTTGCCGCCGTCTGGAACGGCGACATCCCGCCGGACGTCGTCCGCGTGCCTTCGGGGAACGGCGCGCCGGACGACGACCTGCCGGACCAGGTGCGCGAGGCACTGGCGGCCCTGCGTGAGCGGCCGCCGCTGCGCCCGGTCGCCGCCGGGGCGGGCGCGGGCGGCGTCACCCTGGAGCACCCCGAGGGACTGCTGACCATCTGGGTCGACCTGGGACAGAACCGGCCGTTCACCGATGAGGACCAGACGTTGCTGGCGCTGCTGGCCGGCCATCTCGGACAGGGCCTGCACCGGGTCCACCAGTTCGACCAGCAGCGCGAGACCGCCGTGGCCCTCCAGCGCGCCATCCTCGGCCCGTCCCAGCTCCCCGACGGTTTCGCCGTGCGCTACGAACCGGCCGGCCGCCCGTTGGAGGTCGGCGGCGACTGGTACGACATCGTGCCGCTCGACGAGAGACGCATCGGCATCGTGGTCGGCGACTGCGTGGGCCGGGGGCTGAAGGCCGCGGCCGTCATGGGGCAGCTGCGCAGCGCCTGCCGCGCCCTGCTGCTGCAGGAGACCGGCCCCGCCCAGACGCTGGCCGCCCTCGACCGGTTCGCCGCCCTGGTCCCCGGCGCCAAGTGCACCACCGTCTTCTGCGGCGTCCTGGACACCGTCACCGGTGAACTGCTCTACTCCAGCGCCGGTCATCCCCCCGGCATCGTCGCCCACGCCGACGGGGCCACGCTGCTTTTGGAGGAGGGCCGCTCCGTCCCGCTGGCCGTACGGCCGGGGCTTCCGCGGCCCGAGGCCAGGTGCGCCATGCCACCCCGGTCGACCCTGCTGCTGTACACCGACGGCCTGGTCGAGCGCCGCCGGCGTCCGCTGACCGCCGGCATCGCCCAGGCCGGCCGCGCGCTCCAGGAGGGCCGCGCCACCCCGATCGAGGACCTGGCCGCCGATGTCATGACCATGCTCGCGCCGGACGGCGGCTTCTCCGACGACGTCGCCCTGCTGCTGTACCGCCAGCCCGCCCCTTTGGAGGTGACCTTCCCCGCCGAGTCCGGGCAGCTCGCCTCGGTGCGCGGGGCCCTGCGCGACTGGCTGACCCGCTGCCAGCTCGCCCCGTCGCTGATCCAGAACGTGCTGGTCGCCGCCGGAGAGGCCTGCGCCAACGCGATCGAGCACGGACACCGCCACTCCCCCGGCCGCATGATCCACCTGCGGGCGGTCGCCACCGTCAGCGGCCTGAGCCTGACCATCGCCGACACCGGCCGCTGGAAGACGCCGAGATTCGAGGCCGACGCTCATCGCGGCCGGGGCATCGCATTGATGCGCGCTCTCATGAACGAGGTCACCATCCGCCCCGGCGTCGCCGGGACGACCGTCGACATGCATGCGAGGATCCCCTGATGGCCACCCCTTTGACCCTGGTCGCCGCGGAACGCCCCGACGGCACCCCGGTCCTCGCCGTCACCGGTGAGATCGACATGAGCAACGCCGACGACCTGGACGAGGCGCTGACCCGGTCAACCGGCGACGGACCGCTGACGGTCGACCTCAGCGAGGTCGGCTACCTCGACAGCGCCGGCCTGGCCGTCCTGTTCGCCCACGCCTCCCGCATCCGCCTGGTCGCCGGCCCCCTGCTCACCCCCGTCCTGGACATCTCCGGCCTCACCGAGCTCACCACCGTCGAAGAACCCGCTCCGGCGCCCTCGAACGGGAATGACCCGGTGCCCGGCTGAGGCACGTGTCACGGTGGGCGCGGGAAGTGGCGGGACCTGGGCACCGGCCGGGCCCCGGTCTCACTCTGGCAGGCGGACGATGTGCGCGTCCGAGGTCGGCGGGGTGTCGTCCGCACTGGCCGGCGCGCCGGTCAGCGTCAGGACGGCGGCCAGTGCGGCGGTCAGCGCGGCGGCCGAAGCGGCGGCGCGGCGGATCCAGGCGCGGGTCCTCATATGACTCTCCTCGTCGAACGGTGGCCCATCGCGAACACGATCAGAATCGGGCACGCGCCCCGGCGTGTCCACCTTCGTGTTCGCGCTCGTTCTTCTTCGTGTTCGCGATCGTTTTTCCGGCCGCGCACCCATCCGGTCGCGGGCGCGGTGGGGGTTCAGATGCCGCGCATTCGCAGGACGTGGAGGGCGAGGGTGAGGTTGAGGCGGAGGTGGGCGTCCTCGGTGAAGTTGCCCAGCATGCGTTCGAGCTTGCCGATGCGGTAGCGCAGGGTGTTGTAGTGGAAGTGCAGGCGGCGGGCGGTCTCGGCGACGTTGAGGTTGGTCTCCAGCAGCACTTGCAGGGTGCGGCGCAGGTCGGCGTTCTCGGCGTCCTCGTCGGCGGCGAGCGGGCCGAGGGTCTCCCTGACGAACGCGTGCAGCTCGGCGGTGTCGTTGACCAGCGAGAGCAACCGGTAGACCCCGAGCTGGTCGAAGTGGGCGACCGCGCCGGGCCCGTGGAGCTGGCGGCCCACCCGCGCCGCCTTGAGGGCCTGGCCGTAGGCGTCGGGCAGCGAGTCGGCGCCCTGGGCGACTCTGCTCATGCCGGTGGAGAAGGTCGCGGGACGGCAGTCGGCGAAGGAGGCCACGGCGTCCTTCGCCAGGCGGGCCATGTCGACGCCCGAGCCGACGACGGCGACGACCTCGTGGGAGAACCCGGCCACGGCCCCGTTGGGGTCATGGCGGCGCAACGCGGTCACCCACGCGGACAGCAGCCGGTCGGGCGGGATGTCCCACTCGGGGTCGATCTCGGCCACCAGCACGCCGACGGGTCGTTCGAGGTCCCACCCGAACGCGCGGGCGCGGGTGGCGACGCGGGGACCGCCGCGCCCGGTCAGCACGTCGCGCAGGAAGTCGGCGCGGTACTTGCTCTCGACGGCGGTGACGGCCTCCTGCCGGGTGACCACCAGGGCGGCCACCGTGGCCGCGCGTTCCAGGATGCCGATGTCGCCGTCGCGCATGGCGCCGGCCGGGCTGTGGGCGACGATGCGCCCGTGGTGGTGCCCGCCGGCGACGACCGGGACGACGGTGTAGTCGCCGCCGGACACGGGCGGCGCGGCGCGCAGCGCGGCGGCGTCCCCGGAGGCCGACAGGACGTGGCCGGAGGAGTCGACCACGGCCACGGCGACGTCCAGCAGCCCCGCCACCTCGGCGACGACCTCGCGCAGCCCCCCGCCGGCGAGCACGATCTGCACCAGGGCCTTGTGCGCCTCCTCGGTGCGGGCGAGCAGGGCCGCCTGGCGGTTGAGTATGTCGGTGAGAACCTGGTTGAGGATGTCGTCGAAGCCGACGTCGTTGGGCAGGAGGATGAGGGGGAAACCGAGGCGGTCGGCCTGCTCGACCATCTCGCCGGGCAACTCGTCGACGTACCGGCCGAGCTTGATGCCGAGCGCCGCGAGGCCGCGCTCGTCGAGGTCGGCGACGAGCCTGCCGAGCGACTGGGGGGTGTTGCGCAGCGGGTAGCCGGTGGTGAGGAGCAGCTCGTGGGGTTTCACCCACGCCAGGATGTCGGGGACCTCCATGACGTTGAGCCGCTGGACGATGCGGTCCAGGCCCTTCCTGCCGCCGATCAGGCGGGCTCCGGCCAGGGTGGAGACGCCGAGCACCTCCCCCACGGAGATGCCGTGAATGATGGTGCCCGTGGAGGCCAATCGCATCGCCGGGGGTGATGGGTCAGCAGTCATGGTCATGCTCCAGGGTGAAACGCCTTTTCAGTGATTCTGACGGAACACTTCTCCTGTCAACAAGAGCCAACTACAGGCAGAAGTGTTGTCAGCTTTCTCCGTACGTCGGGCTTCGGGACCGTTCTACGTTCTCCCCAGACTCGCGGGGAGGCCGAGTAGTGACAGTGGGGACGCGTACATCGATCCGACATCGCCCGCCGGCGCGCACCAAGGCGTTCGGGGCGGCGAGCACGGCGTTGCGCCCTGCGCTGGAGTCGCCCCGGCGGCCCGCGCGGGTGCTCGCGGCCTTCCCTCGCGGCCTCTATCTGGAGATCCGCACCGACGTCGAGCCGTTCGTGGTGGCCGTCGTCACCGGCGACGCGACCCGGCTGCCCAACGCCGTGGTGGTGGGCGACCCCTTACCCGAGGTCTCCGGCGGCGAGGAGGCCGCCGTGGGCGACGGCTGCGTCGAGATCGGCCGCGTCACCGTGCACGTCCGCCGCTGGTGGGACCCCGCTCCGGCGCTCGGTCCCGTCGACCTGGAGCAGGTGGCGGCGGCCCTGCCGTCGTTCGGCGAGGTGTGCGGGGCCTCGGTACGGGAGACCGGGCTCGATCCCGGCGGCGCGGGGGCTCTGCTGGCGGAGGGCTGCGCCTCCGGCTCGCTCCTGAGCGCCATCACGGCCGCGGAGCGGCTCATGGGGCTCGGCCCCGGCCTGACGCCGAGCGGCGACGACATGCTCGCGGGCATGCTGGTCGCGCTGCGGCGCCTCGGCGGGGCGGCGGGCGTCCAGCGGGCCGTGTGGCTGGCCGACTGGCTGGCGGCGACGGTCGCCTTCGACGCGCGCACCCGCACCACCCCGATCTCGGCGACGCTGCTGCACTGCGCCGCTCAGGGCCAGGCGTGCGCGGAGGCGCTGGCCGTGCTGCGCGCGGTGGCGGGCCGGCAGCCGCTCGAACCGGCGGTGCACCGGCTGCTGCGGCTCGGCCACACCTCGGGCGCGGACCTCGCCTGGGGCCTGCGGGCCGGGATGTCGGCGGTGCTGCGCCTGGGCGGCGCGGAGCCGTCCGCGACCCTTTGACGACGGCTCCGCACAAGCGAACAGCGACACACAATCGACCAGAGCCACCTGAGCGACCAGAGCGACGCACAATCGACCACGGCGACCTACCGGCGACCACGGGCACGAGCGGCACGGCACCCTGGGGTGGCCGCCGCGACCCGCGAGCGGCGCCAGAGACCACCACGACGACGAGCACGACCGTGAGGCCCGCGGCGGAGGGGCCGCGCCGGGCGGACGCCTGCGGCTGAGGCGGCGGCACCGTCGCCGTCTGGCCGTCCCGACGGACTTCGTGCCACAAAACCTGTCAGAAATCGTGTGAGAAATCGGCTGAGATGCGGTGAGCGACCATTGAGAGTGGAGCGAACGTCATGCGAGGGGCGGTGAGCGACCGTTGACGACGAGCACTGATCGGGTCGAGGTGCGCGCCGGGCTCTATCACGACTCGGTGAGCCTGATGCGGGTCAGCCAGGCGCTCGGCTCGCGCCCCGGCGTCACCGTCGCCGTGGTGGCCATGGCCACCGACCTCAACCTCGAACTCGCCCGGGACGCCGGTTTCGCCGTCCCCGCCGCCGGGCCGACCGACCTGCTGGTCGCCGTCCGCGCCGAGAGCCCCGCCGCGCTGGAGGACGCCGCCGCCGAGCTCGACCGCCAGTTCGCCGCGCTCGCCAAGGGCGGGGCGGCGGCCGACGCGGGCGGCCAGAGCGCGCCGCGCACCACCCGGTCGGCGGCCCGGTCGTGGGACGCCTCGCTGGTGCTGGTCTCGGTCCCCGGCGAGCACGCCTTCGCCGAGGCCATGGACGCCGTCGAGGCCGGGCTGTCGGTCATGATCTTCAGTGACAACGTGCCCGTGGAGCAGGAGGTCCTGCTCAAAGAGCGGGCCAGAGAGCGCGGCGTGCTGGTCATGGGTCCCGACTGCGGCACCGCGGTCGTCGGCGGCGTGGGGCTGGGCTTCGCCAACGTGCTGCGTCCAGGCCCGGTCGGCGTGGTGGCCGCCTCCGGCACCGGCGCCCAGCAGGTGACGTGCCTGCTCGACCACGCGGGCGCCGGGGTCGGCCACGTCCTCGGCGTCGGCGGCAGAGACCTGTCGTCGGCGGTGGGCGGCGCCTCCACGCTCGCGGCCCTGTCCGCGCTGGACGCCGACCCCGCCACCGAGCTCATCGTGCTCATCTCCAAGCCGCCGGCCCCCGAGGTCGCCGAGGTCGTGCGCCGTGCCGTCGGCGAGCTGTCCACCCCGGTCGTCACCGCGCTGCTCGGCCCCGGCCAGGACGACCTGACCGCCGCCGCCGAGAAGGCCCTGCGGGCGCTGGGCCTGCCGGTTCCCGAGTGGCCGAGCTGGGTCGTCCCGCGTGAGGCGCGCCCGGCCGAGCTGTGCGGGCTGTACTCCGGCGGCACCCTGTGCGCCGAGGCCGAGATCATCGCGGGAGCCGGCACGTTCACCGACTTCGGCGACGACGAGTACACCCTGGGCCGCCCCCACCCGATGATCGACCCCACCGTGCGCCTTGAGGCGCTCGAAGCCGCGTCCGGCGTGGTGCTGCTCGACGTCGTCCTCGGCCACGCCGCCGACCCCGACCCCTCGGCGCGGCTGGCGCCCGCCGTCGGCCGGGCGGCCGAGCGGGGCGTGGCGGTGGTCGTGGCCCTGGTCGGCACCGGCGCCGACCCGCAGGGGCTGCGGCGGCAGGCCGACGCCCTGGTCGCGGCCGGGGCCTCGGTCTTCACCTCCAACGCGGCGGCCGCCCGGCACGCCGCGAGCCTGGTCAGGAGGGCACTGTGAGGCTGTCCATGCTCGACGGCGAGCCGCAGGTGATCAGCGTCGGCGCCGCCGTGCTGGCCGAGGCGCTCGACCAGCAGGCCGTCCCCCGCCTCGGCGTCGACTGGCGGCCCCCGCTGCCGGGCACGTCGCAGGCCCTGGCGAAGCTCCTGGCCGATCCGCGCCGCGAGCGGGCCAACGAGGTCGCCGTCGGGCGGCTGGTGTCGGCCCGGCCCAAGCTGGTGGGGGTGCGCCCGGCCCGCGAGGTGCTCGACCTGCCGCCCCGCACGTTCCTGCACGCCGGGCCGCCCATCGAGTGGGAACGCGCCTCCGGCCCGATGCGCGGGGCGCTCATCGGCGCCGCCGTCTTCGAGGGCCTGGCCGCGGACGCCGAGGAGGCCGAGCGCCTGCTGGTCGCGGGCAGCGTGCGGCTCGACTCCTGCCACCACCACCGCACGGTCGGGCCGATGGCGGGGGTGGTGAGCCCGTCGATGTGGATGTTCGAGGTCGTCGACGACGAGCACGGCGGCACGGCGTACTGCTCGCTGAACGAGGGCCTCGGCAAGGTGCTGCGCTACGGGGCGTACGGGACCGAGGTGATCGAGCGGCTGCGCTGGATGGGCGAGGTGCTCGGCCCGGTGCTGGCCGCCGCCCTGGCCCTCAGCGGCCCGATCGACCTGCGCTCACTGATCGCCCAGGCGCTGCAGATGGGCGACGAGCTGCACAACCGCAACCGCGCCGCCACCTCCCTGTTCGCCCGCGAGCTCGCCCCCTCGGTGGTGGACGCCTCGCCCGAGCACGCCGCCGCCGTGCTGCGCTTCATCAACGGCAACGACCACTTCTTCCTCAACGCAGGCATGGCCGCGGGCAAGGTCAGCGCCGACGCCGCGCGCGACGTCCCCGGGTCGTCGCTGGTGGTGGCCATGGCGCGCAACGGCACCGACTTCGGCGTCCAGGTGTCCGGGCTGGGCGACCGGTGGTTCACCGGGCCCGCGGGCGTCCCCGACGGCCTCTACCTGGGCGCGTACGGGCCGGACGACGCCAATCCCGACATCGGCGACTCCACCATCACCGAGACCTCCGGGCTCGGCGGGTTCGCGATGGCCGCCGCCCCCGCGATCGTCCGCTTCGTCGGCGGCGACGTGTCGGACGCCGTCGCCGCGACCCGCTCCATGTACGAGATCACGCTGGCCGAGCATCCGGCGTACCAGATCCCCGGGCTGGGCTTCCGGGGCACGCCCACGGGCATCGACGTGGCCCTGATCGCCAGAACCGGGCAGCTGCCGGTGGTCAACACCGGCATCGCCGGCCGCGTGGCCGGAACCGGGCAGGTCGGAGCCGGTCTGGTGACTCCGCCGGCCGAGGCGTTCACCAAGGCCCTCGCCGCTCTCATGGAACTTTAAAGTTGAACGAATACCCATTGACCCGACTTTGACCCTAATATCAGTGGCCAGTCTCACAGTCCAGACGATGCCGATGACCTTTACATGATCCACAAATGGGGATATGACGCGGACGAGCGTGAATTGGGGACCGCGGTATGACGACCGATGGCGCGCTCGGGAGGGCGCCCTCCATGGCCGAGGGTAAGAGTCCCCTGGGGGATGCCGGCGTCGCGCCGGAGGGCCAGGGACGGCTGGTGGGCCGGCGCTACCGCCTGCTCTCGCCGGTCGGCCGTGGCGGCATGGGCATGGTCTGGCACGCGCACGACGTGCTGCTCGACCGCGACGTCGCGGTGAAGGAGCTCATCCTTCCCTTCGGCCTTGACAGCGCGGGCAAGCAGGTCGCCCACCGCCGCATGCTGCGCGAGGCGCGCTCGGCCGCCCGGCTCAGCCATCCCGGCATCGTCACCGTCCACGACGTCGTCGAGGAGGACGGCCGCCCCTGGATCGTCATGGAGCTGGTGCGCGCCTGGTCGCTGGAGCAGGCCGTGCGCCAGAGCGGGCCGCTGCCGGTCGTGCAGGCCGCCGAGATCGGCATCCGCGTGCTGGACGCGTTGCGGCACGCGCACGCCGCCGGCATCCTGCACCGCGACGTCAAGCCGGGCAACGTGCTGCTCACCGCCGACCGCGTGGTGCTCACCGACTTCGGCATCGCCGCCATCGAGGGCGACGTCACGATCACGCAGACCGGCCTGCTCATGGGCTCGCCCGCCTACATCCCGCCAGAGCGGCTGCAGGGGCGCCCGATCACTCACGCGGCCGACCTGTGGTCGTTCGGCGCGACGCTGTACGCCGCCGTGGAGGGCCGTCCGCCGTACGAGGGGCCCGACGCGGTCGCGGTGCTCGGCGCCGTGCTGACCCAGGAGCCCAACCGCCCGCAGCGCGCCGGAGCGCTTCTGCCGGTCATCGAGGGCCTGCTGCGCAAGAACCCCGCCGACCGCATGCCCGCCGCCCAGGCCGCCGACCTGCTCGAACGGGTGCTGCGCACCCACGGCTCAGGGCTGCCCCTGCGGGGCGGCGAGCGGCCGAGCGCCGTCCTGCCGGTGCAGAGCGAGACCACGCCGGTGCACATGCTGCCCCCGCTGGACACCCCGTCCGGGCCGATGCCGTCGCGCATCATCGAGACCCCGTCCGGCCCGGTGCGCGTGCCGGTCGACCGCAACCCCGCCGCGCAGGCGGGCGACCGCCCCGACCTGTTCCAGACCGGCACCGGCCCGTACGCGGCCCGGCCCGAGTACGACGCGCTCGCGAGCCCCTCGGGCGGGCGGCCGAACCCCTACGACGCGCTGAGGAGCCCTTCGGGGCCGCAGTCGTTCGACGCGGGCCTCGACGCGACCGGTCCGCGCCCGAACCCCTACGACGCCCTGCGGAGCCCCACGGGCCCGCAGCCCGCCGGCCCGTACGACGCGCTGAGAAGCGAGTCCGGACCACGGCCGGCCGCACCTTACGACGCGTTCAAGAGCGGCTCAGGTGCGCAGCAGGCCGCGCCCTACGACGCGTTCAAGAGCGGCTCGGGACCGCAGCAAGCGGCCTCCTATGACGCCCTGAGCAGCGGTTCCGGTCCGCAGCAGGCCGCGCCGTACGACGCGCTCAGGAGCGGCTCGGGACCGCAGAGGGGTGCTCGCGACGGCACGCCCGACCCCTATGACGCGTTGCGCGGTCCTTCGGGCCCGCAGACGGGCAGCCCGTACGACGCGCTGCGTCCGGCCGACCCTCCGTCGGGCCCCTACGCCGCGCTGAGCGACCTGTCGTCCCAGGACCCTGACAAGGGCTCGCTGGTCGCCGGGACGCCGGGGTCGCGGGTCTGGCCGCCCAGCGCCTCGCCGAACCTGGCCGCCGAGCTCGCCAAGGACCTCGCGGGCGGTGACCCGTTCAGCGGGCCCGGCGCCAAACCGGCGACCGGTCCGGGCGCCGGCTCGTCCGAGCGGCCGGAGGGCGGCCCGTACGGGCGCGGGCGCCGCACCAGGCCCGAGCTCGACGGGGACGACGACGCGCGCGAGGGCCGCTCCCCCGTGCTGCTCGTGCTCGCGGGCATCGGCGTCATCGGCGTGGTGGCCGCGCTGCTGTTCGTGCTCTGGCCCACGGGGTCCCCGACGGACGGCAATGTCGCGACTCCGCTGGTGACCTCCGCCGGCGACGCCGGACCGGCGTCGCCGGCGCCCGCCGAGAGCGGCGACACCCTCGCCGCGCCGGTGATCCCCGACGGGTACCGAACGCACACCGCCGCCGGGGTTTCGGTGTCGATCCCGAAGGACTGGACGGTGTCGGCGTCGGATCAGGCGGTGACCTACACCGGGCCCAAGAACACCGGGCGGCGCATCCAGATCAAGCGGGTCACCCCGACCGGCGACGACGGCCTCGACTTGCTCACCAAGTCCAAGGACGAGGCGACGCTCACCGACTACGCCCAGACCCGGCTGGAGTCCTCCCCGCTCGGCGACGGCAAGTGGCAGGGCAGCGTCTGGGAGTACACCTACACCGCGCTCACCAACGTCACGACGCACGCGGTGACCAGGTACGTCGCCCTGGACGACAAGTCGGCCTACGAGGTGACCTTCACCGCCCCCGACGCCGAATGGGACGAGGCGGACAACCGCCAGGCCATGACCGTCCTCTGGAGCAGCTTCAAACCCGCGAGCTGACGATCGCCGCTCCCGGCGCCCGCCGTGCCACACGGAGGTTTCCCGTCGGCCGGTTCGCGGCGGCTCCCGGGGGCGAGGGTCAGCGATCGCCGGTGGGCGGGAGCGGGGACAGGCGGATGGCGACCACGTCCTCCAGGGGTGGCTGGATCTCCTGAAGCCGGCAGCCCGTCGCCGCGAAGCAGCGGATGCGCAGCACGCCCGCCTCGACGGACACGTGCAGGAAGCTCTTGAAGAACGGCGGGTCGTCCCAGTCGGACAGCTCGGAGAACCATCGGTGGAACGTGCGTCCCACCGGCAGCCGGAACGGCATCGAACGCCCGCCGAGCAGCCTGGCGGCCCACTTCATCCTCGTCGTGATCCGCCGCGGCCTGTCCGGGCCGGCCACCGCGGGCTCATCCCCGCCCGCAGCCGGCCGGCCGCCCGCCGGCGCGGCACCCTGCGGCGGGGGCGGGGTGGCGCCGGGTCCGTCGGCGGTGCCGACGCGGCGGGGCGGGATGTTGCCGATCTGGTCGGACATCAGCACCAGGCCCTCGTCCGGCGTGAGGTACAGCCAGCGCATGCCGTACCGCTCGCTGTAGAGCTTGCTGTAGAACGACAGCGAGTCACCGCGCAGCGGGTAGCACCTGAAGTCGTCCTCGTGCACGCCGCCGACGTCGACCCGCGGGATCGTGTGGGTGGCGTGCATGAACGCCCCTCCGCCGCCGGCCACGATGTACTGGATGACGCGGTCGCCGACGGACACCGGATAGCGCTGGTAGTTGTGGGTGTCACCGCCGATGGCGGCCACGTAGTTGTTCGCCGGGTCGCGGACGATCTCGTCGACCGTGCCGCCGTCCTCGATGGGGCACGGGTGGTACTCGTTGCGGTCGTAGATGGGCTTGCCGGTGATCAGCACCTTGGGCCGGGGGTCGGCGGAGACGCGTCGCAGCCAGGCGCCCTGGTCGCGGTCGATGGTGCCGCGGATGCCGGTGTCGATGCCCACCAGCAGCAGGCCCGGCAGGTCGATCACCCAGTACGGCCCGGGCTGCGCCGCCTGCTGGCCGGGCAGGGACCGGCGGCGGCGCGCCTCGGCCAGGCGCGGCTCGTCGATGATCTCGGGCCGCTTCCACAGCAGGCCGCGCAGGCCCGCCGGTGAGAGCGAGAACCCGCGGCGCCCGTCCTGGAGGGCCTTCGCGTCGCAGAACACGCGCATGAACCCGCCGAGGCCGTCGTACCAGTCGTGGTTGCCGGGCAACGCGTAGATCGGCGCCGGATAGTCCTTGTACGGGCGGAAGAACTTGTCGTCGTACTCGTTGCCCGAGCCCGTGGGATAGATGACGTCGCTGGCGATGACGGCGAACGACGTGTCCGCGCTCAGGGCGAGCATGCCGGGAACGACGGCGTACTGGGAGGCGTCGCCCTCGCCGGTGTCGCCGAGCAGCAGGAAGCTGTACTCGGGTCCCGGGTCGATCTCGATGCGGTGGTCGGGGTCGGCGCCCTGCTCCTCGCGGGCGGCCATCCACCGGCGGCGCACCTCGTTGGACGGGTCGCCGAACAGCTGGGCGAGGATCTCGTTGCGCGAGCGGATCAGCGTCGCGAACTTCAGCCAGGAGAACGATCTCGTGTCAGGGCGCAGCTTCTGGTACGTGCCGATCTGTTGGCAGGACCACCCGGCGCCCTCTTCGGAGACGCGCGACGAGGCGCGCTTGCCGTGCTCGGCCGCCCGATCCACATCCACCATGCCCCCATCTTTCCGGATCTTGCCGGATCGCACGGGAAGAATCGCCAACCGGAACGAACCCGCGACCCCGCCCCGGGCGGCCGGGGGCGGCCGGGGCGGCCGGGGGCGGCCGGGGGCGAGGTTGTCAGGGGACAGGGTGGTCAGGGGGATGGGGTGGTCAGGGGATCAGGATGCCGGGGTTGAGGATGCCGGGCGGGTCCAGGCGTTGCTTGACGGCGCGCAGGATCTCCACTCCCAGGTCGCCGATCTCGGCCGCGTAGGCCGTCCGGTGGTCCCTGCCGACCCCGTGGTGGTGGGAGATGGTGCCGCCGGCCAGCACGATGGCCTCGTTGACCGCCCGCTTGGCGGTCTCCCACTGCCCCAGCGGATCGTCGCTCTGCGCGGTGACCACCGTGAAGTACAGCGAGGCGCCCGTCGGGTACACGTGGGACAGGTGGCACATCACCAGCGGAGGGTTCGCCTGCTCCGCCGCGTCGGCGGGTCCGAGTGCCACGCTCAGCACCAGCCGCACGGCGTCGTAGAGCCGCGGGATACCCGACCAGAAGCAGGCCGTCTCCAGCGTCTCCACGGTCGCCCCCGCCGCCAGCAGGGCGTCGCGCAGGTACGGGGCGCTGAAGCGGCCGTGCGCCCATGCCTCCCCGGGCTCGGGCCCGAGATAGACGCCGCCGAGGGACGACAGCGCGCCGGCGGCGCGCTCGCGCCGGTAGGCGACGTCCTCGCCCTCCCCCTCGTATCCGAGGATGGCCAGGCAACCGGCGTCGGGCTGGACGCCGCCGATCTCGCCCGGCTTGGCCAGGCCGACCATGGTCTCGGTCTCGTCGGACAGGCGCAGCACGGTGGGCATCGGCCCGTCCTGGGTCAGGCGGCGCAGCGCCGCCGTGCCGGCCTTGAACGAGGGGAACCTCCAGCCCTCGTAGACCTTCTCGGTCGGCGCGCGACGCACGCGCACCCGCAGCGAGGTGATGACGCCGAAGGCTCCTTCTGAGCCGAGGACGAGCTGGCGCAGGTCGGGCCCGGCGGCCGACTTGGGTGCGCGCCCGAACTCCATCGTGCCGCGCGGAGTGGCGACCGTCACGCCCATCACCATGTCGTCGAAGCGGCCGTACCCCGCCGACGCCTGGCCGCTGGACCGCGCCGCCGCGAAGCCGCCGATGGTGGCGTACTCGTAGGACTGTGGGAAGTGGCCGAGGGTGAGGCCGTGGGCGGCCAGGAGCTGCTCGGCCTGGGGGGCGCGCAGGCCGGGCTCCAGCTCGGCGACCATGGACTCGGCGTCCACCGACAGCAGCCGGTTCAGCCGCGCCAGGTCCATGGCGACCACGCCGGCGAAGCCCTGCCGGGACGCGGCGAGCCCGCCGACCACCGAGGTGCCGCCGCCGAACGGCACGACGGCGACCCGGTGGCGCGCGCAGACGCGCAGCGCCTCCAGCACCTCCTCGTGCGAACCCGGCAGCACCACCGCGTCCGGCGCCTCCGACCCGTCGCCGGCGCGCATGCGCAGCAGGTCGGGCGTGGACTTGCCGCGCGTGTGGCGGATCCTCGCGTCGTCGTCGAACCGGACGTGGTCGGCGCCGAGGGCCCGGCGCAGGTCGGCCAGCACCAGCGGCGACAGGGCCACCGGGCCCAGCCTGACCTCGCCGAAGCTGGCGGGCGGCTCGGCGGGCTCGCGCACGCCGAGTAGCTCGCTCAGCAGCTTGCGTACGGACTGCGGGAGTTCGGCGGCCTTGGCGGGGTCGCCCCAGCCGGACCAGAGCATCGGTTCGGCCGCGGTCTTCGGAGTTTCCACGTCCTACACTGTGACACGCCCGGCCGTGGCATCCCGGCGGGGCACCCTCCAGGAGGTGCCGCACCGTGACGCTCTCCCCCGGCTCTTCGCCCGGCACGCCTCCGTCGTCTCCCGGGGTGCACCCGGGGTCGTCGCTGAACGCCGGACGGCGGGCGCGCGAGCTGGCCGCGGCGCGTGAGACCGTCGTGGACCTGCTGGTCGTCGGGCTCGGCGCCACCGGGGCCGGGGTCGCGCTCGACGCGGCGTCGCGGGGGCTGTCCGTGGCCGCGATCGACGCCCACGACCTGGCGTTCGGCACCTCACGGTGGAGCTCCAAGATGATCCACGGCGGGCTCCGCTACCTGGCCAAGGGGCAGATCGGCGTGGCCTGGGAGAGCGCCGTCGAGCGCGGCGCGATGCTCGCGCGCACGGCTCCGCACCTCGTGCGCGCCCAGCCGTACCTGCTGCCGCTGACGCCCGAGGTCTCTTCCGCGCGGGCCGCGACCATGATGGCCGGGTACCGGCTCGGCGACCTGCTGCGGGCCTCGGCGGGCACTCCCCGCCGGCTGCTGCCGGGCCCGTCCCGGGTGACGGCCGCCCATGCCAGGGACCTGTTCCCCGCGCTGCGCGCCGACGGCCTGCGCGGGGCGCTGGCGTCGTTCGACGGGCGGGTCGTCGACGACGCCCGGCTGGTCGTCGCGATCGCGCGTACGGCGGCCGCCCACGGGGCGCTGGTGCTCACCAGGTGCCGCGCCCTGTCGCTGCACGGCGACGGCGCCGAGGTCCGCGACGAACTGTCGGGCGAGGTCTTCGCCGTCCGGGCCCGCAAGGTGGTCAACGCGGCGGGCGTGTGGGCCGGGCAGTTGTCGCCTTCGGTGCCGCTTCGGCCGTCCCGGGGGACGCACCTGGTGCTGCGCCCGGGCGTCCTCGGCGAGCCGGGGGCGAGCCTGCACGTGCCGATCCCGGGCCAGGGCGCCCGTTTCGCGCTGGTCCTCCCGCAGGCCGACGGACGGGTCTACGTGGGGCTGACGGACGAGCCGGTGGACGGTCCCGTGCCGGACGTCCCGGAGGCGCCCGAGGCGGACGTCGTCTTCCTGCTGGAGGTCCTCAACTCGGTTCTTGGGACTCCTGTGGCGCGAGAGGACGTGGCGGGGGCCTACGCGGGTCTGAGACCGCTGCTGAGCGGCGACGGGCGCACGGCGGACCTCTCCCGCAGGCATGCGGTCATCACGGGTCCTGACGGCGTCCTGACCGTCGTGGGGGGCAAGCTGACCACCTACCGGCGGATGGCGCAGGACGCCGTCGACGCCGCGTTCCCCGGCGCGCCGCCGAGCCGCACCGCGCGCCTGCCCCTGGTGGGCGCCCGGCCCCCGTCACCGGCCGCCACCGCGAGGGACGCGGGCACGACGGGGAACGCGGGCACGGCGAGGGACGCGCGCACGACGGAGGACGCTCGCACGGCGAGCGACGCGGGCACGGGCGTGGACGCCGGCGGGCCACCGCGGCGGCTGGTCGAGCGCTACGGGTGGGAGGCGGCGGCCGTGCACGCCCTGGCGCTGAGCGACCCGGCCTTCGCCGAGACCCTGCCGCTGGGCGTGACGGTGGCCGAGCTGGTGTGGGCGGTGCGGCACGAGGGCGCCCTGGACGCCGGCGACCTGCTCGACCGGCGCACCCGGGTCGGGCTGGTGGCGGACGACCGCGCCGTCGCGCTGCCCGCGGCCGAACGCGTTCTGCGCGAGCACGCCGCCCCGGCGTCGGCCGAATAGCGCCCGCCGGCGCCGTTCGCGGGCGCCCCGGCCCCGCCGGCACCGTCCTCCGGGCGCCGCGGGCCCGCCGGCGTCCCCCTGGTGACCGCGGGCTCGTCGGCGTCCGCTCTCTTGGCGGTCCGGGGTCACGGCCGCTGGGCTAACGCCTCCGGGCCTCGGAAGGCAACCGGGCCCAGGAAAATCGGTCAGTGATTTATCTCACATCGACAAAGCCGCATATCAACTGGCCGACCGGACAGCGGGCGAAAACGGGGCCTCGCGCGAGGGGCCTCGCGCCGTTAGGTTATCCTTACCTAAGTCATCGGGGGAGGAAGCGTGACGACGAAGCGGGCACGGGGGTGTGATCACCCGGCAGGCTGCCACACGGGCGAGGTGCCCACGCTGGCGAGCGCGACGACCAAGGCGCGGTTCTGGCTGCTCATCGAGCACTCCGGTCCGTGGGCGTCCGAACTCGCCGACTGCGACCTGCCCGAGCCGGTCCACGCGCTGATCCGGCGCGCCGCCGACCTCGGGGTCCGGCCCCAGCTCATCCGCCGTCCGCTCCAGCGCCGCGCCACCCCCACACCCTTCCGGCTCATGGTCGCCGATACCACGGCGCGGGTCCCGTGGCTGGCCGAGGGGTTCTTCGACGACCCGGGCGATCTTGACCTGGGATCTCTCGTGCGCGGAGTGGTTCCGGAGTCCTGCATACTGGTGAAGGAGCCGGTGTTCCTGGTCTGCACGCATGCCAGGCGCAACGCGTGTTGTGCCCGCATTGGCCTTCCCATCGCGCGGGTTTTGGGTGAGAGCCAGCCGGGAAGAGTGTGGGAAACCACTCATGTGGGCGGCGATCGCTACGCCGCTAACCTCGTGTGCTTGCCACACGGGCTTTACTACGGCAGCATGTCTCAGGCTGCCGCGATCGCGGCGGCAAACGCGTACCGGCACGGTGAGATCGTTCTCGACCGTTTCCGGGGACGCGCAGGCATCCCTGAGCCATCGCAGGCCGCCGAGCATTTCGTCCGCGCACACACGGGCGATCTCTCGGTCGGCGGAGTGGCCGTGGAATCCACCAGGTCGGACGGTGACGTCACCGAGGCGATTGTGCGCCACGGGGACGTCGGCTTCCGGGTTGTGGTCGAGCGCACGGTGTTCGCGCCGTGCGGTACGGCATGCGCCGACACGATCACGACCTACCGGCTGGCGGCACTGGAGCATTTCCAGTGCGGCACACCCGTTCTGACCTGAGGCTCCTTTGGAGCCGGGAACACCTCGGCCTATCACAGCGTTGGAACGAGGGACGCCATATGCGTCCAATGCGGCACAAACACGAAATACCTCTCACCTACTCACCTAAGGTGGTTTCTCATGTCTCAGGTACGTCGGCAGATCGCCCGCCCGCGCCCCAGTTGGGGATGGCAGGATGACGCCGCGTGCCGGGGAGAGGACCTTGTGCTGTTCTTCGGCCCTGACGGCGAGCGTCAGCCGGAGCGCGACATCCGTGAGCGCAAGGCCAAGGCCATCTGCGCCCAGTGCCCAGTCCGCGCCGAGTGCCTCGACTACGCCCTTTCACGTCCCGAGAAGTACGGCACGTGGGGCGGGCTCAACGAGGACGAGCGGGCGTCCGAGCGTCGTCGGCGCATGCGGCGCGCCGCCAGCGCGGGCATCAGTGCTGCCTGAACCTCCACCGGCATGATCCCTCAAGCATGATCATGCGGCTTCTCCGATCCTGTACGCCTCCAGGGCCGCAATTGCCGCATGATCATGCGGGTGCCCTCCCCCCGGAAGACGCCCACCGCTCTCCCGCCCGCTGAGACGGGCGGCCCCCATCATCGTCGCTCCGAACGGGCGCGGCGCAGCCGGCCGGACCGCCGCCGCGCCCCAGGAGTTCTCCCCCGGCGGCTCACGCCGTCCCTCTGTCACGGCTCACGCCGCAGCAGACGCAGGACGTCCGCGTCGGTGAGCTGGTCGAACCGCTCATACCACTGTCCGACGGCGTGGAAGCCCGGCGGTGTGGCGAGCACGACGACATCGTCGGCCTCCTCGCCGAGCGCCTTCACCGTGCGCGACGACCCCACCGGCACCGCCAGCAGCAACCGGCGCGGCCCCGTCGCCCGCACAGCCCGCAGCGCCGCCCGAGCCGTCCCCCCGGTCGCCAGCCCGTCGTCCACGACGACGACGTCGCGTCCCGCCGTCGCGACGAGCGGGTGCTCGCCCCGGTAGGCCCTGACCCGCCTGGCAAGCTCGGCCCGCTCGCGCACGACCACCGGCGTCAGCTCCTCCGCGGTGGTCCCGAGCTGGGACAGAAGCTCGGCGTCGAACACCGGCTCTCCGCCCTCGGCGATCGCGCCCATGCCGAGCTCCGGCTGCCAGGGGTGGCCGATCTTGCGGGTGACCAGGACGTCCATCGGCGCGCCCAGGCGTTCGGCGATCGGCGCCGCCACCGCCACGCCGCCGCGCGGCAGGGCGAGCACGACCGGATCGGCGAGGCCGGCCTCGGCCAGGATGTCAGCCAGCAGGATCCCCGCCTCCGCCCTGTCGGCGAAGGGCAGGAACACCCGCCGGCCGTCGCCCATACCTTCAACCTACGCCTCCACCGGCCCACCCCCGTCCCTCGGCCACACCCGCGCCCGGCGGCGACGACCCGCCGAGCGCATCTCCGCGCATCTCCGCGCATCTCCACGTGTCCGCCACCGGTCCCGTCCCGGAGCCGTCGCCGCCGCACCGTGCCGTCACCCACGCGAGGGGCGCCGCGCGCGACGGAACGGCGCCCCCTCGCGTCAGGGACGGTTCCTGCCGCGCATGGACCTGTGGACGATCTTCCACTGGCGGGTCGCCTCCGACTGGAGGCGCGCGTCGCCGCGCCTGGCCATCCACGCCGCCTCGCGCTGGAGCTTGCGCCAGCTCTCCAGCCGGCGCTCGGGCAGCTCCCCCGACTCCAGCGCCGACAGGACGGCGCAGCCTGGCTCGCTGTTGTGGGCGCAGTCGGTGAACCGGCACTGCTCGGCCAGCTCGTCGATGTCGGAGAACACCAGGTCGACGCCCTGGCTCATCTCGTACAGTCCCACACGGCGGATGCCGGGCGTGTCGATGATCAGGCCGCCGCCGGCGAGCGGGATCAGCTCGCGGTGCACGGTGGTGTGCCGGCCGCGGCCGTCGCCCGCGCGCACCTGCTGGGTCTCCATCACCTGCTCACCGGCCAGCGCGTTGACCAGCGTCGACTTGCCCGCGCCCGACGCCCCGAGGATCACGGCGGTGCGGGAGCCGTCGAGGTGCCCTCGCACGACCTCCACCCCCTCCCCCGTGATCGAGGAGACGGCGTGCAGGTCGACGCCGGGGGCCGCCGCCGCCACGTCGTCCAGCAGGCCGGCGAGGTGCTCGCCGACCAGGTCGGCCTTGGTGATCAGCACGACGGGCCGCGCCCCGCTCTCCCAGGCGAGGGCGAGCAGCCGCTCGACCCGGCCGAGGTCGGCGAAGTCGGTGGCGTGCATGGCGGGCTCGGCGACGAACACCACGTCGACGTTGGCGGCCAGCACCTGGCCCTGGGAGTCGCCGGACAGGCCGTCCTTGGACACGCGCCGCACGCCGCCGCGCACGAAGGCGGTCCTGCGCGGCAGGATGGCCTCCAGCTCGTAGCGACCCTCGGGCAGCCGGTTGACGGCGGCCCAGTCGCCGACGCAGGGCAGCGCCACGGGGTCGGCCGCCGTCGCGCGCCGCAGGGGGGCGGCGTACTGGGCGTGGTGGTGCCCGTCGGCGGTGATGACGTCGGCGGCGCCGCGGTCGACGCGGGCCACCCGGGCGGGGACGGTGCCGCCCGGAAGTTCTGCGGCCAGGGAGTCGTCCCAGCCGAGAAAAGAGAGTTCATGACCAGAGGTGGTCAACTGAGGCACCTTTCGGAACAACCGGGTGCCTGCGGCTTCAGCGCGCGGCGGCCACCCGGGAGGAAATGAATCGGGGCATGGCGATCAGAAAGACCCGCATTACCCTCACCTCCCGCCGATCAGTGCCGCCGTCCCCTGTGAACGGCGAAGCCGGGCCCACTTTATCGCGGACCCGGCTCACACGGGCAACACATTTAGCCGCCGCGGCGCGCCAACCCTCATCGCGGCGGCGCCCCGGCGGCGGCTCAGCTCAGGCCGGGGGCGGGGAACTTGGCGGTCAGCTCGCTGACCTCGCCGTGGACGCGGGCGATGACCTCCTCGGCGTCCCCCTTGGCCAGCGCGGTGACGACCTCGTCCATCCAGGCGCCGATCTGCCGCATCTCGCTCTCGCCCATGCCGCGGCTGGTGATCGACGGGGTGCCGATGCGCAGGCCCGACGGGTCGAACGGCTTGCGCGGGTCGAACGGCACGGTGTTGTAGTTGGTCTCCAGGCCGGCCCGGTCGAGGGCCTGCGCGGCAGGCTTGCCGGCGACGCCCTTGGAGGTGAGATCGATCAGGATGAGGTGGTTGTCGGTGCCGCCGGAGACCAGCTCGAAGCCGCGGCCCGAGAGCTCCTCGGCGAGCGCCTTGGCGTTGACGACGACCTGGCGGGCGTAGGCCTTGAAACCGTCGGTCGACGCCTCGCGCAGCGCGACGGCGATGGCGGCGGTGGTGTGGTTGTGCGGACCGCCCTGCAGGCCGGGGAACACCGCCTTGTTGAGCGCCTTGGCGTGCTCGTCGTCGGTGGCCATCAGCATGGCGCCGCGCGGGCCGCGCAGCGTCTTGTGCGTGGTGGTCGAGATGACGTCGGCGTGCCCCACCGGCGAGGGGTGCGCACCGCCGGCGATCAGGCCCGCGATGTGGGCGATGTCGGCGGCCAGGACGGCCCCGACCTCGCGGGCGATCTCGGCGAAGGCCGGGAAGTCGATCGTGCGCGGGATGGCGGTGCCGCCGCAGAAGATGAGCTTGGGACGGTGCTCCAGGGCGATCGCCCGCACCTCGTCCATGTCGATGCGGCCGGTGTCCTGACGAACGCCGTACCTGACCGGGTTGAACCACTTGCCGGTGGCCGAGACCGACCAGCCGTGGGTGAGGTGGCCGCCGAAGGGCAGGCCCATGCCCATGACGGTGTCGCCGGGGTTGAGGAAGGCCATGTAGATGGCCAGGTTGGCCGGCGAGCCGGAGTACGGCTGGACGTTGGCGTGGTTGACGCCGAACAGCGACTTGGCGCGCTCGATGGCCAGGGTCTCGATCTGGTCGATCACCTGCTGGCCCTCGTAGTAGCGCTTTCCGGCGTAGCCCTCGGAGTACTTGTTGGTGAGGACGGTGCCGGTCGCCTCCAGAACGGCCTTGGAGACGTAGTTCTCCGAGGGGATCAGCTTGACGGTGTCGGCCTGACGGCGCTCCTCCGCCCTGATCAGCTCGGCGATCTGGGGGTCGACGTCCGCAAGAGAAGTCATGGCCCTACCCTTCGTTGGCTCCGGCGGAGACCCAGGCGCCCGGCCTCCGACCTCTTCGCTCCCTGGTGGTAGCCCCCACCCAGCCGCGCCGGTCACGTCGCGTTTCGACGATTAGACGATAGCGGACTCGCCGTTTCTGCCGAGCCCGCCACCCGGCCACAGCCGGTCCACTTCGGCGTTGAGCGTGGCCCCGATGAGCACCGCGAGCGCCGTGATGTACAACCAGAGCAGCACGGCGATGGGCGCGGCGAGGGAACCGTAGATCGACAGCGGCGTGAACCAGGCCGCCAGCACCTCGCGGAGCACCGCCGCGCAGACGATCCAGATCAGCAGCGCGAGCAGCGCCCCCGGCACCTCGCGCCACCAGCGGGTGCGCACGGGGACGCTCACGTGGTACAGCACGGTGAGGACGAGCACCGAGCCGAGCACGACCACCGGCCAGTACAGGACTCCCACCAGGCCGCTGTACTGCGGCAGGGCGTTGGACAGGATCGTCGGCCCGACCACCAGCACCGGGATAACGATCAGGCCGATGAGCAGCGCCGCCAGATAGAGGCCGAACGACAGGATGCGCGTGCGGATGATGCCCCGGGTCTCGCCGAGCCCGTAGGCGATGGAGATCAGGTCGACGTAGACGAACAGGGCCCGCGAGCCCGACCACAGCGCGAGCAGGAAGCCCACCGAGATGAGCGACACCTGGCCGCCCCGCAGCACGTCGTCCAGCAGCGGCCGCACCACCCGTTCGACGGTGTCGCCGGTGAACAGCAGCTGCGACTGCCGCAGCACCCAGCCGCGGGTCTCGGCCACGGTGCCGGGGCCGAGGATGCCGCTCATGTGCCCGAGCAGGCCGATGAGCCCGAGGACGAAAGGGGGAAGGGACAGCAGGGCGAAGAACGCGGCCTCGCCGGCGAGGCCGGTGACGCGGAAGTTGAAACCGGCCACCGTGGTGGCGCGGACCAGAGCCCACAGACGCGACTCGCGCATGGCGCTCCAGGTCTTGGATCCCCGGCCCCAGGTCCTGGAGCCGCGCACGGCCGTCAGGCCGGCGGCGGCGTTGCGCCTGGCCTTGGCCCTGACCAACCTCCAGCGGGTCGCCCGGCGGGAAGTGCCGGGAGACCTGGTAGGAGCGTCGGTGGACGTCATGGCATCCAAAGGTATTCGCAACATGGCTCTACCACGACCCCACCGTGTAACGATCTCCTAGCGTGGCGTCTACCCCCTGAAGCGCCGCCCTATCTGCCAGGCATGAACGACCTCCAATGGTAACCGCCGATTTCCAGCGAATAGCCGGAAAAGCCCAGGTCAACCCCGGCCAAGCCCCCGGCGCGGTTCACCCGTCCAGCGCGATCGCGTTCTTCGCCAGGTCGATGGACTCCTGTGCGGCGGGACCGCCAGGGTTCTCGGTGGCCAGCGCCTGGTTGAGCTCGGCGAAGGGACGCACGCGCCGCTCGTACCGGTCGAAGGCCCGCCGGTGGTCGCCGCCGGCGGCGGCCGGCTCGGCGGCCAGCTCGGCGGCCAGGACGTACGCGCCGACCAGCGCGAGGCTGGTGCCCTGGCCGGACAGCGGTGAGGCGCAGTAGCCGGCGTCACCGACCAGGGCCACCCGCCCGCGCGCCCAGGACTCGGCCCGGACCTGGGCCATCGCGTCGAAGTAGAAGTCCGGCGCCCGCCACATGGCCTCCAGCAGCCGCGGGATCTCCCAGCCCATCTTGCCGAGGCGGTCGGCGAGGAGCCGGCGCTGGGCGTCAAGGTCGCGGTGGTCGAAGGTCAGCGGCTCCGAGGCGAACCCGAGGTTGACCCGCAGCTCAGTGTTGCCGCGCGCGGGATAGACGCCGCCACCGGCGTCGCCGTCGCGGATCCACACCTGCCAGTCGTCCAGGTTCAGCATGTTCTCGGTGGTGTAGACGGCCACGTACATACCGAGGTGGTGGACGAACGCGCTCTCGGGGCCGAACGCCAGCCGCCGCACCGCCGAATGCAGCCCGTCCGCGCCGACCACGAGGTCGAAGACGCGCGGCGGGCCCGCCTCGAACTCGACGCGCACGCCGTCCTCACGCTGCTCGATCGCAGCGATCGAGTCGCCGAACACGTACTCGGCGTTCCCCGCCGTCCGCTCGTACAGCAGCCCGACGAGGTCCTCCCTCAGCACCTCGATGTCGTCGCCGTCCAGCGGGCCGCTGCTGATGGTGCGCTCGGTGGAACGCATGATCTCGGCGCCGTCGGCGTCCAGCATGGACATGCCGCGCATCGTGGTGCGCACGCGCCGCAGCGGCTCCAGCAGGTCCATGCGCTCGGCCACCTCCAGAGCCACACCGCGGATGTCGATCGCCTGCCCGCCGGGACGGAGGGCGGGAGCACGCTCCACCAGGGTCGGGGCGAGACCGTGGCGGTGCAGCCAGTACGCCAGCGCCGACCCCGCCACACCTGCGCCGGAAATGAGCACGGTGGTCATCTGTTCTCCTCTTGTCACGTTGTACGCGAATGTGAATGTACAACGTACGCCACCAGCATGACAACCACCTGAGCTGCTGATATGTACTAGTACAGGCGATGCGGCAGCCCCCTTCCGCTAGCATCTGTTCTAGAACAGAGGAGGAGGTGCGGAGTCGTGTCCAGTGCCGTTCAGCCGCCGTACCGGCGCATCGTCGCCGACATCCGCCAGTGGGTCGCCGAGGGGCGGCTCGCCCCCGGTGACCGCGTGCCTTCGACCCGGCAGATCGCCCGGCAGTGGGGCGTCGCGCTCGCCACCGCCGCCAAGGCGCTGAACACCCTGAGACAGGAAGGGGTCGTCCGCGCCCTACCCCGCGTCGGCACCGTCGTCGCGGAGCCCACCCCCGGCAGCACCGTCGTCGCGGGGCGTGCATCCGGCAGCGCCGCCGGCACGACCTCCGGCGCCCGCGTCGCGAAGTCCGGCCCCGCTACCGCGCCCGCCACGGACCCCGGCGCCCGCGGCGCGTCCGAGCCGGAGTCGCCCCGCAAGGCGCGCCCCTCCCCTTCGCCGGCGCATCCCGGCCGGGGGCGTCCAGAGCAGTGGCGTCCCGAGCAGGAGCTGACCCGCGAGCGGGTCGTGCGCGCCGCGATCGAGATCGCCGACGCCGAAGGGCTGGAGGCGCTGTCCATGCGCGGCGTCGCCGCCCGGCTCGGCGCGGCCACCATGTCGATCTACCGCCATGTCGCGGGAAGGGACGAGCTCACGCTGCTGATGGCCGACACGGCCTTCGGCGAGCACGTGTATCCGCCGCAGCGGCCGGCGGGCTGGCGGGCCCTGCTGGAGGAGAGCGTCCGCGCCATGTGGGCGCTGCACCGCCGCCACCCCTGGCTCGCCCAGCTCAGCCCGCTCACCAGACCCCTGCCGCTGCCCAACCTGCTGATGCACGGCGAACGGGTCCTCGCCGCACTCGACGGGCACGGCCTTACCCCGGTCACCATGCTCAACCTGCAGGTGCTGCTCTACAGCTATGTGCAGGGCCTGGCGGTGAACCTCGAACGGGAGGCCCACGCCCAGGCCGCCACCGGCCTGTCGGAGCAGGAGTGGATGGACCTCCACGGCCCGGCCCTGGGCTCCATCGCCGCCAGCGGCCGGTACCCGGCCTTCGCCGGGCTCATGGCGGCCTTGGCGGAGGACGGCTACGATCTCGACCTCGACGCGATCTTCGAACTCGGCCTGCGCACCATGCTCGACGGACTGGCGCCCGTCCTTGAGCACGCAGCGCCGCACCGGGCGGAAGGGAAGCCCGCCGGGCCGACGTGAACGGCCATCGGCGCGAGTGCCGTACGGCGGGGAGGCGGCGCGCCGCCTTGGTCGTCGTGTCAGCTGGTGTGGGACCAGACGAGCATGCTTTCGCGGGGCTCGTCGGCGGGCCGGTGCTGACAGTCGCACCAGGAGCCGCCCCGGCAGTCGTCGTGCCGGTGATCTTTGCATTCTTCGCAGATCACATCCCCTATTTTCCTCCTGTTCCTTCTAGAACAACACTCGGTTACGCTGACGCAAGCACATGCAACACGGAGGTGCCCGTGGCCGTCTCCATGTCCGAGCTGCTGACCGATCTCCGGGCCGAGAGCGCGGAGCTGACGGCCATGATCCGGACGCTGGACGCGGCGGGCTGGGAGCTCGCGACGCCCGCGAAGGGGTGGGCCGTGCGCGACCAGATCAGCCACCTGGCGTGGTTCGACGACGCGGCGACCACGGCCGCGACCGACCCCGAGGGCTTCCGCGCCGCGCTGCCGGCCCTGACGGCCCGGGGGGACGCCGCGGTGGACGAGATCGCCGTCGCGACGCGCAGCCTGTCGCCCGAGCAGGTCCTCGACTGGTTCAGGACGGCGCGCGCCCGGAGCCTGGACGCCTTCGGCGAGCTCGACCCCAAGACGCGGCTGCCGTGGTACGGGCCCGACATGTCGGCCATGTCCTTCGTCACCGCCAGGCTGATGGAGACCTGGGCGCACGGGCAGGACGTGGCGGACGCGCTCGGCATCGTACGGGTGCCGACCGCCCGGCTGCGGCACGTGGCCGATCTCGGCGTGCGCGCGATGCCGTACGGCTTCGCGGTCCGCGGCCTGGACCCGCCCGAGGACCCGGTGCGGGTGGAGCTGACGCTCCCGGACGGCACGCCGTGGAACCGCGGCCCGGAGGGCGCCGCGGACCTGGTGCGCGGCCCCGTCCTCGACTTCTGCCTGCTGGTGACCCAGCGCTGCGGCCTGGCCGACACCTCGCTGGAGATCCGCGGCGACACGGCGGCCGCGTGGCTGTCGGTGGCCCAGGCGTTCGCCGGCCCGCCCGGCGACGGCCGCCCGCCGGGCCGGGCGCAGGCCCTCACCTGATCGGCCGGCGGGCGACCCCAGTGGGGTGCCGGCACCCCTACCTGTACGTGGTGACCCCTACCAAAAGGGGCACCATATCCCAAAGTGTGGACCCGATATTGGACATCGCGCACGCGGCGGGTATCGTTTGGGGCATGCCAGCGGACCCGCTTCTCGTCGTGCGACGTCACGTCGACTTCCTGCGTGTCCGCAGTGCCATCTGTTGTGACGCTTGTTGACCGTCGCCCCCTGTTGACTCTCGCCAGCACGGGCGCGTGACAGGCGTCCTTTTCCATGCGCTCACGTCTCACATCTTGAGACGTCAGGCGGCCTGCTCACGAGCGTCCGTGCGACCCGACGACCATTCTCGGCAAAGGACGCCCCATGACCAGCCCGCCCCGGCCAGCCAGCCGCCACCACAAGCGCCCGCGTGGTGAAGGTCAGTGGGCTCTCGGTTACCGCGAGCCGCTCAACAAGAACGAAGAGAACAAGAAGAACGACGACGGGCTGAACGTCCGTCAGCGGATCATCGACGTCTACTCCAAGCAGGGCTTCGACTCCATCGACCCGGCCGACCTGCGCGGCCGTTTCCGCTGGTTCGGCCTCTACACCCAGCGCAAGCCCGGCATCGACGGCGGCAAGACGGCCGTCCTTGAGCCCGAGGAGCTCGACGACCGCTACTTCATGCTGCGCGTCCGCATCGACGGCGGGCAGCTCTCCCTCGCGCAGCTGCGCACGATCGCCCACATCGCCAACACCTATGCGCGCGGGACGGCGGACGTCACCGACCGGCAGAACATCCAGCTCCACTGGATCGAGGTCGAGTCGGTGCCGGCCATCTGGGAGGCCCTGGAGGCCGTCGGCCTGTCGACCACCGAGGCCTGCGGCGACACCCCCCGCGTCATGCTCGGCTGCCCGCTGGCCGGCATCGACGCCGACGAGGTGATCGACGCGACGCCCCAGCTCGACGAGACCGTCGCCCGCTACATCGGCGACAAGGCGTTCTCCAACCTCCCCCGCAAGTTCAAGTCGGCGATGAGCGGCTGCCCGGCCCACTGCACGGTGCACGAGATCAACGACGTCGCCTTCGTCGGAGTCGTCAACGAGCAGGGCGAGACGGGCTTCGACCTGTGGGTGGGCGGCGGCCTGTCCACCAACCCGATGCTGGCCAAGCGGCTCGGCGCCTTCGTCCGCCCCGACCAGGTCCACGAGGTGTGGGCCGGGGTGATCGGCATCTTCCGCGACTACGGATACCGCCGGCTCCGCCACCGCGCCCGCATCAAGTTCCTGGTCAACGACTGGGGGGTCGAGCGGTTCCGCGAGGTGCTCGAGAAGGAGTACCTCGGCTACACGCTGCCGGACGGGCCCGCCCCCGAGCTCCCGCGCGGCGGCCGCCGCGACCACGTGGGCGTGCACCCGCAGAAGGACGGCAACTTCTACGTCGGCTTCGCGCCCAAGGTCGGGCGGCTGGACGGCGACAAGCTGCACCTCATCGCCGACATCGCCGAGCGGTACGGCTCCGACCGCGTCCGCACCACCGTCGAGCAGAAGATGGTCATCCTCGACATCGCGCCGGACAAGGTGGACGGCATCGTCGCCGACCTGGAGGCCGCCGACCTGCAGGTCACCCCGAGCACCTTCCGCCGCCAGACGATGGCCTGCACCGGCATCGAATACTGCAAGCTGGCGATCGTCGAGACCAAGGGGCTGGCCTCGAACCTCATCGACGAGCTGGAGCGCCGCCTGCCCGACTTCGCCGACCCGCTCACCATCAACGTGAACGGCTGCCCGAACTCCTGCGCCCGCATCCAGGTGGCCGACATCGGGCTGAAGGGCCAGCTGGTCACCGACCCGAACGGCAACCAGGTCGAGGGCTTCCAGATCCACCTCGGCGGGTCCCTCGGCGTGAACGCCGGGTTCGGCCGCAAGGTGCGCGGGCTCAAGGCCACGGCGGACGAGCTGCCCGACTACATCGAGCGCGTCCTGAAGAACTACCAGAGCCAGAAGAACGACGACGAGACCTTCGCCGAATGGGTGCAGCGCGCCGAGGAGGCGGACCTCAAGTGAGGACCCCCGACCGCCCCGCCGCAGATGGGAGGGACGCGTGACCGAGCGCGCGGTCCCGTTCCACTGCCCGTACTGCGGCGAAGAGGACCTCGAACCCTATGAGGGCGACGGCGGCTGGTACTGCCGCTCGTGCGCCCGCGCCTTCAAGCTGAGGTTCCTCGGCATCGGCGTGCGTTCATGAACAGCGGCGAGCCCCGGGCACCCCTGTGCCCGGCGGCGCCCGCACACATTGAAGACCGAGGAGTAGTGAGCGAGTCATGACACTGGTGGAGATAGAAGCCGGCCTGGAGCGACAGCGCGGCGTGCTCGACCTGCGTGGCATCGTCGAGTCGGCCGCCGAGTTCCTCGAGGACGCCCCCGCCCGCGAGATCATCCGCTGGGCCGCGGCCACCTTCGGCGACCGGCTGTGTCTGACCTCCTCGATGAGCGACGCCCTCCTGATCGACCTGGTGAGCCGGGTCAAGCCGGGAGTGGACGTGCTGTTCATCGACACCGGGTACCACTTCGCCGAGACCATCGGCACGCGTGACGCCGTCCAGCAGGTGTACGACGTCAACCTGATCAACGTGAAGCCGTCCCGCACGGTCCCCGAGCAGGACCGCGAGCTGGGCCCGCGCCTGCACGGCCGCAACCCCGACCTGTGCTGCTACCTGCGCAAGGTGGAGCCGCTGAACCGCGCGCTCGAACCCTACCTGGCGTGGATCTCCGGCATCCGCCGCGACGAGTCGCCCACCCGGGCCGGCACCAAGGTCGTCGAGTGGGACGCCAAGCGCCAGATGGTCAAGGTCAACCCGATCGCCCGCTGGACGCAGGACGACGTCGACAACTACATGGCCGACAACGGTGTGCTGATCAACCCGCTGCACTACGACGGCTACCCCTCGATCGGCTGCGCGCCCTGCACCCGCCGCGTCGCCCCCGGAGAGGACGCCCGCAGCGGCCGCTGGGCCGGCCTGGGCAAGACCGAATGCGGCATCCACCTCTGATCGGCCCCCGGTCCTCGATCGTCCTGCCGGGTCGCGTGCCCCTGGTGGCGGTGGCGCACGGGTCACGCGACCCGCGTGCCTCCGCCACGGTGGAGGCGCTGCTCGAACGGGTGCGGCTCGCCCGTCCCGGCCTGGCGGTCCACGCGGCCTACCTCGACCACTCCCGGCCCTCGCTGCGCGAGGCGCTCGCCCCCTTGGACGACGCCGTCGTGCTCCCCCTGCTGCTCACCGAGGCCTACCACACCCGCGTCGACATCCCCGCCGCCCTGCGCGAGGAACGCGCCCGCCGCGCCGCCCGCCTGCGGGAACCGGCGTACCGCGTCTCTCCCTCCGCGCCGGAGGAGTGCGAACGGCGCGCCTTCCCGCGCGAGGAATCGGCCCGTCCCCGCCGCTCGCGTCCGCCGCTGCGGGTCCACCAGGGCGCCGCGCTCGGACCGCACCCATTGCTGATCACCGCGCTGGAGCGGCGGCTCGCCGAGGCCGGCGTCGAGATCGGCGACCCGGGCACGGCCGTGGTCCTGGTCTCGGCGGGCTCCAGCGACGCGGGCGCCAACGCGGTGATCGCCGCGATGGCCCGCGACTGGGGCCGCGCCCGCGGCTGGCACTCGGTCACCCCGGCCTACGCCTCCGCGGCCTCCCCCACCCCGGAACAGGCCGTCCTCCGCCTGCTGGCCACCCACCCGCCCTCGCCACCGCCCATCGACGACCCGCGCGACTCTTCGCCGCCGCCCGCCGGCGACCTGCACGGCTTCCCGCCGCCACCCATCGACGACCCGCACGGCTCCCCGCCGCCGAGTCCCGGCGGCGACCGCCTCGGCCCGGCCCGTCCCGAACGCCCGTCCCGCGTGGTGGTGGCCCCCTACCTGCTCGCCCCCGGCCACTTCGCCGACAAGGTCCGGCACACCGCCCTGGCCGCCGGCGCCCACACGGTCGCCGCCCCCCTCGGCCCGGCCCCCGAACTCGTCACCGTCCTGCTCGAACGCCACGCCCAGGCTGTGGACGCCTTCGGGCGCGACCTCACCGCGCCGGCGGGGGCCAGGCCTGTTCCAGGGTTGTGAGGACGGTCCCGGTGAGCAGGGTGACCTTGTAGGCGTTCTCGGGGGCCGGGGTGCAGCGGGCGGCGGCCAGGGAGGCCGCGCGGTCCGGCGGCTCGCCGGCCAGGAGGGCGTCCTCGACCTCGGGCAGGCGCAGAGGCACGCGCGCGACGCCGCCCGCGGTCACCCGGGCGAACGTGACGCGCCCGTCGTCCACGACCAGCCGCACCGCGGCCTCCACCAGCGGCCACTCGCCGTGCGCCCTGGAGGTCGCCCGGTGGTAGGCGGCACGCTCCCCCGGTAGCGGCGGCGGCAGGACGACGGCCAGCAGGACGGATCCCGGAGCGAGCAGGTGATCGCGCGTCGGGTCGGCGCCGTCCCCGTACAGCCGCTCGACGGGGAACGGATCCTCCCTGTTGACCTCGACCGTCGCCTCGCACCCGAGCAGCGCCATCGCCAGCGACGACGGGTGCGGGGCGACGCACGGCCCGGTGTGCACGACGGCGGTGCGCAGGGTGAGCCCGCGCCGGGCGGGGCAGCCGTCGCCGCCGCTCTGGTAGCAGGAGAACGCCGGGTTGCGGAAGTAGGCGCATCGGTTGCGTTGCAGCAGGTTGCCGCCGACCGTGGCCGTCCGGCGGATCTGCGGGGTGGCCACCGCGGCCGCGGTCAGCGCCAGGGACGGGTGGGCGGCGGCGATCCGCTCGTCGGCGGCCAGGTCGGCGATCGTGGTCAGCGCGCCGACGCGGACCGTGCCGTCGGCCCGCCAGGTGACGCCGGACAGCTCGGGCAGGCCGCTCAGGTCGATGTGCGGGCCGGCGGAGGGGCGCGACATCAGGTCGGTGCCGCCGGCGCGCAACTCGCCACCGAGCAGCGCCGCCCCTCCGATGTCGGTAAGGGAGGTCATCGGCTTTCGATCCCTTCCAAGGGCTGGTCGAGACGAAGGATCATCGGCCTTGGATCCCTTCCAGGAGCCGGTCGAGGCGGAGGGCCATCGACCTTCGATCTTCTCCAGGGGCTGGCCGGGGCGGGGGTCATCGGCCTTGGAGTCCTTGCAGGAGGCGGTCGGGGCGGATGGGTAGGTCGCGTGGGCGCCAGCCGGTGGCGTTGTGGACGGCGTTGCCCACCGAGGCGGCCACGCCGATCGTGGAGACCTCGCCGAGCCCGACGCCGCGCCCGTTGACGTGGTCCCATCCGTCGCGGTGGAAGTGCACGGCGATCTCCGGGCAGTCGCCGATGCCGGGTATGTGATAGTCGTCCAGACTGGTGGTGAGGACGACGCCGGTCACCGGGTCGACGTGGCGTTCCTCGTACAGGGCGTAGCCGATGCCCTGGACGACGCCTCCCTCGCACTGGCCGCGCGCCAGGCGTTCGGCGTAGACGCGGCCCACCGCGACGCCCGCCCAGACGCGCAGCGGCCGGACGGCGCCGAGACGGGTGTCGACCTCCACCTCGGTGACGTGGACCGCGCCGCTGAGCCCCCGGCCGAGCGCCACGCCGCCCACAGGGAACGGCGTGAGGTAGCCGTACCGGTCACGGCGCCGCCTGCCGACCACTCGGGCGCCGTCGGTCAGGCCCAGGCGGCGCAGCCGCAGCGCCGCGTCGCGCGCCGCGGGCGCCACGGACGCCGTGCCGCGGCTGCTGGCCGCCAGGGGACCGTGCACGGCGCCGGTCCTGCCGATCTCGACGCGGACGCGCTCGGCGGGCAGTCCCAGCTCCTCTCTCAGCACGGCGGCGATCACGCCGCGGACGCCCGTCCCGACGTCCTGGGTGGCGGTGCGGGCCACTACCACGCCGTCCTCGACGCTCAGCTCCACCTCGGTCGCGGGGTCCACGGCGTAGAACCAGTTGGCGGCGGCCACCCCGACGCCCCGGCGGAAGCGCCCCGACTGCGCGCCGGTCGCCGGACGGCCGGCCCACACCGGCAGCGCGGCGGCCCACTCGTACAGGGCCTGCCGCTTACGGTTGCCGTCCCAGCGGCGGCGCAGCGCGATCGGGTCCTCGCCGCGGCGGTGCGCGACCTCGTCCACGGCCTGCTCCAGCGCCCACAGCATGGGCGGCGCCCCCGGGCCGCGGAACGGCGCGCCGGGCGGCTCGTTGGTGACCACGTCGAAGTCGCGGAGCCGGCGGGGCGCCGTGCCGTACATCAGCCGGGCCTGCATCGCGACGCCCGACCCGACGGCCACGCCGCCGCGGCCGTGCACGTCCATGGTGAGGGCGGCGAGGTTCCCCTCGTCGTCGGTGAGCAGGGCGATGTCGGTGCGGGTGCCGGGCCGGTTGCCGGCGGCGGCGAGCTCCTCGTCGCGGCCGAGCACGACGCGCACGGGCGCGCCACAGGCCCGCGCCAGTTCGACGGCCGCGACGGTCTCGACGGTCATCCCCACCTTGGCGCCGAACCCGCCGCCGACGTGCTCGGCGACGACGTGCACCCGGCCGGGCGCCAGGCTCCACCGCTTGGCGGCCTGCTCGGCGACCACGCCCACGGCCTGGGTGGAGACGTGCAGGTGCAGGTCGCCGCCGTCCCACCGGGCCACGCACGCGTGCGGCTCCAGCGGGGTGTGCACCTGCACGGCGGTGGTGAACGCGCCGGTCACCAGGCGCGGGTCGCCGGCCGCCCGCGCGTCCTGGACGCGCCGCGCCGCGGTGCGCCCGCGCCTGCTCATCCGGGTGAAGGGACCGTGCACGTTGCCGTTCCAGGGGGCCGGCAGGGTCATCCCCTCGGCATGGCTGGGCGCCCGCTTCCGCTCGTCCTCGTCGTAGACGGACGGCGCGCCGGGCGCGTCGTCGAGCGCGGCGGGGAGCTGCTCGTAGGTGATCTCTACGGTCGCCGCGGTCGCGAGCGCCTCGCGCCGGCCCGCGGCGGCGACGGCGGCGATCGGCTGGCCCGCGTAACGGACGACGCGGTCGGGCGGCAGCAGGTCGACGACCACGCCGGTCGCCTCCCCGGCGGTTCCCCCGGCCACCTCCCCGGCGGTGTCCCCGGTTCTGTCTTCGGTCCTGTGTTCGGCCGGGACCGCGGCGGTGCCTCCGGCGGCGTCTCCGGCCGTGTCTGCGGCCGTGTCCGTGGCGGTGTGTGCGGCCGTGTCCGTGGCGGTGTGTGCGGCCGTGTCCGTGGCGGTGTGTGCGGCCGTGTCCGTGGCGGTGTGTGCGGCCGTGTCCGTGGCGGTGTG